>JAUSFE010000031.1 GCA_030649945.1 Dehalococcoidia bacterium | reverse complement strand
AAGAGAAGATCGAAGCTGCCGGCGGCAGCGTCCAGGAGATCGGCCCTTCGACTGGGCTCAGGACAGGCGATGGCGACAGCGGCTAGAGCGCGCCAGCAGCGGCCGCAACTGCTGCAGGCGGCCTACAACGCGATCTTCCAGCCGGATATCCGCGAGAAGCTGCTCTTCACCTTCGCTCTGCTGGTGGTGTTCCGCTTCGTGTCCAACCTGCCCGTGCCGGGCATTAACCCTGCCGCGCTGGCCCAGATCTTCCGCGACAGCACCGTCCTTGGCTTCATGAACATCTTCAGCGGCGGCGCTCTCCAGAATATGAGCGTGGCGGCGATGGGAGTCTACCCGTACATCACATCGTCCATCGTCATGCAGCTCATGGTGCCCCTGGTTCCTACCCTGCAGGCGCTGTCCAAGGAGGGCGAACAAGGGCGGCGCCAGATCCAGATATACACGCACTGGATGACCGTGCCCATGGCCTTCGTCCAGGGGTACGGTCAGCTCGTGCTCGTGCAGAGCCAGGGTGGGTTCACCGGCACCGCCGGCATCGGCCTCTCCGGTGCGCAAGCCCTGCCCACCCTCTCAATGATCATCTCCATGACCGCCGGCACGATGTTTCTGGTCTTGCTGGGCGAGCTGATCATCGAGCGCGGGATCGGCAACGGGATATCCATCCTCATCTTCGCCGGCATCATCGCCGGCCTGCCCCAGTACGTTGCGGGCCAGCTCTACACGGGGACGGGAGATACGATAAGCAGCACGGTACTCCTGGGTGTTCTGATGATCGGGCTGCTCTACATGATCGTCGTCTTCCAAGAGGCGCAGAGGCGCATCCCCGTCCAGTACTCGCGCAGCGTGTTCCGTAGCGGGCGCATGTACCGGCAGTCGGGCCAGACCCATATCCCATTACGGGTGAACACCGTCGGCATGATCCCGCTCATCTTCGCCTTCTCCATCATCATCTTCCCGGCCTACGTGGGCAGCATCTTCGCCACCTCCGATAACAAGTTCATAGCTGACGGCGCGGATTTCATCCAGGGCGTGTTTGACCCGGGCAGCTGGGGGTACTGGGCGTTCCTGTTCGTCACCGTCGTCATCTTCACGTTCTTCTACACGCTGGTCGTATTCGGGCAGCAGAACCTGGCGGAGAACCTGCAGCGGCAGGGCGGCTTCGTGCCCGGC
>JAUSFE010000028.1 GCA_030649945.1 Dehalococcoidia bacterium | reverse complement strand
GGAGACTGAGCACAGCCGAAGGGTCGGAGCGTTTCCGTGGACATGTTGTTGCGCTTGCGAGAATATGTCGGCCTCAGCGTTTTCATGCCCTCGGGCGTCGAGTGCAACTCGACATGACAGAATTCTGAGAGATTGCCGCAGGTTGTTAGTGCATAGCTGGGACGCTGGACCGTCCTTTCGTCCGCACCGGGTAGGTTGAGGCTACGACAGCTGGACGATGGACGGCCGCACGCGCGACCCTTCGATGTCCAGGAAGCCGACGGTGCCCAGACGAGCGGTCTGGTGGTCCGGGAAGGTGGGGCTGCCGGGGTTGACGATGAGCACGCCCTTGACGGTGGTGATCTCCGCCCGGTGCGTGCTGCCGCGGACGACGGCGTTGACGGGACCGCCGAAGAAGTGCGCCATGAGCCCCTCCAGGGTGCGCAGCGGCGGCGCTTCCGGCAGTTGGAAATCGTGCACGAGGCCGATGCGCAGCCGGCGGTTCTCCGGGAGGTCAAGCACGAGGACCTTCGACTCTGAGAGGCGGGCGTCCTGGGGCGCTATGGAGCGCTGCCAGCCGGTGTAGTCGCCGTTGCCGCTGACGGCCATGACCGGCGCGATCTCCTCCAGCCAGTCGAGGACCTGCGGGGTCATCAGGTCGCCGCCGTGCATGATGAGATCGACGCCGCGGAAGGCCTCGTAGACCTGGGGCCAGAGGCGCGGCGCGGCGACGGGGATGTGGGTATCAGAGATGAGGCCGATGCGCATGGTGCGACGCTTTCATGATACGACGGATTGGCCACAACGCCGCCATCATGCGCAAGCGCGGAATCGACCGTATCTACAGCTACGACGCCGACTTCGACCGTATCCCCGGCATCGTCCGTGTCGAGCCTTAGACTGGCCCTGTCGGCCACAACGCGTGCAAGCGCGCGGCGTGCGTGCGGGCGCAGCATTGCGGAATCCGAATCGGTACCCGGTGGAGGACCGGTATCCCGGGCGCGGCGTTATGGTGCGTACGACGGATGCTGCGCCCCTACGGCGGCACCTGACCCCCTGACCCTTTGACGCTCTGACACTCCGCCCCCTGCACTGAAGGGGCTGCCCGCGCGGCCCCTCCGGCTGTCTTGCTCTATTGCTTCGTTGCTCTATTGCTCTGGCGCGCCAGCGCCGTCTTACGGCGTGCAGGTCTGGTTGAAGAAGGGGATGAACATCAGGACGTCCGCCAGCGCCACCTGGTTGTCCGCGTTCAGGTCGTAGCGGGCCTGGTAGGGAAGGCCGGGGCCCGTCGTCCCGTAAACCGGGATGTATGCCAGCACATCCGCCAGCCCGGCCTTGTGGTCGTCGTTGTTGTCCACCGGCCAGGCGTTCACCCCGCAGGCGAGGTTCGGGTTGGTGCCGGCGAAGACCTCGACGGCGCTCGAGAAGCCGTCGCAGTCGCTGTCGCCCGCCGGCAGCGGCCAGTTGCTGATCGTGCAGGAGGCGGTGAAGTCGTGCGTCGCCTCGGAGTTGCCGTTAACGTCCACCGCGCGATAGCTGATGGTGTTGCCGCCCGGCAGCGGCACGGGCGCGACGAACTTCTGGTACGGGCCGCCGCTCACCTTGTACTCGATGCCCGAAACGCCGGCGTTGTCCGTGGCGGAGAGCGAGACGCTCTGCCCGCCCAGCAGGGGGGCCGCCGTCAGCGCCGAGACGGGCGCCACGCTGTCCGTGAAATCGAAGGACGATCCCCAGGCCACGCCGGCCGCCAGCGTCTGACCCGTCAGGGAGGGATGGAAGTAGTCGATGGTGGAGACGTCGGCGGGTGTGAAGGCCAGGTTGAAGGCGGCGTTGTTATCGAAGCGGCAGTGGACGTACTGCGCGCAGACCTCCGCCAGCTGCGTGTTGAAGTCGATGTTGCGCTGGCGCACGTTGTTCCGGCGGTCGATGTCGGCCTGGGCCGTCGATTGCGGGTTGGCGAGCATGGACTGGCAGATGCTGAAGGTGCTCCACATGAACCGGGCCGAGACGTTGTCCTTGAGGATCGCCCACAGGTTGTAGATGTCCGGCACGGTGGCCAGAGCGATGCGGGCGTCGGGCAGCCCGGCGGACAGCGTCGCCATGGCCTGGGCGAACTGCGAGCGGAACGTGGCGACGGGCGTCATGGTGGCCTCGCCGGAGGTGCAGACGTCGTTGGCGCCCATGAGGATGGTCACGAGCTGCGCGCCCTGGGCGACGGCGTTCAGCGCCTGGCCGTTCAGGTGCACCATGCGGGCCCCGCTCACGGAATCGTTGAAGCGGTTGGCGCTGATCCCCGGATTCTGGGCCAGGATGCGTGAGTAGACGCTGTTCACGGTGGCGTTGGTTCCCGTCGCCCAGGAGTTCTCGGGATTGTTGCCGATGGCGACGCTGTTCACCGCCTGGGTGATGGAATCGCCGGTCGCGGCGATGGAGTTGGGATAGCCGGTGATGGCCGGCGATGCCGAGGTGAGCCGGGCAGACGAAGCGCCCGCGCCGAGCAGCACGGCCAGCGAAAGCAGGGCGAGTGACGGCGCCCACCTGAACATGGTGCGGCCATTATAGTTGATAGTGGATAGTTGATAGTTAATAGTGTCCCCACCCCGAGTTACGTCGCGGCCTGCGACTTTCGCGTAGGGATAAACTACCCACTACCCACTATCCACTAAGAACTTCCTCACGGCGTGCAGGTGTAGCCGAAGAAGGGGATGAACATCAGGATGTCCTGCAGCCCCACCTTGTTGTCTGCATTCAGGTCGAAGCGTGGGTTGTACGCGGACGGGGGGGGCGGCGCCGTGGTGCCGAACACCGGGATGTACGCCAGGATGTCCGACAGCTCCGCCTTCAGGTTGTCGTTGATGTCCACGGGCCAGGCGTTCACCCCGCAGGCCACATCCGGGTCGGTGCCGATGAAGGACTCCGGACCGCGCGCCCCCTGCTGCGTGGTGCGTGGGAAGCCGTCGCAGTCCGGGTTGTCATCGAGGGGCACGACCCAGGGGGTCCCGACGTCCGGGCAGTTGTCCACCGCATCGACCCAGGGGTCATGGTCCGGGTTCTCGCAGGCGTCGCCAGCGGGCGTGAGCGGGTGAACGAGGTTATACTGGCCGGTGTTTGGCGCCAGCGGACAGTTGTCGTTGGAGTCGGGTGTCCCGTCGCCGTCGGTGTCCAGCTGCACGATGCGGCAGGCCGAGAACTCCGACGTGTTGTTTGCGGGGTCCGTCGCCGTCGCGGTGACGAACGAGCCGATGGCCGCCGGCCCCACAGTGACGCTGATGGCGGCGTCGTTGTTGACGGTCGTGACGCTCGCCGACCCCAGGAAGCTCTGCCCCTCGCCGTTGCCCGAAGGGTCGCAGGCCGGGTTGGTGAAGAACTCCAGCGCGAACATTGTGCCGGCCGTGCTGTTCAGCGACCCCGTGATCACCGTGCCACCGGCGCCGCAGCACAGCGCCGAGGTCACCACGGGGAAGTTCTGGAGGTTGTTCGCGCCAACGTCCGGGTCGTTCAGGTCGTTGGCCGTCACCCCGTCCACGCCCAGGTCGATGCCCAAGCCCGTGTTGGAGTGGATGGAGTTGGGGTCGATGGCGTTGCCCGTGCCAGCGGTCGGATCGGCGAACACCCCGTCGCCGCCGTTGAAGGCGATCGTGTTGCGCGCCCCGGCCGCCGTCCCACCGATCGTGTTGCTGGGCGCGCCGTTGATCATGACTCCGTGCGACGTGTTGCCAAGGTCCAGCGACCCTGTCACGTCCGTGCCGATGTAGTTGCCCTGCACCAGGTTCCCCGTGGCGCCGGCGAAGCGGATCTCTACGCCGTTCGAGTCGTTGCCAGAGATCACGTTGCGCGCCCCGGCTGTCGTGCCGCCGATGGTGTTGCTGGAACCGGTGATCAGCACGCCGTCAAAGGTGTTGCCGACGTCCAGTGCTCCTGTGACGTCCGTGCCGATGTAGTTCCTCTGCACCAGGTTCCCCGTGGCGCCGGCGATCACTACGCCATTTACGTCGTTGCCTGAGATCACGTTGCGCGCGCTGGGTGTCGTGCCGCCGATGGTGTTGCCGGGTGCGGCGCTGAACACGCCATCCAAGGTGTTGCCGAGGGCGCCCACACCGTCGGATTTCGTCCCGATGTAGTTGCCCTGCACCAGGTTCCCCGTGGCGCCGGCTTCGGTGATCATTACGCCGTCCAAGTTGTTGCCAGAGATGACGTTGCGCGCCCCGGCCGCCGTCCCACCGATCGTGTTGCTGGGCGCGCCGTTGATCATGACTCCGTGCGACGTGTTGCCAAGGTCCAGCGACCCTGTCACGTCCGTGCCAATGTAGTTGCCCTGCACCAGGTTCCCCGTGGCGCCGGCGAAGCGGATCTCTACGCCGTTCGAGTCGTTGCCAGAGATCACGTTGCGTGCCCCGGCCGCCGTCCCACCGATCGTGTTGGTGGGCACGTCGTTGATCAGCACGCCTGAATTGTTGTTGCCGAGATCCAGCGCGCCCGTGACGTCCGTGCCGATGAAGTTGCCCTGCACCAGGTTGCCCGTGGCGCCCGCATCGCCGATCCGTATCCCAGACTGGTTATTGCCGGAGATGACGTTGCGCGCGCCGGCGGCCGTGCCGCCGACCGTGTTGCTGGGCGCCAAGGAGATGTCCACTCCGTTAGCGCTGTTGCCGACGTCCAGTGTTCCTGTGACGTCCGTGCCGATGAAGTTCCCCTGCACCAGGTTCCCCGTGGCGCCGGCGCCGTTGATGAAGACGCCGTTCGAGTTGTTTCCCGAGATGACGTTGCGGGCCCCGGCCGCCGTGCCGCCGATGGTGTTGCTGGGCGCGCCGCTGATCAACACGCCGTCCCACGTGTTCCCCACGTCTAGCGTGCCCGAAACGTCCGTGCCCAGGTAGTTACCCTGCACCAGGTTCCCGCTGGCCGCAGTCCCGCTGATCCTCACGCCGTCGATGTCGTTGCCGGAGATCACGTTGCGAGCGCTCGCAGCCGTGCCGCCGATGGTGTTGCTGGGCGCGTCGCTGATCCACACGCCGTCGCCTGTGTTGCCCAAGTCCAGCGTCCCCGTCACGTCCGTCCCCATGTAGTTGCCGCTAACTGCGTTGCCCGTCGTCGCGCTGCCGTCTATCCGCACGCCGACGTTATTGTCCGAGATGACGTTTCGCTCGCCGGCGGTCGTGCCGCCGATCGTGTTGGCGTCCGCTCCCAACTCGATCCGCACACCGTCGGCGCAGCGCTTGATCTGGAGGCCGCTGATCTTGTTATTGTCGGAACTCTCCCCTGAGATAAGGAAGCAGTTGAACGTCTTCGTCACCCCGTCCACGATGGACGAGGCTGGCCCCGCGCCGGAGATGGTGTCGTTCCCCGTGCTCAGCGTGGGGAGGACCGCCGCCAAGGTGATGGTGCCGGCGGGGACGGCGATCGTATCTGCCGATGCCGCCCCGATTGAGTCCGTGGTGCTGCATGGGGGCGTGTAGGTGCTGGCGGAGACCTGGGCGCACTCGCCGCTGTCCAGCGTGCCCACCGTCAGGCCGCCGGTTGCCAGCAGCATCGCCTCGCGCAGCGTGAGGACGCCGTCGCGGGCGTTCGTATCGCCGGTGCTGTTGACGGTAATGGTGGCTGTCGCTGCACCGGCGGGAGAGCCGCCTGCCAGCAGCAGGACCACCAGCGTCAGCACGAGAGTCGCAAACGAACGGACAGCGGTCATGCCAGCACCCCCTACGTGCCCCGCAGACTTGCGGATGCGGCAATTATACGCCCGTTCGGGCCGTTGTCAACGGCAAAGCGCCCGGTCGTGTCCGGTTAGCGGATAGCCGGATCGTGGCGGGGTGTTGGTAGGCCGGGGCCTGAAGGCTCCGGCCTACTGGGGGAAGAGGTACCGGCTTGAAGCGAGAGCGGCGAGAGCGCGCGCAACGCCTTCAGCGCGGACCGCACCTGCGCTGCTATCGGCCGCTGGGAGTCCACCAGAAGCCGCCGTTCCGCGGGCACCTCGGCGGGGCGCTGGAAGCGGCGCTTCTGGGCCACGTAGACCTCCCAGCCGGCGTCGGAGGGGTCGGCGCCGCGGCGCAGACGGCGCTCCAGGCGGCGACGCACGGCGTCCGAATCCGCCGCCAGTTCCAGGCAGGCGAACTGTGCGCCTGAGGCGGACGCCAGGCGCTGCGCCTGCCGGCGCTGCTCGCGGCGGATGAAGGAGGCGTCGAGGATAACGGACCGCCCGGCGTCCAGGGCCTCGCGCGCCTGGGCGAGGAGCGCGGCGTAGGTGCGGTCCGTGAAATCGCCGGCGTAGATGCCGCCGCGGAACTCCTCCGGCCGGTGTTCGGTGGGCTCGATGCCCGCCAGCCGCTTGCGCACGACGTCCGACGACACGACCGCGGACCCCGTCGCCTCGGCCAGGGCGCGCGCCAGGGTGGACTTCCCCGTGCCGGGCAGGCCGCAGGTGATGACGAGCATGGCCGGGGGCAGCGACTGCGCGTAGCTGCACGCCAGACCGAAATAGCGGCGGGCGGCGGCCCGGGCGCGGCGCTTCTCGGCAACCGGCACCTCCGGCTGGTCCAGGAGGAAGCTCTCCACTTTGCCGCGCACGCAGGCGCTGTAGCAGGCGTAGAAATCGAGCACTTCGCGCAGGTCGCCGTCGCCGGACACCTCCACGTAGCGGTCTACGAACGCCTGCGCCAGATCGGTCCGGCCGCGGTACTCCAGATCCATGGCCAGGAAGCCGACGTCGCGGGCGACGTCCAGCAGGTTGATGCGGCGGCTGAACTCCACGCAGTCGAAGATGCAGATGCCGTCCTGGAAGCAGATCGCATCGGACCGCAGGTCGGCGTGGACGCGGCGGATGCGCAGCTCGTCCACGCGGCGGCGCAGCAGCTGCCGCCGGCGCGCGAGGAACGCCTCGCCGTACGTCCGCAGGATGCGGTCCTGCGCGGGCGAGAGAGTGCGGCCGATGTACGGCGTCCACTGGTCCACGTTCTCCTGCCAGTTGTAGCGGATGGCCCAGTCGCCGAAGCGCGCGATGGTCGGGCTGGTCTCGGCGGTCGCATGGTAGGGGACAAGCTTGTCCGCCACGGCGCGCGCCATCGCCGGCGTCACCTTGCCCTCCGCCAGCAGGCGGTCCATCATCCGCTCCGCGGGCAGGCGGCGCATCCGGACCGCGTACTCCACAATCGTGCCGGGCCCGCCGATGGCGAACCGGCCTGCGCTCTCGCGGATGGGGACGACGCCCAGGTAGGTATCTGAGCAGAGGCGGGAGTTGAGGACGACCTCCCGGCGGCAGTAGTAGCGCCGTTTGCCGAGGGTAGAGTAGTCGAGAAAGCCGAAGTCCACCGGCTTCTTGATCTTGTACACGTAATCGCCGGCCAGGAACACATATGAGATGTGCGTCTGGATGAGCCGGACGTCCGAGACCGGGTGCGGGTAGGCGGACGGATCCAGCAGCGCCTGGACGGCGGGCGGAAGAACGCTCACGGCATAAGGTTTACGGTTGGAGGGCGCAGGGTCAAGCGGCGGGGCGGGCAGGGTGAGTAGGGTCAGATAGATATCGGACACCGGCATGATCGATGAAGGGACGATATGCTGGCGTCCAAATGAGAGCACAAAGGGCGATGCTGCCGGCCAGAGCGGCGGCGTCCACGGCGTTCTGAAGGTTCGCCTTCTGACCGGTGGCCAAACCAACATCGATCGAGAAGGCCGTCACGAGCAGCAGCGCTAAGACGCTGAAGGTCCCGAGGATTAGCGACTGCCCGCTCTCCTCGCGCAGTCTTGCCAGCCTCATGCCACACCTGCCCTTCCGTGGACGGACCGGCGGCGCCGGTCACACCCCTCCACACTAGGCGAGATGCCGCCCGGC
>JAUSFE010000026.1 GCA_030649945.1 Dehalococcoidia bacterium | reverse complement strand
TCCGGGCTGCTCCCGGATACGACTTACCATTTCCGCGCCGGTTCGCTGAACTGGTCCGGCCTGGTAAATTACTTCGGCGTGGGCTCTAATTCCACCTACGCTGTCGGGCCGGGCTCCGGCACCGTCTACGCGGCGGTTTCCAGCTTAACCGTGACGGTGGAATGGCTGTCCAACGGCAACGGCCCCGGCACCCGCTATGCGGTGGAGGCCTCCAGCGACGAGTTCCTCAGCCTGGCGGCCTCGTCCGTGGCCGTGCCCGGCCTTGGCCCCTACACCATGACTTTCTACGGGCTGTTCCCGAATACCACCTACTGGTTTAAGGTGCAGGCGCTGGGCAACCATAACGACAGCACTGAGTGGCTTATGCTGGGCTCCACGGTAACCCTGCCGGTGCCGCCCATACTTCAGACCTATAGCCTGTGGTCGTCCAGCGCTTCCATCACTTGGGGCCCGAACGGCAACGGGGGGGGCACGCTCTACGAGTGCGACCTGTCCACGGCCTCCGGTTTCTCGGTGGTGGAGGTTTCTTCGCGTACCACCAGCCTGGCTTTGGACCTGCCTATTCTTTCGCCCAACACCACCTATTATATGCGCCTGCGCACGCTGTCGGCAGTTTCCCAACCCAGCGCTTACGTGCAGGACTCGGGCCTCAGCCGTGCAGCCGCTCTGTCGGCGATCGGGCTCTATACGGTTGGCCCGAACAGCGTAGGCCTGTACTGGGACTCCGCCGGCAATCCCGGCGGTCTTGGCTTGTCGGCCTGGGCCGGGGCCGGGGCTATGCCGGCCAAGCGCTACGGCCACTCGGCCGCGATATCCGGTGACATAATACTTGTTTCCGGCGGCAGCGACGGCACGGGCTACAAGTCCGAAGTCTGGGCCGCACCGCTGAGCGTGAATGGCGCGCTGGGGAGCTGGCAGCAGACGCGCAGTCTGCCTGGTGCGCGCTACGGGCACGGGTCGGCGGCGCTGAAAGGGCGGCTGTACATCATGGGCGGCTACGACGGCACGGCGGCGCGCAGCGAAGTCTGGAGCGCACCGATAAATGCTTCTGGCTCGCTCGGCGAGTGGGCGGCCGAGGCGGCGCTGCCGCAGGCCGTATACGCGCACGCGGCTATTGCATATGGCGAGACCCTCTACGTGTTCGGCGGCTACAGTTCAGGCGCGCGCGACGAGATATGGATGACCGCGCTTAACGGCGACGGCACTCTCGCGGGCTGGACCCAGGCCGGCACCATGCCCGCTGCGCTCTACGCCCACGCGGTGGCCGTTGCCTTCACTACCAGCACGCCGCGGATCTTCATGTCCGGCGGCAACGACGGGGCTTCCGCCCGGAGCGAGGCCTGGACGGTCAACATGAACGGCGACGGCACGCTGGCGGGGTGGACCGCGGTGACGCCGCTGCCGAACGGCCTGTTTGCCCACGCCATGGTCGGCGCCCCTAACGGGCTCTTCGTAGCCGGCGGCAATAACGGCTCCATGGCCAGCACGGCCGCGCTGCGGGCAGCGGCAAAGGGCGACGGCACATTGGGCGCGTGGGAAGCCCAGGGCCCGCTGCAGCAGGCTGTGCAGTCGCATGCGCTGGTGGAGCGCTACGGCAAGCTTATAGTGCTGGGCGGCTACGACGGAGCCGCGTCGAAGGACGCTACTTACTCCTCGGTGATAAGCGGCACCGAGTATTCGCTCTCCGTGACCGGCGCGTCGTTCTCGTCCACGCCGTGGGCAGCGGCGGGCTATATAACGCTTGGCGGGCTTGTGCCCGACACTTCCTATAGCTTCAGCGCGGCCGCCAGGAACTACGCCGGGGTAGTCACGGCCTACACCCCGGCCTTATCCACCTTCACCTACGCGGCGCAGCCGTCCACGGCGGCGTTCAGCGGGGTGTACGTGTCTTCCGTGCAGGTGAACTGGCTTACGAACGATAACCATACCGCCGTAACTTACCAGGTGGAGCTCTCAAGCGACGCGGCGTATACGCTGCCTGCCGGCGCTATGTCGGTCACCGGCTCTTCGGCGACGTTTACCGGGCTTGAGGATAACCTGGCTTACTATGCCCGCGCGCGCGCCGTGAACAATGTCGGTATTTACACAGCCTGGACCACCCTGGGCTCGACCAGCACCCGCGCCAACCCGCAGTTGGACTTCTCCAGCCCGACCATAACCGACAACCAGGCGGGGGACAATACCTGGCGCACTTCGGCCAACGGCGCGTATGACATAGACTTCGCCGACACCGGCGGCGCTTACTTGTTCAATTTCCAGATACGCGCCTCCACTACCGGCGGCGAAACCGGGCCGTTCAGTCCCGACTGGGCAGATGTTGAAACCGGCATCAACGCCAATTCTTACTCGGCCCCCTTTAGCCTTGATCCCTCATCCTTCACCCTTCTCTCGCCGGGCACTAATTATGTTTCCGTGCGCGTCTTCGACGGCAACGGCAATTCCAGCACCACCGTGGACGCTTTCTACATACTTAAAGACACGGCTATGCCCGTTATAACCGACGGCCAGCTCGGCGAGACCGACTGGCGCATGGACGACGCCGGCGCGGTCTACAACGTGGACTTTGCCGACGGGGTGTCC
>JAUSFE010000021.1 GCA_030649945.1 Dehalococcoidia bacterium | reverse complement strand
GTCGGCGGCGCAGGAGCTGGCGCGGTTCAACATCACCGTGAACGCGATGTGCCCGGGCTTCATCGAGACGGAGATGGTGACGAACCTGACGGAGGAGGTCCAGCAGGCGCTCATCGCCAAGATCCCGCTGGGCCGCTTCGGCAAGCCGGAGGAGGTGGCGCGGCTCTGCCGCTTCCTGGTGTCCGAGGGCGACTACATCACCGGCGCCCAGATCAACATCAACGGCGGCATGTACCTGCAGTAGGGGGCTGCCCCGATTGCGTGCTATAATGGCCGCGCGCGGAGGGAACGGATGTTGCGCTCACTGATCCTGTTGGTGGCTCTAATCGGTGTCGCTGCGCTCGTGGGTGGCGATTCGGATGCCGCAGCGGCGCACCGAAGGCACCCGAGGAGCGTGCCGTTTATCGGTGGTTGCATCGACTTCCGCGATCCGAGCCCGTGCGACGATTCCGACCATGACGGTTACATAAACCAATTAGAACTGGACACGGGGTCTGACCCTAACAATCCGAACAGCACTCCCGAGTACGGGTTGCTTGACGAACAATTCCCTCCCCACAGGACTTGCCGCGACGGCGTCGACAATGATCTGGATGGCCGAACCGACAGGCGTGATGCAGGGTGCCGCGTGACCTGCTGGCGCTTCCAGCCCGGCCCTGCATGCACAGATCGGGATCACGATGGTTGGCTCAAGTACATCGAACTGGCGTTGGGCTCCGACCCCAACGACCGCCTGAGCGCGCCGGAGGGATACTGGGCCGTTCCCGGGACCTGCAGCGATGGAATCGATAACGACCGTGACGGGTTCATTGACTCCGCGGACGATGCGTGCTCTCTGCCATCATGCATCGACTTCACGCCCAACCCCCCCCCTGAGTGCTCCCCGGTCTGAATTCCGCCTATACCCGCCCCCGCTGTCGGGGGCTGCTCGACCTCATGGACGAAGCCTTCGACGCCGATCACGAGTACGCGCTCTTCAGACGTCTCGCCACGGCAACGACGGCTGGGCGCGGGAATCGTCCTGAGATGACGGCTGGACCCTCCGATACGCGTCCCACGATACCGCTGCGGCGTCTGTTGCTGCTGACCGTGCTGGCGGCGGCGATCGCCTTCGCCCTCCAGGCCACCCTGGCCGCCACCGGCGCCCCCTCCGCCGAGGCGATCAGCCTGCTGGTGATCCCCGTCGCGGCCGGGGCGGTCATTTTCTTCGGCCTGCGCCCTTATCCGCTGGGCGGCCGGCTGAGGCTGGCCCTGATGACGGCGTTGGCGCTGTTCCTGGTAGGGCTGGGCCTCTAGCCGCGGGCGGGCTGCGACGGGGTATGTCGGGCAAAACCCCACTCGAATAGGGGCGCCTGCCCGACTGACTCGCCAGCGCTCCACCGTCTAGAATCGTCTTGTCGGGCGGAGAAACGCCGCCCTTTGCGCAGTTGGGAGGGCTATACGAGTGTTTACGGCATCACTGAACCTGGAAGCGCTGCAGCAGGCGGCCAATCGCGTCTGCGCCGCCGAAAGCTGCGAGCAGACGGTACCCGTCGCCCGGGGGCTTGAGGCGCCATACTGCTCCGACGCCTGCCAGGAGCGCACGGAGAAGGCCGAAGCGAAGAAGAAGGCCCCCAGCTAGGGCGATCGGGCGACGCCGGCCGCTTCGAGCGGCCGCCGCGCCGCGCGCCTGAAACCACTCCCGCTGGATTGGCGCGCGGCGCTGATTTGTGTCCCGCGACGGAATGTCGTACACTTAAACCACAATCACTACTACACCACGTTCACAACCCTCAGGGTCGGCAGACCCTGAGCCCCGCCGCGAAAGGAACCCCTTGTTGCCATCCTTCCATAGCTTTCAACTACGAGCCTCCAGCCTTCAGGCGCTGGCCCACATGGGGATAGACACCCCCACCTCTATTCAGGAGCGCTCCATCCCGGTGCTGCTGGCAGGCCGTGACGTCATCGGCCAGGCCCAGACCGGCTCCGGCAAGACGCTGGCCTTCGGGCTGCCCCTCATGGAGCGTTGCGATGCCCAGCAACGGCATGTGCAGGCGCTTATCCTGACCCCGACGCGTGAGCTGGCCAAGCAGGTTGGCGAGGTGCTCACAGACCTGGGCAAGAGCGCAGGCATCAGCGTGGCGCTGATTTACGGCG
>JAUSFE010000015.1 GCA_030649945.1 Dehalococcoidia bacterium | reverse complement strand
GATACGAAGAAGCCTTGAGGAGCAGGTTCATGGCTCTCGTCCACGAGGACTCCATCTGGATAAGGGCGTGTGCTGGGCGATGCGTTGACCTCCAGGGCCGGCGGAGGCCGTTCGGTAACCGGGATTTATGAGGCATCACGGCAAACGACCTTGTGGATAAGTTATCAACAGCCGGCCGGGGGTGTGCTACGGGGTGGCGAAGTACACAGGCATGACGACTGTATCCCCCACGGCCACGCCGTTGCGCCTGAACCAGCCCTGGGTCACCTCCACGGCCGTGTTGTACGGCTGCGCCGGGTAGTGCAGCTGCTCCGAGAGCGGCGCCATGTCCTGGATATCGATGATCGTGCCGGCGCCGTCGATGAAGGCGATGGAGAGCGGGACCTTGGTGTCCTTCATCCAGAAGCCGCTCTGCGTCTGGCCGCCAAAGTCGAAGAGCATGCCGCCGTCTTCGGGGAGGGAGTCGCGGAACATGAGGCCCCGCGAACGCAGTTCGGCCGTGTCCGCGAGCTCGACCTGGAGTGCGGCCTCCTCGCCGGAGGCCGTCTGGAAGACAACGGCAACTGTGTCAGGCGAAGGGGTTGGTGAAGCATCGGGATCAGAGGCGCAGGCAGCCAGGACAACGAAGAAAGCTGCCACAACGGCGAGCCTGAGCGCCCCGTGGCGCGCGCCGAGATTCCTTCGCGAAGATGCGGCGGTGCGGATCAGACCCGGCTCACCGCTCAGAATGACAGGATGCGTACGCCCTGCGCTCATTACCCGCGCAGCAGCGGTGGTAGAGACGCCCCGCCGGGGCGTCTCTACGCCGGGGCGCATCGCTCACCCGCCCCGGATCAGGGGCGCGAGGGCCGCCACCTTCGCCAGGCGGCGCCGCTGGGCCGCCGCCGCGAAGAAGTCCACGGCCAGGCGCAGGGGGCCGATGAGGCGCACGAAGTCCAGGTACGTGAGCTCGCCGCGAATGAGGTGGCAGAAGAAGAGCCAGAACTTCTCGCTGCGGCGCATCACGGCCACGTACGGCGGCGGCGCGAAGTTGAACAGCTCCTGGAGCTTGCGCGAGACGGTGAGCTCCGGCTGCAGGCGGCGGTCCACGGCCCGCTGGTAGGCGAGCATGTCCGGCGCGGCGCCGGAGAGGACGGCCAGAGCGGAGGCGGCGGCGAGGCGGCCGCTGGCGAAGGCCATGTGGATGCCTTCGCCGGAGAGCGGGTCCACCAAGCCGGCGGCATCCCCGACAAGCGCCACGGGGCCGCTGGCGATGGGCGTGCCGGGAACGCGCACGGGCAGGTGGTGGCCGCGCAGATCCTCGAGGCGGGCCGGGTCGAAGCCGTAGCGGCGGCAGAGGCGCGCCAGCTTGGGCCGCAGGGTGAAGGCCGCGTACTTCCAGGCGCCCACGCCCACGTTCAGGTGCTGCCCCTTGGGGAAGACCCAGCCGTAGCCGCCGGCCAGGCCGCCCACGTCCAGGGCCACGTACTCCTTCCAGGCGTCTGGGATGTCGTGCGCGAACGGGACGTTGGCCTCCAGCGCCACGGCCTCCTCGAAATCGGGGCGCAGCCCGGCCGCGCGGCCCACCAGGCCGTTCGCGCCGTCCGCGCCGATGAGGATGCTGGCGGTGTAGGTGTCGCGGTCTGTTCTCACGGCCACCCCAACCGGCGTCAGGCTAAAGCCTGACCCCCCGTTGCTAAAGCCTGACCCCCCGTTGGGGTGGACATCGACCTCGCGCACGGCCTCGCCGTCGTGGAAGGCGGCGCCGGCCTCGGCGGCGCGCTCGGCGAGGAAGGCGTCGAGGCGGCAGCGCTGGGTCATATAGGAGAGCGGCGCGCGGAAGCGGCGCTGGAAGCCGGGGCCCAGGCGCAGGCTGAAGCGCACGCCGTAGATGGTGCGCTCCACCACCGGGGAGAGGTCCAGGTCCTGGGCCGCGGCCGCGCGCAGGGTGACGCCGCCGCCGCAGGGCTTGTCGCGCGGGAAGGCGTGGCGCTCGAGCAGGAGGACGGAGGCGCCGCGCCCGGCCAGGAGGCGCGCCGCGGTGCTGCCGGCCGGTCCGGCGCCGGCCACGATGACATCGTAAGTCATGGCGGCTACAGTCTAGCAGTTGTTCATGGCGCGGGGCGCCGTCGCCGGGCCCAGGCGGAGTCAGTAGACGGTGGCACCAGGGCGGGGCGGAGGCTCCCCCGCCCCGCCCCGGTTGGAGGCACCTGAAGGTACCTCCTTACGGGAGTTTGGTCTGGCTACGGGAGTTTGGCCCAGGCGGAGTCAGGAGACGGTGGCGCCGGCGGGGCGGAGGCTCCCCGCGCCCCGCCCCGGTTGGAGGCACCTGAAGGTACCTCCCTACGGGAGTTTGGTATGGCTACGGGAGTTTGGGCCAGAGGAGTCAGGAGACGGTGGCACCAGGGCGGGGCGGAGGCTCCCCCGCCCCGCCCCGGTTGGAGGCATCTGAAGGTACCTCCCTACGGGAGTTTGGTATGGCTACGGGAGTTTGGCCCAGGCGGAGTCAGGAGACGGTGGTACCAGGGCGGGTGAAGTCCCCCTCGCCCCGCCCCGGTTGGAGGCACCTGAAGGTACCTCCCTACGGGAGTTTGGTCTGGCGAACGGGAGTTTGGTCTGGCCTACGGGAATATGGCCTAGCGCAGGGGCAGGCCCGCCTGCGCCATGGCCGCGGTCAGGGCGTCGGCCATGGCCCGGTAGCCGGCGTCGTTGGGGTGGATGAAGTCGCCGGCGATGTACTGCGACTGCTTTCCCGCGAAGAGGGGGTGCCACTCCACCAGGGGCACGCCGGCCGCGGCCGCTTCCCGGCGGATGATGTCGTTCAGGCCCTCGGGGAAGGGGCTATCCGGGTTGCCCTCCAGGCTCAGCTCGCCCAGTTCGTCGATGACGTTGGCGCCGCCGGAGAACGGGTTGTAGACGGTCATCAGGAAAAGCGGCACGCCGGGCGCCGCCTCCTGCAGGCGCTGGAGGGTGCGCTGGAGGTGCGGCTGGTAGTTGTTGAGCGCGTCCTGGAGCGCCTGCACGCACTGGGGCCGCTGCAGGGATTCGGTGACGCTGGGGCAGGTGCCGGGGATGACGAGGTTGAAGTACAGGTTGAGCAGGTCGTTGCCGCCGATCTCGAGGGTGATGACGGCGACCTCGTTGCCGGGGCTGCCGTCGTCCGCCCGCCGCTGGATCTCGGCGATCGCGTTGTCCAGCGGGCCGCCGTTCAGCAGGTCGTCGCTGGTGTGGCCGGGGACGCCCAGGTTGAGCAGGCCGTAGCCGGGGCCGAGCGCCTGCGCCACGAGCGCGACGAATGACGTGAGGCTGCGGTCCGAGGCGCCGTTGCCATATGAGAGGGAGTCGCCCAGGGCGAGGTAGAGCGGAGCGTCGTCCGAGGGGCTCGGCACAGGTGTCGGCGCAGGCGAGGCGGTGTGGGCAGGAAGGGAGGCCGGCGAGGCGGTGGCGCTGAAGTTGGGCGCCTCGTCGCCGCCGGAGGAGCCGCAGGCGGCGGCGAGGGCCGGCAGGAGAAGGGCGATGGTGGCGATGAGGAGCCGCACGTCTCCATCTTACCGCCGGCGCGGGCGCGGCCGGTACGTTCAGGGGCTGACGGATATGGTTCGATACCTCACCATGAGCGGGAAGAGGTGGCACCGGCGGGAAGATGCGGGCGCGGGCGGTACGCTGAGTATCAGGCGTTGATGACGGCGATGGCGGCGGCCAGCCAGAAGAGCACCTGGAAGAAGATGGCGCCGCTCAGCAGCAGATACGTGGCCGCCCGCTCCTTCCACTGGAAGCCCAGCCCGGCGAGCAGGTTGACGCCGAGGATGGCCGTGGCGGTGGCCGGTATCTTGAAGATCTCCGACCGCGACTGCAGGGTGCTGATATCGCCGAGGGGCGGGAACTCGATGGTGATCTGGTTCTGCAGGTCAGGATACACGGCGAACACGTATCCCCAGAGCGCAAGGTTCAGGAGCACCGCGGCCAGTCCCAGCCACTGCGCGACGCGGTCAGCCCAGACCGGGTAGATGGCCACGGGGTGCCTCTGCACGACGGCCCTGGCCTCGGCCTGCGCCGGGCCAGAGGCGGACTGCAGCCGCCTGGCCTCCGCGATGAAGCGGTCCGGGTCCCGCGGGCTGAGCGCGTAGGTGGCGTCTGCCGTGCGGACGTACACCAGCTCCTCGGGCGAGCGGTGGGTGGAGAAAAAGAGCACGCGGCCGAACTCGTCCATGTGCCCGCGGCCGACGTGGTAGCCCCACCAGCCGACGCCGCTGATGCGCGGGCGCTGCTCCCCGCGCCCCTGCGCGAATCCCTCTATGCGGCCGACGGGGATGACGTGCCTGAGCGTCCCCCAGGCGATGGTCAGGCCCTTGGCGTCCAGGAGATAGCGCATCTGCGCGCAGGCGTAGGCCCAGAAGCCGAAGACGGCGGCAAGCAGGATCAGCAGCCCGGCGCCGGCGTAACCGAGGAACTGCGGGAAGGAGACCGGCCAGCCGCTTACTTTGAGCAGGAGGAGCGCAGCCAGGATCAGGGCCAGTACGGAGGCCCCCGCGCCCACCAGCGTGCCGGCGGCGCGCGGCGGCCGCTCGATCGTCAGGCCTTGACCCTTGAGTAGCATGGTGTGCACCAGTGCGCGTACTTGCGGTTCCTGCCGGTGATGACCTCGAAATAGAGCCTGACCAGGCGGGAGGCCACGGGGCCCATCTTGCCGTCGCCGATGGGCCGGTGGTCCAGCTCCACCACGGGCGTGATGTGCGCGGCGGTGCCGGTCATGAGGCATTCGTCTGCCGTGTACAGCTCCGTGCGGTCGATATCGCGCTCCACGGTCACCATCCCCAGCTCTTCGCGGGCGAGCGTGATGGCGGTATCGCGCGTGATGCCGACGAGGATGTTGGACGAAGGCGGCGGCGTGACCAGGCGGCCGTTCTGGACGATGAAGATGTTCTCGCCGGAGCCCTCGGAGATGTGGCCGCGCTCGTCCAGCATGATCGCCTCGTCAAAGCCGTTGAGGTTCGCCTCGGTCTTGGCCAGGGCGGAGTTGGCGTAGATGCCGGTGATCTTGGCGCGGGCCGGGATGGCGGTGTCCTCGACGCGCCGCCAGGACGAGGTGCAGCAGCGGGCGCCCTTCTCGATGTCCAGGTACGGGCCGAAGGGGGCGATGAACATGAGCAGGTCGTCCTCCAGGTCGTGCAGGCGCACGCCCAGCACCTCGGAGCTCTTGTAGGCCAGCGGCCGGATGTAGACGTCCTCGCGGTAGCCGGACATCTCTACGAGGCGGGTGGCGATGGAGTACAGCTCCTCGTTCTCATAGGGGAACTCGATGCGCATGATGCGGCAGCTCTGGCGCAGGCGGTCGAAGTGCTCCTTGAGGCGGAAGAGGTATATCTGCTGCTCCTCGGTGTTCCAGTTGCCGCGGATCCCCTCGAATACAGCGGTGCCGTAGTTGAAGGCGTGGGTCATCACGCCGATCTTGGCCTCCGCCAGAGGCACGATCTGTTTCTTGAAGTAGGCATACGGCGTCGCCATGGGGGGGGTCTCCTTTCGGAAGGGTGAGGTTTATTATATTTGCGCGGTTGCGGCTAGGGCAAATGGAGGGAGGGGTTGGGGGCAGGAAGGGGGAAGAGGGAAGGGGGAAGAGGGAAGAAGGGGCGGGGTGCTAGGCCTGCCGTACCTGAACCAGTACCTACGCGAGTTTGACTATCGGTTCAATCGCCGGAAGATTTCCGACGCGGAGCGGTTCGGCGCCTTGTTCGGGCAGGTGGCCGGTCGGCGGCTGACTGTGCGCTTCACTAAGCCCTCCCATATACGGGCAGATGGCTCAACTCGGGCAGTAGCGCCTTAGCTAGCACCATCGCCTGCCCCGCTAGCCCGTGCCAATCGCTGACCGCGTACCGCTGAAAAATACCAGCAATATCTGAACCAGAGGAGTCACGGAAGTAGTCTGCCTGCTCTCGCATACTCTTGAGCTCTGTCAGCTGGTCGGATAAGCGCTTGGCCCTACCAGTGCCAATCGCGGTGGAGCGCGCCACGGCGGATGAGACGCATTGGTGTTCGCTGGCCAGTTTGTTACCGGTGAGCCTCTCTCGGTCCTTGCGTTTGAGTTGGACGCCATCTATCCCGAATAATTGGTCACGTGCTGTAAGGTGGCAGGCGTAGTACATGCGTCCGATTGCGGTTCTATGACTTCCCTCGTCAGCACGTAGCACTAAAGCGGCGCTTAGGTTAACCCACTCGATGGGGTCAAAGATCGCCAACTTACGCCGCCCAGGCGAAGCGTAGCCCTACGTCCGAAAGAAATATGTTTCGCTCTCGGTCAGGAAGCCGTGTCATCCAACGGTCGATGTCGGCGTCAAGGCTGCTCCAAAAGGCGAGAGCTTGAGTGGCGATACCGTGTACCTTGACTCGAAGAACAAGCTGGCTGGTCTGCTCCTCAATCGCCTCCTCAACGTCGATCACTCCATCGACACTGAGCCCTGACTGGAGAGCCTTGGAGACGATGACATTCCATAGCGTGGCCGCAAGCTGCATGCGATTCCGAGTCATTGCAGGATGAGCATTCGCACGTCGGCGAAGCGGAGTAATATACCGGCGCGTGCGGGTCGTGGTCTGATGAAGCTCGACCTCAGCTTTGCGGTCGCCACTATCAATATCGATTTCGGGCTGGCTCCGGCGCCGCCGCCCTGAGTCTATCTCGACAACGATCCCCGGCGGCAGACTTGGGCGCCAGGTAATCGGTTGACCACGAGCCCGCGTAGCCAAGAGCACGCTCAGCGCTGGCGCGTCTGAGATGCTACTGATGGTTGCGGCTGCGGTTGCGACTGTCACGTGGTCCTTTAGGCTTTGGTTAACTGCGCCAAGGCCCGTCTAATGATAGCATCGGCGTTCTCGGCCACCTCTTCGGTCTTTGCCGACGACTCATTCCGAAACAACAGGTCGAAGTGGAATTTCGTTTCACCCGACGTATTTGATGGCGCAATCGTTAACTCAGTCCAGTTGGGGCGGTTGGCATCATTTCCTTCTGGGGCAAGGCGGATGCCATATGGAATCATCCGGGAAGCGTCAGAAGGCAAGTCCTTAGCGATCTCTGATCCGAAAGACTCTACCCGCTCGGCACCGCCCCACCAACGGGCGAACACCTCAAGAGGATTGACCTTGTCGCCGTGTGCGTCACCAAGGTAACGAAACTCGACATAGAGAGTGCCGATCCCGCTGGTGTATGAAGAAACGTCACTTGCCGCCTGCATCAATTCACGGTAAGCGATGAGCGCTTGCGCCAGATCATCCCCAACCACCCCAAGAGTCTTGGCCGACTGATCTAGCTGCAAGCGCAGGTTACCTTTCTTCGGTGCGCCTATGCGTATGGAATTCTCTTCTTCGACTCGCTCCTCAACGACCCAACCAAGCTCTGGCAACCGGTCTAGAACAGCTACAACGTTGACAGGATACAAGACAGACCGAAAACAACGCGACAGGGCGACCCTGCGTGGTTCTAACGTCCATTCGTCGGCTTTTCCAACCATCACTAAGGCCGGATTATATCAGGGTACCGCACCGTTGACACCCCCCTCTGGGTGTGTCAAATGGTCAGCCGCCAATAGCGCTTGGAGGCAGGAGGCGCGGCGCTAGGCCTGCTCCGCCGCGGGGGCGGGGGCGCCGGACCGGCGCAGCGTTTCCAGGCGCTGGTAGTGGGCCAGGCCCTTGCGGGTGTCGCTGGCGACGCGGGCGGGGTCGCTGTTCTGGACGCGGCGCCGGAAGAGCCAGTAGGTGAACTCCGAGAGGTCGTGCAGCGAGAGGGCGTCTGAGACATCGGAAGGTGTCGCCCTGCGCGCCGACGTTTGCCCCTCCCCAGATTCCTTCGCGAAGTTGCGTCCTTCTGCGCTCGGGCGCCCGGGGCGCTCAGAATGACAGGAGCCGCGGAACTCGGCCAGCATTTCGGAGCGCGTGCCGCCGTAGATGCGGCGGAAGGCCTCGTCGTCGCTGTGGCCGTTCTCCCAGATGCGAGCGGCGACGCGCTCCTTGTGCACCTCTGCCAGCACGGCCAGCTGCAGCGCCGTCTCCACGCGCACGCCGTAGACGAAGTTCAGGTGCGCGCGGTACTTGGCGCCCAGGAGCGGTTGCAGGTCCTCGCCGGCCACGGCCTCCGGGAATCGCCCGTGGAAGAGCAGTTCCTCCACCTCGTCTTCGGGGACCAGGCTGTCCAGCTCCTCGCACAGGCGCTCGGCCAGGAGGAGCCAGTCGAAGGCTTCGCCGCCTACCAGATAGCGGTAGGTGCGGTCTCCCACCTGCTCCTCGGGCAAGGGCCAGAGGCGGATGGCGTGGAGGAGCGCGTGGCACCAGTGCTGGTCGCCGGCGGCCACGGCGGCGCGCATTTGCTTGATGATCCTCGCTGCCTGTCGCTCGGGGTCTTCGCCGGCTAGCGCCCTGGCCTGCGTTTGTTGAGCCATCTCCGCTATCCGGTTTGGGGCGATGCTGTGCGTCCCACCCGCCCGCCCCGGGATGTTGAGATTGGGGGGACACCCCCCAAACCCCCCGGCAGGGGGCGGCGCCCCCTGCACCCCCGCGTGCTTCCGCCGCCGGCCCTCGCTGAGAGGACGAGTGTTGGAGTGGGCATCACTCTGAGCCTCTAGACGAGGCCCCCGCTGCCATGGCACTTCTTGTACTTCTTGCCGCTGCCGCAGGGGCACGGGTCGTTGCGGCCCACTTTGCGCGAGGCCGACGGCGCCGGCGCTGTCGCCGTCGCGGTGGCGGTGGCGGTGGGCGCTCCGGCGGCGGCGTTGGCCGTCTCATCAGGTCCCCGCTCCTGCATCTGGCGGGGCTGGGGCCGCGGCGGCGCCGGCGGCACGAGCGTGACGTGGAAGATGCGCTTGGTCACGTTGTCCCGGATGTGGTCCTTGAGCTGCTCGAACATGTCGTACGCTTCGCGCTTGAACTCCACCAGGGGGTCGCGGCCGCCGTAGCCGGTCAGGCCGATGCCCTGGCGCATCTCGTCCAGCGCCGTCAGGTGGTACACCCAGAGCCGGTCGATGGTGCCCAGGAGCACGAGGCGCTCCAGAGTGCGGCTCTTCTCCTCGCCCAGCTCTTGCTCCTTGTGCTCGTACGCCTGGTGGGCGAACTGCGTGACCTCTTCCAGCGCCTCAGCGGGCTGCATCTCCCGGAAATGCTCCTCCGTGAAGTGCGGCGGCAGGGGCACGATCGCCTTCAGCTCCGTGATCAGGCTGGTCAGATCCCACTCGCTGGTGTTGTAGCCCTGGACGAAGGCGTCGAATACGCGCTCGATCTCGCCGTCAATCATCTCCATGATGTTGGAGCGCACGTCCACGCCCTCCTCGATCTTGCGCCGGTCGCGGTAGACGTAGTCGCGGTGGGCGTTCATGACGTCGTCGTACTGGACGACGTGCTTGCGGATGTCGAAGTTGTGGCCCTCCACCTTGGTCTGGGCCTGCTCGATGGCCTTGGAGACCATGCCGCTCTCCAGGGGGGTGTGCTCGTCCATGCCCATGCGGCCCAGGAGGTTGGGCACCCACTCCGGGGAGAAGCGCTTCATGACATCGTCGTCGAAGGAGACGAAGAAGCGGGAGCTGCCGGGGTCGCCCTGGCGGCCGGCGCGGCCGCGGAGTTGGTTATCGATGCGGCGGGCCTCGTGGCGCTCGGTGCCCAGGATGTGCAGGCCGCCCGCGCCGACGACCTTCTCGTGCTCCAGCTGCCAGCTGTCCCTGGCCTCCTGGCGTATCTCGGCCGCCACGTCCTGGGGCGCGGACGCGAGGTCAATCCGCCGCTTGCGGGCGATCCCCTCGGCCAGGCGCTCGGGGTTGCCGCCCAGGATGATGTCTGTGCCGCGGCCCGCCATGTTTGTGGCGATGGTGACGGCGCCGAAACTCCCCGCCTGCGCCACGATGACCGCCTCACGCTCGTGCTGCTTGGCGTTGAGCACCTCCGGCTCCTTGAGGGGGCAGACGGCGTGGTAGTTCGCGCACTCCTCGAGGTGGCACTGGGAGAGCCGCTTGAGCATGTCCGCGAGCCTCTCCGAGATCTCGATGGAGACGGTGCCCACGAGCACCGGCCGGCCGCGGGCGTGCTGGTCCTCTATCTCCTCGACAACGGCGGTGAATTTGCCGGCCAGGTTGCGGTAGATGATGTCCGAGTCGTCCGAGCGGACCATGGGCTGGTGAGTGGGGATGACGATAACGTCCAGCCCGTAGATCTGGTGGAACTCCTCGTGCTCCGTCCAGGCGGTGCCGGTCATGCCGGCGAGCTTGTCGTAGAGGCGGAAGTAGTTTTGCAGGGTGATGGTGGCGTAGGTCACGCTCTCGCGCTGGACCTTCACGCCTTCCTTGGCCTCGACGGCCTGGTGGAGGCCGTCGGACCAGCGGCGGCCGGGCATCAGGCGGCCGGTGAACTCGTCGACGATGATCACCTCGCCGTCCTTGACGACGTACTGCTGGTCGCGGTGGTAGAGGGCCTGGGCCTTGAGGGCGGCGTCCAGGAAGCGGGTGAGGCGGAAGCTCTGGGCGTCGTAGATGTTCTTGATCCCCAGCGCCTTCTCCACCTTCGTGCCGCCCTCGTCGGAGAGCGAGACGCTGCGGTGCTTGTGGTCCACCACGTAATCAACTTCGGGGGCAAGGCGCGGGACGATGCGGGCGAAGGTGCGGTACACCTCCTCCGTCTCCTCGGCCGGGCCGCTGATGATCAGCGGGGTGCGGGCCTCGTCGATGAGGATGCTGTCCACCTCGTCCACGATGGCGTATTCATGGGGGGAGTCGCGGCGCTGGACGGCGTTGTCCAGGTCGGTGACCATGTTGTCGCGCAGGTAGTCGAAGCCGAACTCGTTGTTGGTGCCGTAGGTGATGTCGGCGTCGTAGGCCGCGCGGCGCGGGACCGGCGACATGTGGCGCAGGCTGGCGTTGTCCAGGTTGGCCGCCGGGTCGTAGATGTAGGCGGTGTCGTGCTGGAGGACGCCGATGCTGAGGCCCAGGCTGTGGTAGATGGGGCCCATCCACTGGGCGTCGCGCCGGGCCAGGTAATCGTTCACGGTGATCAGGTGGGCGCCCTTGCCGGCGAGGCCGTTCAGGTAGAGCGGCAGCGTGGCGACGAGCGTCTTGCCCTCACCGGTCTTCATCTCCGAGATCTTGCCCTGGTAGAGGACGATGCCGCCCAGGATCTGCACGTCGAAATGGCGCATGCCCAGGCGGCGGCCCGAGGCCTCGCGGACTACGGCGAAGGCCTCGGGCAGGATGTTGTCCAGAGTCTCGCCCTCGGCCAGGCGGGTGCGGAACTCCGGTGTCTTCGCCGCCAGGGCCTCGTCCGTGAGGGCGGCGATCTCTTCTTCCCGGTCGTTGGTCTCGACGACGGTGGGCCAGAGCTTGCGCAGCTCCTTCTCGTTGTAGTCGCCGAGTACCTTTCTGAATACGCTGAGTACCATTTGTGTTCCTTCTGGGCCGGGCCGGCGCCCGGGCCACGGTGCGCCCCGAACCGGGGCACTCGAGACAATGATACCAGCTTGGCGGCCGGTTGAGGGCCGGGAGTGCCAGGCGTGAGCCGCTTGTCGCGCGCCGGGAAAGTCCTCGCGCGGACGCTGGCCCCTCCCCAGATTCCTTCGCGAAGATACGCACTTCTGCGAGTGGGCGTCATGCCGCTCAGAATGACAAGAGTGACGCGGCCTGTCGCGAGCGCGTGTGGTGGGCGCTCAGAATGGCAGTGGAAGAGGAGGTCGCCGCGTGGAGCCTAGCGGCCGTTGAAGAGGGCGCCCACGGACTGGCCGGTGTGGATGCGGCGGATGGCCTCGCCCAGGAGCGGGGCTACGGAGAGCACGGTGATGTTGGGCAGCCGCTTCTCGACGGGCAGCGCGATGGTGTCCGTGACCACCAGTTCCTTCAGCGCCGACTGCTCCAGCCGCTCCGGTGCCTGGCCGGAGAGCACCGCGTGGGTGCAGCAGGCGGCCACCTCCCGCGCCCCGGCCTGGAGCAGCGCTTCCATGGTCTCGAGCAGCGTTCCGGCGGTGTCGATCTCGTCGTCAACGACGACGGCGCGCAGGCCCTGCACCTCGCCGATGATGTGCATCACTTCGGTACGCTCATCGTTGCCGAGACGGCGCTTCTCCGACACTGCCAGGGGGGCGTTCAGCATCTGGGCGAAGTTACGGGCCCGCTTGGCGGCGCCGAGGTCTGGGGCCACCACGACGAGGCCGTCACCCCGCTGCTGGAAGTATCGGGCCAGGATCGACAGGGCCGTCAGTTCGTCCACGGGGATGTTGAAGAAGCCCTGGATCTGGCCGGCGTGGAGGTCCATGGTGAGGATGCGGTCGGCGCCGGCGGTCTCTAGGAAGTTGGCGATGAGGCGGGCCGTGATGGGGACGCGCGGCTGGTCCTTCTTATCGCTGCGGCCGTAGGCGTAGTAGGGGACGACGGCGGTGATGCGGCCGGCGGAGGCGCGGCGGGCCGCGTCGATCATGATGAACAGCTCCATGAGGTGGGTGTTCACCGGATGAGCGATGGGCTGGAGGATGAACACGTCCCGCGCGCGGATGTTCTCGCAGAAGCGGACGAAGATGTTCTCGTTGGAAAACTCGAACACCTCGCACTCGCCCAGGGGCATCTGGAGGTAATCGCAGATGGCCGTGGCGAGAGCGGGGTGCGCGTTTCCCGTGAAGACTTTGAGGCCCTGGTAGAGCGGTACGTCTGTCACTGCGAAAAGCCCGCTTCAATATAGACGACGCGAGCGCCCGGTGACAACAGCCGGAGGAAGGAGGAAGAGGGAAGGAGGAAGGTGAGTGCCCGCCCGTCTTCCCACTTCCTCGGTCCTTGACCGCTCCTGCGGCCTCGGCTAGCTTGAGAGAGCGCGCCGCCGTTCAGTTTTGGTTGCAGAATCCGGATAGCCCCGGCCAGCCGCCGCGCATACGCTGGCAGCGGAGGTGATGGCCATGATCAGTCTTGCGGACAGGGGAGAGATGAGCGTGCTGGACCAGGAGCGCTGCTGGGAAGCGGCGCAGAGCCGGGACACGACGGTGGACGGCTTGTTCGTGATCGCCGTGCGCACCACGCGCGTGTACTGCCGGCCGTCCTGCCCGGCCCGCCGGCCGCTGCGCCAGAACGTGCAGTTCTTCGAGACCGGCGACCAGGCGGCGGCGGCGGGCTTCCGGCCCTGCAAACGCTGCCGCCCGCGCGACGCCGCACCCGATCGCCGGCCGGAATTGCTGCGCGCGGCCTGCGACTATCTGGAGAGCGGGCCCGACGCCGACGTCTCGCTGCGGACGGTGAGCGCGCGCCTGGGCGTGAGCGCCGAGTATCTGCGGCGGCTGCTGAAGCGCACGCTGGGCGTGACGCCGCGACAGTACGCGGACGCGCGGCGAGTGGAGCGGCTGAAGGGCCACCTGAAGGACGGCGCTTCCGTGACCCGCGCGCTGTACGACGCGGGGTATCCTTCCAGCAACCGGCTGTATGAGTCTGCCCCCGCGCAGCTGGGGATGACGCCCGCGACATACCGCCGCGGCGGGCGCGGGATGAGCATTCGCTACGGCGTGGTGGACTGCGCGCTGGGCAAGCTGCTGGTGGGGGCCACGGAGCGCGGCATCTGCGCCGTGCAACTGGGCGACGGCGAAGAGCAGCTGGAGATCTCGCTCAGGCGGGAGTACCCGGCGGCGGCGCTCACCAGGGCCGGCGACGGGCTGGACGGCCGGCTCCAGGAGATCGTGGGCTACCTGGACGGGCGCCGCGTCCGGCTGGACCTGGCGGTGGACGTGCAGGCGACGGCCTTCCAGATACGGGTCTGGCGGGCGCTGCGGGACATCGCTTACGGGCAGCGGAAGTCCTACTCGCAGGTCGCGCGGGAGATTGGGGCGCCGGGGGCCGCGCGGGCGGTGGCCAACGCCTGCGCCGCGAACCCCGTGGCGTTGATCGTGCCCTGCCACCGTGTCGTGCGGAACGATGGATCGCCGGGCGGCTACGGCTGGGGCGCCGAGCGTAAGCAGGCGCTGCTGGCGATGGAGGCGGAGAAGGCGGGACAGTAGCGTGTGCCAGGCCCCGGCGCGGAGATGACGGAGACGAACCGGACGGCTCGGGCGCTGCCGGTCCTCTTCGGGCTGGGCGGCGTCTGGGGGGCGTCCTTCCTCTTCATCAAGGTCATCGTCGAGGAGACGGGCCCGTTCGAGCTGGTGGCCGGGCGTCTGTTCTTCGGCACCGTGGCGGTGGCAGCGTTCATGCTGGTGCGGCGCGTGCCCCTGGGCTTCGACGCGCCACTCCTGGCGCGCCTCTCCGTGATGGCGCTGGGGAGTAACGTTATCCCCTTCGCCCTGATCTCCTGGGGCGAGGAGCACATCGATAGCGGGGCCGCCTCCGTCCTGAACTCCACCGTGCCGATATTCACCGCGGTGGCGGCCGCCGCCTTCCTGGCCGAGGAGCGGTTTACGCGCGCCCGCCTGGCCGGCCTGCTGCTGGGCTTCCTGGGCGTGGTGGTCCTCACCGGCGACGACATCGTTCACGTGACGGACTCCAGCGTGCTCGGGCAACTGGCGGTGATCGCCGCCGCCGCCTGCTACGGCATGGGCGCCGTGTACGCGCGCACACTGCTGCGCTCGCGAGACCCGGTGGCGCTGTCCATCTGGCAGCTGATCCTGGGGACGCTGTTCACAGTGCCGCTGCTGTTCGCCTTCAGCGGCAGGCCGGACTATTCGCTCAGCCTGGAGGCCAGTCTCTCGCTGGTGGCGCTGGGCGTCTTCGGCACCGGCTTCGGGTACATCGCCTACCTGTGGCTGATCGACAGCATCGGCAGCGTGCGCGCGTCGCTGGTCACGTACGTGGTGCCGGCGGTGGGGCTGTTCCTGGGCTGGCTGGTGCTGGACGAGCACATCGGCGTCAACATCCTGGCGGGCGCCTTCCTTATCGTCATCGGCGTCGCCAGTGTCATGCGGGGCCAGGCGCCGGCGTCCGAGCGGGTGGCGGTGCTGGCGACGGCGGGAGAGTAGATTCAGGGGCGGCAGTTCGGAATAACTGTTGACTTTTGACAGCTGCGCTGTTAGAGTAACCTGCTGGATGGTTGTCCAGTCCCCAGACTTTTTGCGTTCCCTGCATTACTGTCTTTGCCGATAGGCGTTGTTCCTGTTTGCGAGAGGCTGCCCCTTAGCCTCTTGAGGAGAGGGTGTGTATGGTTGTTCCCAGGCACGTCGTATCTGAGAAGTTCCGCGTTCCCCAGGTCATCAAGTCCTATTCCCGCATTCCCGATGTAATCCCTCTGCCACACCTGGTGCAGATCCAGGTGGATTCCTACCAGGTCTTCAAGGGCGAAGTGCTGCGGGAGCTTTTCGACGAGATCTCCCCGATCCAGGACTTCACGGGCAACCGCCTGGAGATGCGTTTCACGGACTACGGCTTCGGGGAGCCCAAGTACAACCAGGAGGAATGCCGGGAGCGCGACGCCACCTTCGCCGCGCCGCTGCGCGTGAACGTGCAGCTTCTGGTGAAGGAGACGGGCGAGATCAAGGAGCAGGAGATCTTCATGGGGGATTTCCCGCTGATGACCGGCAAGGGCACGTTCATCATCAACGGCGCCGAGCGCGTCGTCGTCTCGCAGCTCGTGCGCTCGCCCGGCGTCTACTTGACGCTGGAGCGGGACGCCACGAGCGGGCGCGACCTCTGCTACGCGAAGCTGATCCCCAACCGGGGCGCCTGGCTGGAGTTCGAGACGTCCAACAAGGGCGTTGTCTCCGTGAAGGTGGACCGCAAGCGCAAGATCCCGATCACGACGCTGATCCGGGCCATTGACGAGCCGGACATCTTGCCGAAGCACCCCAGCAACAAGGAGATCCGCGAGATACAGGGGAAGATCGAGGCGGCCAAGACGGAGCGCGAGGCGGACAAGCTGCGGCAGCAACTGCTGCAACACCTGGGCACCAACGACCGCATCCTGTCGATGTTCGAGGACGCGGACAACCACCCGGACATCCACTACATTAAGGCGACGCTGGACCGCGACCCCTCTTGCGAGAACAAGGAAGAGGCGCTGCTGGAGTTCTACCGCCGGCTGCGCCCCGGCGACCCGCCGACGATTGAGAACGCCAAGGGGCTGATCACTTCGCTGTTCTTCAACCCGCGGCGCTATGACCTGGGCAAGGTGGGCCGCTACAAGGTGAACAAGCGCCTGGGCCGGGCGGAGCGCACGCGGGAGCGCGTACTGGTGCCGGACGACCTCATCGCCATCGTGCGGGAGATCGTGCGTCTCAACAACGGCATCGGCAAGCCTGACGACATCGACCACCTGGGCAACCGCCGCGTGCGCACGGTGGGGGAGCTGATCCAGAACCAGTTCCGCATCGGCCTGCTGCGCATGGAGCGGGTGATCCGCGAGCGCATGACGATCACGGACCCACAGGAGACGGCGCCCAGCCAGCTGATCAACATCCGGCCGGTGGTCGCCGCCATCAAGGAGTTCTTCGGCGGTTCACAGCTTTCGCAGTTCATGGACCAGACGAACCCGCTGGCGGAGCTGACGCACAAGCGGCGGCTCTCGGCGCTGGGCCCCGGCGGCCTCTCGCGGGACCGCGCCGGGTTCGACGTGCGAGACGTGCACTTCAGCCACTACGGGCGCATCTGCCCCATCGAGACGCCGGAGGGCCCGAACATCGGCCTCATCGGCAGCCTCGCCACTTTCGGCCGGGTCAACGAGTACGGCTTCATCGAGACGCCGTACCGCAGGGTCGTGCGCGAGCTGCCGAAGGACTCGCGCGACCTGATCGGCCGCACGGTGCGGGAGGACGTCAAGAACGACAAGGAGAAGGTCCTGGCGCCCGCGGGCACGGAGATTGACGAGGCCGCCCTGAAGAAGCTGGCGAACGCCGCCGGCGCCATCGCCATCCGCCCGTTCGTCTCGCGCGAGGTGGACTACCTCTCTGCGGACGAGGAAGAGAACTTCGTGGTGGCGCAGGCGAACTCGCCGGTGGACGAGCGCGGCCGCTTCCTGGCGGACCGCGTGGAGGCGCGCCACAGCGGCGCCTTCACCACGTCCGACCCGGCGCACGTGGACTACCTGGACCTGTCGCCGAAGCAGATCGTGTCCGTGGCGGCGTCCCTCATCCCCTTCCTTGAGCACGACGACGCCAACCGGGCGCTGATGGGGGCGAACATGCAGCGCCAGGCAGTGCCGCTGATCCGGCCGGAGATACCGCTTGTGGGCACGGGCATGGAGATGCAGACGGCCAAGGACTCCGGCCAGGTGATCACGGCCGAAGGCGACGGTGTGGTGGCCAGCGTCACGGGCGAGGCGATCACCGTCCAGTACGATAGCGGCATCGAGACGCGCTACCCCCTGTCCAAGTTCATTCGCTCCAACCAGGGCACGTGCATTAACCACCGCGCCATCGTCAGCAGGGGTCAGCGCCTGACGCGGGACGAGACGCTGGCGGACAGCTCTTCCACAGACGCCGGCGAGCTGGCGCTGGGTCAGACGCTGCTCTGCGCCTTCATGAGCTGGGAGGGCTACAACTTCGAGGACGCCATCATCATCTCTCAGAAGGTGTCCCAGGACGACAAGTTCACCTCCATCCACGTGGAGAAGCACGAGGTGGAGGCCCGCGACACCAAGCTGGGGCCGGAGGAGATCACACGCGACATTCCCAACGTGGGCGAGGAGAGCCTCCTGGACCTGGACGAGTACGGCATCATCCGGGTGGGCGCGGAGGTGCAGTCGGGCGATATCCTCGTCGGCAAGATCACGCCCAAGGGTGAGACGGAGCTGACGGCGGAGGAGAAGCTGCTGCGCGCGATTTTCGGCGAGAAGGCGCGGGAGGTGAAGGACACTTCCCTGCGCGTGCCGCACGGAGAGCGCGGCAAGGTGATCGAAACGCGCTTCTTCGCGCGGCCGGACAACGACCCCAACCGGCCGGCGCACGGGACGGCCAACCACAACTGCCGCTGGCCCTACTACGCACAGATCACGGACGAGATGGCGGCGGGCGTGCAGGCCATGGTGCGCATCTCCATCGCTCAGCGGCGCAAGCTCGCCGAGGGGGACAAGATGGCGGGTCGCCACGGCAATAAGGGTGTCATCTCGCGCATCCTGCCCGTGGAGGACATGCCTCACCTGGAGGACGGCACGCCGGTGGACATCATCCTCAACCCCCTCGGCGTGCCCAGCCGCATGAACATCGGCCAGGTGCTGGAAACGCACCTGGGCTGGGCGGCCCGCCGCATGGGCTTCCGCGCCATCTCGCCCGTGTTCGACGGCGGCAACCCGAAGACCATCGAGGACGCCCTCTGCCGCCTCTGGATCTGCGAGCAGGCGGGGGCGCTGACGCTGGACCACAGGACGAACGGCAGCGGCGGGAACGGCGCCGGGGGCAACGGTGCCACGAACGCCATCGGCGAAAACGTGGATGCGGAGAAGGTCAGCAAGTGGCTGAAGAGCAGAGGCTATGACGCCGCCCGCGTCTTCGATGACCTGCCGGAGAACGTCGGCGAGGCGACGCGGGTGGGCGTGGAGCTGTGGCTGGAGCAGCCGGAGATCAAGGCCTGGCTGCTCGAGCACGAGGGCGTCAAGCGCATCAAGGGGCGCGCCCAGCATGAGCTGGACATGATGGCCGAGCGAGTGCTCCTGAACACAGGCTGGACGGCGCCCATCTACGGCAAGCAGGTGCTGTACGACGGCCGCAGCGGCGACCGGTTCGACCAGGCGGTGACGGTGGGCTACATCTACATGCTGAAGCTGGTGCACCTGGTGGAGGACAAGATCCACGCGCGCTCCACCGGGCCCTACTCGCTGATCACGCAGCAGCCGCTGGGCGGCAAGGCGCAGTTCGGCGGCCAGCGCTTCGGCGAGATGGAGGTGTGGGCGCTGGAGGCTTACGGCGCGGCGCACATCCTGCAGGAGCTGCTGACGGTGAAGTCCGACGACGTGGTGGGCCGGGTGAAGACCTACGAGGCGATCGTGAAGGGCGAGGACATCCAGGAGCCCGGCGTGCCGGAGTCTTTCAAGGTGCTGGTCAAGGAGCTGCAGAGCCTGGGCCTGGCCGTGGAGGTCCTGAACGAAGAGGAAGAGCGGGTCACGCTGGCGGAGACGTCCATGCAGGACCTGCCGGAGCTAGGTATCGACCTGAGCGGGTTCGAAAAAGGGGAGGATCTAGTTGGCCCTGGAAGTTAACGACTTCAACGCAATACGCATTTCGCTCGCTTCCCCGGAGCAGGTCCGGTCCTGGTCCTACGGTGAGGTCATGAAGCCGGAGACCATCAACTACCGGACGCTCAAGCCGGAGAAGGACGGGCTCTTCTGCGAGAAGATCTTCGGACCGACAAAGGACTTTGAGTGCTACTGCGGCAAGTACAAGCGCGTGCGCTACAAGGGCATTGTCTGCGACAAGTGCGGCGTGGAGGTGACCCGCTCCAAGGTGCGGCGAGAGCGCATGGGCCACATTGAGCTGGCCTCGCCGGTGGCGCACATCTGGTTCGTCAAGGGTACCCCCAGCCGTATCGGCCTGCTGCTGGACATCTCGCCCCGCAGCCTGGAACGCGTGCTCTACTTCGCGCAGTTCATCGTGACGGCCGTGGACGAGGAGGTGCGCAAGCAGGCGCTGGAGGCGATCCAGCGGGAGATGGACGAGGCGACGGGCGGGGGCGAGTCCGAGCACGCCCAGCGCATAGCGGAGCTTGAGGCGGAGACCACGGCGGCCATCGCCCAGGTGGAGACGCAGCGCGAGGAGCGGCTGACCGCCGCTGAGGCCGCAGTGGACCGCGACATGGCGGCGCTAAAGGAGAAGGCCGCCGCCCTGGCGGAAGAGATCGCAAAAGTGGGCGAAAAGAAGGCGCCGCGCAAGATGGCGCTTGACGACAAGTTCATCCTGGCCACGCGCGGCGAGAAGCTGCCGGCGGACGCCGCCAAGCGGCTGCAGGCGGAAGCGAAACGCCGCCAGACCGCGCTGGAGGCCGGCCGCGGGCAGCGGCGCGCGGCGGAGGAGCGGGCCATTGAGGCGAGCGTCGAAAAGCTGCGGACCAGCGCCATGTCCGCCATGGAACCCCTGCGCCGCAAGGTGAACGAAGAGCGCGAGTCCGTGCGCGCGGAGTACCTGGCGCGCATCGGGGAGCTGGAGGACCTGAAGGACCCGATCCGTGACGACCAGTGCACCCTCCTGCCGGAGCAGACCCTGCGCGAGCTGAACGAGAAGTGCCCCGGGCTGGTGAAGGCTGGCATGGGCGCCGAGGCGGTGCTGGACATCCTGGACCGGCTGGAGCTGGACCAGATGGCCTTGAAGCTGCGCGCGGAGATCCAGAACTTCAGCGGCCAGCGCCGCAAGAAGGCCACCAAGCGCCTGCGCGTGGTGGAGGCGCTGCGCAAGAGCGGCAACAAGCCCGCCTGGATGGTGGCGGGCATCCTGCCGGTGCTGCCGCCGGACCTGCGGCCCATGGTCCAGCTGGACGGCGGGCGCTTCGCCACGAGCGACCTGAACGACCTCTACCGCCGCGTGATCAACCGCAACAACCGCCTCAAGAGGCTGCTGGAGCTGGGGGCGCCGGAGATCATCATCCGCAATGAGAAGCGCATGCTCCAGGAGGCGGTAGACAGCCTGATCGATAACGGCCGCCGGGGGCGTGCGGTCTCCACGGCCGGGAACCACAAGCTGAAGAGCCTGTCTGACATGCTCAAGGGCAAGCAGGGGCGCTTCCGCCAGAACCTCCTGGGCAAGCGCGTGGACTACTCGGGGCGCTCGGTCATCGTCGTCGGACCGGAGCTGAAGTTGCACCAGTGCGGCCTGCCCAAGCGCATGGCCCTGGAGCTGTTCAAGCCGTTCGTCATGCACGGGCTGGTGGCCCGCGGGCTGGCGCACAACATTAAGTCCGCCAAGCGCATCGTGGAGCGCGCGCGGCCGGAGGTCTGGGACATCCTGGACGAGATCGTCAGTCAGCGGCCGGTGCTGCTGAACCGCGCACCCACGCTGCACCGGCTGGGCATCCAGGCTTTCGAGCCGGTGCTCATTGACGGCAGCGCCATCCAGATTCACCCGCTGGTCTGCACGGCCTTCAACGCGGACTTCGACGGCGACCAGATGGCCGTGCACGTGCCGCTGTCGCGAGCGTCCGTGGCAGAGGCGCGGCAGATCATGCTCTCCACGCAGAACCTCCTGTACCCCTCCAGCGGGGAGCCGGTGGTGGCCCCCACGCTGGACATTGTGCTGGGCTGCTACTACATGACGGACGTGCAGGCGGGGGGCAAGGGCGGCTTCGACGCCGGCCCGCCGCCGCGCGGCATCTATAGCAGCTTTGACGAGGCCAAGCTGGCTTACGCCTGCGGCCACCTGGACCTGCGCGCGGCCATCCGCGCGCGTGACAGCAAGACCAACGGCGAGCTGATTGAGACCACAGCGGGCCGCATCATCTTCAACGAGGTGCTGCCGGCAGAGCTGGGCTTCCGCAACCATCTGATGGACAAGAAGGCAATCAAGGAGCTGGTCGCTGAGGCCTGCCACCGGCTGGACAACGCGACCACCGCCGAGATGGTGGACCGCATGAAGAACACCGGCTTCATCTATGCCACCAAGTCCGGTATCTCCATCGCGATGAACGACCTGCGCGTGCCGGAAGAGAAGGCGCAGCTGCTGGCGGATGCGGATGCGCGCATCGCGGAGATCGAGGACCAGTTCAACCTGGGCCTGATCACGGAAGAGGAGCGTTACACCCAGGCCGTAGCCATCTGGCGCAACACCACCGATAAGGTGCAGCAGGTGATCCAGCAGCGTCTGGAGGAGTACGGAGGCGTCTACATCATGGCGGTCTCCGGCGCCAAGGGTAACATCAGCCAGATCTCCCAGATGGCGGGCATGCGCGGCCTCATGAGCGACCCCGCCGGGCGCATCATTGACCTGCCCATCCGCTCCTCCTTCCGCGAGGGGCTGACCGTGCTGGAGTACTTCATCTCCACTCACGGCGCGCGCAAGGGCCTGGCGGACACGGCGCTGCGCACCGCGGACAGCGGCTACCTGACGCGGCGGCTGATCGACGTCGCGCAGGACGTGATTATCGTCGAGGAGGACTGCGGGACGACGGCCGGCATCTGGGTGGGCGAGCCGTCCGAGAAGGGGCTATTCGAGTCGCTCAGCGAGCGCATCGTGGGCCGCATGACCGCCGCGGACGTGGCTGACCCCAAGACCGGCGAGATCATCGTCGAGCGGCGGCACGAAATCAACGATGTCATCGCGCAGCGCATCATCGCGGCCGGGATCGACAAGGTATACGTGCGGTCGCCGCTGACCTGCCAGACGAAGCGCGGGCTGTGCGGCATGGACTACGGGCGCGACCTGGCCCACGGGCAGTTCGTGCGGGATGGGGCGGCGGTGGGGATCATCGGGGCGCAGAGCATCGGCGAGCCGGGCACGCAGCTGACGATGCGCACGTTCCACACGGGCGGCGTGGCGGGCCTGGACATCACGTCCGGCCTGCCGAGAGTGGAGGAGCTGTTCGAGGCCCGTGTGCCGAAGGGCTCTGCCATCATCGCCGAGATCGACGGCACGGCCGAGGTCATGCGTGAGGGCGACCGCCGCACGCTGCGCATCACGAGCGCCGAGGTCTACCGGGACGACTACGCGCTGCCCAAGGGCACCAAGATGCTGATCAAGGACGGACAGGACGTGGAGCAGGGCGCCGTCATCGCCCACATCCGCGAGGGCAAGGGCGGCGACGGCCAGACCGGGCAGGCCATGATGCCGGCGGGCGATGTCATCGCCCGCACTTCAGGCCAGGTGTCCGTGACGAAGGGCCGCATCTCCATCCTCTTCGAGGAGCGGGAGCAGCGCGACTACCCCATTCCGGCGGCCGCCCGCCTGCGGGTGCACGACGCCGACTACATCCACGCCGGGCAACCGCTGACGGAGGGGCCGCTGAACCCGCAGGACATTCTGCGCATCCAGGGGCCGGAGGCCGTGCAGATATACCTGGTGGAAGAGGTGCAGAAGGTGTACCGCTCCCAGGGCGTGAGCATCAACGACAAGCACATTGAGGTCATCGTCCGGCAAATGCTGCGCCGCGTCCGCGTGGACTCCCCCGGCGACTCAAGGCTGCTCCCCAGCGAGCTGGTGGACCGCTTCAAGTTCGAGATGGAGAACGCGCGCGTGCTGGCGGAGGGCGGCGAGCCGGCGACGGCGCAGCCCGTCCTGCTGGGCGTCACCAAGGCCTCGCTCAACACGGAGAGCTTCCTGGCGGCCGCCTCTTTCCAGGAGACCACCCGCGTCCTCACGGAGGCCGCCATCAACGGCGCGGTGGACCACCTGCTGGGCCTCAAGGAGAACGTCATCATCGGCAAGCTCATCCCCGCCCGCGCGACGATAGAGCTGGAAACCCTGCCCTCGAAGATCACGGAGATGGTGTTGCCCTCCGGCCTGCGCGAAGAGGGCGGCAAGAGCCTCGACGTGGAAGGCGCTGCCGCCTGGGAGCCCGGCGCGGACGAGGATGAGTTGGAGGAGGAGTTGGACGTCCGCGGGGCCATGGGCCTGGACACCGGCGACGACGAGGGCCTGCCCGAGGATCACGAGCTTGCCGGCGAGCAAGAGATGGAAGTGATGGGCGAGCCCGAGACGCCGGCGGAGGCGGAGAAAGACCCCGTCGCGCAGCTCCAGGAGCGGGCAGAGGGAGAGTAGGCCTCTCTCAGGCGAGAGCGACAGCGAGGCCCCGGCGTGAATCCGGGGCCTCTGGCTTTGTGACTGAAGAACAGCCTTACCACGGCGCACCCTTGAAGTGAGAGACGGTACTCGAGGGGTTCGGGCGCGCCATCGTCCCTCGCTCGCAGGTCTGCCCCACCCCAGATCCCTTCGCGAAGCTGCGCAGAGCCACGTGGCAGATGTCGTCGCGCTCAGGATGACGGACGGGATGGCTCCGCGCTCAACGTACCACGGGATACAGTCAAGGTATCTTGGAGACGGTACACTAGCTTTATCACTCCCACGCCGTCCAGCAAGGGCCCCGGCGCACGATGGAGGGGCAACGCGTTAGAATGGGAGAAGGGCAAGGAGCTGAGATGACTGCAGAGATTGTCGTGGCCGGGGAACGTCCGCAGGCTCTGGCCACCGCCCTATCGCAGCTGGACGCCGCCGCTGGGCGCCTGCACCTGGACGAAGGCATCCACCAGATGCTGCGCCACTGCAAGCGCGAACTAGTGGTCCACTTCCCGGTCCAGATGGACGACGGTACGACCCGGGTGTTCGAGGGCTTCCGGGTGCAGCACAACCTCTCGCGCGGGCCGGCCAAGGGCGGGCTGCGCTACCACCTCAACGTCTGCCTGGACGAGGTGCGGGCGCTGGCCATGTGGATGACCTGGAAGAGCGCCGTGGTGAACCTGCCGTACGGGGGCGCCAAGGGGGGCGTCGTCGTGGAGCCCAGGTCGCTCTCCGAAACGGAGCTGGAGAACCTGACGCGGCGCTACGCCACGGAGATCAGCATCATCATCGGCCCGGATGAGGACATCCCGGCTCCGGACATGGGGACGGACGGCCGCATCATGGCCTGGATTATGGACACGATCAGCATGCACCGGGGGCACACGGTGACGGGCGTGGTGACCGGCAAGCCGGTGAGCGTGGGCGGCACGTTGGGCCGGGCGGAAGCCACGGGCCGCGGGCTGCAGTACGTGGTGGAAGAGGTGGCGAAGCAGTTTGGCGTGACGCTGGAGGGCGCCACGGTGGCCGTCCAGGGCTTCGGGAACGTGGGCTCCGTGGCGGCGCTGCTGCTGACGCGGGCAGGCGCGAAGGTCGTCGCCGTCAGCGACTCCAGCAGCGGCCTGTACAACGGGCGCGGCCTGGGCATTGAGGCCCTGACGGCGCTGGCCGGGGACCACGCGCCCATGGCCCGCGCCAGCGGCGGCGACCACATCAGCAACGAGGAGCTGCTGGCCCTGCCGGTGGACTTCCTGATCCCCTCCGCGCTGGAGGGCCAGCTCACCGGCGAGAACGCGGCGGCGGTACAGGCGCGCTACGTGGTGGAGGGGGCCAACGGTCCCACCACGCCGGACGCCGATGCGGTCTTCGGGGAGCGCGGCATCACCGTCATCCCGGACATCCTGGCCAACGCCGGCGGGGTGATCGTCTCCTACTTCGAGTGGGTGCAGGACCTGCAGGCCTACTTCTGGGAAGAGGGCGAGGTCAACGAGCGCCTGCACCGCGTGATCACCCGCGCCTACAAGGACGTGGCGCGCATGGCCGAAGAGCAGAGCGTGACGATGCGGGAGGCGGCGATGCTGCTGGGCGTGAGCCGCGTGGTGGAGGCGACGAAGATCCGGGGGATATACCCGTAAGACGCACGGAGACGCCTGTTCCCGGCCGGGTGGGACGGCGGGCTACGCGTCCCGCGGAGACAACGCGGCCCAGACGGTCAGCAGCAGGCTCACCACGGTAAGCGCCGCGAAACTGACGCACCAGGGGCAGACTGCTTCGAGGACGAACAGCTCCACGTACGTGAGATAGGCAACGAAGGCGGTCGCGGCCACGGCCATGGAGAAGGCGACCGGCGGCGCCCATTCGGCGGCGCCCGGGGCCCCCCGCAGCCGCGCGAGGGCCAGCAGAGAGATCGCGGCGAAGTACAGCAGCCCCAGCAGAGCCACCGGGATGCCGGCGATCGCGGAGTACTCGCTGGTCTGGACCAGCTCGCACTGGCCGATGCCGCCACAGGCGGTGGCCTGGTCTGCCAGCCGGGAGTAAGTCAGATAGCCGCCGATGGCGATGCCGGGTAGCCCCAGGAATGCCAGGAGCAGCCACGGCGCTGTCTGAAGCGGGCGGGCCGCGCCCCTGGAAGCGCTCACGAGCCGGAGGCCAGCTCCTCCCGAACCGCCTTCGCCACCGCCTCGGCCGTGCTCTCCACCTTGCGGCCGTTCACGAAAATCGTGGGCGTGCTGGTCACCCCTTGCCGCGTCGCGGCGTCGGTGTTGTTGCTGACCGTGGCCGCGTACTTGCCGGAGTCCAAGCATGAACTGAACTTCTCAGTGTTCAGGCCCCCGGCCGCGGCGAACCGCTTCAGGTCGTCCGCTGTCTGCTGACGGCGCTCGCTTTTCTGGTTGGCGTACAGGATGTCGTGGTAACCCCAGAAGCGGCCCTGCTCGTTGGCGCACTCCGCCGCCTGGGCAGCCAGCACCGACCCTTCGCCCAGGATGGCGATGGGCTTCACCTCCAGCGTGGCCTGCCCCGTTAGGATGAAGGTCTGTTCGATCGCCGGGAGTTCGCCCACGGCGAACCGTTTGCAGAATGGTCACTGGAAATCGGCGTACTCAACGATACTGATGGGAGCGCCCTGCTCGCCCAGAACACGGCCGGCGCTCACGAGTCCAGACACCCCCGGCGTGGGGACGATAACCTGCCCCTCGATGCCGTTGTCGCCCCCTCGCGTAAGGGCGCCGGCGACTATGACGGCAGCTACGACGACTCCGGCCGCCGCGGCGCCTGCCAGGTAAACCCACCAGCGAGCACGCCGCACCTGGCCCCGATGTCGCTCTCTCTTTCGCGCCTTCGCTACCATGGCTCTAGAGATCCGCGCTCAATCGTAGCGCGGAGTTCGGCGGGCCGGGCAGTGACAATCGGCACGGTGAGGGCAGGCCGGGTGTCACAAAGGCTGGCGCCGGAGTCCTGCGGACGGGCCGCTACTGCCAGCGAAACAGCCGTATGGAGACGAGGAAGCCGCCCACGGCCCAGGCCACGAGGACCAGCCAGCTGATCCACAGGTCGGCGGGGCCGCCGCCGTGGTTCACGACCTCGCGCAGGGCGTCGTTCAGGTGCGTGAGCGGCACCGCCTGCACGATGGGCGCCAGCGCCGGCGAAGGGTCGATCGGGAAGTACGACCGGCCCAGGAAGAGCATCGGGAAAGCCACGAGGTTGGAGATAGCGTTCATTGAGTTTGCTGTTCGCATGAAGCTGGCGATTACGTACCCGATGGACATCATGCACAGCACGCCCAGCACGGCACTGACCGACAGCCACAGGTAGCTTCCCTCGATGTGCACGTTGAACACCAGCCGGCCCATCAGGAGGATGATCGTCACCTGGATTACGGAGACCAGCGTGAAGGAGACTGCCTGGCTGGCGATGAGGACGCCGGGCTGGAGGGGCGTCACTCCCAGGCGGCGCAGGATCCCCTGCTCCCGCCAGGCCACCATCATGAAGCCCACCACCATGTTCGTCCACATGATCGTCATCCCTACCATCCCGGGCGTCAGGAAGTCGATGAAGCGGACCGTCTGCGTATCTACTGCCTGTTCGTCCAGCCGGACCGCGTCCTTTTGACCGGACAGGCCCTGATTGTAGGCATCGACCACCGCCTGGACGGTGCTGGTCACGTAGCCGATGCGGATGAGGTTGGAGTTGTCGTAATAGACCTCGAGGGCTGCTCCCCCCTGTGCCAAGTCGTTCTCGAAGCCCTGGGGCACGATGACAACGGCTCCGCGGTCACCGTCCTTGAGGGCGGCGAACTCGTCGCCGCGACTGCCCTCTTTCAGCTCGACGTTCTCCAGGCTGGCGAACGCCTCCACCAGGCCCTGCGACGCCTCGCTGCGGTCCTCGTCCACCAGCGCCAGGTCGAAGGCCTGCGCATCCGGCTTGAACAGCAGGCCGAAGACGAGCATGGAGAGGGCGGCGATGAAGATGCTGGTGAGCCAGAAGTTAACATTTCGGCGCAGGATCGTCCCCTGCGCGATGGCCATCTGCAGGAAAGTGCGTAGGCTCATCTCAGTCCCTCAACCTTCTGCCGGTGAGCGAGATGAAGACGTCTTCCAGGGTGGCGGTGCGCACGTTGAGGCTGCTGATGTGCTGTCCCTTCTGGTCGGCGAAGCGGATGAGCGCGTTCAGGGTGGCGGAGACATCGTTCGTGAAGAGAAGGACGCTGCCGTTCTCCTTGCGCATGTCCCGCACCCCCGGCAAACCGGCCAGCTCCTCCCGCTCCGCCGTCTCCGGGAACCCGAACTCGATCGTGCTCTCCGACGCCAGGCTGCGCACCAGGGCGCGGGGCGCATCGAGGGCGATGATGCGGCCGTGGTCCATAATCGCCACCCGGTCGCAAAGCGCTTCCGCCTCCTCCATGTAGTGCGTGGTGACGATGACGGTCTTGCCCTCGCGCTTCATATCACGGATCAAGTCCCAGAAGCTGTGGCGGGCCTGCGGGTCCAGGCCGGTGGTCGGCTCGTCCAGGAAGACAACCTCGGGGTCGTTGACCAGGGCCGTGGCGATGGAGAGCCGTTGCTTCTGCCCGCCGGAGAGGCCCTGCACCAGGGCCCGGCGCTTGTCCGTCAGCGAGAAGCGGTCCAGCAAAGTGCCGATATCCACACGGTGGTGGAAGAGGGCCCCGAAGAGCTTCAGCGTCTCCTCCACGGTCAGCTCCGGCCACAGGGCCTGGGACTGGAGCTGCACGCCGGTCTTCTCCTGCACGCGCCGCCGTTCCTTCACGGCGTCCATCCCCAGGAAGGTGATGCGGCCGCCGTCCGGGTTGCGCAGGCCCTCGATCATCTCGAGCGTGGTCGTCTTGCCGGCGCCGTTGGGGCCCAGGATGCCGAACGTCTCGCCCTTGTGCACCTCGAAGGAGATGGCGTCTACGGCGGTGAGGCGCCCGTAGCGCTTGGTGAGGCCGGCCACGGCCAGCACGATGTCCTGGGCCTGGGGCGGCGCCGCGGGCTCGGGCTGCGTCTCTGCCATGGCGTAGGGGTGCTTCATGGTCTCGCGTGGCGTGGCCCGCGCCTGCCGTTTCATGTGACCTGCGTCACGTTCACGTACCACTGTTCTACCAGCCCTTCGCCGGCTTTGCTGTGACCCACGTCACACCCCGCAGGCCTTGCGCCGGCCATTCCGCCGGCGGGCGGGCGGCGGAAGCCCCCGCTGGCGCTCCCGCATGATGGTGCGGGCCAGCTCTTCAAGGGCGTACATCTGCATCTCCGGCCTCCTTCTTGCTGGGGCCGCGCTGGGGCGAGCCGAGCCAATGGGGCGGTTCCCAGGTCACCTGCCGCTCAGATACTGGGTGGGTCGCCACAATTTGGCCGAGCTGTTCGGCCTGACTGCGCACCTCTTCAGGCACCAGCGCCCTCACCACTTCGACGATGGCCTCGGGCTTGAAGTCCTCATTGACCAGCCTGTAGTGCCGCAAGCCCTCCCAGGCGCAAATCAGGAGGGTGGCCAGAGCCGCCGGGTCGACCTCCGCGTTCAAATGTCCCCGCTCCTGGGCTTCACTGAGCAGTTGGGTGACGGCCCCTCGCCAGAAGGTCATCTCTTTGCGCAAGCCCTCCCGCAACACGTCACTGCGGATGATCTCCGGCCAGATCTCGATGTTGACTCGCGTCAAGGTCTCGAACAGCGGGTCTTCGAAGCGTGAGAACATGGTCTGGCCGATGACCTCCAGGGCGCCGAGAGGTCCTTCCGCACGGGAGCGAGCCCACTCGACCATCGCCCGGCCCATCTCCTGGCTGCGGTCGTTGATCGCCTCGAGGACCGCCTCCTTGCTGGGGTAGTAGCGGTAGATAGCGCCGGCGCTGAGGCCAGCCTCCGTGGCGATGTCCTGCATGGTGGTCTGGTGATAGCCCCGGCGGGCGAAGCAGGCCCAGGCGGCGTTCACGATCTGATCGCGGCGAGCCTCCAGGTGCGCTTCCGTCACCCTTGCCATGGCCGGGCCAGCCCCTTCCGGATCCCTCTGTGAGTGAATGAACCTTCATTCATTTGTGTGAATGATGCTTCATTCGCTATTGCTTGTCAAGCCCCCGGGGCAGGAACTTGCGGAAATTCTGCGGCGCTGCGGGCGTCCGCGTAACCTTTGTCCGTGCCGCGGCGTTGACACTTGTAGACGCGCACTGGTACGGTTTTCGTAACCGCGGCCAATTGTGCGACCGCAAAACTTCATACTGAACGCCTAATCCCGCCGCCGGCGCTTGGCCCGGGCAGAGCCGGAGGGGGAGCGGGGGAACCACACAGTGGGGGTGAATTCCTTCCTCGGAAGGATAGGCGGACTCCTTCCTGCCGAACCCGTCAGCTAACCTCGCAGGCGAGTGAAGGAGGGGCTTAGTGTTTGACCCTGGACCGGGGCGAGAGGCAGGCCTCTCGCCCCTTCGCTTATAGAGTGGGTTGGGACAAGCGGACCGTGAACGTGCGGGAGGAGGAGACCGCGGCGGCCGTCCAGAAGCCGGCCCGCTTCGCCTGGCGGCTGGAGTACACGCTGCTGATCGGCGTGGGGCTGCTCCTGAGCGGCTGCGCGATTGCCTTCTTCTACTTCAGCGCGGACATCAGCAACCTGCGCACGTACGGCTACGCGGGGCTGTTCCTGATCAACCTGATCGGCGCTGCCTCCATTCTGCTGCCGTCGCCGGCGGCGGTCACCGTCATCGGCGCCGGGGCGCTGCTGGAGGACTTTCTGGGGGTGCCGGTGTTCGTGTGGGTGGGGCTGGTGGCCGGCCTGGGGGAGGCGCTGGGCGAGTTCAGCGGCTACGCCGCGGGTTACGGCGGCCGCTTCATCATCGAAAGCCGGCCGGAGTACCCGCGCATCCGCAGCTGGATGGAGCGCAACGGCACGCTGACGATCTTCATGATGTCCATTGTTCCCAACCCCCTGTTCGACGTGGCCGGCCTGGCCGCCGGGGCGGTGCGCATGCCCATGGCCCGGTTCTTCGTGGCGGTGCTGGTGGGGAAGACGCTGAAGAACGGCTGGATGGCGGCTCTGGGCGGGCTGGGCGTCAGCGTCATCGCCCGTCTGGCATAGGCGTGAGATTTTGACACTTTAGATACGCGCTGCTATACTTCTGCGCGACCGAGCCAAGGTATCATTCAGGGAGGCGCAAGGCCGGGCGCGTCCCTCTTCTTAGTGTCGCCGGGCAGAGGAATTATCCCGTGATCATGCGCGGGCTCTCGGTTATCCTACGGGTCTAGTGGAAGGAAGCAGGAAGAGGGAAGAAGGAAGAAGGGCGGTGGGGCCTTCCTCCGACCTGCTTCCTCCTCCCTCCGGGCAAGGACGGGTCGCGGTCGGCGCCGTGATCGTGGCGGCCGGCAGCGGCACCCGCATGGGAGGCGTTGATAAAATCTTCGCGCTCCTGGCCGCCCGGCCGCTCCTCTCGCACACGCTGTCCGCCTTCGAGGACGCGCCCGCGGTGGAGCGCGTGGTCCTGGTGCTGGCGGAGGCGGACCTGGAGCGCGGGCAGTCCCTCGTGCGGCAGGGCGGGTTCGCCAAGGTGGCGGCCGTCTGCGCGGGCGGCCCCCGGCGGCAGGACTCGGTGCGCCTGGGGCTCGCGGCCCTGGGCCCGTGCGAGTGGGTGGCGGTGCATGACGGCGCGCGGCCCCTGGTGACGGGGGCGCTCATCGCGGCCGGGCTGGAGGCGGCCCGCGAGACGGGCGCGGCCGTGCCGGCGAACGCGCTGGCCGACACCGTGAAGGAGGCCGGGCCGGACGGGCTGGTGCGGCGGACGCTGGACCGCGGCCGGCTGTGGGCCGTGCAGACACCGCAGGTGTTCCGCTACGATCTGCTCATGAGGGCGCACCGGGAGGTGACGCAGGAAGTCACCGACGACGCGGCGATGGTGGAGGCGCTGGGCGTCCCGGTCAAGCTCTTCCCGGGGTCCCGCCGCAACATCAAGGTGACGACGCCGGAGGACCTGGCGCTGGCGGCGGCGCTGCTGGCGAGTGGATAGTGGACAGTGGATAGTGGACAGCAGGAGAGAGCCCGGCCACCCATGACACGCATCGGCATCGGCTACGACATCCACCGCTTCGAGGCGGGGCGGAGGCTCGTGCTGGGCGGCGTGGAGTTTGAGGGCGAGACGGGGCTGGTCGGCCACAGCGATGCGGACGTGCTCGTGCACGCGGTCATCGATGCCGTCCTGGGGGCGGCCGCGCTCGGCGATATGGGCCTGCACTTCCCGCCGGACAATCCCGCCTACGCCGGCGCCGATAGCATCGAGCTCTTGCGGCACGCCACGTCGCTCGTGCGCGATACGGGGTACGAGGTGGAGTCCGTGGACTCGACGGTCATCGCGGAGCGCCCGCGCCTCTCGGAACACATCCCGGCCATGCGGGCGCGGATGGCCGCGGCGCTGGGCGTCGATACGGGGCGGGTGAACGTCAAAGCCAAGACGAGCGAGGGCATCGGCGCGGTGGGACGGGGCGAGGGCATAGCGGCGCTGGCCGTGGCGCTGCTGGCCGAAGGGGAAGCCGGCGGCAGAACGTAGGTGCGAACCTTCAGGTCGGCGCAAAGAGCGCTGCGGGGTTCCGCCGGCGGTCTGGCCCCGCGCAGCGCCGTCTGCCGGCACCTGAAGGTACCGGCCTACATTAGTTCGCCGGCACCTGAAGGTACGGGCCTACATTCGACAATGGGAATTGGCTATAATGTAGTGCATGAACCTGGATTCGTCTCCAGAGCCGCGCGTGGGCGGCTCGCTCTCGTGGGCCTGCGCCTGTACGGCGGCCCCGGTCCTTCGCTGAAGGAAGGACGCCGGGGCCTGATTCCGGCGGCCAGCACTATCATCGAGAAGAGGAGACGGCACATGGGGCTCTTACGAAGCATCAGGCGTGACATCAAGGCGGCGCGCAAGCGCGACCCGGCCGCGACGAGCGACCTGGAAGTGGCGCTTACCTACCCGGGCTTCCACGCGCGCCAGATCCACCGCTTCGCGCACGCCCTGCACCGCAGCGGCTTTCGGCTGCCGGCGCGGCTCGTCTCGCACGTGGGGCGGGCGCTCACGGGCATCGAAATCCACCCGGGGGCGCGCATCGGCGAGGGGTTTTTCATAGACCACGGCATGGGCGTGGTCATCGGCGAGACCACGATCATCGGCAAGGACTGCCATCTCTTCCAGGGCGTCACGCTGGGCGGCACCAGCACGCGGCGGGCGAAGCGGCACCCCACGCTGGGCGATAACGTCGTGGTGGGGGCCGGGGCCAAGGTCATCGGCGACGTCACCATCGGCGACAACGCCAAGATCGGCGCGGGCTCGGTCGTCGTCACCAACGTCCCGGCGAACGCCACGGTGGTCGGCGTGCCGGGGCACGTCGTGGCCTACGTGGACCCGGGAGACGACACGGTGCTGCGCCTGCCGGACCCGGAGTGGGACATCATCCAGCGCCTGGAAGAGCGCATCACCCAACTGGAGAAACGGATCGCGCAGATGGCGGAGCGGCCGGGCCCGGAGCGCCCGCCTGAGGCGGGCCGAAAATGAGTAGCCTGCGCCTCTACAACACCATGTCCCGCCGCGCGGAGGAGTTCGCGCCCGCCGGCGACGAGGTGAAGATGTACGTCTGCGGCATCACGCCGTACGACCACTCGCACATCGGCCACGCCATGAGCTACATCATCTTCGACGTGCTGCGGCGCTACCTGGAGTTCCGCGGCTTCAAGGTGAGGCACGTCCAGAACTACACGGACATCGACGACCGCATCATCATGCGCGCCAACGCCCTGGGGCGCCCGTTCGACGAGGTGGCGGAGGAGTACATCCAGGAGTACGCGGAGGAGATGCGGGAGCTGAACATCACGCCCGCCACCATCTACCCGCGGGCGACGCACGAGATGCCGACGATCATCGAGATGGTGCAGGCGCTGGTTGAGAAGGGGTACGCCTACCGCACGGAGGAGGGCGACGTCTACTTCCGGGTGCGCAAGGACCCGGCCTACGGGAAGCTCTCCGGGCGGGAAGTGGACTCGCTGATGGTGGGGGCGCGCGTCGAGCCGGGGGAGCGGAAGCAGGACCCGGCGGACTTCGCGCTGTGGAAGGCGGCGAAGCCGGGGGAGCCGGCCTGGGACAGCCCCTGGGGCCCCGGCCGGCCGGGCTGGCACATCGAGTGTTCGGCGATGTCCTACCGCTACCTGGGGGCGACGCTGGACATCCACGGCGGGGGCCAGGACCTGATCTTCCCGCACCACGAGAACGAGATCGCCCAGAGCGAGGCCTACACCGGCGTCAAGCCCTTCGTCCGCTACTGGCTGCACAACGGCTGGCTGACCCTGGACGAAGAGAAGATGAGCAAGTCCCTGGGCAACATCATCACCATCCGCGAAGCGCTGGACAAGTACGGCGCGGACGCTATCCGCATCTTCGTGCTCACGGCGCACTACCGGGCGCCGCTGACTTACGCGGAAGAGAGCCTGGAAGGCGGCAAGCGGGCGGCTGAGCGCCTGCGCCTGGCGGCCACGCTTGGCGGCGGGGAAGGCCCGCCGGCGGACATCGACCCGGAGGCCTCGCGCCGGCGGTTCGTGGAGGCGATGGACGACGACCTGAACACCGCCGGGGCGCTGGCGACGCTCTTCGACCTGGCGCGCGAGGTGAACCGGGCGCGGGACGAGGGCCGGGCGACGGAGCCGGCGCAGGCGACGCTGCGGCAGCTGGCGGGCGTGCTGGGCCTGACGCTGCGCGAGCCCGGGACGGACGAGGGCGCCGGGCGCTTCATCGACCTGCTCGCCGAACTGCGAAACGAGCTGCGCTCACGGAAGATATTCGACGTGGCGGACAGCATCCGCAGCCGGCTGGAGGAGCTGGGGGTCTCGCTGGAAGATACGCCGGACGGCACGCGCTGGCGCCGGCGGGGTTAGGCGCGGGGGCCCGCGCGCAGCCGTTTCGGGTGGTATAATGAATGTGCGGGCCGGAGGTCTTGCCGATGCGAATGCGACTGGCTCGGAAGCTCGTGTCCGCGTTGTTGGCCGCCGCCGTTGTGTCCCTTGCCTTCATCCCCTCTGTAGACTCGCACGCTTACGCAGGGGATCTCCTGGTGCCCGAGTCCTGGCGCAGCGCGCACCCCGGTCCCTTCACCATCCGCGTGACCCTACTGGTGGACGAGGAGTGGACCGCCCTTTACGGGCCGCGGGCGCGGGGCGAGGCGGCCGCGGCGCTGGACGACGCGGCGGCGCGTTTCGAGAACGCGGGCATACACATCGAGCTTGCCCGGTACGAGACCTGGCAGTCGGACGGCGACGCGGGCAGCATGGGGGAGCTACTGAGCGCGGTGAAGGACATCCCCCCTGGAGAGAGCGATGTTATCGTGGCACTGACGGCGCAGTACCACGGGCGCATCGGCGGTATCTCCGACCAGGACCGCCGCCACCTGCTCGTGAAGCACCACCCGTACCGGACGGACCTGGACTCCTTCGTCCTGGCCCATGAAATGGGCCATGCGCTGGGCCTGGACCACCACCACTGTCCGCACCATTACTGCCTGATGTCTGACCACGACTACGACCCGGCAAAGCACTGGTGCCCGGACCACCTGCGCCTGCTGCGCGCCAACGCCGGATACTTCCAGTACGCGGGCGGCACGGCGCCGCCGGGCTAGGCCGGAGCGCGGGGGGCTATAATCTGACCATGGGCCCCCACATCCGGCGGGACACCTTCGGCAAGGCCTTCCGCAACCCGCTGCCCGCGCTGCGCAAGATCAACCTCTGGCCCCGGCTCGTCTTCGGCGCGAGCCTGGGCTTCCTCATGCTGCTGGCGGTCCTCGGCCTGCTGATCCTGCGCGTGGTGGACGACAGCCGCGAGCGGATCCTGCAGGAACGGTTGGTGATCGCCCAGATGGCGGCGCGACAGGTGGACAGTATCCTGGAGCACGACTTCAGGAGGCTGGAGAGCGCCGCCGCCACTGTGCCGGCGGGCGAACTGCAGCAGCAGGCGCCCGGCGTCATGCCGGAGCATCTGGCAAGGCTCCTAGATGACGTGGACGATATGTGGCTGGCCATTTACGTTATGGACGCCCACGGCAACGTCGTCGCTGCCGCCCCAGAGGGGCGGGCGCAGGCGGGCGCGCCGCCGGCCGGCGTGGAGGACCTGGAGGCCGCGGGCGCCGTGGGCCACGCCGTGTCCGCGCCGTATGTGGACCCGGCCAGCGGCCAGCCGGCGGCCATGCTGAGAGTGCCGCTGGGCGCAGGCGACCCGCCGCTCTTGCTGGGGGGCGTTATGAACCTCTCCGGCGCCGACCTCCTGGACCCACTGAGCAGCGCCAAGGGGCTGGGCCGGACCGGGCACGCGGAGCTCTTCGATAGCCAGGGCCGCGTCATCGCCTCCACGGACCCGGCGCAGTTCCTGGCCACCGGCGAGCACCGCCATTTGTACCTGCGGCTTCACGACTCGATGTCCGAAGGGGTGGAGACGGTGCCGCTGGAACCCCGGAGCGCGGAGGAGGCGCAGCAGGAGTCGCCCGAACACATCATGGCTGTGTCCCACCTTGCCGGCGCCCCCTGGGGCGTGGCCGTCGGCGGCGACGCGTCCGAAACCCTTGCCCCCGTCACCGACCTGCGCAACAACATCCTGCTCCTGGGTGCCGTCTCGCTGGTGGTGCTCTGGCTGGCCACGCTCATCGGCGCCCGCCTGCTGGCGCGGCCGGTGCGCGCGCTGACCGGAGCGGCGGACCGGATGAGGGCGGGCGACCTGGACTCGCCCATCCGCGTTGGCGAGGGAGGCGAGATCGGCCGCCTGGGCGAGACGCTGGAGGCGATGCGCGTGAGGCTGAGCGCCTCGCTGCAGGAGATCGAGCAGCGCGACCAGGAGCTGGAGAGCCGCGTGCAGGAGCGGACGCAGGAGGTGCAGCGGCTGTTTAGGGAGCTGCAACGCAAGGAGGAGCTGCGCAGCCAGCTGCTGCAGAGCGTGATCTCGGCGCAGGAGGATGAACGCAAGCGCATCGCCCGCGAGCTGCACGATGAGACCGGGCAGGCGCTTACCGGCATCATCATGAGCGTGGAATCTGCGCAGAGCGCGCTGGCCGGCGACCCGGCGGCGGCCAGCCAGCGGCTGGCGGCGGCGGCGGCCCTCGCGCGCCAGGGCATCGACGCCATCCGCCAGTTGGTCGTGGACCTGCGGCCGGCGGCGCTGGACGACCTGGGCCTTGTGCCCGCCCTGCGCGCCTTCGCGGAGAACCGCCTGGGCGATAAGGGGATCCGCCTGCAGATGGAGACGTCCGGCATGAAAGACCGCCTCTCCGCGCCCATCGAGACCTGTCTCTTCCGCGTTGTCCAGGAGGCAGTGACGAACACGATCCGCCACTCTGAAGCCACCTCGGCCCGGATTGAACTGAGACGGACCAACGGCGTCGTCTCCATGCTCGTTGAAGACGACGGCAAGGGGTTTGACGTGGCGGCGGTGACGGGCTCGTTGAACCGGGGCCGCGCCCTGGGCCTCGCCGGCATGGAGGAGCGGCTGGCGCTGGTGGGTGGGGGCCTGACGGTGGAGTCCGCGCCCGGCCGGGGCACGCGCATCCGGGCGACGTTCAGGCTGGACCCTGAGGACGCCCCGTGAGCAGGTTGCGCGTGCTGGTGGCGGATGACCACGCCATCGTGCGGGACGGGGTGCGCATGATCCTGGAGGCGCAGCCGGACCTTGAGGTGGTGGGTGAGGCGGCCGACGGGCAAGAGGCGCTGGAGAAGGCGCGCCAACTGGCGCCGGGCCTGGTGCTCATGGACATCGCCATGCCGGGCATGAACGGACTGGAGGCGACGGCGATCATCAAGCGCGAGATGCCGGAAATGCAGGTGCTGGCGTTGACCATGCACGAAGACTATCAGTACTTCTTTGAGGTGCTGCACGCCGGCGCTTCCGGCTACGTGCTCAAAGGCGCCTCCAGTTCAGACCTCCTGGCGGCCATCCGGGCGGTGGCGCGGGGCGGCGTCTACCTTCACCCCACGGTGGCCAAGAACCTCGTCGCTGACTACATCAGGCGCATGGACAGCGGCGAGGAGAAGGCGAACTACGACGGCCTGAGCGGGCGGGAGAGGCAGGTGCTGACGCTCGTCGCCGAAGGCCGGACCAGCCAGCAGATCGCCGACGAGCTGTTCGTGAGCATCAACACGGTGCAGACGCACCGGGCCCATATCATGGAGAAGCTCCAGCTGCAGAACAGGGCGGAGTTAATCCGGTACGCCCTGCGCAAGGGCCTGATTACGGAATAGCCTCGGGCCGCCGCCGTCGGGCGTTACCCCACGGCCATCCCCAGTTCTGGTGATGGGCCAATCATTACTTGCAGGCCGCTTTATAGCCCCTTTTGTGATGCCGCCGCGCGGCCGGCCGCACCTACACTGAAATTGTAAGAACAAAGCAACCCTTTGGAGGTGTGAGATGACAAGGATACTTGGTCCAGGCAAGCTTCTGGTAGTCTTTGCGCTTTTCGCCCTGGCGTTCGTGGCGCTGCTGGCCGTGGGCTGCGGCGGTGACGACGGCGAGAAGGACAGCGGTGAACCTGCCGCCGAACTGTTCGTGGACCCGGCCGCGCCCGTGGTGGACGTCTCACTGAAGGAGTTTTCCATAGCCCTGTCCCAGGACGAGGGCAAGGCCGGGAGTATCACCTTCGCCGCGAAGAACACAGGCGTCGAGATTCACGAGATGGTGCTGGTGAAGACTGACGTTGCGGCCGACAAGCTGGTGGCGACGAACGGGAAGGTGGACGAGGAGGCGGTCGGAGAATTGGTGGGCGAGATCGAGGACCTGGAGTCCGGGCACACTGCCGCCACCACTTTCGACCTGGCGCCTGGCAACTACGTCTTCCTGTGCAACATCGCCGGGCACTACGAGCTAGGGATGCACACAGGGTTCACGGTGGAGTAGCCGCCGGCGCGCGGGACCACCCCGACGGAGAGAGAACAGAGCAGCGGGCGCCCAGCTCAGGCGGGGTGCCCGCTGCGCCGTTAGTAGCCTCCGGAGTAGCCGCCGGCTGGCTTCGGGGTGCTGCTGCCGCCAGCGCCGGCTGGGCCGCCCTGGCCTACGGTCAGCGTGCCCTTCATGTTGCTGCTACCGCCGTGGAAGCGGCAGCGGTAGGTGAGCGCGCCTGCCTGTGAGGGCGAGATGTCCACGGCGGCCTCTTCGCCGGGCTGCAGCGTCTTGTCTATGGAGAGAGAGTCGATGGTAAAGGTGTGTGTGGCCTTGCCCCCGTTCTCTAGCTTGAGGGTAAGGGTCTCGCTGGGCGCCGCCTTGAGCTTCGTGGGATCGAAGTAGTTATCGCCCAGCTCCATACTGACGGTCCTGGCGGCCTGGCCGTCGCCCCCGGGGGTCCGTCTTGTCGGTCTCCTCCTCGCTGCCGCCGCAGGCCGCGGCCAGGATGCCGCCGGTCAGCGCCAGCAGGGCCAGCGCCAGGATCCACTTATGCATGCGTTCGCCTCCTTACGAGAGTAACCGTGAGGACATACGACGCGGGCCAGGGTGGGGATTCCTTGACTTGACGCGACCGGCTGCTATACTACAGGGTGGTCGCTCCAATGGGCCTGTCCTGAGCTAGGCGAGGGGAGCGAACTTTTTTTGGCCCGCCGCTGGCGGGTTGGCGGCCGGCAGCCAGGCCGAAGTGGCGCAATGGTAGCGCAGGCGATTTGTAATCGCCAGGTTGGGGGTTCGAATCCCCCCTTCGGCTCCACCGGAGATGGTTTTGGGCAGGTTGGAAGCTGGAGTGTAGGAACTGGAGGCGCTATAGTCCATCCAGCCTTTAGTTCTGGAGCTGCCATCTACCAGACGGTTAATAACGGCGGGGTGGGTGAGTGGCTAATACCACCGGGCTGTAAACTCGGCGCCCTAACGGGCTACGCAGGTTCGAATCCTGCCCCCGCCACCAGGTTTGGAAGCAGGAAGTAGGAAGTAAGAAGCCAGGCGCAGGCAGCGCGGCCGCAGGCCGGGAGTCCTGCTTCCACCTTTATACTTCTTGCTTCCGACCCGCGGGCCCACGTAGCTCAGTTGGTAGAGCACGTTCTTGGTAAGAACGGGGTCACCGGTTCGAGTCCGGTCGTGGGCTCCACAGGTAAGCAGTAGATCAGAGCGGAAAGGAACGGCAGGAACAGAAACGGGCGGCGCGTGTTCCCTGTTCCCCCAAGCCGGGTTATCATGGACTGGTTGGGGCGGCGCCCTGACCCGCGAGTCACAACATAGGAGGAACTCCGCGAATGGCCAAGCAAAAGTTCGTGCGCAGCAAGCCGCACCTCAACGTCGGCACCATCGGCCACATTGACCATGGCAAGACCACGCTCACGGCGGCCATCACCAAGGTGCTGGCGCTGAAGAAGCTGGCCGAGTACCGCGACTTCTATAGCATCGACAAGGCGCCGGAAGAGCGCCAGCGCGGCATTACGATCGCCATCGCCCACGTGGAGTACGAGACGACCAACCGGCACTACGCGCACATCGACTGCCCCGGCCATGCGGACTACATCAAGAACATGATCACCGGCGCCGCGCAGATGGACGGCGCCATCCTCGTCGTCGCCGCCAACGATGGGCCGATGCCCCAGACGCGCGAGCACGTCCTGCTGGCACGCCAGGTGGAGGTGCCGCACATGGTCGTCTTCCTGAACAAGGTGGACATGATGGAGGACCCGGAGCTCCTGGACCTGGTGGAGCTGGAGGTCCGCGACCTCCTCAACAAGTACGAGTTCCCCGGCGACGACATCCCCATCGTGCGCGGCAGCGCCCTCAAGGCGCTGGAGAGCGCCAGCCAGGACGCGGACGCTCCCGAGTACAAGTGCGTCTGGGAGCTGATGGAAGCTGTGGACAGCTACATCGACCAGCCGGAGCGGGCGCGAGATAAGCCGTTCCTGATGCCCATTGAGGATGTCTTCGGCATCAAGGGCCGCGGCACCGTCGTCACGGGCCGCATTGAGCGCGGCGTCGTGAAGACGGGCGAAGAGGTGGAGATCGTCGGCTTCGGCGAGACGCGCAAGACCGTCTGCACCGGCGTGGAGATGTTCCGCAAGATCCTGGACACGGGCGAGGCGGGCGACAACGTGGGCTGCCTGCTGCGCGGCGTGGAGCGCGACGACGTGCAGCGCGGGCAGGTGCTGGCGAAGCCGGGCTCCATCACCCCTCACACCAAGTTCGATTCCGAGGTCTACTGCCTGAGCAAGGAAGAGGGTGGCCGCCACACCCCGTTCTTCAACGGCTACCGCCCGCAGTTCTATATCCGCACCACGGACGTGACGGGCACGATCCAGTTGCCCGAGGGTGTGGAGATGGTGATGCCGGGCGACAACATTAAGATGACGGTGGAGCTGATCACTCCCGTGGCGCTGGAGGAAGGCGTGCGCTTCGCCATCCGCGAGGGCGGCCGCACGGTGGGCGCCGGCGTCATCACCAAGATCCTGGCTTAGGGCGGCGGACTGGACCGGCGATAGCGAATGGCCAAGAAAGAGGACCGGGTGGTAATTGACCTGGCCTGCACAGAGTGCAGGGAGCGCACGTATACCACGCAGAAGAACCGGCGCAATGACCCGGACCGCATAGAGCTGCGCAAGTACTGCCCCCGTTGCCGGGTGCACCGCCTGCACAAAGAGGCGAGATAGTTTGACGATCTTCAGCCCGCTGCAGGCGGAGGCGAAATTATGAACCGTGCGCTCAGGCGACAGCAGCTAAAGGACCCCAAGACTGACAAGACGGCTCGTGCGGCGCCGCGCGCCATCCCCCGCACGGGGCCGGCGCGGCCGGCCGCGCGCGGAGAGGCCCGCGGCGGCATTCTGGCCTGGCGCCCCCGCTTCTTCATGGACATTATCAGCGAGCTGCGCAAGGTGGTCTGGCCCACGCGCGAGGACACCGTCCACCTCACGGTCGTCGTAGTCATCGTCACGATCATCCTGGGCGCCGTCCTGGGCGGCATCGACATCGGCTTCGGCTGGCTAATCGACCGCACGTTGCTGAAGTAGGGTGAGCGCAGTTGGCTAAGAAGCGAAGAGGGGCAGAGGCGGTACTGGAGGAGGCTCCGCCGGCGGCGGGGCGCAAGCGCCGCGAGGAGCTGTCCGAGGACGAGCTATTCCCGTCCGGCCTCGCCTGGTACGTCGTGCACACCTACTCCGGCTATGAGGACAAGGTCAAGACCAACCTGGAGCAGCGCATCAAGTCCATGGACGCCGAAGACCTCGTGTTCCGCGTCGTCGTGCCGTCCGTGGAGGAGATCGAGATCCGGGACGGCCAGCGCCGCACCGTGCTGCGGAAGATATTCCCCGGCTATGTGCTGGTGCAGATGATCACCCTGAAGCAGGAGGACGTAAAGGCCACGGAGCAGGACAAGGCGCTGTCCAGCAAGGCCTGGACGGTGGTGCGCAACTCCCCCGGCGTTACGGGCTTCGTCGGCTCTGGCACGGCGCCCACGCCGCTGGAGAAGGCGGAGGTTCAGGCCATCATCAAGCAGATGCGGGCGGACGAGCCGCGCGTGAAGGTGGGCTTCCAGTCGGGCCAGAGCGTGCGCGTGATTGACGGCCCCTTCGCGGACTTCGTGGGGACGGTGGATGAGATCAACATGGAGAAGGGCAAGGTTAAGGTGCTCGTCTCCTTCTTCGGGCGCGAGACACCGGTGGAGCTGGACTTTTTGCAGGTGGAGCGCCTGTAGCGTCCGCCGTAGGGTTGGAACAATGGAGCAATGGAGCAACAGGAGAGTGCTGAAGAAGGGGAGTGCAGGGGGGCGAAGCCCTCTTGCCGGGGGTCTGGGGGTGTCCCCCAGATTCTATTTTCCTTTGGGTGGGGTGGGGGTGTGCCTGCCCACCTCAGGAGGGGGACGAGAACTGGTTTTTCAGCACCCCGGCAGAGCAATGGAGCGATAGAGCGTCTCTAAATGGCTAAGAAGATACGCGCCATAATCAAGCTGCAGCTGCCGGCGGGGCAGGCCACGCCCGCGCCGCCCGTGGGCCCGGCGCTGGGCCAGCACGGCGCCAACATCATGGTGTTCTGCAAGGAGTACAACGAGAAGACGGCCTCCCAGACGGGCAGCATCGTCCCCGTGGAGATCGTGGTGTACGAGGACCGCTCCTTCGTCTTCACGCTGAAGACGCCGCCGGCCTCAGACCTCATCCGCAAGGCGCTGGGCATCGAGAAGGGCAGCCCCGCGCAGAAGCGGGAGAAGGTGGGCGTCCTCACCCGCGACCAGGTGCGCCAGATCGCCACGGTCAAGATGAAGGACCTTAACGCCAACAACATCGACGCCGCCATGAAGATGGTGGAGGGCACGGCCCGCAGCATGGGCGTGGAGGTGGCGTGAGCGTGGTGCGCGAAGCCATACCGGCAGCCAGCAAAGCACAGGGGGAATCGGTGGGTAGTTTCACGGCCCGGTTCGAAGTGGGAAGCCCCGACCGGCGCGAATTCCGCGAGGTGGAGGCGCTTGTAGATACGGGGGCCACGTTCAGCCGGCTGCCGGCATCGCTCCTGCGGCAGCTAAATCACGAGAAGGCCGGCCGTGAGCGGTTTCGCCTGGGCGACGGTAGGATCGTCGAGTACGACTTGGCCGACGTCCCCGTCCGCATGAACGGCAAGGTACGGACGACTACCTGCATGTGGGACGAAGCGGAGGGACAGCCTGTGCTGGGTGCGGTCACCCTGGAACAATTCTTGCTGGCGGCCGATCCCGTTGAGCAGAGACTTGTCTCAGTCGAAGGGCTAATGATGATGGCACATCGCGGAAAAAACTACATGTCGGCCCTGGAGAAGATCGACCGCGCCCGGGCCTACGAGCCGAAGGAGGCCCTGTCGCTCCTGAAGGAGATGGCCTTCGCCAAGTTCGACGAGACCGTGGAGCTGCACATCCGCACGGGCCTGGACACCCGGCATGCGGACCAGCAGCTGCGCGGCACGCTCGTCCTGCCGCACGGCCTGGGCAAGAGCCAGCGCGTGCTGGTGTTCGCCGAGGGCGAGGGCGCGCGGGTGGCCGACCAGGCCGGCGCCGACTACGTGGGTGCCGACGACCTGATCAAGAAGGTCGAGGGGGGCTGGCTGGAGTTCGAGGTGGCGCTGGCCGTGAAGGAGCTGATGGGCAAGGTGGGCCGCCTGGGCCGCGTCCTGGGCCCACGGGGGCTGATGCCCAACCCGCGCACGAATACGGTGGTGGAGGCGCAGGACCTGCCCAGGGCCATCCGTGACGCCAAGCAGGGCCGCGTGGAGTTCCGCACGGACCGCACAAACCTTGTGCACGTCCCGCTGGGCAAGATCAGCTTCTCGGAAGAGGCGCTCATGGAAAACCTCTCCGCGCTGATTGAGGCCATCACGCGGGCGAGGCCCGCGGGCGCCAAGGGCCAGTACATCCGCAGCGTGACGCTGACCACCACGATGGCGCCGGGCGTGAAGCTGGACATTGCGGCCACGCTTTCTCTCAGCGGCGTCGAAGCCGTATAATACGGCCCGTACAACAGCATAGCGCCACAGACAGCAGGCACCCTCCGGGGTTTAATCGGCCAGACCGCCGGCCCGCCGAGGCGATGGGGTAGCGATCAGCTTTCAGCTTGTCCCCCTGCCGTCTGTGGCGGGGGATTTTTGTTTTAGGAAGGAACCTGAAGGAGCGCCTATGCCCACCCAAAAGAAGATGGACGAAGTCGCGGACCTGAAGGGCCGCATCGAGCGCGCGACCCTTGTGGTCAGCACGGAGTACCGCGGCCTGACGGTGAAGGAGATGCAGGACCTGCGGCGGCGGCTGCGGGAGGGCGGCGTTGAGGTAAGGGTGATCAAGAACACCCTCCTCGCGCTCGCCGCAGAGCAGGCCGGGCAGCCTGCGCTGACCGGCATCGTCGAGGGGCCCACGGCGCTCGCTATCGCCTACGGCGATGCGATCGAGGCGGCGAAGGTCGTGACCGGGTACCTGCAGGGAGCGCCGGTGCCCTTCGGGGTGCGCGGCGGCTTCATGGAGGGCCAGGTGCTGACCCTCAACCAGCTGCGGGAGCTTGTGCGCATACCGCCGCGGCCTGTGCTCATCGCCCTCATCCTGGGCCAGCTGCGGTCGCCGCTGGCGGGCTTCGTCGCCCTCTTGGACGCGCCGCTGCGGGAGCTTTCGCTGCTCTTGCAGGCGCTGCTCAGCGAGCTGCCGGGGCTGATCGAGGCGCGCGCAGCACAGCTGGAGGCCGGACCTTAGCGGCGGGAAGATAGCAGACAGAAGATAGACGATAGAAGACGGGAAGGAGTTCAAGGGTAATGGCGAAGGGTGAGAACAAGGTAGACCAGACGCTGGCGCTGATCAGCGAGATGACGATGCTGGAGCTGCGGGACCTGAACACGCGCATCCAGGACGAGTTCGGCATTACGGCCGCCGCGCCGGTGGCTCTGGCCGCCGCCCCCGCGGGCGCTCCCGCCGGCGGCGACGGCGCCGCGCCGGCCGCGGAGGAAGAGAAGACCGAGTTCAACGTGGTGCTCAAGGACGTGGGCGCGAACAAGATCAACGTCATTAAGGCAGTGCGCGAGGTGACCACGCTGGGCCTCAAGGAGGCGAAGGACCTGGTGGAGTCCGCCCCCACGAACGTTAAGGAGGGCATCTCCAAGGCAGACGCCGAGGGCGTGGTCAAGAAGCTCTCGGAGGCCGGCGCTACCGCAGAGCTGCAATAGCGCGTAGAATGGGCCGGGCCAGCGCCCGCACGCCGATAGACGAGGACCGCCCGGCCCGGCCTGTTTTACCGCCATGGAATGCTACGCCTGCGACCAGCCAGCGACGAACCGCTGCCCCCGCTGTGGCAACTCCTTCTGCGACGCGCACGGCGGCGGCCCTGCGGCAGGCTCAGGACAGGGGCTTTGCGGGGAGTGCCTGGATCCCGTTAACGCCACGCCCACAGGCGCCATCTTCCGCCTCTCCCTCTTTGCGCTCCTGGGCGCCAGCGTCCTCGCCCTCTGGCTGCTGGTGAGGCCGCCGTCGCTGCCCGGCGAGTCCTCCGCGCTGATCCAGCCCACGAGCAACGAGCCCACGGCCACGCTGCCGCCGTCCTCCCCGCCCCCGGGCGGCTCGCCTGCGGGCTCGTCCTCGCCCGCCGCCAGCGCCAGTCCCGGCCCCGGGACGTCGCCCACGGCGGCTGCCCAATCCACTCCGGCCGGGTCTATCGAGTACACGGTGGAGGAGGGCGATACGCTCTCCAGCATTGCCGCCGCCTACGGCGTGAGCGCGGCGGACCTGGCGGCGGTGAACGGCCTCTCCGACGCGGACCTCATCTCGCCGGGCGATGTCCTCGTCATCCCGCAGTAGCGGGTTTTCCCTGAGCGCCGCCGATGTGCGACACCCTCTGCGCCCTGAGCCCCGCCGGAACTCTCTTTGCCAAGAACTCTGACCGGCCGCCCGGCGAGGTACAGCTCATCGAGGCGCACCCGCGCCGGGGGCCGGGCGGCGCGCTGCGCACGCAGTACCTGACGCTACCGGACGCGGGGGCGGCGGCGCTTCTGGGCGCGCGCCCGGCCTGGCTCTGGGGCCTGGAGCAGGGCGTCAACGAGCACGGTGTGGCCATTGGGAACGAGAAAGTGTACACGACGCTGGACGCGAACGCCGAGCCCGCGGCGCTCACCGGCATGGACCTGGTGCGCCTGGGGCTCGAGCGCGGCCGCAGCGCGGACGAGGCGCTGGAGGTGATGACGGCGCTCGTCGCCGAGCACGGCCAGGGCGGCGTCGCAGACGAGAGCACCCAGGAGGCCTACTTCTCCTCCTTCCTGATCGCCGGCCCGGACTGCGCCTGGGTGCTGGAGACCAGCGGCCGCACCTGGGCGGCGGCGCCGGTTAGCGGGAGCAGGGCCATCTCCAACCGGCTGACGGTGCGCAGGGAGTGGACGCGCGCCTCGGGGGACGTGCCGCCGGGCGCCGACTTCGACGCCTGGCGGCACCCGGACGCTCCCACCGGCTACGCGGACCGCCGGCTGGCGGCCAGCCGGGCCTGTCTGGCCGGGCGCGGTCTGACGCCAGCAGACCTGGCGGCGCACCTGCGCGACCACGGCGAGGGCCCCTGGGGCGCGCCCGGCTCGGCCCGGACAGAGGTGAGCCCGCTGCCGGAGCGCTTCCTGCCGGACGGCGAGGGCGTCACCGTCTGCATGCACCTGCGCGGCTTCCAGAACACGACCTCGTCCATGATCGCAGAGCTCCCGCGCGCGCCCGAGGCCCAGCTGCGGGCGTGGGTGGCGCCGGGCAGTCCCTGCACGAGCGTCTACCTGCCGGTGTTCCCGCCGCACGCGGTGCCGCCCGCACTCGCGGACCCGGCCGTCTGGCGCAGCTTCGCGGCCCTGCGCGACCGCGCCGAGCGCGACGCCGGTGGACTGGCGGGGGTGAGGGCCGTGTTCGGGCCGCTGGAGGCGGACCTCTGGGACGAAGCGGACGCCGTCGCCGCCCGGCCCCAGCGTCAGGCGGGCTTCGTGGCCCAGGCGTGGGAGCGCGTCCAGGAGGCGCTCGCGCGGCTGGCCTCAGCGCCTTCCCCGCCTGAGCCCAGATCCCAGGGATAAACACTAAGGCACCAAGACACGAAGGTTTCTTTATGCCCTATTGCTGTATATCTGCGAGCTTGGTGCCTTTGTGTCTTTGTGGTGAGAACTCCCGGGGGTAACCACTAAGGCACTAAGACACGAAGGTTTCTCTATTTCTCTATTGCTTTGGTGTCTTTGTGTCTTTGTGGTGAGAACTCCCAGGGATAAACACTAAGGGCACCATCTCCCGCCCTGCCACTCCGGGGTTTGCGGTCTTGCCGAGCGCCGCTACACTGCCGGAGGGAGGACTATTTGCGAGAGTCAGCGGCAGTCTGCCAGCCGCTCATCCGCGACCTGCCCGCGGACGAGCGGCCGCGTGAGCGCCTGCGCCTGCGGGGACCGGGCGCGCTTTCCAACGCTGAGCTGCTGGCGATCCTCCTGCGCACGGGGAGCATGGGGGAGAACGTGCTGGCGCTGGCCGGGCGGCTGCTTTCGCGCTTTGAGGGGCTGGGCGGACTGGGGCAGGCGTCCCTGGGGGAGCTTTGCGGCGTGAAGTCGGTGGGCGAGGCGAAGGCCGCGCAGGTGCTGGCGGCGCTGGAACTGGGCAAGCGCATCATCTCCACGCAGCCGGACCAGCGCACCACCATCCGCTCCTCGGACGATGTCTTCGCCCTCCTCTTCGCGGACATGGCGCTGCTCCCGCAGGAGCACCTGAAGGTGGTGCTCCTGAACACCCGCAACCAGGTGGTCTCCGTGCAGGACGTCTACAAGGGGAACGTGAACAGCGCTGTCGTGCGGGTGGGGGAGGTGTTCCGGGCCGCCGTGCGGGAGGGCTGCCCCAGCATCATCGTCGTGCACAACCACCCGTCCGGGGACCCGGCGCCCAGCGCGGAGGACGCCGCGCTCACAAAGCAGCTGGTGGAAGCGGGGCGCATGCTGGGCATAGAGCTCCTGGACCACGTCGTCATCGCCCGCGGCGGCCATCGCAGCCTTAAGGACCTGGGCCTGGGCTTCCCGCCGGGGCCGCCCGCCGCGCGGCCGTGAGGGGTGCGGGCGCCCGCCGGCAAGTTGATTGCGGCGGGGGGCATCCCTATAATACGTCCGTTAGGCACCACACACTGAGAACGCTATTGGAATACGACTCGCTGCAAGTCCAGGACGTCCTCGTGCCCGTGGACGGCTCCCCGGCTGGCTTCGACGCACTGGCCCTGGCCTGTACGCTGGCGAAGAGGCGAAAGGGGACCGTCTACGCTGTGTACGTGATCGAGGTGGCGCGCAACCTGGCCCTGGACGCGGAGCTGGCGCCCGAGGCGCGCCACGGCGAGGAGGTCCTGACGAAATCCGAAGACGTGGCCGCTGAGCTGGACTACAAGGTCGAGGGCGAGATCCTGCAGGCGCGCGACGCCGGCCACGCGATTGTGGACGAAGCCATCGAACGCGCGGTGAGCGCCGTCGTGATGGGCGTGGACTACGAGACCCCCCTGGGAGAGTTTGACCTGGGGAACACGGCGCTGTACGTGATCAAGCACGCGCCCTGCCAGCTGGTCCTCCTGCGGGCGGCGGCGCGGGAGTAGGCCTGCCGTGAAGGTCGTGATCATGGGCTGCGGGCGGGTGGGCGCGGCGCTGGCCACCATGCTGGAGGAGGACGGCCACGAGGTGACCGTGCTGGACGTGCAGGCCGCCGCCTTCCGCCGCCTGCCAGCGGAGTTCAAGGGCAGGCGCCACGTGGGCAACGGCATTGACCAGGAGGTGCTGGCCCGCATCGGCGTGGGAGGTGCTGACGCCTTCATCGCCGTGACCCAGGGCGATAACCGCAACGTCATGGCCACCCAGATGGCCAGGGAGCTGTTCGGGGTCAAGCGCGCCCTCTGCCGCATCTATGACCCGATCCGCGAGGAGATCTACCGGAACTTGGGCCTGGAGACGATCAGCCCCACACTGGTGGGCGCGCGGCTGCTCCGGGAGACGCTGGAGCGGGCGCCGCCGGCGGGAAAGACTGGGGGCTAGATGTACATCATCGTCATCGGCGCCGGCAAGGTGGGCTACTACCTGGCGAAGGAGCTCCTGGCCGAGGGCGAGAACGAGGTGCTGGTCATCGAGAAGGACGGCGCCAAGTGCGAGCGCATCGCCGAAGAGCTGGGCGACATCGTCCTGCGGGGCGACGGCTGTGAGGCGGCCACCATGTCCCTGGCCGGCTTCGGCCGCGCGGACATGGTGATCGCAGTCACGGGAGACGATGAGGACAACCTCGTTTCCTGCCAGGTGGCCAAGGTCAAGTTCAACGTGCCCCGCACCGTGGCCCGCATCAACAACCCGAAGAACGAGGAGATTTTCCGGCGCCTGGGCATTGACGCCACCATCAGCGCCACCGCCGCTATCCTCGCGCACATCGAGCAGGAGCTGCCGACGCACCCGCTGATCCCTCTGCTCACGCTGCGCATGGGGCTTGAGATCGTGGGCCTGAAGATACCGCCCACCGCCGCCGTGGTGGGCAAGCGGGTGGGCGAACTGATGCTGCCGCAGCAGTCCCTCATCGCTCTCATCATCGACAGCCGCGGGTCTCCCAACGCGCCCACCGGCCAGACGGTGATCCAGGCGGAGGATGAGGTGGTGGCGGTGACGCGGACGGAGAACGAGGGCGCCCTGCGCGCGGCGCTCACCGCCCCGTCCACGAGCGAGCCTTTCGGCGCGGCCGCCAGCGGACAATGAGCCGGCGCCTGGCCTTCCTGGGGCCGCCCGGCACATTCACGGAGGAAGCGGCGCTGCGGTACGACCCCGCCGGCTCCGCGACGCTGGTCTCCATGGCCAGCATCACCGCCGTGGCCACGGCCGTGGAGTCCGGCCTGGCGGACGAGGGGATGGTGCCCGTGGAGAACAGCCTGGAGGGCCCGGTGGCGGAGACGCTGGACGCGCTGGTGCACAGCGCCCGGGCCCTCATGATCCGCAGCGAGGTGGTGCTGCCCATTGAGCACCTGCTGCTGGTGCGCCCCGGTCAGAAGGCGGACGCGGTGAAGGCGATCCTCTCCAAGCCGGAGGCCATCGGCCAGTGCCGCGGCTTCCTGGAGCGCTGTTTCCCGAAGGCCGCGCTGGAGGCCTCGCTCTCCACGTCGGCGGCCGTCCAGGAGATGATGCAGCGGCAGGACGCCGCGGCCATCGCCAACAGGCGCGCGGCGGAGATCTACGGCGCCCAGGTGCTGGCCACGGGCATCCAGGACCGTCCGCACAACCTGACCCGCTTCGCCGTCCTGGCGCGGGAGGACCACGCGCCCACGGGCCGCGACAAGACGTCCATCGCCTTCGCGTTCGCCGTAGAGGACCGGCCCGGGCTCCTGGTCTCATCGCTCCAGGAGTTCTCGCAGAGGGCCATCAACCTGTCCAAGATCGAGTCGCGGCCCAGCAAGGAGCGCCTGGGCACCTACATCTTCCTCGTGGATGTGGACGGCCACCGCAGCGAAGGCCCCCTGGCGGAAGCGCTTGAGCGCATAAAGGCGCAGTGCTCCTTCTTCCGCGTCCTGGGCTCTTACCCGCGCTATGCGGAGCCGGCGACTTAGGCTGGCGCCGCGCCATGTCCGGGCCCAGGGGGATGTCCAGCGCAGACCGGGTACCATCCACTATCCACTACTCACTACCCACTATTCACTAACGAACGCAATGCCCGAGATTCCGGACCTGGAAGGATACCGGGCCTACTTCAACAAACGCCTGCCCGGCCTCCGCGTGGTCTCAGCGGAGGCGCCCATCGCCTGGATCGTGCGGGCCGGGCGCGAGGAGTTCCTTGAGCGCATGCAGGGCCAGGTCTTCCGGCCGGTGGAGCGCAAGGCCAAGCTCCTCCTCTTCCCCTTCGCCCCGCAGGGCGGCTGCGCGGGCGGCAACGGCGATTACGTGGTCGTCCACGCCATGCTGGCGGGGCGCTACCAGTACGTGGAGCCCGGCGCCCGCAGGCCGCGTATGCTGTGCTGGCTTCTCGCCCTGGACAACGGCCTGCAACTGCGCTATTTCGACGAGCGGCGCATGGGCCGCGCCTACCTGGTGCGCGCGGAGGAGTTCGCTGAGAAGGTGCCCCGCTGGACGGAGATGGGGCCGGACGTGATGGACCCGGAGCTCACGGAAGACCGCTTCGTGGGGATCATGCTGCGCCAGCGGGGCATGATCAAGAACGCCCTTACGAACGAGCGCGTCATCGCCGGCATCGGCAACGCCTACGCGGACGAGGTGCTCTGGGAGGCCCGCCTCCACCCCTTCCGCAAGCGCACGGACATCCCGGAGGACGGGCTGCGGGAGCTGTGCCGGGCCATCCGCCGGGTGATGGAGTGGGCCACGCCCATCGTCACGCAGCTGATGGAGGAGAAGGGGCTGCCCACGAAGATGTACCGCGACCACCTGCGCGTCCACGCCAGGAGCGATGCGGCCTGCCCGCGCGACGGCCACCGGATATCGGCGATCACGTCCGGCGGGCGGGAGACCAACTTCTGTCGGGAGTGCCAGGCGTGAGGCGCTTGCCGTGCGGGTTCTCACCACAAAGACGAGGCACCAGAGCAATAGAGCATTGGAGCAATAGAGCAATAGGAAACCTTGGTGTCTTAGTGCCTTAGTGGTTATCCCCGGGAGCTCTCACCACGAAGACACAAAGGCACTAAGGGATACAGACCAATAGAGCATAAAGAAAGCCCTTTGTGCCTCAGTGCCTTAGTGGTTATCCCCGGGGAGTTCTCACCACGAAGACATGAAGGCGCCGCCTCCAGCTAGGTTGCTTCCAGCGCCACGGCGAACAGGCGCGTGTAGACCGCGCCGCCCGGCCCCAGCTGGCTGCGCATCAGGGAGAGCTCCCTCACCTGGATCTCCGCCGGCTGCGGGTGCACCGCGGCGATGGCCTCGTCCAGGGGGCCCGCCGCCGCGCGGGCGCCCTCGGGCGGGACGCGGGCGAGCGTGAGGTGGGGCGAGAAGCGGCGCCGTTCGCGGGGAAAGCCGAGGCGGTTGAGGGCGCCCTCGACGCGCTGCTGGAGGGACAGCACCACCTCCTGGTCGCCTGCCATGTCCACCCAGAGCACGCGCGGGCTACCGCGGCCGCCGAACTTGCCGAGGGCGCCCAGCCTCAGCGTGTGCGGCGGCACGCCCTTTACCGCGCCGGCGAGAGCCCGTTCGATGTCCGGGACCGCCGCGGCCGGCACCTCTCCCAGGAACTTCAGCGTCAGGTGGATGCCCTCCGGCCTTACCCAGCGCAGTGCGGCCAGGCCCTTGCGCCGCAGCTCCGTCTGCAGCTCGCCCAGCGCCCGCAGCGCGTCCGCCCCCAGCTCCACGGCGACGAACAGCCGCAGCCCCTGCCCGGGCGGGGCGGTCACGGACTGTCGTCTGGCAGGGCCAGCAGGCGCTGCGCGTTGCCGCCCAGCATCAGCTGCAGGTCATCGCTGCGGAAGACGCCGGCGCGCAGCTCCTGTATCTGGCGCGACTGCGAGACGAGGGGGTAGTCGCTGCCCAGGAGGACGCGTTCGGCGCCGATCAGATGCACCAGCTGGCCGTAGGTCGTCTTGTCGTAGAGCAGACGCTGCGCGGCCGTGTCCACAAGGACGTGGGCGAAGACCTCGCGCACCTCGGGCATGGGAGCGTAGAAGGGCAGGCCGCCGGCCAGGTGCGCGCCGATGGTGCGCAGCCTGGGGTGCTGGCGGGCGAACTCGTAGAAGGCGCCCAGGCTGCCGCCCTCCTTGCCCGGGTACTTGCGGCCCACGGGCTCCGAGACGTGGAAGAGGAGCATGAGGTCGCAGCGCTGGGCCACCGCCGCCAGCACCTCGCCGGCGTCGCCGTTCGGGTCCCAGCCCTGGCTGTCCGGCCGCAGCTCGCCCAGGCCGCGGGCGCCGGCGCGGGCGCAGCGCACCGCCTCCTCGTCCGCCTCTTCGAAGCAGGGGTTCACGGTGCAGAAGGGGACAATGCGCCCGTTGCTCTGCGCGGCCGCCTTGAGCAGGTAGTCGTTGTGCTGCTCGCACAGCTCGTGCTCGCCCCAGGCGAAGCCCAGGGCCACGCTGACGTCGATGGCGGCCTCGTCCATGCTGCGCAGGAGGTCGTCTGCGGTGGCGATCTTGGCCTTGGGGTTGGAATAGAGCTCGGCGAAGATGGCGTCACGCCGCAGATACTCTTCGCGCTTCTCGCGGACGGTAGGCGGAAAGATGTGAGTGTGGAAGTCGATAATCAAGGGGGCGCCCTCTCTTGACGTGCATGATAGCACCGCGCGGCGCCATTGCAAGGGGCGCTCAATTGCCACCGCCCGCGCGCTGTTCCTATAATTGGGGCGTAGCCCAACGGATTCCTGCGTAGGGGCGCCTGTTTCAGCCGGAGGCTGATCCGCCTATGGCGTGATGCTGCGCCCCCCGGTACGAGCAAGGAGCGCACTTGGCCCGCACCCAGACGGTATCCACCGCAGAGCTGAAGACCATCGCCCGGCGCATCCGGCGGCATATCATCGTGATGACCAGCGCCGCCAACTCCGGCCACCCCGGCGGCTCGCTGTCGTCCGTGGAGATCATGGCTGCCCTCTACTTCCGCCTGATGCGGCATGATCCCCAGAACCCCCTGTGGCCGGACCGCGACCGCTTCGTCATGAGCAAGGGCCACGCTTCCCCGCTGATGTACGCCACGCTGGCGGAGGCCGGCTACTTCCCGGTGGAAGAGCTGAAGACGTTCCGGCAGCTGGGCTCGCGCCTGCAGGGGCACAACATCATGCACAACCCGCCGGGCGTGGAGATGTCCGCGGGCGCGCTGGGCATGGGGCTCTCCTTCTCCCTGGGCCAGGCGCTGGCGGCACGGCTGGACGGGCGCGACAGCCACGTGTACTGCCTGATCGGCGACGGCGATTCTCAGGAGGGCCAGACCTGGGAAGCGGCGCTGTCCTGCGCGCACCACAAGGTAGACAACCTGACGGTCATCATGGACCGCAACCACATCCAGAACGACGGTTTCTCCGACTACGCGCGCTTCAACGCCGCGGCCGCCGGCGACGGCCAGCCCCCGGACCGGCCGGGCGGCTGGGTGCTGCCGGACGGCCACACCGCGAACATCATGGCCCTGGACCCGCTGGACGAGAAGTGGCGCGCCTTTGGCTGGAAGGTCTGGGGCCTGGCGGACGGCCACGACCCGGACGCCATCACCGGGGCGCTGGAGGAGGCCCGCGCCCACAAGGGCCAGCCGGCAATAGTGATCTGCGAGACGGTGAAGGGAAAGGGCGTGAGCTTCATGGAGAACAACCCGGACTTCCACGGCAAGGCCGCCTCGCCGGAGGAAGAGCAGCAGGCGCTGCGGGAGCTGGGGGATGAGTAGGAACTGGGAACTGGGAACTGGGGACTTGGTGCCAACGGCGCGGGGAGGCTAGGCGGCGTGGTCCAACCCCCGGCCTTGGAAGCCACGCGCGCTGCCCTGGGCCCCACGCTGGTGAAGCTGGCCCGGGAGGGTCTGGACATAGTCTGCGTGGACGCGGACCTGGGCGTCTCGACGTCCGCGGTGAAGTTCGGGCGGGAGTTCCCGGAGCGCTTCTTCGCCGTTGGTGTGGCGGAGCAGAACATGATCGGCGTCGCCGCCGGCCTGGCCGCCGCCGGCAAGATCGCCTTCTGCAGCAGCTTCGCGGTGTTCGCCCCGGGCCATTGCTTCGACCAGCTGCGCATGGCCGTCGCCCAGCCGGGGACAAACGTCAAGCTGGTGGCGAGCCATGCGGGCGTGGTCACCGGCGAGGACGGCGCTTCCGCGGAGGCGCTGGAGGACCTGGCGCTCATGCTCTCGATGCCGCCGTTCCAGGTCGTCGTCCCCGCGGACTACGTGGAGGCCGGGCAGGCGATCGAGGCGGCCGCGCGCACCCAGGGCCCGTTTTACGTGCGCACCATGCGGCCCAAGACGCCCATCATCTACGACGACTCCTACCGCTTCCAGCTGGGCCGCTGGCACCGGCACCGCGACGGCCGGGACGTGACGCTGATGGCCATCGGCGAGCTGACGAAGGCCGCCATCGACGCGGCGGAGATGCTGGCCGCCGAAGGCATTCAGGCGCGGGTCTATAACGCCTCTTCGCTGCGGCCCCTGGACCGCGAGGCCATCGTGCGCGCCGCCCGTGAGACGGGGGCTATCGTCACGGCGGAGGACCACTTCATCCACGGCGGCCTGGGGTCCCTGGTGGCGCAGGTGGCAGCGGCAGAGCACCCTGTGCCCATCTCCTTCGTGGGTATGAAGGACCGCTACGGCACCAGCGGCGCCTGGGACCAACTGCTGACGTACTTCAACCTGACGCCGGAAGCAATTGCGCAGGCGGCCAGGGATGCCATCGCGCGCAAGCCACGCTGAGGTTGGGCGAGCCACGAAGGCGCTCTGGATCAACACGAAGACACAAAGACACGAAGGCACAAAGATTCTTGGAATTGAGGGGACAGAGTCCTGCTGATCTTGGTGCCTTTGTGACTTTGTGGTAAGTCTACCTTATGGTTCTGTCGCATTCGTCGCTTGTGCGCATCGCCGCCATCTCGCTGGTCGTCACCGGCGGCCTCCTTGCGCTGAAGTTGACGCTGGGGCTGATCAGCAACAGCATCGCCGTCATCTCCGACGCCGTGGACAGCGGCACGGACCTGACGGCCGGGGCCGCCGCCCTGCTCAGCGTGCGCATCTCCGCCAACCCGGCGGACGAAGAGCACCCCTACGGCCACGGCAAGGTGGAAAGCATCTCCGCGGCCGTGGCGGCCACCATCATCGCCATCGGCGGCGGCTTCGTGGTCTTCCAGGCGCTGCGGCGGCTGCTGGGCGAGACGCCGGACATCAACGTCGGCGTGGGCCTCGCCGCCATGCTCGTCGCGGCGGGCGCCAACATCGTCATGAGCTTCTTCATGACGCGGGAGGCGCGGCGCTCCGGATCGCTGGCGCTGCGCGCGGAGTCCAAGCACCTGGAGACAAACGTGGTGCAGGCGTGCGCGATCATCGCCGGCCTGCTCCTGGTGGCCGCAACGGGGGAAGCGGTGCTTGACCCGATCGTGGCCCTGGGCCTGGCCGCGTACATGGGCTGGACGGCCATCGGCCTCGTGCGCACCGCCACCTCGGAGATGATGGACATGGCGCTGCCGGCCGAGGAGCTGCAGGCGATCCACGACGTGCTCGTCGCGCACGAACACGAGCTGCGCGGCTTCCACCGCCTGCGCACCCGGCGCTCCGGCGCGACGCGGCACGTGGATATGCACGTCCTCGTCGACGCCGGCAAGCCGTTCGCAGAGGCGCACGAGATCGGCGACCACATAGAGCACGAGATCCAGCAGCGGCTGCCCGGCAGCATCGTCGTCGTTCACGTGGAGCCGGACGATGGACAGGAGGGCGATTCGCTGGACGACCTGGTGGCCGAGGGCAGACAGCACGAGGCCCCGTAGCGTAGGGGCGCAGCACACGCGGCGGCGGCTCGAAATCACGCCTTCATCAGGTCAAGACGGTGCGGCTCAGACAGTGGGGACCGGGGTGTGCTGCGCCCTAAGATGGCGCGCACAACCCTCAGGCGGACGGCGAAAGCTCCCGCCACTGCGACCGCAGGCGCGCGATCTCCTGCGGCGGCGGCGCGCGGCCACCGTAGCGCGCCCGGGCGTAGGCCTCGCTGATCGCGAGCGCCAGCGGCGAGCGGAAGTGTTCCCGCAAGCTGGGCGCGAATTCGAGCGGTGTGGCCGAGGGCGGTCGCCGCAGCCCCTGGCGGGCGGCGCGGTGGAGCATCGCGAAATAGAGGCGGCCGATGGGGTCGCGCCCCCGCGTCCCGGCTCCGCCAAAGGCGGACAGCCGCCCCAGCGCCCTTGCCAGCAGCGACGGGCCGGCGGAGGCCGGTGCGCGTTCCACCAGCTCCCCGGCGCCGACGGCTCCTGAGGAGGACGAGAAGCGCTGGAACACGGACCACAGCGCCGCGAGCACGATGGCGATGACGGCGACGACGGCGCCGGAGCGCAGGACGTAAGCGAGAGGCGCGGGCAGGCCGCTGGAGCCGCCGTCTGCGGCCGGCGCGGCGGGCTCGCCCGCGGCGGGTAGCCCGCGGTTGAGCGGCTGCCCCTCGCCCCCGATCCAGCTGTGCAGGTGTTCCACGGCCCAGGCCAAGGCGATGAGCAAGGGCCAGAGGGCGTAGAAGACGGCGAGGGCGAGACCGCGCGCCAACCAGGCCAGCCCGCCGGTGAGGTCCGGCAGGGGCGGCGCCTGGATATCCGCCGCCAGCGCGCCCAGGACGGCGAGGGCCGCCGGGATGACGACAATCCACAGGCTGCCCGCGCCGGCGAGCGGGCCGCGGGGGCGGTGCTCCGGGGAGGACTTCGCCGGCTCGAGGGAGGCGAGGTGTGCCAGCGCCAGGGCGATCAGCCCCGCGGGGACGTATGCCACCGGCAGCCACGAGAGGTGCGCCGGGCCGCCGGCCGCCGCCGCCGCCACCGCCGCGGCCACTACCACCAGCCCCAGGCCCACCTCGCCCAGCGCGGTCTCGAAGTCGCTATTGCGCAGCCCGCGCGCCGTCCCGTACAGCCAGGCGCACCCCAGCAGCAGGGACTCTGCGACGGCGGCTGCCTGCCCCTCCAGCGCCTGGCCCGGCTCCGTTATCAGCCGGAGCAGCCACCCCAGCTTCCAGACGTCCGCCTCGCCCGTGATATCCAGCCGCATGACCGCATAGAAGAGCGCCAGCGAGAGCAGGCTGCCCCAAACGCGAACGGCTGCGTGGCCGGTCTCGCTGCGCTGTAGCGAGCGCGCCAGGACATGGGAGAGCAGGACGACCGCGGCGACGGCGGGCAGCGAGGCGGAGGCGCCGCCCGCGAGCGGACGCTCGCCCGTCTGGGCGAAGGCGGCGACGACGACGGCCGCGCCGCCGTACACCCACAGCGCGCGTGCGGCCAGCAGGGAAACGTCGGCGGCGAGCAGGCGTCCGCTCATGGGCGCGCAGGCTCCATTGAGGGCGCGGCGTCCTCTGCCGCCATCGCCAGCCGCCGGCAGGGCACGCCGCCAAGCAACGCCGCCCAGTCGTCGTCCGCCATCGCCAGCACCATCACGCCGTGCCCGGAACCGTGCAGCCGGCGCAGCACGGCGGCCAGCGCCTCTGGCATGAGCGCGGTGACCACGGCCAGCGCCGAGCCCAGCGGCAGGGCGCGGCTCTCCCGCTCCAGGAGTGCGGCGAGCGAGGTCATCGTCAGCGGCCCGGCGCCGGCCAGCGCCTCGAGGATGCGGGCCAGCTGATCGGGTGCCCGCCCGGGCGCGATCCAGAGCGGCTGGTCCGACTCAGGGATGCTGCCGTTGGCCAGGAGGCCTACCGCGTAGCGCCCCTCGTACGCCCATCGCGCCAGGGACGCCGCCGCCACGATGCCGGCCTCAAGTAGCGCCGGCACGTAGCCCTGCCAGGCGTGCTCCAGGGTGTCCAGGTTCAGCGCCACGATCAACTGGTAGGACGCCGAAGGCTCGTAGACGCGCGATTGCAGCTCGCCGCGGCGCGCCGTCGCCTTCCAGTCGATGCGGCGCACGGGGTCCCCCGGCTCGTAGTCGCGCACGCCGGCGATGCGCAGCGGGTCCTCAAAGAGGCGCTGGTAGCCCTTGCGCTCGCCCAGGGGCACGGCGGCGGGCAGGCCCAGCTCCGGCAGGGAGCGCGTGCGCGGATAGACAACGACGTGGCTGGTCGCCTGGTCCTCGCGCTCGCTGCGGAACAGCCCGAACCCGTCGCCGGAGCGCAGCCGGGCCGGGCCCAGGCGGTAGTATCCACGTTCCGCACAGGCCAGAGAGAGGGGCCAGGAGACGCGCGTGTACCAGGACAGCCGCGTGGCGTGCGAGTACTGTTTCGTCCCGGGCGCGCCCGCGGGCGGCAGGTCCGGCGAGAGCGACTCCGGCAGGCGGTCCATGACCTCGATCCAGGGCAGCGGGATGGGCTTGCCGTTGGTCAGCCTGTACGTGAGTTGGAGGCTTTCGCCGGGGAACGCGCGCGACTCCGGCAGCAGCCGCTCCAGCGCGACGGCCTTCAGCGACCAGGCGGCCCAGGCGCGCGCGAGGGCTCCCGCCGCGCACAGGAGGACGCCGAGGGCCGTGAGGGGACCGGCGCCCGTGGCCAGCCCGCCGGCGATGAGGGCGAGGCCCAGCGGCAGCCAGGCGTGGCGCAGGAGCATCTCATCCCTCTACGGGGACCGGCACTTCGGCCAGCACCTCTTCCAGGACGGCGGCGGCGTCACGTCCCCGCAGCCGGCTCTGCGAGCTCAGGATCAGCCGGTGAGGCAGCATGACCCGGGCCAGGCGCTTGGCGTCGTCCGGGAGTACGTAGTCCCGGCCGCCGCCGGCGGCCAGAGCGCGCGCGGCGCGCAGCATTGCCAGGCTGGCGCGGGGGCTGGCGCCCAGGTCCAGCGCCGGGTGCCGCCGCGTGGCCTGCACGATGGCCACGATGTAGCGCCGCACGGAGGGCTCGCAGTGCACCTTTGGCACCAGGTCGCGCAGCCGCAGCATGTCCTCGGCGCTCACCACCGGCTCCAGCGCCTCCATTGGGCTGTGGTCCTGGAAGCGCACGAGGATGGCGTCCTCTTCGTCCGCCGAAGGGTAGCCGATGGTGAGACGCATCATGAACCGGTCGAGCTGGGCTTCCGGCAGGGGAAAGGTGCCTTCGAGCTCGATCGGGTTCTGCGTGGCGAGGACCAGGAAGGGCGATGGCAGGGGCATCGTCACGCCGTCCGCCGTCACCTGGCGCTCCTCCATCGCCTCCAGCAGCGCGCTCTGTGTGCGGGGAGTCGCGCGGTTGATCTCGTCGGCCAGGACGATGTTGGCGAAGATGGGCCCGGCGCGGAACCGGAACTCGCCCGCTCTCTGGTCGTAGTAGTGGATGCCGGTGACATCGGACGGCATCAGGTCCGGCGTGAACTGGATGCGCTTGAATGAGCAGCCCAGGCTCCGCGCGATAGCCCTGGCCAGGGTGGTCTTGCCGGTGCCGGGCACGTCCTCAATCAGCGTGTGGCCCCCGGCCAGAAGGGCCGCCAGGAGAAGCTCTACCGCCTGCTCCCGCCCGACGATGACCCGGCCGACGTTGTCCTTCAGGCGGTCCGCCAGGTCCTTGATGGCATCCGCTGCCCCGGTGCGCTCCGCTCCCATTGTGTGCTCCCGTTTTAGGATGGGCTTAGCTTAGCACGTCACGGCCGCAGAGGCGGTGGCCGGTCTGGGGGCGGGCGGGCTATACTACAGAAGAACGGACCGCACTCGCAGGTTGGGGGAACAGGCCGTGACGCGCTCGTCCTCTGGGGGGTCTAAGCTGCCGCGCATCCTCTCCCACTACAGGCTCGGGCGCCTGTTGGGCAGCGGCGCCATGGGCTCCGTCTACGAGGGCGTCGACCGCCGGGACGACAGCCCCGTCGCCGTCAAGCTCCTCCACGCGCACCTGACCCGCGACAAGACTTACCGCGAGCGCTTCGAGCGCGAGGCACACATCGGCGTCCTCCTGCGCTCTCCCTACACTGTCCACCTGCTGGACTACGGCGTCCAGGCGGACCACTACTTCATCGTCATGGAGTTCGTGGACGGGGCCACGCTGCGCGCTCTCATGGAGTCCGGCCCGCTGCCGGCGGAGCGCGCGCTGGGCATCGCCGTCCAGATCGCCCGCGCGCTGGAGGAGGCCCAGGCCCGCGGCGTGGTCCACCGCGACATCAAGCCGGACAACATCCTGGTCACCCCGGACGATTCGGTGAAGGTCACGGATTTCGGCATCGCCCGCCAGATCGCCGGCGGCACCCTCACCATGCCCGGCGGCTTCCTGGGCACGCTCTCCTACGCCGCGCCCGAGCAGTTCCTGGGCATCGCCGACCATCGCTCGGACATCTACTCGCTGGGCGCCACCCTCTACGACGCTCTGACCGGCCGCCCGCCCTTTCGCGGCACGCTGGAGGAGATGGCCAGCGCCGTGCGCAGCCAGCTGGACGTGCGCCCCCTGGCGGGCCAGCCAGCCGCGGTTGTCCAGGTAATCCAGCGCTGCCTGGAGAAGGAGCCGGAGCGCCGCTACCAGAGCGCCTCCGAGCTGGCGGCGGACCTGGACCGGGCCGCCCGCGCCCTGGACGAGCTTCCCGGGACCGCCCCCACCGTCGTAGGCGACACGGTCCCCACCGTCCGGGAGGAGGCGCCGCCCGCCGTCCCTGAGGAGACCCCACCGACCGTTCAAGAGGCCCCCCAAGAGGCGCAGCCGCCCCAGAAGGCCATCCCCGAACTGCCGGTACTGCCCGCGGAGTCGGGGTCCGGGCGCCGGTTCCCGCTCGGCGGCCGCCTGGCAGCCGTAGCCGTCCTCCTCGCCGCCGCTGCCGCCGCCGCTGTCGCCTTCCTCCTGCTCGGCGGCTCCGGCGGCTCCGGGAAGGTCGTGTCCGTGGCTGACGTCAAGCTGGATACGCTGGTTCTGTCCGCGCAACAGCTTGGCCCCGGCTACGCTGCCTTCCAGCCGGCGTTCTCCGGCCCCGTCAGCAACGAGGAGCTGGTGAAGACGGTCTGCCCCGGCGCGGCCGCCGCCGGGACGGACAGGCTGTCCGGCCACCGGCTGGCCTTCCAGGCCCCGGCGTCCGCGCCCACGCCCGTGCCGGTCGCCGGCGCCGCGCCTGCGCCCGTATCGCCGCAGAACGCGGTCTTCCTGGTCTCCACGGAGGTCGAGCTCTTCGCCGGCCGCGACGGCGCCGCGAGGAGCCTCCGGGAAATGCAGGAGGACATTGTGGCGAACCCCCGCGTGGTCAGCTGCGCGGAACTGGTGCCGGAAGGCGACGTTGTGGCGTTCCGCTCTGAGGGCATCGGCGAGGACGCCCGCGGGCTAGAGATGGACGTCCGCCGCTCGCCGCCGGCCGCCTTCAACGCCGCGTCCGCCCTAGGCGGAGCCGCCGAAGCGCATCGCCTCACCGTCATCCGCTTTCTGCGCAAGAACCTCGTGGCCACCGTGACCGTGGGCGATGTGAACGGCCAGCCGCAGCGCGCCGAAGCCATCCGGCTGGCCCGGGCCCTTGATGAGAAGGTGCGAACGGCCCTGGGAGAGCCTTCGCCCACACCCAGGCCCACACCCGGGCCCACGGGCCCCCCCGCTCTGGGCAGCGGGGGGGTCAGCCCTAGTGCCGTCGCCGCTTCTACACCGCCGCCGGGCGGTACCCGTGCCACCTCGGCCCCGCCCGCCGGCACGCAGCCTCCCGCGCAGCAGCCGCCTGGCCAGCAGCCGACCGCGCCACCCGCGGTCACCCAGCCCCCCGTCCAGCCGCCGACGCAGCCGCCTGTGCAGCCCCCGCAGCCCACCCCGGAGCCGCCGCCGCCCGTCGTCAATTACGTGTCCACCGGCACCTGGTACTTCACCTTCTTCGTGAGCTACAACGACTGCGGTTTCGGCCCGGAGGAGGGCAGCTTCGTCCCCCACAGCATGGGCCTGTACGAGGCCATCGACAGCGACGGCTACATCTCCGACGGCGAGGTCGCCTCTATCTACGACCACAATGGCGCCTACATCGGCGACTACTACTTCTCGTATCCCGTGTTCGTCTTCGAGTCGCCGCTTTCCCCGGGCGACTTCGTGCGCACCACCCTCGAATTCAGCGGCCCCAGCGATGGCCTGGCCAGCCGCGAGGAGTACTACCCGACGGACTTCGGCGACGACTGCCTGATCTACTTCGAGGAGTGAGGCCGGCCGGGGTCCCGCGCCGTCTCCAGCGGCCCGGCCGCCGCGCCCGGCGTGTGCGGCGCCGGCGCCAGGCCGGCCCAAGGGGCCTGCATCCACTGCCCCGGGTGCAGCTCTATCCACGGCGCGATCCGCTCCTCGATCAGCCGCCGCGTGTTTACCTCAACGTCCCGGTCCGCGTCCCCCGAGGCCACGGGCCGGAACTCCTCTTCCACCACGATGCGGTACTTTTCGCCGGTCCAGAGCACGAAGATCGGGAAGATCACGGCTTGCCTCTCCAGCGCCAGCCGCACCGCTCCCGTCTCGAACCAGCCCACCCCGTCGCCTACGCGGCAGGCCACGCCGCCTCCCGGTCGCCGTGACATGATGTCCACCATCACGCCCACCGCCCAGCCGCAGTCCATCCGCTGCGCCATCCTGGCCCGCGTCGTCCCGCGCTCAATTGGCTCCAGGCGCAGGAATCCCCGCGAGCGCAGCTTCACCATCAGGCGCAGCAGCGCGTCCGGCCGTATACTCTCCGCCGGTGCGTAGACGGGGATCTGGAACAGGCTGAAGGCGTCCAGTCCGGCCCCGAAAGACCCCATGTGGATGCCGGCCAGCACCACGCGGTCGGCAAAGGCGCGCCCGCCCCGGTTGACGACGCGGGCGATCACGTTTGCGGCGCCCTCCACCTCCAGCAGGCGCGTCGTCTCAACAAGGTCGCTCTTGCCGGTTCTGAAGAGGGCCGCCCAGTCCCGCACTATCGTCTTGAGCACCTCCCGCGCCAGCGCCTCCAGCTCCTCGCCGCCCAGCCCCGGCGCGATCAGCGATAGGTTGTGCTTCAGCCTGGCGCGGCCCTTGCCCCAGGCCAGGTAAATTGCCCTGCCGGCCGCCATCGCCACGCGGTAGCGCAGGCCGAAGGGCAGCCGGGAAAGGGTGTGGTACAAGGCCAGCACCAGCAGGTTGGCCGCCAGTCTGCCCAGCGGCCTCCCCGGCACTGTCATGGCCACCCTCCCGCCGCTCCCGCGGCGCCATCTCTACCGGGGCGTCGCGGCCTCGGGTAGCATCGAACGGAAACGGTCGGCTCACCCTGCTTCATCGCACGTAAGGATGGGACCGGCCGCGTCAGTTCCAGCTTCAGGCGCATCTTGAAGTCGCTGTCAGCGAAGAGCGAAGAGTGGTGCTGGCGGATGGGATGGACGTCTGAGCCCGCCACGACGGCGCACGACTCCGGGATCGTGTCATCGCCGGCGTCCCCGCTGAGGGGGGTCTACGCGGCGCCAGTGCCCCTCCTGGGCGCGCCGCACCCCGCCGGCCGGCTCCCAGCAGCACCAGCTTCGGGACGCCCTTCCCCACGGGTGTCAGATCACGTCCTTGCGCTTCTGCAGCACGTACAGCGCCACGCAGAGCCCGGCGATGATCGCCCCCATGGCCAGCCAGGCGATCAGGACGTCTTCGCCGAACACGCCCCCGAAGCGGTCCTCGATGGGCTTCAGATAGGCCGCGCGCTCGGGGTCCGTGGCGTACAGCTGGATGCCGGGCAGGCGGCAGTCCGCCAGGCTCACGACACAATCGCCGGACTTCACCTGCGTGGCCGTGGCCAGCGCCTGGAACGCCCACTTGCTGCTCGTGATGGAACCCAGTCCCTGGCCGATGGGCCCAATCTCGCCCAGCGCCACCAGCCCGCCGGAGAACACCATCTGCACGACGACGACGATGATCACCATGAGCATCGCCTGTTCCTCGCGCGGCGCCAGCGTCGAAATCACCAGCCCCCACATCACGCCGGACATCGCGGCCAGCGCAATCGTCACGTAGACCTGGATAATACCGTCCGTCCCGCCGCTGCCCAGGTCCACCGCCGCCAGCTTCAGCGCCAGCAGCGCCCCCGCGTGGTAGAGGGCGAAGATGAACCCCACGGATATCTTGGACAGCAGGTAGGGCAGTACCCCCAGGCCCACGGTGCGCTCGCGCCGGTACACCGCCGATTCCTTGACGATCTCCCGCACGGAGCTGAGGGAGCCCACGAGGAACGGAATGAGCGCGGCCATGAAGAGCATGGTGAGCGCGCGGCTGGCGTCGCCGATCCGGGGGTCCAGGACATCTCTGGGCCAGGCGATGAGGTCGATGCTGGCCAACAGCGGCGCCACCAGGAAGAGCAGGCCCAGGTTCACGCGGTCCCGCGCGATGATGCGCAGGTAGCGCGCGGCCATGATGCGGAACTGGAGCAGCCCGGACACCCTGCGGCCCCGCCGTGCGGGTGCCCGGGCCGCGGCCGGGGTGCCGCCCTCGCCGTCCCCGCCGGGCCGCGCGGGCGGCGGCCGCACCAGCGCCCCGTACTGCGACTGCAGCCGGTCTACGACGAACTTTTCGTACTGGGCGGAGCGGCGGTAGCGTTCGCCCCACTCTTCCGGGCTCAGCTCGCCTTCCAGCTTCTCGTAGATGGCGTCGAAGTCCGGCACGCCGAAGTAGGCCAGCGCCTCCTCCGGGGGCCCGTAGTACGCCAGGTGCCCGCCCTTGGCCAGGAACACCGCCTGGTCGCACAGCATCACGTTCTTCGTCGCGTGCGTCACCAGCAGCACCGTATGGCCCTCGTCCGCCAGGCGGCGCAGCAGCCGCATCATCTGGCTCTCCGTCCCCGGGTCCAGCCCGGACGTCGCCTCGTCCAGGTAGAAGAGGCCCGGCTGCGTCAGCAGCTCCGTGCCGATGCAGACGCGCTTGCGCTGGCCGCCGCTCAGCCTCTGGATGGGCACGTCGCGCCGCTCCGTCAGCCCCAGCGTCTCCATCACCTCTTCCACCCGCGCCCGGCGCTCCGCCGGCCGGGTGTCCGCCGGCAGGCGGAGGCGCCCCGCGTAGTCCAGCGCCTCGTAGACCGTCAGCTCCTTGTGGATCGTGTCGTCCTGCGGCACGTAGCCCAGGAGCGAGCGGTAGGCGTCGTAGTTGCGGTACAGGTCGGTGCCGTTCACCAGCACCCGCCCCTCCGTGGGCCGCCGGAACCCGTTGAGCGCATCGAGCAGTGTGGACTTGCCGGCGCCGCTGACGCCGACGATCGCCACAAACTCCTGTGGCTCGATGGCCAGCGAGATGTCCTGGAGGAGGTTTCGCCCCTTGGCCACCGTTTTCTGCAGGTGCAGCGCGTCCAGCCGGATATCGCGCGATTCGTCCACCCGCTGCAGCGCCTGGCCGGCCACCACGAACTTCGTCGGCCCCACCTGCACGATGTCGCCCGGCTGCAGCGGCCGCAGCTCTCCCCGGGCCAGGGGCTGGGCGTTCACGTAGGTGTCCGACGAGGAGCCGGCGTCCTCGACGAAGACCTGTCCCCCGCGGTTCATGATCGCCACCTGCCGCGCGGACACGGACGGGTGGTCCAGGACGATGGCGTTCTCCGGGTCGCGGCCCACCGTCAATACCGTCTGCTCGCCCAGCTCCACACGCGCGGGCGGCGGCGCGCCCGACCGGTACGTGAGCGTGGTGTGCCGGCCAATGCGCAGGACATCGCCGTCTGCCAGCGCCCTGCGCTCCACCTTCGTGGTCCCCAGGAAGAGGCCGTTGGCGCTGCCCGCGTCCACGATCTCGTAGCCGCCCGCGGCGGGCCGCACCTCCGCGTGCCGGCGCGAGACCTTTGGGTCGTCCACCGGGATGTCGCTCGCCGGGTCGCGGCCGATGATCAGCGCGCCAGGCCCCAGCGCGTACTCCTGGGCCGCGCCGCCGGCGGCCACGATGAGGCTGGCCGCGCCCGCGGCGGCGGCCCCGGGCGCCGGCCCGCCCACGTAGGTCTTCTCGGCCACGGTCATGGCGCTCAGGTCCGCCGGCTCCTGCTCCTCCGCGAAGCGGATTTCGAACCGCCCGATGCCGATCTGGTCGCCGTCCTTGAGCGCAGCCGGCGCCTTCGGCTCGATCTCGGCGCCGTTCAGGCGCGTGCCGTTCGCGCTCCCCAGGTCGCTGAGGTAGTAGGCGCCGTCCCGCCATTCGATGCGGGCATGGCGGCGCGATACGCGGGAATCTTCGAGGACCGCCTGGTTATCGGCGGCGCGGCCGATGGCGAAGCTGCTGCGCCCGAGGAAGCAACTGCGGGCTTCCTCGCCGTCCCGTATATGCAGAACGCTGCTGGTAGCTATCTGTAGCCAACCCCCTGAGCGTCTCCCCCGCCGCAGGCGGGCGCGTTGTATGCAGGCCGGTCCGCCTCAGGCGGAGGCCGGAGGGCGCGCCCTTAATGACACGGGTTACCACGATACTGCCGGAAAGCCGCTGGCCTGTCAAACGGTGGGAGGTGTCAGCGGTCAGCGGTCAGCGGTCAGCCGACACCTAACACCTAACACCTAACACCCAACACCTACAAAATCCTGCTCAGGAACGCCTTCGTCCGCTCCTGCTGGGGGTCCTGCAGCAACTGCGCGGGCGTCCCCTCTTCCACAATGACGCCCTCGTCCATGAAGACGGCGCGCGACGCCACCTCGCGGGCGAAGCCCATCTCGTGCGTGACCACTATCATCGTCATGCCGTCCTTCGCCAGCGCCTTCATCACGTCCAGCACCTCGCCCACCAGCTCGGGGTCCAGCGCGGACGTGGGCTCGTCGAAGAGCATCAGCTTGGGCTCCATGGCCAGCGCCCGCGCGATCGCCACGCGCTGCTGCTGGCCGCCGGAGAGCTGCGAGGGATAGCCGTCCACTTTCGCCGCCAGCCCCACCTTCTCCAGCAGGCGGCGGCCCATCTCCTCGGCCTCCTTCCGCGGCATCTTCTTGACGCGGACCGGCGCCGCCGTCACGTTGCCCAGCGCGGTCAGGTGCGGGAACAGGTTGAAGCGCTGGAACACCATGCCGATCGCCGCCCGCTTGCGCGCGATCTCCGGCTCCCGGTCCTCCACCAGCCGTCCGTTGCGCTCCCGGTAGCCCACCAGCTCGCCGTCCACGTAGATGCGCCCGGAGTTCAGCGGTTCCAGGTGGTTGAGGCAGCGCAGCAGCGTGGTCTTGCCGGAGCCGCTGGGCCCCAGCAGCACCACCACCTCGCCCCGCTGCACGTCCAGCGAAACGCCGCGCAGCACCTCCAGCCGCCCGTAACGCTTGTGCGCGTCGATCACGCGCACCATCGGCCCTTCGTTCATGGCACCGTCATTCTACCGGGTGCGCGGGCCTGCCTGCGGTAGGCAGGGTCCGGGCCTCAAGTCCCGCGCCGCCCTCCCATCAGGTCGATCATCCGCGAGAACAGCGTCTGCGCGCGCTCGCGCTCGCCCGCCGCCAGCACCCGCTCCAGCTCCGCCTGCAGGATGCTGAACGCGGTCGTGAACGCCAGGTACCAGATTGCCGCCGTCGCCAGCAGCTCCATGAACTTGAAGTTGACAGAATAGATGAGGCGCGAAGCCCCCAGCAGCTCAATCAGCCCGATCGTCGATGCCAGCGACGTGTTCTTGAGCATGGCGATGAACTCGTTCCCGGTCGGCGGCACCACCACCCGCAGCGCCTGCGGCAGCACGATGTGCCGCATCGCCTGCAGCTGCGTCATCCCCAGTGATTTGGCCGCGTCCATCTGCCCGCTCTCCACGGAGAGGATGCCCGCCCGCACGATCTCCGTCATGTAGGACCCCTCGTTCACCGCGAACGCCAGGATCGCCGCCCGGTAGGCCGTGAGCTCGTTCGTGAACGTCTGGTTGTTGATCAGCTGTGGCAGCCCGAAGTAGAGGATGAAGAGCTGCAAGAGCGCCGGCGTGCCCCGGAAGAACCAGACGTAGAGGCCGGCGACGAACCTGGCCACCGGGTTGCGGGAGATGCGCATGAGCGCGAACACGCCTCCCAGCAGGATGCCCAGCGCCTGGGCGATCACGGCCACCTGGATGGTCACCCAGGCCCCGTGCCTGATCTGGGCGTTGAAGAGGAAGTGTTGTACCGCGCCGAAATCGAACTCTATGGCCAGAGGCATTGCCGCCCTCCTCTGTCTGCCCGTGTATCGCAGCCCTCATGCCAGAACAGCCCCCGGCGCGCGGTGTCCCGGGGCTGTTCATCACAGAATCGCAGCCTTGCCTAAGGCTTCAGCGCGAACTCCTCCTGTCCCCACTTCTTCAGGACCTGGTCGTACGTGCCGTCGTCCCTAATCTGCTTCAAGGCCTTCTCCAGCGCCGCCTTCAGCTCCGGCGAGTCCTTGCGCACGCCGATCCCGTACGTGGCGGACTCGAACCCTGTCGCCGCCACCTCCAGCTTCCCGTCCGATTGCGCCGCGTTGTACGCCACGACGGGGTCGTCCGCCAGCTGCGCTTCCACGCGCCCCACGCTCAGCTCCTGCACGGAGGCCGGGTTGTCCGGGAAGGTGGTGAGGTCTATCGGGTCGGCCTTGCAGGCGCCGTCGTTCAGCACGCCCACCTGGTCCACCTGGTACGTCCCCACCTGGGCGGCGACCTTGTGCCCGCACAGGTCCTCCAGCTTCGCGAAGTTATCCGGGTTCCCCTTGGGCGTCAGGATGCCCGTGCCCACCGGGCCGAAGTACGGCACGAAAGCGATCTCCGCCTCCCGCGTCGGCGTGATGCTGATGGCGGACATCACGATGTCGTAGCGCTTCACTTTCAGGTCGCCGACGATACCCGAGAAGTCTGCCACCTGCTTGAACTCCACCTCCACGCCCAGCGCCGTGGCCAGCGCCTTCGCCAGGTCCACGTCCAGCCCGGTGGCGTTCTGCGTCCCTTCCTCGTAGTACTCCACCGGCGCGTAGGCGATGTCCGAGCCGATGGTCAGCTTCCCGTCCGTCACCTCCGGCACGCCCGAGACGTCGATCTTGCCGCCGCCGCCGCCACCGTCCTCCTCATCGTCGTCGCCGCAGCCCGCGAAAACGGCCAGCGCGGCGAACACCAGGACTGTTAGAAGCAGGGAAAACCGGACCAGGCGGCGAGACAACATGTGACCCTCCTTGGCGCTTGGCGCCCGCGTGATTGCTCTCGGATGCCTGGATTATAGCCCCGCCCGCCCTTGTGTCAAACGGGCCCTGCGTGCCTTCGTGGTCCTCCAGGCGAGAGTAGTTACCACAAAGACACAAAGGCACCAAGATGATGAGACGATTCTGCCTGGCCGCAGAACACCCGGGGGTAGCCACTAAGGCACTAACAGGCTGCTGAAAACGGGGAGTGCAGAGGGGCGGAGCCCCTTTGACGGGGGTCTGGGGGTGTCCCCCAGATTTAATTCTTTCTTGGGGTGGGGCGGCGGGAGGGACGAGATCCCGTTTTTCAGCACCCTGCTAAGACACAAAGGTTTCTTCGCGCTCTCCGTTGTTCTATATCTACAAGCTTGGTGCCTTTGTGTCTTTGTGGTGAGGACATCCCATCACGAGAAATCTTCGTGTCTTCGTGGTCTCGCTTGACCGCACCCTCACCCTCGCGTAAAAGTAATGTCATGGCCCGCAACTACCCCGTCGTCGTCGGCGTCGCGCAGCTCACGAACCGCCCGCGCACCCTGGACGACGCCGTCGAGCCCATCGAGATGATGGCCCGCGCCGCCCGCGAGGCCGCCGATGACGCCGGCTCCGCCGGGCTGCTGGCGGAGCTTGACTCCGTACAGGTCGTCAACAGCCTGACCTGGCCCTACCAGGACCCGCCCGGCTTCCTGGCCCAGCGCATCGGCGCCACGCCGCGGCACAAGGTCTACACCACCGTCGGCGGCGAGACCCCCCAGCGGCTGGTCAACGAGACCGCCGGGGCCATCGCCGAAGGCCACATCCGCCTGGCGCTCATCGCCGGCGCGGAGGCGCTGGAGTCCCGGCGCCTGGCCCGCAGGCTGAACCAGCGCCTCGACTGGTCCGTGCGGGGCAACCCGGAGCACGTCGCCGGCGATACCCGCCAAGGCTTCAACGAGATGGAGGCTCGCCACGGCGCCACCCTGCCCACCCGCGTGTACCCGCTCTTCGAGAACGCCATCCGCGCCCACCTGGGCCATACGATCGACCAGCACCAGGAGCACCTCGGGCGCCTCTACGCGCGCTTCTCCGCCGTCGCCGCCGCCAACCCCTATGCCTGGTACCCGGCCGCCCGCTCCGCGCAGGAGATCCGCACCGCCGGCCCCGGCAACCGCATGGTCTGCTTTCCGTACCCGAAGCTGATGAACGCCATCATCGAGACCGACCAGGCGGCGGCCCTCATCGTCACCGGCTCGCAGACCGCGCGTGAGCTGGGCATCCCGGAGGAGCGCTGGGTCTACCTGCACGGCTGCGGCGACGCCGTGGACAAGTGGTACGTGAGCGAGCGCCTGAACTACTACCATTCCCCCGCGATCCGCGCCGCCACGCAGCGCGCGCTGGGCATGGCCGGCATAGGCGTGGACGGCGTGGCGATGTTCGACCTCTACTCCTGCTTCCCCGCCGCCGTCCAGCTGGCCACGGACGCGCTGGGCCTGCGCGCGGACGATCCCCGTCCCCTAACGGTCACCGGCGGCCTGCCCTACGCCGGCGGGCCCGGCAACAACTACGTCTCCCACTCCATCGCCGCCGCCGTCGGGCGCCTGCGCGAAAATCCGGACCAGTACGCCCTGGTCACCGGCCTGGGCTGGTTCGCCACCAAGCACTCCGCAGGCGTCTACAGCGCGCGGCCGCCGGCCGGCGCCTGGGAGCGGACCCGCCCGCAGGTGGACCAGGCGCAGGTGGACGCCATGGAGAGCCCGCCGTTTGCGGAAGAGGCGAATGGTTCCGCCGTTGTGGAGACATACACCGTCGCCTTTAACCGGGAGGGCGAGCCGGAGCAGGGCATCATCGTGGGCCGCCTGCACCCTCACCCCCAGCCCCTCTCCCGCTCCGCGGGCGAGGGGAGCAGCGCGCCCCGCTTCTTTGCGAACACGGAGCCGGATCCCGCCCTCCTGTGGCAGATGACGCGCGAGGAGTTCGTGGGCCGCCGGGGCAGCGTCGTCTTCGACCCGGCGACGCGCAAGAACGCGTTCAGACCGGCCTAGGGCAGGCCGCCTGTCAGCGGATAGCGAACGGATTAACGGATAGCCACATCGCCGGTCCTGTCCGCTAATCCATTCCCCCATCACTGACGAGTAGCTCCGGCGCGCGCAGCCCCGGCGCCTGATGGCGCGTGTGGGCGCTGGACGAGGACGGCCGCCCGGGCGCGAAGAGCGAGTGGCGGGAGTTCGAATACACGGTCTGACCATCGGTAGCGAGCTGGGTCGGGTGGGCTGAGCTAGGGGCACGGACGACAACGTAGCGCCCGTAGAGACGCCCCGCCGGGGCGTCTCTACGTTTGCGCGCGGCGCCTCGCGCGGATGCGCCCGGACGGGCGCCCGTCTGGGCGCATCCGGCGTTTCGTGTTGCGCGCCCGAGTCCAGTCCGAGGTTTGACCGGGTGCGCCCCCGGCCATAGACTATGACCCATCTTCTCCCGAAAGGCGGGCCACCTCACATTGCGTACCAAGCTGCCCCTGTTGCTCCTGCTGACGCTGGCGGCGCTGGCGGCGCTCCTGGGGAGCGGCGGCGGCCAGGCGTCGCACGCGCCGTTCGTGGTGGTCACCACGGCGGACTATCGTGACTCGGACCCCGGCGACGACCTGTGCCAGGGCCCCATGAGCCTCCCCTGTTCCCTGCGGGCGGCGATCATGGAGGCCAACGCCCACGCCGGCGCCGACACCGTCACCCTGCCTGTCGGCGTCTACACCCTGACCCGCGTGGGCGATGACGATACCGCCCTCAACGGCGACCTCGACATCACGGGCGACCTCACCATCAACGGCGACGGGGCGGCCGCCACCATCATCCAGGCATGCGACAGCAGTGGCGGCCCATGCACGGGCCTCGACCGCGTATTCGACGTCGTGTCGGGGACGGTCACCTTCTCCGGCGTGACCATCCGAAACGGTAGCGTTAACGACTTCGGCGGCGGCATCGACAACCTCGGCACCCTTACTCTCACCAACAGCACCGTCAGCGGCAACACGGCGGCCGGCTTCAGCGGCGGCGGCATCAGCAACTACCCCGGTGCCACCGCGACGCTCACCAACAGCACCGTCAGCGGCAACACGGCCTCCGGCGGCGGCGGCGGCATCGCCACCTCCGGCGGCACCCTGACGCTCACCAACAGCACCGTCAGCGGCAACACGGCCTCCGGCAACGTTGGCGGCGGCATCTGGAACGCCGGCGGCCCCCTGACGCTCACCACCAGCCCCGTCAGCGGCAACACGGATAGCTTTAGCGGCGGCGGCATCGCCAACGACTTCGGCGGCACCGCGACTCTCACCAACAGCACCGTCAGCGGCAACACGGCCGCCGGATACGGCGGCGGCGTCTACAACCAGAGCACCCTGACGCTCGTCAACAGCACCGTCAGCGGCAACACGGCCTCCGGCGGCGGCGGCGGGATTGGCAACAACGGCACCGTGACGCTCACCAACAGCATCGTCAGCGGCAACTCCGCCACCGGCGACGGCGGCGGCATCTACAACAACGTCGGCACAACGACGCTCACCAACAGCACCGTCAGCGGCAACACGGCCTCCAGCGGCGGCGGCATCTACAACAGCTCCAACGGCTACACCGTCGCGACGCTCACCAACAGCACCATCAGCGGCAACACGGCCTACAGCGGCGGCGGCATCTACAACGGCCGCACCCTGACTCTCACCAACAGCACCGTCAGCGGCAACACGGCCAGCGCCTTCGGCGGCGGCATGTACAGCTTCTTCACCCTGACCCTCACCAACAGCACGGTCAGCGGCAACACGGCCAACGTTAGCGGTGGTGGCATCGCCAGGGTCGGCGGCGCCGTCAACTTGAAGAACACCATCGTCGCCAACAGCACCTCTGGCGGGAACTGCTCCGGTACCATGACCTCCAACGGCAACAATCTGGACAGCGGCACGACCTGCGCCCTGACCGGCAGCGGCGACCGCAGCGGCACCAACCCCCTCCTCGGCCCCCTCGCCCTCAACGCCCCGGGCACGACCCAAACCCACGCCATCCTCGCCGGCAGCCCCGCCATCGACCACGGCAGCCCCGATTGCCCACCCCCCACCACCGACCAGCGGGGTGTGGCCCGCCCCCAGAGCAGCGCCTGCGATATCGGCGCCTACGAGTCCCCCTTCTCCGCACCCACGCCCACACCCACGTCCGCGCCAACTCACACGCCGACGGCCACGCCCACACTCACGGCGACCCCAACCGCAACCGCCACACCTATCGGGCAGACGCCAACGCCCACGTCAACCGCAACGCCCATCGGCCAGACTCCCACGCCGACACCTACCGCCACACCTATCGGGCAGACGCCAACCCCCACGCCAACCGCCACACCCATCGGCCAGACTCCCACGCCGACGCCGACAGCTACGCCCGTGGGCCAGACGCCGACGCCGACGCCCACGGCGACGGCGACGCCGACCCCCACGCTCACGCGGGACGCTCTCTGGGGCGATATCGACTGCAGCGGCAGCGTCACGATTGGCGATGCGCAGAAGATTGCGCGGGACCTGATTGACCTCGCGATCTCCCAGGGCCCCGGCTGTCCGCTCATCGGCTCCACGCTCCTTGTGGCGGGCATCGAGCGGCTGTGGGGCGACATCGACTGCCTGAACGATGTCACCATCGGTGATGCGCAGAAGATCGCGCGCTGGCTCATCGGCCTCTTGGTGAGCCAGGCGCCCGGCTGTCCGGAGCCGGGGGAGACGGTGCAGATCCCGCAGGCGCTGTCTGCGCGGAGGCAGTGAGCGCCGCCATCAGGCTGAGCTAGGGGCGCGGACGACAACGTAGCGCCCGTAGAGACGCCCCGGCGGGGCGTCTCTACGTTTGTGCGCGGCGCCCCGCGCGCCTGCGCATCCGGACATCGCAATATGGGAGCGTCCGTACTGGAATCACGTTGCAGTTAATCGTGGAACGATGGGACGGGGGGCTGGCCCTCGCCCCGTGTTCACCGCCTGTTCCGTTGACACCTCCCCGCAGATACGGGTAAGGTACCTGTACCGATATGGGCGAGGCCACCGTGCTCAGACTGCCACTATTGCTCCTTCTGGCCCTCGCGGCCCTGCCGCTGGCGGCCGGCCTCTTGCTGCCCGGCCCGGTCCACTCGCTGGCCACCTTCACCGTCGATACCACCTCCGACGCGAACCTCACGGCTTGCACAGCGACCCCTCTCGACTGTAGCTTGCGCGGCGCCATCAACGCCGCCAACGCCGATGCCGCCGCCGACACCATCGAGTTCGACGTCGGAGCGGGAACGCCGACCATCAACGTCGGCAGCGCCGGCCTGCCCGCCATAAGCCAACCGGTGACCATAAACGGGAACACCGGCGGCGCCGACCGTGTTGAGCTGAACGGGACCGGCTCGAACCCTGGCGTGGACGGGCTCAGTATCTCCGGCGGAGGCAGCACGGTGAGGGGGCTGGTGATCAACCGCTTCGCCGGCGACGGCATCGAGCTGGTGGGGCCCAGCGGCGGCAACAAGGTCGAGGGCAGCTTCATCGGCACCGACGCCACAGGGACGGTGACGGACCCGGACGGCATCCCCCTTAACGGCGACGAGCTGGGCAACGGCCGTAATGGCGTGGGTGTCAACGCCTCGCCCGGCAACACCATCGGCGGCACGGCGGCCGCGGCGCGCAACGTCATCTCGGGCAACAGCTTCGGCGGCGTCCTCATTGAGGCCGGCGGCGCGTCGGGCAACCTGGTGCAGGGCAACTTCATCGGCACAGACAAGGACGGTGCCAGCCCCCTGGGAAATAACGATGGTGGTATAGTCGTTTTCGACGCCCCCAGCAACACCATCGGCGGCACGGCGGCTGGGGCGGGCAACGTCATCTCCGCCAACGGCGGCAACGCCGGCGTGGAGATTGGCAGCGGCGCTGCGGCGACGGGCAACCTGGTCCAGGGCAACCTCATCGGCACGGACAAAGACGGCGCCTGCACTCTCGATCTCGGCGGGGATTGCCCGCTGGGCAACCTCAACGACGGCGTGCGCATCGACGGCCCCTCCGACATCACTATCGGGGGCACCGCGGCCGGCGCCCGCAACGTCATCTCGGGCAACCGGGGCCACGGCGTTGACCTTATGCACAACCCGGCGCCGGGGAACCTGGTCCAGGGCAACTTCATCGGCACCACCATCACCGGCGGCGCCGCCCTGGGCAACGCGGGGAGCGGCGTGTTCATAGTGGACGACGCCTCCGGCAACACCATCGGCGGGACCACGGCCGCGGCCCGGAACGTCATCTCGGGCAACAACGGCAGCGGCGTCTTCATCATCGGCGGCGGCACGGGCAACCTGGTGCAGGGCAACTTCATCGGCACCGACGTCACCGGCACGGTCATCGACCCGGGCGGCATCCTCGTCGACGACGACGAGCTGGGCAACGGGAACGCCGGCGTAAACATCGAGGCGTCCGGCAACATCATCGGGGGGACGGCGGCCGGGGCGGGCAACGTCATCTCGGGCAACGGCGTTGGCGTTTTCATGCGTGGCAACCAATTCGGCGGGCCCACGGACAACCTGGTGCAAGGCAACCTTATCGGCACGGACGTCAGCGGTACCGGCGCCCTGGGCAACAGCTTCGGCGTGTACCTCTCCTACGCGTCCGGCAATACCATCGGCGGGACCACGGCCGGGGCCCGCAACGTCATCTCGGGCAACACCACGGAGGGCGTTCACATCGAGGGGACCCCCGCCGCCGGCGCCGGCAACCTGGTGCAGGGCAACTTCATCGGCGCCAGCATCACCGGCGCCGCCCTGGGCAACTCCATGCAGGGCGTGCTCATCGCCAGCGCGAGCGACAACACCATCGGCGGCGCGGCCGCGGGCGCCGGCAACGTCATCGCCTTCAACGGCGGCGATGGCGTGGCCGTCTGGTCCGGCACCGGCAACGCCATTCTCGCCAACTCCATCGTCGCCAACGCGGGCCTGGGCATTGAGCTTCTCGAGGTTGCCTTCGGCGTAACGCCCAACGATGCCGGCGATGGCGACCCGGGCGCCAACAACCTGCAAAACTTCCCCGTCTTGACTGGGGCCATCGGCGGGAGCGCCGCCATCCAGGGGAGCCTCAACAGTGTGGCCGCCACCCAGTTCCGGCTGGAGTTCTTCTTCAGCACCGCCTGCGATCCCTCCGCCAACGGCGAGGGCCAGACGTTCATCGGCTCGGCCACGGCGACCACGGACGTCTTCGGCGATGCGAACATCAACGTCGCCTTCCCCGTCGCGGTGCCCGCCGGCCAGTTCATCACCGCTACGGCGAGCGATCCTGCGAACAACACCTCCGAGTTCTCCGCGTGTCTCGACGACCCGGACAGCGACGGCGCTTACGGCGCGATTGACCCCTGCCCGGCCGACCCCGACTGCGACGGGGACTCCAATGTGCCCCCGGCCTACAGCCAGTGCAACGGCTGCAGCGTTAACCCGGGCGGCTCCTTCCGTGACGGCGTCGAGCTGTTCGTCGGCACCAGCCCCACGGACCGCTGCGCCGACACCACCGACGCCGGCGACGAGGCCGACGACAAATGGCCCATGGACTTCAACGACGACGGTCTGGCCGGCCTGCTCGACGTGCTCAAGTTCATCCCCGTGTACAACACCTCCGCGCCCGGCCCGCCCTACGATCCCCGCTTCGACCTCAACGCCAGCGGCAGTATCTCGCTGTTGGACGTGCTGTTATTCATCCCCTTCTACAACGCGAGTTGCGTTCCGTAGGCGGGGCGGGCCACATCTACCTGCGACCCTGCACAGCAGTTGACGCATTCGCCCGGACGCCCGCGACGCCGTCGCTATTCTCGTGCATATCGCCCGGCGCGCCGGCCCGCCTGCCGGAGGACTGCGCCGCCGTTGGCCCGTAAGGCCCCCGCCTGCAGTCGTTGACAGCGCTCCCTTCCCTCCATATACACTACGGGAGACGGGCCACCGGCAGCGCCCGCAAAGGGACGGTCAGCTCCGGCGCGGGGCTGGCCTTAGAGAGGGGGCATGATGAGTCGGTGTCTTCTTACAGGCGGCGTCTTCCGGTGGTTGGCCGACGCAGGTGTTCTCGGGGTGATTGTGGGCGTCGTGGCGCTTGCCCTGTGGCAGGCCGGCGGCAGCAGGCCGGCGGCCGCCAACCCCGGAGCCGTGGTGAGCGACGCGGGTTGCACGGCCGGCCAGCTGGCGGCGAACGACGATGGGTCCAGCCCCACCGCTGTGCCCATGGGCTTGTCCATCAACTTCTTTGGGACGACTTTCAGCACGGTATACGTCAACAACAATGGCAACGTCACCTTCTCGTCGGGCCTCTCCGCGTACACTCCCCAGCCCATCGGCGGCACCGGGTTCCCGATAATCGCCCCCTTCTGGGCCGACGTGGACACCCGCGGCGCGGGATCCGCCGTCGTAAAGTACGGTGCGACGACGTTCGGGGGGCGGCCTGCCTTCTGCGCCAACTGGGTGAACGTCGGCTACTTCGGTTCTCACGCGGACAAGTTGAACAGCTTCCAGTTGGTGCTCGTCGACCGCTCTGACATTGGTGTGGGCGACTTCGACCTGATCATGAACTACGACCATGTCCTGTGGGAGACGGGAGATTTCAGCGGCGGCCAAAACGGCTTCGGCGGCACGTCCGCGCGCATGGGCTACTCCAACGGCACCAACATCTCCTTCGAATACCCGGGCTCTGCGTCGCCGGGGAGCTTCCTGGACGGCAGCGCCAGCGGTCTGGCCCGGAACAGCCGCAACTCCCTGGTGTTGGGCCGCTACGTGTTCGAGGTGCGCAACGGTGCCCCCCCTAGCGGCGGGGCGATTACCGGCCGCGTCGTCGGCCCGCCGCCACCCGCGCCGCAGTCGGGCGGCGATGGCCTGGTACCGCTGGAGGGCGCGCTGGTCACCGTCTGCGGCACGCCGCCGTGCGCCACCACCAGCACCAATGCCGAAGGCCGCTTCCTGGTCACCGGCCTGGCGCCCGGCGACTATCACGTCATCGCCTACCCGCCCGCCGGCCGCACGGACATCCTGCCGGCGGACGCCGCCGTGACCCTGCCGCCCGGCGAGTCCATTGACGTGGGCGACCTGGGCGCGCGCAGGCCGGTGCCCCCACCCGAGGGCGTCATCATCGACCGCATCGGCATCGTCTCCGGCGTCCCCGTCCTGAGATGGAATGCCGTGACGCCGTTCAGCGTCCCCGGCTGCGAGGGCGGCAGCGCCAGCTTCAGGCTTATCGCGCCGGACGGCCGGGTGCTTGCGAGCGGACCCCTGTCGGAGACCTCGCCCGGCCGGTACTTCGGCTACATCCCCGGTCTCCTGCCCTACCACGGGCCGGCCAGGGTGGAGGTGGACATCATCTGTCCGGACGGCCCGCCGGAAGCCGTGGACTTCGACGTCTACATCGACCCCAGCGGCGTCGTGAAGACCGTGGGCGGCACCCCCATCGCCGGCGCAACCGTCACCCTCCTCCGTTCCGATAGCTCCGGCGGCCCGTTCGAGATCGTCGCGGACGGCAGCGCTATCATGTCCCCCTCCAACCGCGCGAACCCTGACCAGACGAACGCCGAGGGTGGCTTCCACTGGGATGTCATCGCCGGCTACTACAAGGTGCGGGCGGAGGCCGAGGGCTGCGCCGACCCGCTGGACTCCGGCCAGGCGTACGTGGAGACGGAGGTGATGGAGATACCGCCGCCCGTGACGGACCTGGACATCCGGCTGGACTGCGGCGCAGAGCCTACCCCCAGCCCCTCGCCGACGGCGCCGCCCGGCATCTCTGTGCAGGTGCAGTGGGGCGATGTGGACTGCAGTGGCGTTCTCACCATCGGCGACGCGCAGAAGCTCGCCCGCTCCCTGGTGGACCTACCCATCACCCAGACGCCGCCCTGTCCCGCTGTGGAGCAGCCGCTGGACGTTGAGGGCATCTCCGTGCTCGACTGTAGCGGCGGCGTCGACATCGGCGACGCGCAGAAGTTGTCGCGCAGCCTGATCGGCCTGTCAGTCAATCAAGCGCAGGGTTGCCCGCAGCCGGGCGCGCCCATCAGCGTGGGCGCTGTCGTCCGCCGGTGGGAACATGCGGGCATGGCCATGAACCTCGACGGCGTCGTGCGCCTTTGGGGGGACCTCGACTGTAGCGGCGCCGTCAACATCGGCGACGCGCAGAAGTTGTCGCGCAGCCTGATCGGCCTGTCTGTCAACCAAGCGCCTGGCTGCCCTGGCCCGCAGGACCAGGTGACGCTCGCGCAATCGGCTGGCCCTCGCCGGGCCGTGCTCTACATCACGGGCATCGCCAGCGAGGGCAACTGCTTCACGCCAGCCCTCGACCATCCCGATCTCCCGGGATGGAGATGGATTAGCGATCCTCTCATGGAAGGCGGGGGAATCGCCGCAGGCGACTTCCTGGAGTACATCTACAGGGACGGTGAGGACGCTGCGCCAGTGTGCTCATCCCCTAACGACCCCACGCGTTTCGATCGCCATGATTCGTGTTGGAGCCTTGACAATTCGATCGACTCAGACGTAGGTGGATCCCTCAGGAATCCGCCTGCTGGCTCAGGCCCACCAAAGGGGCAGGCAGAGAAGCTCAAGAATTTCATCAAAGCCTACCTCCGAGACCACGCCGGGGTTCAACTATCAATCATTGCGCACAGTCAAGGTGGGGTTCTAGCAGCGTACACCTTAGCGCGCTACCGCAGCGACCCGGACATCGCAAAGGTAAGCAGCTTAGTAACGCTCGACAGTCCATTGCAGGGAATACGGACCCTGGCAGGTACCGACTTGGGAATTTCGCAGGTCAGAAGCTGGGCCTTTGGATGCGACGGTGATGACGACAAGCGATACGATTCTATATGGGACATGCTCCCGGGGCGCGCGGTCATCAACGAGATTACATATCCGGGGAATTGGCCCAACGACACCTCGCTGTATACAGTCAACGAGAAGGGCGCTGATTGTTTTGGTCCGCTTTGTATTGAGTTGATCCCGGATTCGGAGTCAAAATTCGGGTGGGAGCTCGGTCACATAGGCGTCAACACCGGCGGCCACGCGAAACTTGCCAACGGCAGCGGAGACCGTGAGGCGACAAACAAAGTCGTAGCGTTCATCAAGTGCGCCATCCTCGGACCTCCACCGGGCGCCAATGCCGACTGTCAGGACGCCACGTACACCATCGAGGGCACTGTTTACGTGGACGGCAACGGCAATGGAGCCAGGGATGCCGGCGAAGCCCCGTACATAAACGCGACCGTTGAGTTGGCCGGGACTGGAACAACGACAACGGATATCTTGGGACACTACTCGTTCTCCGGCCTTCCGGGCGGCAACCAGACGGTGCGGCTCGTGATGCCAGCTGGGTATGAAGCAACTACAACGAATCCTGTGAATGTCAGCATTGCGTCGAACAGCACGGTGAACTTCGGGCTAGCGCCGCTGCCGACCCCTACGCCTTGTACGCAACCATCCGTTGATTCACGCGCGCTCGCCGCCGTGATTGATCTTGCTTCGCGCCTAAGTGTTTGTCGAGACAAGATTGCTGTCACTGAGATCCGCGAAATATCTTGGCCGTCGTCGTGCCGGTGGGTCCCGCCAGGAACCGTTTGCCTCCAAATAGTGACACATGGCCTTGCCATTCGCTTGCGCGACCAGCGAAGCGGCGTGATTTACGCTTATTTCGCCAGCTGCACGGGCGGCGACCTTGGCTACCTGGGATCAGAAAACTCACTACCAGCCGCGCTTCCCGCCTCGGACCCGGGTGCCTGTTCAAGCTAAGTTAAGCCGAACGCGCGGATGCCAAGCTAAACAAACTCGACGGTGGCTGGCTAGGCTCGGCGGGGCTTTTTGCACCCGGCGCTGACTTCCTGTCCCCTATAATTTGCCCATGCGGCTTCGTCGACACCCACGCATTCCCCTACCCCCACACCCACGCCGACGGCGGCGCCTTCGCCTACGCCTCACGGACAGTCCTTGCTCCGGGGCGATTTCGATTGCAGCGGCTCGCTGGCCATCGGCGACGCCCAGAAGATCGCGCGCTTCCTGGTGGACCTGGCCATCACCCAGGCGCCGGCCTGCTTCGAAATGGACCAGCACGTGAGCCTGGAGATCTCCTGAGGCGAAGGACCGGCGCAGCGGGGTGGCTGCCGTGTCACCCCCTGCGCCCCGTAAAACCGAAAGGCCCCGATTCGCCGTCGGGGCCTCGGTGAGGGGGGAACCTCTGAGGGGAGGGGGTGCTCGCCTCGTCGTGCTGGGGGTATCGTATGCCCCTCCGCAGGCCGCTTTCTGTGACGCCGCTCACAGTGGCGCCACGTTTTTTCTCCCTGTATCATGACCCCGGCCACAAGGAGACCAATATGCCGGATAACCCGCCCACCCGCACGGAGCGCGACTCCATGGGTCCCATGGAGGTGCCCGCGGATGCCTACTACGGCGCCTCCACGCAGCGCGCCGCCCTCAACTTCCCCATCAGCGGCCTGCGCTTCAGCCGCCCCTTCATCCGCGTCCTCGGCCTGATCAAGATGGCCGCCGCGCAGGTGAACGCGGACCTCGGCCTGCTCGCCCCGAAGACCGCGGGCGCCATCCAGCGGGCGGCCCGCGAGGTGGCGGACGGCAAGTGGGACGGCGAGTTCGTCGTCGATGTCTTTCAGACCGGCTCCGGCACCTCCACGAACATGAACGCCAACGAGGTCATCGCCAACCGCGCCGGCGAGATCCTGGGCGGTCCGTCTCAGGCGGGGGGCTCGAAGCCCGTCCACCCCAACGACCACGTCAACGCGGGCCAGTCCTCCAACGACGTCATCCCCACGGCCATCCACGTCGCCGCCCTCGTGGAGATCGAGGAGCAGCTCGTCCCCGCCCTGGAGCGCCTGCGGCAGGCCTTGGCGGCGCAGTCGCAGGAGTTCTGGGGCGTGATCAAGACCGGCCGCACCCATCTGCAGGATGCCACGCCCATCCGCCTGGGCCAGGAGTTCCTGGGCTACGCCGGCCAGGTGCAGCGCGCCGTCCGCCGCCTGCGCCGGGCGGGGGAGGAGCTCTCAGAGGTCGCGCTCGGCGGCACGGCCGTCGGCACCGGCGTCAACACGCACCCGCAGTTCGCCTCCCGCGTCTGCGCGCTGCTCTCGAAGGAGCTGGGCGTCGCCGTGCGCGAGACGGACAACCACTTCCAGGCCCAGAACACGCTGGACGGCGTGCTCTGGGCCAGCGGGGCGCTGCGCAGCGTGGCCGTGGGCCTGCAGAAGATAGCGAACGACGTGCGCTGGCTGGGCTCCGGCCCGCGCGCGGGCCTGGGCGAGCTGGCCCTGCCGGAGGTCCAGCCCGGCAGCTCCATCATGCCCGGTAAGGTGAACCCGGTGATCGCCGAGTCCGTGCTGCAGGCCGTGGCGCAGGTCATCGGCAACGACGCCGCCGTCTGCCAGGCGGCCCAGGGCGGCCACTTCGAGCTGAACATGATGATGCCCGTGGCCGCCCATAACCTCCTCCAGAGCATCGCCCTGCTGGCCGCCTCCGCCGAGAACTTCCGCGCGCAGTGCATCGAAGGGTTGCGAGCCACCGACCGCGGGCCCCAGAGCGTGGAGCGCGGCCTCATGCTGGCCACGGGCCTCGCCCCCGCCGTGGGCTATGACGCCGCCGCCGCCATCGCCAAGGAAGCGGCGAAGACCGGCCGCACGATCCGGGAGGTGGCGCGCGAGAAGACGCAGCTCTCGGAGGATGAGCTGAGCCGGCTCCTGGACCCCGAGAAGATGACAGAGCCGGGCTAAGCCCCTTTCGCTCGTCATCCTGTCCTCAGACAGGATCCGGCGGGGGGGCGGCGGGGGTCAATATCGCCCGTGTCCCCCGCCCTACCAGATTCTGGCTGCGGCCAGAATGACAATCCTCTGCGGCTGCTTGCGGGAACAGCGTCAGTGGTCTACCGCGCGCGCGGGTCGAGGGCGTCCCGCAGGCCGTCGCCCAGGAAGGTGAAGGAGAGCATCAGAATCGCGATAGTCCCGGCCGGAAAGAGCACCATCCATATATTGGTCCGGATGAAGTTGTAACCATCGGCGACAAGCCGGCCCAGGCTGGCGGTGGGGGGTGGCACGCCGAAGCCGATGAACCCCAGGACGGCTTCGGCGAAGATCGCCAGCGGGATCCCGAACACGACTGCCACAATCACTGGACCCAGCGTGTTCGGCAGCATGTGCTGGGTGACGATGCGGAAGTTGCCGGCGCCCATTGCGCGTGACGCCAGAATGAAGTCCCGCTCCTTCAGGGACAGCATCTGCCCTCGCACCAGGCGGGCGACGGTCACCCAGGCGACAAAGGCAATGGCGAAGATCATCTGGGGTACAGGGTCGCCCAGGATCGGCCAGTCACGGTTCTGGAGCACAGCGCGCATGAGGATGATGAAAAGCAGATCGGGAAAAGCATAGAAGATGTCCGTTATCCGCATCATGATGTTGTCCAGCATCCGCCCGCCCAGCGCCGCCAGGCCTCCCACCGTGAGGCCGATGACAAGGACTATCGCCTGAACGCCGAAGCCCACCTGGAGGGAGATCAGAGTCCCCTGCAAGACGCGGGACCAGTTATCGCGCCCAAGATTATCGGTGCCGAAGAAATGAGCCCAGCTGGGGCCCGCCAGGAGAACGTCAGTGTTCTGCTCCCTCGGACTGTAGCGCTGGATGGCCTCGACGTTGTTGCCCAGCACGGCGAGGGTGACCAATGCGATCAGCATGACGAGCGCTGCCATAGCCAGGCGATTGCGAGTGAGACGGAAGAAGGCGTCGGACCAGAGCCCCCGCTGCCTGCGGGGCGTGAACCCGGCGAGCAGTTCGGGGCTCGAGAGGGCTTCCGCTTCGGCCATGGGTTAGCTCAACGGTACCTGATGCGCGGATCCACGACCGCGTAGAGGATATCCACCACCAAGTTGGCCGCGGCCACGACGGCGGCGAAGAACAGTGTGGTGCCCATGATCATGCCGTAGTCGCGCTGAAAAACGGCGTTCACGAACCGGTAACCAACGCCGTTGATCGCGAACACGCGCTCGACGATGAACGAGCCGGTAACCAGGAAGGCGAAGATGGGGCCGAGAACGGTGAGGATAGGCACCATGGCGTTCTTGATGGTGTGGCGCAGGACGACCACGTACTCGGCCAGTCCTTTGGCTCGCGCGGTGCGGATGTAGTCCTGATTGAGCACCTCCAGGACGCTCGCCCTCGTGACCCTGGCGATGTATGCCGCCGAGAGCGTGCCGAGCGCAATCACCGGCAGCACGACCTTGCGAAAGTCCCAGGCGGAGGGGTCGAAGTTATTCGTCCAGGTAAGGGGATCGAAGATGTCAAAGCGGGGTCCTCCCCAGCCCAGCACGCCCAGCCAGCCCAACTGAACGGAGAAGATGATGACGAGGAAGGTGGCGATGATGAAGTTGGGCATGGCAGTACCGATGGTAGCGAAAAAGACGCACAGATAATCCGGTAGCCGGTTGTGGTAGAGTGCCGCGACAACCCCGAGAGTGATCCCGACGATGGTGGCGTAGAGGAAGGCGATGACCCCAAGCTGGGCGGTCACCGCCAGCCCCTCCGTGATGATGTCTCTCACCTCGCGACCGTTCTTGAAGGAGAGGCCGAGGTCGCCCTGTGCCAGGTTCGTCAAGTAGAGCCCGTACTGTACATACAGTGGCTTGTCCAGGTTGTATCTCTTCTCCAGGTTGGCGAGGGCCGCGGGTGGCAGCTCCTTTTCGCGGTCGAAGGGTCCGCCGGGCACGGCGTGCATCAGAAAGAAAGTGATGGTGGCGACCGCCCACAAGACGGGGATGGTCCAGAGGATGCGCCGGATGACGAAACCGGTCATGTCCCTTCCATTATAGGCACGAGCGGTGTTCTAGCTGAATCTGCCTGCTCACACACTGGCGTAATGAGGCTACGGGGGCCCACTTCTGGGGCCCCCGTATGCCGGCGTGTCTACCTGGCTGATCTGCTACTCGGAACGCCCCCAGGTTTCGGCGATCCAGTCGCCGGCTATCACGCCGTCCTGCCCGTTGCTGTTCTCGCCCATGCCGACAACGTAGGGCTTGATCAGATAGTGGTCGGCGACGTGGAGGAAGGGGCCGATGCCGCACACCCTGGTGACAATGAGCTCGTTGATCTCGCTGTACAGCTTGATCCGCTCCGTCTCGTTGGTGTTGAACTGCGCAGCCTTTACCTTGGCATCGATATCGGGGTCGCTACAGTTGTAGTGGTTGTTGCCGCCGCCTGTGTCGAACAGGCCGATGATCCAGTTCTCCGGATCAGGGTAGTCCTGTTGCCAGCCGCCGGGGAACAGATCGAAGTCCTCGGCCTTGAAGCGAGCCGAGCGCGTTGGCCCGTCAACGATCTCGATCTTTGTCTCGATGCCCAGCTCTTTGCGATATTGCTCCTGGTGCCACTCCGCACTGCACTTTGCTGAGGGAGTGTCGCGGACGAGGATCGTGAGGACGGGGAAATCCTTGCCGGTGGGGTTGTCCGCGTTCTTGTAGCCGGCCTTCGTAAGGTGCTCTCTCGCCTTCACCGGGTCGTGGCCGATCTGGGCTGCAAAGGCATCTGGGGCCGCGCCGCCCTTTACTACCTCGGGAAGCCAGGAGGTGGATGGCACCTGGCCGCCCTGCTGGCAGACCTCATTCTCCAGTTCGTGGTCATCGGCCCTGACCAGGGCCAGGCGGACGTCGAGGTTGTCCAGGGGCGGCCTCTCCAGGTTCATCTCCATCCCCGTCGTCGTGGGCTTGAGGACCCTGAGGTACTCGCCCGTGGGTTCGAACTTGCTGCGGAGGGCCTTCAACTCCGTGAGGTTAACGTTGGCGAAGTCCACCTCACCCTTTTCGTAGGCGCGGTCGGCCACCGCCATGTCGTCGATGAAGCGCAGAGTCAGCTTGTCCAGGGTGGGAGCGGCATTCAGCGGGCTGTACTCCGCCTTCCAGTTGGGGTTGGGCGCCAGCGTGGCGTGGTCTCCGGGCTCGTATTCAGTGGCGATGTAGGGGCCGTTGTAGGCCAGCGCCGCGGGGTAAGCAGGGCCCGGGGCGGGCCACTCGTCGCTGGAGTTTGGGAACAGGTGCACGGGCACCGGGAACGTCGGCCACATCGTGAGGATCATGGTGAACGTGGGCTGGGGGTTCGCCAGGGTAATCTGGTAGGTGAGGTCGTCGATCTCCTTGACCCCTATCGCCGCCTCCAGCGCCGCGTCGAAGCCGGCCTCGTTGGCAAAGTGGGCGTCACAGCCGACGATGTTGCTGAGGACGTACTGGTATTCTCCGGCTATGACAGGGTTACACGTGTGCAGGATACCCATCACGAAGTCCTCTGCCAGCAGGTCGTTGCCGTCTGACCACTTGAGCCCCGACTTCAGCTTGATCGTGTACGTCAAGCCGTCTGCCGAGATCACGGGCAATGCCGCTGCCATGGCCGGCTGCGGAACATCCTTCCCGTCGAGCGTGTAGGCGGCGCGCCAGAGCATCCGCTCGAGAGAGATTTCCGTGGCAAAGCTGGACTGGTGGGGATCGAGCTTATCGCCCTCCACGGTGGCGACGGTGAGCTCGCCGCCTTCGATCCGTGTTCCGGCAGCAGGCGTCGCCGTACCGCCGGGAGTCGCGGTTCCCCCTCCTTCGTCGTCGTCACCCCCACAGGCCGCCAGCGCTGCTAATGCCGCCAGGGCCGCTATGCTTAGCAGCAGATATCGCCATGCCCTAAGCAACTTCATGCGCGTCTCCTTTCGAGCCGGGCCCGCCTCTGCCTCTTGCTTCTATGACGGCGCAAATATATTCCTATTGCTTCTCTCATGCAAGTGCGGGGGCCCCTCATTTTGTTGAAGCAATGTCAACAAGCGGCGCCCCGATGCTTACAAGACGCGCGAGACCGCGTTTCGTTTCCTCCGTTAGCAGGGTGCCGCAAAACGAGTTCTCGTCCCACCCCCCAACCTGAGGGACACCCCCTTCGACTGGTCCTGCGCTGAGGGCGCGGCACCACACGCCCTACCCCCACCCCCGAGCAGCGCCCCTACGGCGGCCCGTGTTCAGCCCGACGCGGATGTTCGTGCGACGGGCAGCGCTGAGGGCGCGGCACCCCACGCCCTGCCCCCGTCCCCGAGCGGCGTCCCTACGGCGTGGTTCCGCTCCTTCCGCCCGGCAGCCCGCCCTGGGGCGCCCGCCCTACCCGCGGCAGCAGCAGCTCGCCGGCGGTCACAACCAGGCCGAGCACGATGATCACGTCGCCGAGGGAGAAGGCCCGGAAGGCCGGCAGGCCAGCCAGCACCAGCCTGTCGCCCAGGAACCACAGGCGGACGTCCTCCCGCACCAGGAGTACGTCCTTGGTGTGCGGCACCCAGTCGCCGTTGCCTACGTCGGCGGGGATTGTGTAGTGCGCCCGCGCCATCGTCTCGGGCGTCACGGGCATGAGGCCTCCGTTAGCGATGATGGCGGCGAAATTCAGGAGCAGCCCCGCGCCGAGGATGAGGATGCCGGGGCGCCGCACGTTTGCGGTCACAAAGGCGATGAGCAGGAGGTAGGAGAAGACGAGGAGAATGCGGCGCGGGATGTCGCTCGAGCCCAGCGGGGCATCGGTGGCGACGAACTGCAGCGCCAAAGCAAGAAGCGCCACTACTCCGAGGCGGATCACCACCTTCGGGAAGTAGAGGCGCCATTTGGCGCTCGCCGGTGGGGAAGAAGTCGTGTGCGTTTGATCCCCTGGGAGCAGCCTATCTTGCACGGCCGGTCTGCTACTGCATTACGGGAGCAGCGGCAGCAACCGCCACGGCCGCTACTACTAGCAGGGAGTAGGTCAAGTACAGTAATCGAGCCTTCATTGCAACCCCCCCTTTCCTTAATGATTACCCCCAAGAGGGTAAAGTCATTAATATCCCAATATTATTGACATGTCAAGGCTTTAGCTCCGAAATCTCAAAAATAGCCGCCGTAGTTGACGCTGTATGCCACTTATGGTCAAGTGGCAGCCCTGCGCGGGGGCAGACCGAGGGCGGGTAATTGGGAAGGAGGAAGGGGGAAGAAGGAAGAAGGGGTCAGGCGCGTAGGGTGGGCAGGGAGGCGATGAGGGCGCGCACTGCGGCAGTTGCGCCGGCCCCCGGGGAAGCTATGAGCACCAGGTCGCGGTCAGGGGGGTGTCCGGCGGCCCACCGGCGGGAATGTAGCGCACAACGTGCAGGTCCGCGTCCGCGCAGCCGCCGGCGAGGACGGTGTGGCTGACCACGCTGCCCGGGGTGCTGTCCAGGGAAGAGGCCTCGCAGCCTCCTCCCTGCACAGCCGGGCCCATCCGGGCGCCACCCGGACGGGCGCAGGCAGTGATGGCCGAAGCTGGTGACTGCGCACCGGTTGGTTGCGTGAATCCGTGCTGCCCGGCTGCCAGGCCCAGCAGAAGCGCGGCGGAGAGGAAGAATACGGTCCGCCGCATAAGTCCCCCTTAGAAAAGCGGGCTCTGCGTCGCCACAGTGGCCAGCGCCAGCGCGGTGGCCAGAGCCAGCCAGTTCAGCCGTGTCGCCTTCGCCGTCGCCTTCTCCACCCCGTATCCCCCCGGTTCCCTAAAACAGCGGGCTCTGGGCCGCCACCGTGGCCAGAGCGAGCGCCAGCGCCATCACTACCCTGTTCAACCTCGTCGCCTTCGCCGTCAGCTTCATCTCTGTCCCCGTCTGTGGCCGCTGCCTCAGGCCGCTCTCGCCGCCATCTCGCGGGACGCTCGCGGGCTGCGGCGCGCCGTGCCGAAGGCGGTCTCGGCGCCGCTGTCCAGGCCTGCCGTGAGCTCCGTCGAACGGTCCCACTTGATCGAGTTTCTGATCTGTCGCATCGTTCGTGTTCTCTCTGGTGCCAGTGTCTCAGTCGGCTCTCGCCGGACTCTCGCCGGAAACTCGCGGCTCGCGGCGCGCCGTGCCGAAGGCGGTGTCGGCGCCGCTGTCCAGGTTCCACTTGATCGAGTTTCTGATCTGTCGCATCGTTCGTGTTCTCTCTGGCGCCAGTGTCTCAGGCGGCTCTCGCCGGATTCTCGCCGGCACAAGCGAAGCGGCTCCCCATTACGGGGAGCCGCTTCGCGTCTCTAGCCCCTGCCCTGCGTGTCTGTCTACTTCATACGGGCGACTTGCCGGCCGCTATCTCGCGGCAGACCTCCTCGAACTCCGCCACCTCGTCCGCGCCCTCGTCCGCGGCGATGATCTGGGCGTAGCGGTTGTAGCAGAACTTGGCCGCTTCCACCTGGCCGGACTGGATGTAGCTGCTCATCAGGCGGTACCAGGCGGCCTCGTTGTACTCGTCCACCTCCAGGATCTTCTGGCAGAGCTCCGCGCTGCGCTTGAGGTCGCCGCTCTGGTTGTACGACGCGGCCAGCGTTGTCAGCAGGCTCATGTGTTGCTCTTCCATCTGCCAGCGCAGGGTCTCCGCCCACTCCGTGTAGAAGTCCGGCGCGAACGGCCCCTTGTGCAGCTCCAGCGCCTTGTCCAGCATGGGGATGGGGTTCTCGCCCGCCTTCGTCGCCGCCTCCGCCTGCCCGAGCGCCCCCTGGAACTCCTCCACATCGAACGAGAACCGCGCGTTCGGGTCCAGGATGTAGCGGCCGGAGTCCTTGGCGATGACGTCCTGGTAGAGCGCCTTGCGCAGGCGGTACATGTTGGAATGGAAGGCGCTGGTGGTCTTGTCCTCCGGCAGGTCCGGCCAGAGCGCGGTCACTATCTCTTCCTTGCGCAGCGGGCGGCGGTTGCAGAGGAAGAAGAAGAACATCTCCTTGCCCTTCTCGCTCCGCCACTCCAGGTCCGTGATCTCGCGCCCGTCCATCTCCACACGCAGGTTGCCGAAGCCGTAGGCGTAGACCGTGGTCCCGGCGCCCTCAGCGGCCGCCTGTCCCTCGCCGGCGCTCGGCGCCGCCGTCCGCGCCGATTTCAGCGCCTTCAGCAGGCGGTCGAAGTAGCCGCCGGCGATCTTGTTCGCCGCCGCGTACTGGACCAGCAGGGGAGCGCGCGCCGCCTCCACTCTCAGGAAGTGGTCGTACCCCAGCTCCTGCACCAGCTTCGCCGCCAGCTCCAGGCACTCCAGCGCCAGGCGCTTGCGCTTGAGCGAGAAGTAGACGCCTGCCTGATGGAAGTAAGCCACGGCCAGCTCCCTCCTGGTGTCCGCCTGCTTGAGGTGAGGGATGGCCTTCGCGATCTCTTCCGCTGCCTTCTTCAGATCGTCTCGTGAGCGCTTGAGGAGGCCGGAGGTCATCACGCAGACGCCTATCTCCATGTGGCCGCCCGTCTTCTCCGCCTCCGCCATCGCGCGCTGGGCCCAGGACTCCCCGTTGTTGATGTCGCCCATGAGCCGGTAGGTGTTGGCGATGGCGTCCATGGTGTAGATGCAGATGTAGGCATCTTCCACGTCCCAGGCGCGGTCCAGGCAGGACGCATAGATCTCCAAAGCAGGGGCGTAATCGCCTCTGTCGCGTCTGATGTCGCCCAGCGAGGCCAGCAGGTACGCCTCCGCGCGCAGGCCGCCCTCGGCTCGCGCCTTGTCCAGCGCCTCGTGGAAGGCATTCTCCGCGCGGTCGTAGTCGCCGCTCAGGTAGCAGGCGAAGCCCAGGTTGTTCAGCGTCTGCAGCAAGTGCTTCTCGTTCCCCAGCTTGACCCAGCGGATGCGGGCGCCCTCCAGGTAGTTGGACGCCTCCGCCAGTTTGCCCAGGAACAGGAGAGTGCCGCCCAGTTCGTCGCTGGCATGCGCGGCGTTATAGGTATCGCCCCCCACCTCGCAGATCTCGACGACGGCTTTCAGCTCCTCGGCAGCCTGGGCCAGCTCCCCGCAACGGCTAAGGGTGATTCCCAGCTCCTTGCGCCCCTCCGTCACCAGCGACACCGGCGCGTCGTGCTCCAGGAGGAGGGTGCGTGCCCTGGTGAGCACCTCCCTGGACTCGTGGTAATCGCCCTTGACGCGCAGGCACATCCCTTTCGTGACCAGCGCCTCCGCCAGGGACAGCCACTCCTTCTTCGCCTCGAACGAGACGATGGCCTGCGAGAGGAGCGCGAGGGCGCTCTCTACCTGGTTCAAGTAGTGCAGTATGCGCGCCTTCCAGAGGATGAGCTTGGGCTGGGCCGCCAGCTCCTCGCTGGGCACCGCCTCCAGCCACTCCGCCAGAGTGTCCCACTTGCCCTCCTCGAAGAGCTTCCAGCCCACCCGCTCCGTGATCTGGACGATGCGCTCCCAGGCGCCCGCCTGGATGTAGTGGTAGACCGCCTCTTCCCACTCCTCCGCCTGCTCCATGAGCCCGGCCGCCTTCAGGTTCAGCTCCCCGAAGCGCTCCGGCTCCTGCGCCCGCACGTGGCTGACCAGGAACGCCCGGAACAGCCGGTGATAGCGCGACCGGTGCTCGTTGTGCGGGTCGCGCACCACGAACAGGTTCTGCCGCTCCAGGAAGTTCAGCTTTTCCTCCGTGTCGCTGATGCCCAGCAGCTCGTTCACCAGCTCCTCGTCCATCGTGCGTGGGATGGCGCTGCCCGTGAGAAACGCCTTCACCTCCGGCGGCAGCGGTGCGAACTGCTCCAGCGTGATGTACTGGAAGAGCGTGTCCGACCCGCGCAGTTGCTCCAGCGAGATGCTGGTGCTGGCCTTCACCTTGTCCGCCATGAGCACCAGCGCGGCGGCCCAGCCTTCCGTCAGGTCCGCCAGGTGCTGCCCCTCGTCCAGGGAAATCTCTTTCCCCAGCACGTCCCGGAACAGCTGCACCACTTCCTCGCACGTGAAGGCAAAGTCGCGCCCCGTGATCATCTGCACTTCCTGGCGGGCGGACATCAGCGGCAGGATGCCGAGCTGCGCCTGCGTGCGGCCGGTCAGGACCACGTGGCAGTGTGGGGGCAGGCGGTACAGCCAGCCCTCTATGGCCTGGCGCAGGCCGTCCGGCGCCTCGTCCAGGAAGTGGAAGTCGTCAAACACCATCACGAACGGCTGCGTCTGCGCCTGCATCGCCGCCACCATGAGGTCGGTGGCCTTCTCCGGGGTGAGCTCCGCGCCGGAGTGCAGGGCCGCTGCCAACTCGCTGCCAAAGCCCGGGAATTCGCGGCTTCCGCAGGCGCCGAAGTAGCGCAGGAAAGTCTCCATCTCGCGGTCGCGCTCGTCCAGCGCATACCAGCAGACGGGGTCTTTCCAGGACGGCGCGAAGTCCAGGAGCAGCGTGGTCTTGCCGTAGCCGGCGGGCGCGCTGACCAGCGTTACGCGGCGCCCGATCCCTTCCGCCAATGACTCGATGAGCCGCTGGCGGTGCACGATGGCCGGGCGGCGGACAGGAAGAGCCACCTTGGAGGGGTACGGCACCTCCAAGGGGACAGCGCCCCCCTTGCGGGTCTGTGTTCGTTCGGCCATATCACCCCGGTGCTGATACTTGCCCGGTTGTCTCAAACTGAAAGACGACGCGCCTGCGCCAGTGTTACATCTATCGGCCGCCATTCCGCCCTCAATCGCCATCGCCGCCGGCCCGTTGACGGGACGGCGCAAAATGGGGATACTGCCACAAGCGTTAGGCGCCCGGAAGGGGTGTTGGGAGGCAGACATCAGGTGATTTCCCGCCGCAAGGTTCTGTTCGTGGGGGCCGTGTGCCTGCCGCTCCTGCTCCTGGCCGCGCTTCTCGCGGCCCCTGCGCCTGCGGGCCGGGCCAGTCACGCCATGGACCAGGAGGAGCTGAACTTCCTAGCCCTGATCAACGATTACCGCGCGCAAAACGGCGCCGGCCCCCTCACCCTCGCCCCCGCCCTCATCGAGGCCTCCGAGTGGTTCGCCAACGACCTGGCGACGGACGATTACTTCCCCTTTAGCCACCGGGACAACGAGAACCCGCCGCGCGACCCGAACCAGCGGGCGGCCGCCTTCGGCTGGAACGGCGGCTTCGTGGGTGAGAACATTCTCGGCGGCGTCTTTGTGGACACCGCGCAGGAGGCGATCGACCTCTGGAAGGGGTCTCCCGGCCACAACGCGAGCATGCTATACGCGGGATTCAGCGTCATCGGCATCGGCCGCGGCTTCAACGCCCAGAGCACCTACAGCTGGTACTGGGTGACCGACTTCAGCTCCGGGAACCCCGGCGGCGTGGCTACACCCACCGCTACACCCACCGCCACGCCCTCGCCCACGGCTCCGAGCGCTCCCACGCCCACGCCGGCCCTGACGCCGACTGCCACACCGGAGCGCACCGCCGCTCCTACGGCGACCCCCAGTCCCACTGCCACGGCGCCGCCCACGGCCACGGCCACCCCCACACCCACTCCGCTATCCGCCACCGCTACCCCGGCCGGCGTGCCCTACCTGTGGGGCGACGTGGACTGCGGCGGCCAGGTCACCGTGGGCGACGCGCAGAAGCTCGCGCGCCTACTCATCGGGTTTTCCGTCGTCCAGGACGGCGGCTGCCCGCCCGTGAACCAGCCGGTCCGCGCCGACGGCCGCCGGACCGCCTGGGGCGACGTGGACTGCAACGGCCAGGTCAGCGTCGGCGATGCCATCAAGATCAGCCGCGCCCTTATCGGGATGCCCATCGTGCAGAACCCGCGCTGCTTCGCGATTGGCAGCACGGTCGGCATCTCCTGACGGCCGTCCCGGCCAGCACCAGGCTGCCCTGGGGCGTTGGCGCCGGTTGCCGCCTGTCATCCTGTCCGCAGACAGGATCCGGCGGGGCGGCGGGGCCCTTCACGCTCAGATTGTGCGGGGCGTTGGCCCCTGCCCCACCAGATTCTGGCTGCGGCCAGAATGACAATGGTGCGGGTGGTGGCGTTGGCGCCGGGGTGTTGCGGGCGCACGCCAACCCGGTGGGCAGGTTCGGGTCTCACTCCCGCCCCTCGCGCTCCAGCCGCGACTGCCGCTGGGCCATGAGCCGGCTGTACAGCAGCAGGTCGGCGTCACTGTAGACCGCGTCGCCCATCTCCGTCCCGCGCTTCAGCGCCTTCATCGTCGCTTTCGTCAGCGCCACCGGCAGCGGCGGCCGCGCGATGATGCGGGCCGCCAGCTCCCGCGCCGTCTGCTCCTCCTCGCCGTCCGCCGCCAGGTGCGTCACGAGGCCGTACTCGTAGGCCCGCTGCGCGCTGAACCGCTCGCAGGTCAGCGTCAGCTCCAGAGTCCGCGCGTGCCCCATCTCGCGCGCCAGGCGGGGCAGCGCGTTCCAGCCCAGCGGCAGGCCCAGCTCCACCTCCGGGATCGAGAGCCACGCCGACTGGCCCGCCACGCGCAGGTCGCAGCAAGCGGCGAGCACGACCGCCCCGCCCACCGCGAACCCCCGCACCGCCGCCACCGTGATCTGTTCCAGGTTCTCGATCGCCGCCGACGTCCTGCTGCCGATGCCGGACGTGTGCCGCACCTCCAGCTCGTTCGCGGACCCCGGCTCCCGCCACTCGCTGGTGTCCGCCCCGGAAGAGAAGCCGGCGCCGGCGCCCGTCAGCACCACCACCCGCGTCTCGAAATCGTCGGCCAGCAGGCGGCAGACGGTCTGCAGCTCCAGGTGCATCTGGCGGTTGATGGCGTTGCGCCTCTCCGGCCGGTCCATGCGCACTACCATCAGAGCGCCCTCCCGCTCCACCTTCAGGGTTTCGTATTCCATGGGCTTCTCCTGGGCTGTTGATGGGACAAGTCTATGCGAGGTCCCGCGATTAGTCACGCGCGTCACGTAGCAGAGGGCGACCAGCAGGTAGCCCCTACGCCTCAGCCGGAGCCGCGGCCTGGGCCGGCGACCTCCGCATCGCCCATACCGGCGAGACCATCAGCCAGGCGCCGGCGATCATCATGAACCCCGAGGCCACGGCGAGCGTCGCACGCAGGCCGATGACCTCGCCCAGCGCCCCGCCGCAAAGCGCGCCCAGAAGCATGGCAGCGAGGACGCCGAAGTGGATGCCCGCGTTCACGCGGCCCAGGACCGCTTCCGGCGTGATTGCCTGACGGAGGCTGACCTGGTTGATGTCGAAGATGGTGTAGAAGCCGTCGCCAAGCGCCTGCTGTGCCACGAGGAAGGACAGTGCGAGCAGCGACGCGTCCCGCGCCGCCGGCACGAACAGCATCGAGCCGCCCATCATCAGCACGCCCAGCACCATCGCCGGGCCGATGCCGAAGCGCCGGGCCGCGCGCGCCGCGAACAGGGCGCCCACCAGCGAGCTGACGCCCCCGACCGCGAACGTCAGGCCCAGCACGCCTGGCTCGAACCCCAACCCCCGCGTCACGTAGAGCAGGAAGACGGCGCCGAACATCCGGAATGAGAAGTGCGCGATCATGTCGCTCGCCGCCACGGCCCGCAGCACCGGGTCATGCGCGATCGTCCGTACCCCCGCCGCTATCTCTCGCCGCACGCCCTCGCGCTCGGCCTCCGGCACGGGCGGCCGCTCCGGCCGGCGGATCGCGCCCACGAACAGCGCCGAGAAGAGGAAGGAGACGGCGTCCACCAGCACCGCCACCGGCGCCGTCAGCAGCTGCACCAGCCAGCCGGCGGAGGAGAACGCGCCCACCTCCGCCACGGACCACGAGGCGGCCATCTTGGAGTTGCCCTCCAGTATCTCCCCGCGCTCCACGAGCGACGGCAGGTAGGACAGGTAGGCCACGTCGAAGAAGATCGTGAGCGTCCCCATAAAGAAGGCGACGACGTACAGCTGCTCCAGGGACAGAGCGTCCAGCGCGTAGGCCGCCGGGATCGAGGCGAGCAGTCCCGCCCGCCCGATGTCCGCGGCGATCATGATCGGCCGCCGCGGCAGCCGGTCCACCCACACCCCGGCGAGGAGCCCGAACAGCAGCCCGGCCACGATGTCCGCCGCCATCAGCAGCGCCACCTGCAGCGGCGAGGCGTCCAGCACCAGGATCGCCGTGAACGGCAGCGCCGTCCGGCCCACCAGCGAGCCGAAGACCGATATCGTCTCCCCGGCCCACAGCCGCAGGAAGTCCGGGTTGCGCCAGAGGCCGGTGAGGCGGGGTTTCACGGCACACCCCCAGTGTAGGGGCGAGGCATCCTCGCCACCGGCAGGTGCGTCTGGTCTGGTCTCACGCTGGTCACCGGCACATCCGGGGTCACCAGCAGATGCCTCGCCCTGACTGGCGCGCCGGGCGGCGGAAGTCGTGGCTGGGCGCGGCGTAGGGCGCAGCACACGCTCGTCCGACGCGTGGTACCACTGGCCGCTCGGTTATCGGTTCGCGTGCGGTTCCCGATGTCCACGCGTGCTGCGCCCCTACGGCGTCCCGTCTAATCTCCAACCTCCAATCTCCATTCCCCTTGCCGCACATCATCCCTGCCGCTTCAGCTGCCCCGTCTTCTTCGCCCAGCGCTCCGCCATGCCGAAGACGGCGATCCCGCCGGGCACCAGCACGGCCCCGAACAGCGCCAGCGTCAGCAGGTTCCCCGCCAGGTCCGCGGGCCCCTTGCCGTCAATGATCGCGCCCCGGATGCCGTTCAGGATGTACGTGGCCGGCGACACGACAGAGAAGATGCGCAGCCACGCCGGCAGCACGTCCACGCTGTAGTAGACGCCGGACACCAGCAGGATCAGGGCCTGCAGCATGAACGACATCTGCGTCCCGCGCTCCGGGTAGATCAGCGGCAGCACGCCCGCCAGGATTCCCAGCCCGGCCACGCTGACGCTGCCCACGGCGATGACCAGCGCCGCGGCCAGCCAGTTTGCCTGCCCCAGCTCCACGCTGAAGAAGGGCAGCGCGATGGCGAAGATCAGCAGCGTCCGCACAACGGCGTGCAGGACGCCGAACACCGCCATGCCCATCAGGTGCACCCAGCGCGGCACCGGGGCCATGAGCGTGTGCTCTATCGTTCCTTCCCAGCGCTCCCAGGTCACCACCAGGCTCACGTCGTCCAGCACCGCCGAAAGGTACGCCCAGACCAGCGTCCCCAGCAGCAGGAAGAGCACCAGGCTGGAGACGCTCTGGCCGCCGGCCAGCCCGGCCTGGTCCACCTGCTTGGCGATGAACGTGATCGCCAGCGTGTTCACCACGCCGTAAACCAGCCACACCAGCTCCCACGCCCAGTAGCGCTTCCACAGATTCGTCTGTCTCTCCACGAACGCCCAGCCCAGCCAGACGGCCGCCCGGCCCGGTAGGGCGATGCGTTGCCCTGTACTAGCCACTTGCCATCACCTCCGCCGGCACTTCGTCCTCCTGGATGCTCCTGCCGGTCAGCTCCATGAACACGTCTTCCATATCAATGCCCTCCACCGGGCGGCCGTCCGCCACCCGCTGCCGCAGGGCCAGCGGCGTGCCCTCCGCCACGATGCGCCCGCCGGCGATGAACGCGATGCGGTCGCACAGCTCCTCCGCCTCCGCCATGTCGTGCGTCGTGAGGACGATCGTCGCGTCGTGCTCCAGCTGCACCCGCCGGATGAACGCCTGCACGTCACGCTTGGAGCGCGGGTCCAGCCCTGTCGTCGGCTCGTCCAGCAGCATCAGCACCGGCGCGGTCAGGAACGACCGCGCCACCGCGATCTTCTGCTGCTGCCCGCGCGAGAGGTGGCTCATGGGCTCCCGCGCCTTCTCGAACTCGAACCCCAGCCGCGCCAGGATGTCCGGCAGCTTGCGCCGGATATCGCCCGGCGAGAGCCCGTACACGCGCCCGAAGAAGAGCAGGTTCTCCAGCGCGGACATGTTGCGGAAGAACGAAGGATCGGCCGAGACGCGGTTGATCAGCGCCCGCACGGCGCCCGCGTCCTGCACCACGTCCAGGCCGAACGCCCGCACCTGGCCTGCGTCCGGCAAGAGCAGCGTGCTCAGGATGCGGATCAGCGTGGACTTGCCCGACCCGTTGGCCCCGATGACGCCGTAGATCTCCCGCCGCCGCACGTCAAACGAGACGTCGCGCAGCACCTGCACGGGCTCTCGCCGGCCGGCGCCGTCGCGCCCCTTCCAGGGCAACAGCCGCCTGGCGCTGAACCCCCCGCCGAAGTATTTGGATACGCCGCTCACCACCAGCGGTTGCTCGTTCATCGCTCTCTCCTTACCTGCGTCCCTGCCCCTGCGAGCGGAGGACCTTCTGTCCCCACGCCCCCATGAGCCTCGGGTCCTTCGGCGGCTTCAGGGGCAACCCCTTTGATCTTTTGACTCCGTCCTGGCCTTTAACTCCGTGCGGGCCTTCGGCTCTGCCGCTGCGGCCCTTTGAGCCTTTGCGATTCCGTCCCATCCCGGCTCTCCTTTTTGGGCACAACAAAAAACCCACTTCGCCTCTGCGCAGTGGGTCGAATTTCGCTTGCCGCTAGGGACCTAACTCAGAGGTGTCCTCCTGAAACGGGCGCACTCGTCCCACCCACGCGCAGCCCACCGGTAGGCGCGATGAGCGCCTGGTGGCGAACCCGGGTAAAGACACTGTTATTCATTCTGCGAGCGTCCCTTTCGTTAGAGATTTGACCGGAAGGTCAGGCGGATGCTATCAGAGGGCGAGCGGGCCTGTCAAGGCCGTGTGCTGGTGTCCGATATCTATCTGACCCTATTCACCCCGGCAGAGCGGAAAAACAGATGCGCGGCGCCATGTGGCTGCCTTGCCCGCAGCGCCTTTTTTTGGCATAATGTAGTGGAAGAGGGCGGGCATCCAGACCCGCCCTCGCATCTTGTCTCCCATGCCTACCCGTACTGACATCCGCAACGTCGCCATCGTCGCCCACGTGGACCACGGCAAGACCACGCTCGTCGATGCCATGCTCCGGCAGTCCGGCGCCTTTCGCGCCCACCAGGAAATGGGCGACCGCATCATGGACTCCATGGACCTGGAGCGTGAGAAGGGCATCACCATCCTGGCCAAGAACACCGCAGTGCACTGGGGCGGCGTCAAGATCAACATCATCGATACGCCGGGACACGCGGACTTCGGCGGCGAGGTGGAGCGCGGTATCACCATGGTGGACGGCGTCCTCCTCCTCGTCGACGCCAGCGTGGGCCCGCTGCCGCAGACGCGCTTCGTCCTCCGCAAGGCACTCGAGGCCGCGCTGCCCGTCATCCTTGTCATCAATAAGGTAGACCGTGCGGACTCCCGCATCAGGCAGGTCGTGGACGAGGTCTACGAGCTGTTCCTCGACCTCGACGCGAACGAACGCCAGATCGACTTCCCCATCGTCTACACCAACGCCCGCTCCGGGCAGGCGTCCCTTGACCCCGCCGTCCCGGGCGAGGACCTGGCGCCTCTCTTCAGCCTGCTGCTGGAGCACATACCCGCCCCCACCTACGACGAGGGCCACCCGCTGCAGGCGCTGGTCACGAACCTGGACGCCTCGCTGTACGTCGGCCGCATTGCCCTCTGCCGCGTGCGCCAGGGCGTCATCCGCCGCGGCCAGACCGTCGCCTGGTGCCGCGTGGACGGCGGCATCGAGAACGTGCGCATCACCGAACTCTATGTCGCGGAGGCGCTCGACCGCGTCCCGGCCGAAGAGGCCGGCCCGGGGGAGATCATCGCCATCGCCGGTCTCCCGGACGTCACCATCGGCGAGACCCTGGCCGATGCCGAGGACCCGCGCCCGTTGCCGGTCATCACGGTGGACGAGCCGAGCATGTCAATGACGTTCGGCATCAACACCTCGCCGCTCGCGGGCCTGGACGGCACGAAGCTCACCTCGCGCCTGGTCAAGAACCGGCTGGACCAGGAGGTCGTTGGCAACGTATCGATCCGCGTGACCAGCACCGAGCGCGCCGAGACGTGGGACGTGCAGGGCCGCGGCGAGCTGCAGCTGGCGATCCTCGTCGAGACGATGCGCCGTGAAGGGTTCGAACTGACGGTGGGCAAGCCGCAAGTCGTCACGAAGCTGATCGGCGGCTCCCTGCACGAGCCGGTAGAGCGCCTCTCCATCGATGCGCCGGAGGACTACCTGGGCACGGTCACCCAGCTGCTGGCGCAGCGCAAGGGGCGCCTGGTGCACATGGTCAACCATGGGACCGGCTGGGTGCGCATGGAGTACATCGTGCCGGCGCGCGGGCTCATCGGCTTCCACACGGAGTTCATGACGGAGACGCGCGGTACCGGCATCATGCACCACGTCTTCGAGGGCTACGAGCCGTGGTCCGGCGAGCTGCGCACGCGCCCCACCGGCAGCCTGGTCGCCGACCGCCGCGGCCAGAGCACCGGCTACGCGCTGCTGAACCTGCAGGAGCGCGGCAGCCTGTTCATTGGCCCGGGCGTGCATGTCTACGAGGGCATGATCGTCGGCGAGAACCCCCGCCAGGAGGACATGGACATCAACCCGGCCAAAGAGAAGAAGGCCACCAACGTCCGCTCCTCTACCCAGGAGCAGACGGAAGGCCTTGTCCCGGCGCGGACCCTGTCCCTGGAGCAGGCGCTGGAGTTCATCCGCGAGGACGAGTGCCTGGAGGTGACCCCGAAGAACATCCGCCTGCGCAAGGCGCTCCTCCCCCAGCACGGCCGCGCCCGCCGGCGCAAGTCCGCCGTGCTGGCCGGCTAGCCATAAGCGGGGGTCAGGCTTCAGCCTGACCGGGCGGCGGTGTAGCGGAGCGGCAACATTCGGGGTGTCTTCCTCCGCTCGCCCTACGAGTGCCTCAGGGCGAGCGGGACGGGGCGCCGTGGAGGCCCGAACGCATGGACCGCTCCTATACCGATGCCATCGCACAACACCCCTTCCCGCTCATGGTGAGGTACTCGTACCATGAGCGGGGCGACGACGAGGGGATTCAGCCGCCCGGGCGTCCCCTGTCCGGCGCGCGCACCGACGCCAGCTCGACGACGGTTTGCCAATCGCCTCGCGCAAGTGCCAGCTTCTTCGACCGCCGCCAGCCCTTAATCTGGCGTTCGGCGGCGAACGCTTCATCACGGGTGCTAGAGCTGTCGGCGAAGATCAGCTGGACCGGCAGCCGCCTGGCAGTGTACCCGCTATAGTACCTGGACTGATGGGCAGCCAGACGTACTTCTAGGTCCTCCGTGTGACCCACGTAGATGGAAGCATCCGCGCAAAGGAGCATGTAAACGTTAAACGACATTCGAGGCCTCGTCCTCCGCTCATCCCACGAGGCCCTCAGGATGAGCGGTAAGAGGCGTTTGTCACGGGCGCCCCTTCCCCGCTCATGGTGAGGTGCTCGAACCATGAGCGGAGCGGCAACGCCGCACACCTCCCGCAGGGGCGGGGCAAGCCCGCCCCCTACGCCGTCTCGTCGTACTCTATCTCGCCTGCCCTGATCAGGTCGCGGTACCAGTACCCGCTGTCCTTCACCGTGCGCTTCTGCCCATCCTCAAAGTCTACGTAGGTCAGCCCGAAGCGCTGGCTGTAGCCGAAAGTCCACTCGAAGTTGTCCATCAGCGACCAGGCGTAGTAGCCGCGCACGTCCGCGCCCTCCGCCAGCGCCCGGCCCACCTGCCCGATGTAGCCCTGGTAGAAGCCGGTGCGCTCCGCGTCGTGGACGCGGCCGTCCGGCCCGAGCGCATCGCGGTAGGAGCAGCCGTTCTCCGTGACGTAGACCGGCCGCCCGTAGTCCCTGTGCGTGCGCATGATCATGCGGTAGAGCGCGGCGGGCCAGACCTCCCAGCCGAACGCCGTGCGCGGCCCCGGACCCGGCACCTGGCGGATCCCCAGGTACTTGTCGTCGGGATTGTCCGCCACCAGCGTCCGCGTGTAGAGGTTGATGCCGATGAAGTCCAGCGGCTCCTTCAGCGCTGCCACCTCGCCCGGGCGGATGTCCATCGACGCCAGCGCCTTCTCCTGGTCCACGTACGCGTGCGGGTACTCGCCCTTCATCACCGGCCGCGTGAACCAGTCGTTGGTGAAGGCGTGGTGACGCTCGGCCGCCGCCCGGTCCGCCTCGCTATCGCTGTAGGGGTACGAGGCCGACATGCTGAACGCCGAGCCGATGGCCTGCGCGGTCCCCACGGCCCGCATCGCCTTCGCCGCCGCAGTCTGCGTCAGGTTCACGATGTGCATCGCCCGCATCCCCAGCTCGCGGTCCTGGATGCCGGGCGCGTGCAGCCCCACCACGTAGCCCAGGAACGTGAACACCCACGGCTCGTTGAAGATCATCCAGTGCTTGACGCGGTCGCCCAGCGCCTGGATGCATATCTCCGCGTACGTCGCGAAGCGGCCGATGATCTCCCTGTTGGCCCAGCCGCCCTCGTCCTGGAGCGCCTGCGGCAGGTCCCAGTGGTAAAGCGTGGGGAACGGCCGGATGCCGGCGGCCAGCAGCTCGTCCACCAGCCGGTCGTAGTAGTCCAGCCCCTTCTGGTTCACCTTCCCCTTGCCCTCCGGGAAGAGGCGCGACCAGGAGATGCTGAACCGGTATCCGCGCAGGCCCAGCTCCTTCATCAGTGCCACGTCTTCGGGGTAGCGGTGGTACTGGTCGCAGGCCACGTCGCCCGTGTCGCCGTTCAGTATCCTGCCCGGCGTGCGGCTGAAGCGGTCCCAGATGGACTCGCCCTTGCCGTCTTCCCGCCACGCTCCTTCCACCTGGTAGGACGCCGTCGCCGTGCCCCACGAGAAATCCGCCGGGAATCGCACTTTCCTGGTCATGCCGCTCTCCTGTCGAAGCTAGGTGGCCCCGTAGTGGACGATTGTGGCCTCCGCCTGAGGCGGACCAAGGCCTACGCCGCGGGTGGTGCCTGCGTCATCTCCTCGCTCACCTGCCAGAGCCTGCGCGCCACGACTTCATCGTAGCTGGCGGCGCTGGAGGGCACGGCTTTGCTGTCCGCGAAGTAGCGGCCGCTGACGCCCTCCACGGCGGGCGACGAGGCGAGGTAGACGACCGTGGCGGCGCCCTGCGCGGGGCTCTTCAAGAAAGGCCGGCCCAGCGTGTGGAAGAGGCTCATGAACGCCCTCACCGGCCGGGGGTTGTTGCTGTTCTTGCCGAAGCCGGTGGTGACTACGCCCGGGTGCAGGCAGTTGGCGGTGACGCCCGTGCCCTGCAAGCGGCGCGCCAGCTCGTAGGTGAAGAGCACGTTCGCCAGCTTGGACTGGCCGTACGTGCGGAACCCGGCGTAGCTCCGTTCGCAGTTCAGGTCGGCGAAGTCGATCGTCGCCCGCCGGTGCGCCCCGGAGGCCACGTTGACGATGCGGGAAGGGGCGCCGGCCTTGAGCGCGTCCAGGAGCAGGTTGGTGAGCAGGAAAGGGGCGAGGTGGTTAACGGCGAACGTCGTCTCGTACCCGTCGGGCGTGAGCGAGCGCTGTGCGTTGTAGGCGCCGGCGTTGTTCACCAGCACGTGCAGCTCCCGGTGCAGGGCGCGGAACTCCCCGGCGAGTTGGCGGACGGCCTGGAGCGAGGCCAGGTCCGCGATCATCAGCTCCACGATCTCGCTGCCGGAGCGGCGCTTCACCTCCGCCAGCGCGGCCGCGCCCCGGGCAGGGTCGCGCGCCACCATGGTCACGCCGGCGCCCAGGCCGGCCAGCGCCACGGCCGCCTCCAGGCCAATGCCGCGGCTGGCGCCGGTGATCAGGCAGGTCCTGCCGTCCATGCTGCCTGCGGCTTGTGCTCCACCGGGGCCGGCGGCCGGCCCCTCTTGCGGGCGGGTCATTGCGCGGCCCATTGTAGCGCAAAGGCGCGGCCCATCGTAGCGCAAAGCGCCGGGCGGGGGCAGCGCCTGCCGGCGCGGCGGCCGGTAGGAGGGACTCTCACCATTTTCTTACCGGACTCTTACCGTGGTCTCACCCGCCGTTAACCCGCCCCTGCCAGGGCTGTTGGTATCGTCTGCCATGACATTGCGGCGCGGTTGATCCCCCTCTCGCCCGCGAGTCAAAGAGCCGGCCCCGCGGCCGGCTCTTACCTTTGTGCGAAGCGATCACGTCCACATGAGGCTGCCTGTCCGGCAGGTGTGGGCCTTCAGCCCAGGTGGGTGCGACGGCGACACGGCGCAAATGTAGGCCGGAGCGCCTCTAAGCCCCGGCAAATCAACGCCCCGATACGGTCCGGCTATCCGCTAACCGGACACGCCCGCTAACCCGCCTCCGCCTCTTCCTCGTCCAGCGCCAGGAACTCGCGCATCGCCTGCCGCAGCTGCGAGCGGTGGTGCGGGTTGCCCAGCACGAGCCCGTGGTGATTGATCAGCTGCGCCGATGTCTCCCGCCACTCCGCCCAGCAGTCCGCGCAGACGTTCTCCAGCACCAGCGCGCCGTTCGCCCCGCCCAGCGGCGCGCTCTCCAGCCCGGGCTTCTCCTCCTGGCAACGAGCGCAGAGTACGGTGGCAGGCATAATGCTCCTCGGAGCGATTATATCCCACACCCGCCCCGAGGTCCGCCTGCCTGCCTTGCCGGCAGGCAGGCCGTGGCGCTCAGCCGGCTAAGCCCTGCGCCGCCTCCACACGTACCCGCCCGCCGCCGTCAGCGCGAGTCCCGCTGCCAGCGCCGCGATCCCGTCGCCTGCGTGCCGCGCGTCCGGCCGGCCTCCCGTATGCGGCAGCGCGGCCGGCAAGCCTGCTCCTTGCGGCGCCGTCGCCGCCGGAGAGCCCGCGCCTGCGTCGTCGGCACCGGGCGTGTCGGAGCGCGGCGGCGCGGCCCCTTCTCCCGCGCCGGTGCCTGGCTCCGCCGGCAGCGGCACCGGCAGGTCCTGGCAGCCCGCGTCCGCGGCGTCGGCGGTCCCGTCGCCGTCGTTGTCCCGGCCGTCGGCGCAGGCATCGGCGATCCAGAACACCTCGGGCGTGCTGCCGGCGTCGTTCGGGTCCGACCCCAGCGCCGCCTCGTCCAGGTCGAAGAACCCGTCACCATCGCTGTCCTCGCAGGCATCGCCGTCGCCGTCGCCGTCCGTGTCCGCCTGCTCCGGGTTGTAGGCCGTGGGGCAGTTGTCGCTCGCGTCCGGCACGAAGTCCCCGTCGCCGTCCGGCTGGCAGCCGGGGTCCGCGTCGTCGGTCGCGCCGTCCCGGTCGTTGTCCAGGCCGTCCGAGCACGATTCCAGCCACCGGCTGTGCTCCGGCGTGCTGGCCGCGTCGCCGGGGTCGGAGCCCATCAGCTCTTCCAGCTTGTCATCCGCGAAGTCGTTATCGCGGTCGAAGTCGCACTCGTCGCCCAGGCCGTCGCCGTCGGCGTCCGCCTGTGCGGGGTTCGGGCTGTAGGGGCAGTTGTCGCTCAGGTCCGGCACGGCGTCCTCGTCGGAGTCGAAGTTGCACCCGTCGTCCGCCATGTCCGAGGCGCCGTCCAGGTCGTTGTCGGCGCCGTCGCTGCACGACTCCGGCATCCAGGCGTGCTCCGGCGTGCTGAGGGCGTTGTCCGGGTCGGAGCCCACCTCGCTCTCCCAGAAGTCGTCGAAGCCGTCGTCGTCGGCGTCATAGTCGCAGCCCTGTATGGGCGGCAAGCCGTCGCCCCCGCCCGGCGGCAGCGGCTCTGTCCCGGGCTTCGGCGGCAGCGGCGCCGGCACCACGCAGACGTCCGCGTCGCAGCCGCCGTCAGCGAGGTCCGCGAGGCCGTCCAGGTCGTTGTCCACGCTGTCGCTGCACGACTCCGGCATCCAGGCGTGCTCCGGCGTGCTGTTCGCGTCGAAGGGGTCAGACCCCACCGACGACTCCCAGAAGTCGTCGAAGCCGTCGCCGTCCGCGTCGAAGACGCAGACCACGGGCCCCCCGTCCGGGCCCGGCGGCAGCGGCTCCGGCCCCGGCCCGGGCGTCGGCACAATGCAGACGTCTATTGCACAGCCGTCGTCCGCGTCGTCGGTCGCGCCGTCCAGGTCGTTGTCGGCGCCGTCGCTGCACGACTCGGGCATCCAGCCCGTCTCCGGCGTGCTGCCCGGGTCGTTCGGATCGGAGCCCACCTCGCGCTCCCACGCGTCGTCGAAGCCGTCGTTGTCCCAGTCGTAGTCGCAGTCGTCGCCCTGGCCGTCGCCGTCGGCGTCCGCCTGGCCGGCGTTCGGGTCGTAAGGGCAGTTGTCCGCCGGGTCCGGCAGGCCGTCCCCGTCGCTGTCGATGTTGCAGCCGTCGTCCGCGCCGTCGGCGGCGCCGTCCAGGTCGTTGTCCAGGCCGTCCACGCAGGTGCCCACGTAGGCGTGCTCCGGCGTGCTGGCGGCGTCGTTCGGGTCCGAGCCCAGGCTCAGCTCGCCGTAGTCGTCCCAGCCGTCGCCGTCCGTGTCGCCGTAGCCGGGGCAGGTCTCGCCGTCGCGACAGGGTGGTTGCGGCGGCGGCGTCGCGGCCGGCGTCTCAGGGGGCGGCGTGGCCACGGCGGTGCCGTTATCGCCCGCGCCCGGACGGGCGAGCGTCTGCTCGCCGTCCGGCCCGTCGGCCAGCGCGGCCCCCGCGCCGCCGAGCGCCAACGCCACCAGCGCCGGCGCGATCATGACGCCGATTCGGGAGATCAGACTCATCGCGCACCTCCAGGTCTCGCCTGCCTACCGGCAGGCAGGCCCGCTCTGCTGCCCCTAAGACGGCCCGCGCGCCCGGAAAGTTGCCGCTGCCCGCAGCCATTATGGCACGAGTACCTGACACTCGCGGGCTGCAATTGCGTTATTGCAGGTGTAAGAGCACAACGCTACTCTTGGCGGGTAATGGCTGTAACATCGACCATCGAGTGGACCGAAGCGACGTGGAACCCGGTGACGGGCTGCACGAAGGTCAGCCCGGGATGCGCTCACTGCTACGCCGAGACGTTTGCAGAGCGCTTCCGGCGCGTCCCGGGCCACCCCTACGAGCGAGGCTTCGATCTGCAATTGCGGCCGGAGCGCCTGACGCAACCGCTGGAGTGGAAGCAGCCGAAGCTTATCTTCGTGAACTCGATGAGCGACCTCTTCCACGAAGACATTCCCTTCGATTTCATCCGTTCCGTCTTCGACGTGATGGTGGCCGCGCATTGGCACACCTTCCAGATCCTGACAAAGCGCTCGAAGCGCCTCGCTGAACTTGCGCCCAAGCTACCCTGGCCCAAGAACGTCTGGATGGGAGTGTCGGTCGAAAACCAGCGCTGGACATGCCGGATAGACGACCTGCGGACGGTGGACGCGGCAGTACGGTTCCTGTCCTGCGAGCCACTGCTAGGGCCGCTGCGACTTGATTTGACTGGCATCCACTGGGTGATCGTGGGAGGAGAAAGCGGGCACCGCGCTCGCCCCATGCGCGGCGACTGGGCTCGCGACATACGGGACCAGTGTCAGAGGGCGACTGTGCCCTTCTTCTTCAAGCAGTGGGGCGCTCACGACGAGCACGGAGTACGAGTCGGCAAGGGGCGGTCTGGGAGGCAACTCGACGGGAGGCGCTGGGATCAGCAGCCGTCGCAACGCTACAGCAGCCGCGGCTGAGCCGTAACCGGAAAATCCAGGGCATATCCCCGCCGAAACACATCTTCCATTATCTGGCTGCCGGCTTCGTGATCGGTGGCGAACACCAGGTAATACATGTCCTGACGCCGCTGTCCCGGGGCGCGCGGCGCCCGAATTATCCTGCTCTGGACGTACTTGTACTGGAGACCTCTCAGGCGATTGCAGTAAAGGTCAAGGTATTGCTCGCGCGCCTCTCCCGGGGTGACATCCCCGGCTAGCCTCGATTCGTAGATGAGCCGCCATTCATCGTTTCCGTAGACGAAATTCATACGCAACGCGTTCGCTCCTGTGATCGGGCGGTTGGTGGATAAGAGCCGCAGCAGCGACATTTGCAGGGGCAGCAGAATCATCAACTCCGGCTTTCGGCGCCGGCCCGGAGTTGTCGCCACACTAGCTATCGTGTGCCACCCAACCTCGGTGCCCTGCTGATCGAACAAGCAGAAGCAGGGAGCGCCGGGTGGGACTTCTTCCCGAACGAGCCGTGGCGCCACCTCATTAACATCACCGGGGTAGATGTCCCCACGCGCACCGAACGGCACAATTCTCTGTTGAAGAGCCGCAGCACTGGCCTCCTTGACCTCGATGAAAAGACAGCGCTGGAAGTCTGGCTTCGTTCGCAGCGCCAAAAGGGGCGATCCCCAGGCGAAATACGGCAATGGCTGCGCGTTCCGTATCCGACAGACGCCAGGTCCGGACAGCCCATCTACGTAGTACCCGCCACCCACGGACTTGCATGCCGTTGTGAACGCTTGGAAGTATAGGAGGAGGGTCGCTAGCTTCTCAAGGGACCACACGCCCACGGGCTTGGTACGGAGCCCGTCATCGTCCGCGGCCAGTTCGGCCAGAATCTGGGTGTCGTCTTTGCGTGCCATAAAGCAGACAGATTGTATCAACGGATTATACCTTCGGCTAACAGCCATTTGGCACCATCGTTCGCGTACTTCCCGCGCCACTTCCCCCTTCCACCTCACCCCCCCCCAGCGTTACGCTAACCTTGCCCCATCGCATCCGTTAATCCGCTCCCGAATCCGTTGACAGGTCAACAGATCGCCAGAAAACAACCAAACAAAACCGCCCGCCACAGATACAAAAGCACCCCAAAACTAAATCAACACCGAAAAAACAACCAAACAACAAACCTGAGTGGACGGGACAACCAAACCAGCCACATCGGGGCGGGGCCCTAACAACTATCAACTACAATAGCCCCATGCGAGCCACCGACCGCCTGGACCGCTTCCTCTCCGTCGGCACGCTCGCCGCGCGTATGTATCTCGGCTACAAGGCGATCTCGCTGGCCGAAAAGCGGCTCCACATCGAGGACGGCGAACGCCGCCGGCGCCGCCACCACCGCTGGTCCGCCCAGCGCTTCTACGACGTCGCCGTCAGCCGCCAGGGCCTGCTCATCAAGCTCGGCCAGATCATCGGCTCCCGCCCGGACCTCATCCCGGACGAGTACATCGAGGTCCTCTCGCGCCTCCAGGACCGGGTGCCGCCCAAGCCGTTTCCCGTCATCAAGCGCGCCATCGAGCGGCGGCTGGAGCGCCCGCTGGCGGACGTCTTCACGGAGTTCGACGAGACGCCCATCGCCTCCGCGTCCCTGGCGCAGGTCCACCGCGCGCGTCTGCAGGACGGCCGCGACGTAGCGGTCAAGGTCCAGTACCCGGGCATCCAGGCGATCGTGGAGAACGACCTGCGCAACATCCGCTTCCTGCTCCGCCTCCTCGCCGTCTTCGAGCGCAACCTGGACTTCACCCCCATCATCCAGGAGATCTCCCAGAACGTGCCCATGGAGCTGGACTTCATCAACGAGGGCCACAACGCCGAGCAGATCGCCAAGAACTTCGCCGGCCGCGACGACATCATCGTGCCCACCATCTGCTGGGAGTACTCCAGCCGCCGCCTGCTCGTGATGCAGTACGTGGACGGCGTCAAGATCACGGACCTGGAGGGGATGCAGCGCGCCGGCATCGACCCGCAGGCCGTCGCCCAGCTGGTCACGGACGTCTACTGCGAGCAGCTGTTCCTGCACGGCATGTTTCACGCCGACCCGCACCCGGGGAACCTCTTCGTCCTCCCCGGGCCCAGGCTGGTGATGCTGGACTTCGGCCTCTGCCGGCAGTACGACGATAAGTTCCGCCTGGGATACGCCCGGCTGGTGGAGTCCCTGCTCACCTGGAACGTCGCGGAGATGGTCCAGGCCTACCAGGACCTGGGCGTGAAGGTGCGCCGCGCGGGAGACCCGACGACGTACCTGGAGCTGGGCCGCGCCTTCATGCAGACGAGCGCCCCCGGCAAGGCCTACGCGGACCCGGACCTGGTGGCCGAGGCCAACCAGCGCATGGCCCGCGCCATCCGCGCCAACCCCATAGTGGAGATCCCGCGCGAGCTGCTGCTGATCATGCGGGTCACCGGCCTCCTCAGCGGCCTGGGCAAGCGCCTGGATTCCCGCGTGGACGTCATCAATACGCTGCTGCCGTACACGCGCGCCGCCCTCGAAGGCGCGAAGTAGGCCGCGCGTCCCCAACGTTGCGTCCGGCCGGTTCGCGGCCCGGCCCCGAAATCAGCGGCAGGCGGGCGATTTCCAGAGTGCTGAAAAACGAGTTCTCGTCCCACCCCTGCCTACCGGCAGGCAGGCCCCACCCCACCCAAAGAAAGAATTAAATCTGGGGGAATCCCCACACCCCCAGCCTGCGGCGCATTCCGCGGGCTTGCCTCACCCCACGAGCGCGGAGGGTTCGCGATGCGCCCACGCTCACAGCCTGGCACCATCCTTCTCGTCAGTCGATGCCCAGGTCTGCTTTCGCTTCGTCAGTCATCTTGTCGGGGCTCCAGGGTGGGTCGAATGTGAACTCGACATCGACGTCCTTAACACCGGGGATGATGCCGATGTTCTCCTGAATCTGCTCTGTGATCATCGGCCCGATGGGACAGGCGGGGGTGGTGAGCGTCATCAGGATGTGCACGTTGCTCTCGTCCTTGACTGCGATATCGTACACCAGGCCGAGGTCGTAGATGTTGTAGTGCAGTTCCGGGTCGTAGACTTCGCGGAGCCCTTCGATGACGACTTCTTCGGTTACCACGGACGTCCTCCAGTTCGCAGATGGGCCTGGATCAATTGTAAGTCATCGCCGCAGATCACGTACTGTGAAACTTTCGGCCAGTCGCGCCGCTTGACACGCCGAGTTGATTTCTGACAGGAGTACAGCGCAAGAAGGCCCCAGAGAAGGCCGGATAGAGCCTCCCCCATGACAGCGCTCCGAGATACCTGCTGGCTCAAAAGGTTGACACGTTGACACAGTGGCCCGTATCTATATATAGTTTACACAGTAGGAACTGTGTTTATCAGCGCACCGTGACTATTTTGGCTGCGGGGTACGGACCATGAAGACAGTGGCTTGTCCGAAATGTCAGAGGAATCCCCTTCTCCTTGAAACCACCGACGTTTGGGGCGATAGGCTCTATTGCCTTTGTGGCTACTCCCACGATCTGCCAGATGGCTGGAGACGGTCAGTAGACAAGATTGAGGCGCCAACTGGTCTTACGAGTTTCGCGTTGGCGTCAAATCAAAGCGGTGGGAGGAGGTGACATACGGTGACTTACGTCATTACGGATCCCTGTATCGGCACCATCGACAAGTCCTGCGTCGAGGTCTGTCCCGTCGACGACGAAGCCAACATCCTGCCGGTGCTGGGCCGATGACTGAGCAAGCGGGAAGCTATGCAGGTGGACCGACACATCAGCTCGAGTATGTTAAGGCACACCTCGTCGGCCCTATGACTGTGGAAGTCGAGATGGGGAACCTGGCGCGTCAACTAACCGAGGAGACGGCGCTCAACCTGGCCGACCAA
>JAUSFE010000011.1 GCA_030649945.1 Dehalococcoidia bacterium | reverse complement strand
GGGGCACGACCGAGAGGAGACCGAGGACGATGAAGATGCCCACCCAGACCCTTAACCCGGTGGCCGACGCGGGCCGTGAGACGGCCCGCGAAGCGGCCTGCAGTGCGGCCAATGCGGCCCGCGACGCGGCGTGCGCTGCGGAAGAAGCGACCTTCCTGGGGACCCGCAACGCGCTATACGCGGCGGCCATCAGCTCGTCCCGCACGACGGGCAGGGCCGACTGCACGAGCCTCGATGCGGCCATCAGCTCGGCCCGCGCCGCACGCAACGCAGGCATCGACGCGGCCTATAGGGCGTATGATGCGGCCTGCGACGCGGCCGACGCGGCGTACTACGCCGCCGAGTAGCACGCACGCACCACCGGGGCCGGGCAACCGGCCCCACGACCGAGAGGAGATACCGAGATGGGACAGATAGAGACCGTGATCGGCGAGCCGTGGGACCCGCAGGACGCCAGCCCCATCGACCCCCAGGGGCCGGCGGAGGAGCAGATATACCGCCTCGCCATCCTCGGAGCGGGCGCCGAGTGGCAGGACCATCCCTGCTGCGGCGGCGAGGGTACGCACTCCTGCCGGCTGCAGCAGGGATGGAGGCAGGACTGGCCCGAGGGCTGGGACCGCTACATACAGGGGCTCATCACGTTCCAGCTCCCCGGCCAGGAGTTCAGCCCCTGCGATTTCCTGGCGGAACCGACCCGCACCATCCGCTACCGCCTGGTACAGCGTGGCGACCGCCTGGAGGTGGACTGGGAGGTAGATGGCGTGGACCCCGGCGAGGCCGATCAGTACGGTACGCTGCCCGACCGGCCGCTGCTCTCCATCCCGCAGGCAAGTGCAGCGTGATGCTCACCACCGCCGCCGCCGCCGCCGCCCTCGGCCTCTCCCGCAGCCAGGTCAACCGCCTGTGCCACCAGGGCGAGCTCCGGGCCGTGCGCCACGGACGCGCCTGGGTGATCCCCGAGGGGGCGCTCGCCGAGTACCGGGCGCGCTGCATACGGCTCGCCGAGACGCGCCGCGGGATGGTGGGGCGACCGCGGAAGGTGACCGTAGATTGAGTGTCTGCAATTGCAGACACTGCCCCGTACACGTAAACAGCCCCCGGTCCGCGAAGGACCGGGGGCTGTGTTGTCCCTGCTCAGTATGTGCATTTTCTGCACACACTCACCCCACCCCGTGCGCCCGTCCCAGCGCCGGCAGCAGCCCCGCCGCGAACGGCTCGTGCTGCTCCCCCGGGTCCTGCCCCTGCCCGTCCCAGATCGTCCACACGCCCGCCGGGGTGAACCGTCGCCGCGCTGCGATCCCCGTCGCGTACGCACCGCTCTCCAGCTCCTCCGTGCGCCACGCGTAGCCGGCCAGCACGTCGGGACCAGCGATCTCCGCCAGATCTCGCGCCGCCGCCCGCGCGTCCGCGTCCAGCCGCGTGTAGGTGTCCTCCACGCCGGTGATGAGGCTGCGGCGCGGGAGGTGCCGCTTCAGCGCCCGCAGCCAGGGCTCGAGTCCCAGGAGCGGCGCCGCGCTCGCCCATCCGAGGTAATGCCCGAGCCGGAGCTGCGGCGCCGCCGA
>JAUSFE010000010.1 GCA_030649945.1 Dehalococcoidia bacterium | reverse complement strand
CCTGCACACCGCCGTCTTCCTGGACGATCGGGCGATTCAGCCGCACGAATGGGGCGTGCGCGACCGCTACCCGGCGCAGCTCCAGCCGATTGATCGGACCGAAGTCCGGTGGCAGGGCGTCCCAGGGCAAGAGCACGCCGTGCTCACCTGCTGGCTCGTGCTCGGCTGGTGCGCCGGGGACTTCGCCGGCACGAAGACGTACCACCTGCTGTACCGGGCGCCCACCCGGCAGTGGTGCGTCTATGACCGGTTCGTGATTCCCTTCAATCCCATGCAGCAGCAGACCGTTTACGTCCAGCGTTTCAGTCCGGCGCTGTGTCAACCGGAGGGGGTGCACTGGTTGGCCGTGTCGGATCAGGCGGGCGAACTGACGCGATTAGCTCTGCGGGTGGCCATAACCGACCGGCCGTGGGGTTCGGAGGCGGAGTGAACGCGTACACGCTGTTCCCTGCCGCGTCGCCCACGATGTGCCGGGAACTACCGGTAACGCGGGCCATCAGATCCCCTATCCATTCCTCCAGGTGAAAGACGGCAGCGCGCAACTGCCGCAGCTCCGCCGCCAGCTCCTGGGGGCGGAGGTAGACGGTCTGGTCGCACTCAGACGGATGATGGTAGACGTGGCCCTCGTATTTGAGGTGCCAGTTGTAGGGGGAGCAGCAGGCGCGCCGTTCCGCAAGTGATTCGTCACTGGGCATGGGGTTCATCCTCCTGCCGGATCGGCCGGCGGATCATGGCCTGTTCCCGGAGCAGGCGGCGCGCGCGGCGGTTGGCACCGCGGATCTTCGCCGCCAGCCCTCCGCCGGGAGTGGTTACACCGGTAATGCGGAGACAGATCACCACTCCACGCATACCCACCTCCAGTCAGCTCTGACCGACGGTCACGATTGACCGCCGCGGTACTATACCGCGCTTCGAATCCGCGCGCCATGCCCGACCTCGCGCACTTCCTCGCCCGCCGCCTGCTGGACGGCCGCCCGGCCCCGCTGAACGCCGTCGCCGTGGTCGCGCTCTGCCAGGCCCGGGAACTCGCGCTGCTGCCGGACCCGGAACTCCGGCAGTGGGCGTACTACCTGCCCACCCCACACCGCGCCATCCTGTACCGCCCCCACGCCCCCGCCTGGGTGCTGGCGCACGAGCTGCTCCATGACGTGGTAGCCGAGGCCGATCCCGACACGCTGCACGGCGAGTGGGACGGCACCGAGGAGCAGCTCGCCGACGCGCTCCTCGCGCACCAACGCGCCCGTGAGCGCCTCCGCTCGCTGCTCCATCGCCTCGCGTGCTGCGGCCATCATCGTGCTCCTACGCCGCCGCTGGCTCGCGGTCGATGGGGAAGCCGGCTTCCGCCAGCAGTCGCTGTGCGCGCTCTTCCGCTTCGTCGCGGATACGCCCCGCCTCGGCCAGGGCCTGCGCCCGCACCTCGATGAGGTCGGACAGACGCTGGTGGACGTCCGGGGAGATGGGGCGGTGCCCGTTCAGGAGCAACGACAGCGTCTTGTCTGTCAGCCCAAGCTCCCGCGCCAAATCGCCTTGGCGCATTCGGAACCGGGCGATCTTGGCGCGCATGTCGGGAACGGCAAGCATGTCTTCTCCGGGAAGCTCTGATGGTACAACTCTCACCACCATTAGGATACCACACGGTGGTGAGAGTTGTACCAGATTTCTGGAGATTTTGCCGTTCCCGTTTCCTTTCGGCTGGTGGTGGTGTTAGCTAAGAGGAGATGCCACAGTTCAACGACCAGTTCGGGAGCGCGGTGAGGCTCGTTCTGGAGAAGCACGGCCTCGGCTATCGGGCGCAGGAGCGCCGCACCCGCCTAGACCACGTGACCGTGAGCCGCATGGCGTCCGGTTATGTGCCGTCGATGCCGACCGTCATTCAGTTCGC
>JAUSFE010000005.1 GCA_030649945.1 Dehalococcoidia bacterium | reverse complement strand
GCGCGGACTACGAGCGCCGGGGCCGCGAGACGGGCACGCGCTGCAAGCACTGGCACATGGTGGAGATCTACCTCCGCAGCCGCCGCCATCCCTGCTCCACGTGCGCCGCCCCGGTTGCCCCGGCGGAAGCCGCCCTCGGCGCGCGGGCCGTGGGCGCCGTCCACTGCGCCGGCTGCCGGGAGCTGCTGGTGGAGGCCGAGGCGCTCCCCCGCGGCCCCGGCTGGCGCGACGTGACGAGCACCCCCGCCGTGGACGAAGCCGCTGCCGCCCTGACCGCCCGCCACGCGGAGACCCGCCGCATGATGGCGCGGGATTTCCCCGAGGACTGATCGCACGCTGCTGAACCGTCAAGCGTCACTTGACGGTTCAGCCTCACCCATCACGAGGAGAGAGACATGATGATCCGATCTTATGATCTGGGGTATGGGAGCGACGAGGCTTTTCTCGCCGCCTATGGGCTGGAGCCGGCCCTACCGGAGACCGCCCCCGAGTACGATGGCCCCTGCACCTGCCTGCCGATCGAGGAGCAGGAGGCGGCGGAGAGAGAGGCGCGTGAGAGCGCCCCCCTGCAGCGGTTCGCGCGCCGGCTGGTGCTGCAGTTCGTGCCGATCACCCGTCGCGACGGATTTCTGACATTCCAGCAGCTCCGCGGCGGCGCCATCGATCCGGATGCCGCGAGCGTGGAGTGCGCCGCCTACAGCGCCGACCCCGCCGGGCCGGTGACCTCCAGCGATTACGTGGGCCTGTGGATACAGGAGGCGCTGATCGCGGTAGCCGCCGGCCCGGAAAATGAGGCGCTGCTGATGGGAGAGACGACCGGGGATTTCCCTCCGCTCCCCGATTGGGAGCGGTGGCTGCAGGAGGGGGACTGCGAGCGCACCAGACGCTTCGGCGACTGGCGGTATCTCGCCCCGCGCGGGGAATGGGGCACGATGAAAACGTTTGAGTCTATCGTCCGATCCAGCCTGCGGGAGCACCGCTGGATGGTACACCAGGCGGTAATCGTCTGGTGTCGGCGAGAGTGCGGCGCCGCCGCCGCCTGACACCCACCACGCCGGCCGGGTTCGCCCCGGCCGGCACCTACCACGAGGAGACGAAATGACGTTGAACGAGCGAGCCAGGGCGCTAATCGAGGAGTACGAGCGGGCCGGCTGCTACACCTCATCCGGCGTGTACGCGAAGCTCCGGCAGGAGTTCCCGCATGCCCCCGCGGGCTACATCAGCGACGTTCTCCACGCAGAGAGGAAGGAGTGGAACCGTCGGGCGGGACGGCAGGCCGCGTGTTATCCGTCCCCCTGCTGCGGCAAGGAGAGCGGGTACGTGAGCAACTTCTATCGGCGCTGCCCCTGCGGGCAGACGTGGAGGATACGGTGATGGTGATCTTGCACGACGAGCGGTGGGTGTG
>JAUSFE010000134.1 GCA_030649945.1 Dehalococcoidia bacterium | reverse complement strand
GCGGTGGAGTGTCTGCTGGCGGCGGAGGGCCTGGCGGTGGCGGAGCGCCCGGCGGGGGCGGAGGGCCCGGCGGCGGCGGAGCGCCCGGCGGTGGCGGAGCGCCCGCTGGCGGCGGAGCGCCTGGTGGTGGTGGAGCGCCCGGTGGCGGCGGAGGGCCCGGCGGCGGCGGAGCGCCCGGCGGTGGCGGAGCGCCCGGTGGTGGCGGAGCGCCTGGTGGTGGTGGAGCGCCCGCTGGCGGTGGCGGAGCGCCCGCTGGCGGTGGCGGAGCGCCCGCTGGCGGTGGCGGAGCGCCTGGCGGCGGCGGAGCGCCTGGCGGCGGCGGAGCGCCCGGCGGAGGAATAGCAGCCGGTGCCGGTGGTGCCGCGGCGGGCGCGGTCGGGCTGACCGCGGGCCAGATCATCAAAATAATCGGGATCATCATCGGAATTCTGGGGGGCGCCGGCGTCGGACTTGTGATCGTCGGGGGCGTGCTGGTCATGACGGGCACGCCGAAGCCCTGCGCGGACCGCGAGATCCCCGTCTCGCCGGAGGCCAGCCAGGCGCTGAAGCAGAAGTGGGACGCCTTCGCCGCTCAGGCGGCTGCCGGGCCGGCGAACGTCACGTTCAACGAGTCCGAGGTCACCTCCCGGGGAGTCGAACACCTGGACGAGAAGGACGTGCCGCTGAACGATCTCCAGGTCTACCTCTGTCCCGACGGCTATGGGGAGGCGACCGGCACGGTCAACGCTCTCGGCCGTGATATCAACGTCCTCATCAGGGGTACGCTCGACCTGTCCGCTGATCAGCCGCGGATCGATGTCCAGAAGATCGAGGCCGGCAATCTGCCCAGCGGCGTCGGCACGACGATCGTGAACCAGATCCTGGACCGCTCAGGCGTGAAGACGCTGGACGTCGATGTCAACATCACGGGGATCAGCTTCGCGGATGGTGAGGCTACGCTGGAGGGACGGCCGTGACGCTGGGGGAGAGGAGGCGCTGCGATACGAGTGACGAACCGTTGGCGAACAGCGAAGGGAGCGGGCCCCGCGGGGCTCGCCCCCTTCTGTCCCATCCGGCTGGTCCGGAACCTATCAGCGCATCCTCAATCGTCCTGAACCGTGAGGCCTTCGCTGATCGTCTCGCCCTTCATCTCGGGGTTGTAGTATGAGTAGGCCTGGGAGGCGGCGCCCTTGCCGCGCACGGGGTACAGGGCCCGAACGTCGAAGGAGAAGGAGATATTCTCCCCGGGCGCCATGTCCTCGATGTACAGGATGACCTTCCGGCCGGCCACATC
>JAUSFE010000132.1 GCA_030649945.1 Dehalococcoidia bacterium | reverse complement strand
CCCCCCCCCCCCGCGCCGAAGGCCGTGAGGGCGGCGCGCGGCTCCTGCCTGCATCCCAACGCCCGCAGGGGCGACCGGCCGGTAGCCCCTACGCCGGCCGCCGTCCCTCACGCAAGCCCCCTCGTGTTCCCAGTTCCCAGTTCCAACGTCCAATCTCCAACCTCCAACGTCCAATCTCCAACCTCTAACCTCTAACCCCCAACCTCTAACCCCCATCCCCCAATCCGTGCTATACTGACCTCGGTAACAGTTTCTGCCCTCCCCCGCAGCTCTGGTGTCCCCAGTAGTCTCGGTCCCGATGGTCGAACCCTGTACCGATATATCTAAGGAAAGGAGACCATCATGAGCTACTATCAGGACAAGACACTCAACTGCCAGGACTGCAACTCAGCATTCACGTTCAGCGCTGACGACCAGCAGTACCACGCCGAGAAGGGCTACACCAACGAGCCCAAGCGCTGTCCCACCTGCCGCTCCAGCCGACGCACCAGTGGCGGCGGCGGATCCAGCAGCTACGGCAGCAGCGGCGGCGGCGGCTACGGCAGCCAGCGCGAGATGCACCCGGCCGTGTGCGCCCAGTGCGGCAAGCAGACGCAAGTACCGTTTCTGCCCAGCGGCACGCGCCCGGTCTACTGCAGCGACTGCTTCAGCAAGCAGCCGTCGTCCGCATCGCGACGCTACTAATCGCAGCCGGCGAACGCACAACAGGGGCCCCTCGGGGCCCCTGTTGGCTTTCCAGCAAGCGACTCCTAAGCCGGCATCGCCCCTATCTGCTGCAGGAGAGACAACATATCGAAGTAATGCCGTCCCTCCGCAATCTTGTCTCCATCGAAGTCGAACAGGAACGCGGACGGCGTCGTCTGGCTCTTTCCGGAGGGCGGGATCGTCCCCGCCTCACTCGCGAAGGGCCCCGTCTGCGTGCCCTTCCACGTTACCTCCAGCGTCGCCCTGTTGCCACTCGCCACGGCGCTGGTCACCGTCCCCTTCGCGTCTGGCATCGCCTGCTTCCACCCCTTGAGCGCTGTCACTATTTCGCCGGTGCCCCGCAACTGGTGCCCGGTCCCAACCTCGTTGTAGACGCCGTTCTTGGCCATCAACTCGTCATACCGCGCCCAGTCGTTAGCGTTGAACGCCTCGACGAACGCACGCGCCTTGCTTATCAGGTCTTGCTCGCTCACGGTTCTCCTCCTTGTGCTAAGGGAGCAGCAAACCGGCCCGGGGCGAGTCGTAGAGGTAGGGCGAACCGACATCGGCGGGACCGCTCACTGCAGCCCGAAAACTACCCGCCAGCGTATCAGCGAGAGGCATTTTCGGCAAGCAAGCGCAGTGAGCGGGACGGCAGCCAGCGTGAGATGCACCCGGCCGTGCGCACCCAGTGCGGCAAGCAGACGCAAGTACCGTTTCTGCCCAGCGGATGCTCCGGTGCTGTATGTCTGCAAACTTGGTGCCTTTGTGTCTTCGTGGTGAGAACTCCCGGGGGTAACCACGAAGGCACTAAGACACAAAGGTTTCTTTATGCTCCAGTGCTGTATGTCTGCAAGCTTGGTGCCTTTGTGTCTTCGTGGTGAACTCCACCGAAAAGGTCCCCCGCACTCAGCACCCTGCCTTGAAAATAGATTCACAGGACGCCCGTACGCAGCGGGATGGCGCCCCGCGCCATGTGGGCCGCTAAACCCGGATCTGCCTCCCAGGCGGCCTCCGTCAATCGTATTCGATCGGAGGGACTGCCACCCTGCGGGTCACGGGCTTCTCGCGCTCCCTGTTCCTCGCCAGTATCTTCTCGATCTCGGCGGCCCTCACCGGCCTGCCCAGCAGGTACCCCTGGTACTCGTCGCAGCTCCAGCTCCGCAGCCAGGCGAGCTGCTGCTCCGTCTCGACACCCTCGGCGATCACGCCCAGCCTCAGTCCGTGCGCCATGGCGATCGTCGCCGTCGGGATGGCGCCGTCGTTGGGATCGTCGGTCAGGTCCTTGATGAACGAGCGGTCGATCTTCAGCGCTTGAATGGAGAAGTCCTTCAGGTAGCTCATCGACGAATAGCCGGTGCCGAAGTCGTCAATCACCACCCATACCCCGAGCGCGCGCAGCGCTTCGACGACCTCTACCGCCAGGTCGGCCCTCTGCATGGCCACGCTCTCCGTAATCTCCAGTTGCAGCCAGGCGGGGTCCAGTCCGGTCTCCGCCACTATTGAGGCGACGAGTTCGGCGAAGCCGGGCTCCAGGAACTGCCGCGCGGAGACGTTCACGGACATTCGCACTGCGGGAAGCCCGGCCTCCTGCCAGACCTTGTTCTGCGCGCAGGCAGAGCGCAGCACCCATTCGCCCAGCGGCTTGATCAGCCCTGTATCTTCGGCCAGGGGGATGAAGTCCATCGGCGGCAAGAGGCCCCGCTCCGGGTGCTGCCAACGCACCAGCGCTTCCACGGCAGTCAGCTCGCCCGTGTCTATGCGGGCGATGGGCTGGTAATCCAGCACGAACTCGCCGCGCTCCAGGCCGTGGCGCATGCCGCTTTCCAGGGTCAACCTTTCGACGGTAGCCGCGTTCATGGAGGCGTCGTACAGCTGATAGTTGTCGCGGCCCTTCTCCTTCGCCCGGTACATCGCCGCGTCCGCGTTCTTGAGCAGGCTCTCCACATCCTCACCGTCGTCCGGGTAGATGGCGATGCCGAGGCTCGCCGTCACCTGGAACTCCTGTCCCGCCAGCACGGCCTGGCGCCGGGTCTGTTCGAGCACCCTGGCGGCCACGTCCACAGCGTCCTGGACCTTGGGCAGGGAAGGCAACAGCAGCATGAACTCGTCGCCCCCCAGCCGCGCCACCGAGTCGCCGGCGCGGATGACGAGCGCCAGCTGCTCACCGACTCGCTTGAGGAGCTCGTCGCCGTAGGCGTGGCCCAGGGTATCGTTCACGACCTTGAAATTGTCCAGGTCCAGGAACATCACCGCCAGCCGGCTGCCGCTGCGCCGGGCCTGGGAGATGGCCAGGCTCAGCCGGTCCTTCAGCAGCTCGCGGTTGGGCAGGCCGGTGAGAGCATCGTGGTAGGCCAGGTACTTCAGCCACTGCGCGTGCGACTCCAGGTCCGTGTGCTGGCGGCGGATGCGGTCTGAGCCGCGCTTGACCAGGAACATCAACCCCGCGAAAAGGACGGCAAAGGCGGCGGCGATGCCGAGGAAGACGCTCTTCTTGGTGCTGGCGATGCTAGCGGCCACCGGATCATAGGCGTTGTATGTCTCCACCACGCCGACAATGACCGGCGGCGAACCCTGTTCGATGGGAGTGTAGGCCTCCAGAATCTGCGCCTGGCCCTCGAAGCCAACGGTGCTTTCCCCATCCTCCCCAACCTCCTCCACGTTGATAGCCGAGCCACCGGCCAGGGCCGTTCCCAGGGCCGCGTTCGCCGGGGCTGACTCGCCGGTCAGTTGCGGCAGGCTCGAATAGACTATTGTGCCGTCCCGGTTCCAGACGTTCGCCCGCAGGACGCTGGCGCCGATAACGTGGCGCTGGACAAAGTCATCGATGGCTTTGGCAGAGGCGGGGCCGAAGCCCTCCTGGAGCTCGCCCTCGTCTACGAAGTGTTCGATCGCATCTGCGATCCTATGGGTATCCGCGATCGCCAGTCTGTTGGCGTCGCGCGCGACCTTCGCGCTCAGGTATTGGCCCAGGAACAGGCCGGTAACAATGGTCAGGACAAGAGATACGGCAAAGAACAGGACGGAGAACTCCATCAGGAAGTTCCCCGGGCGGCGCATCTTTGACGTCACGGGGTCGAAGGATTCTGTAGCGCTCCGCACAGGGTCTCGCTGCGAACCATCCAGGGACGTCACTATCGTGCTCCTTCCTGGCTATCCGCCTTAGGCGGATGCCAGAGGCGGACCCGGGGTGAACCGCGCGGCCGGAACAGGCTTGCTGAAAGGGCGCTCATAGACTCATCCGTCCGGAGCCTAAGACGGCGCGATAGTGGACCGCGTTACGCGCGCCCGCCCAGGCAGGAGGCGGGTCTCGACGAAGGCCTGCAGGCCATCACGAAGGGAGCAGCGTCCAGCTACCGTCCGCCGGCGTAGCGCCGGATTACTGGCCGCGCTTGACGACGCGGTCCGTGGCCGCCCGGAAGCGCGCGCGGTGTTCTGCGGACTGGCGCAGCTCCAGGTTGTGCGCCAGCTCAAGCTTCGCCGCTTCCAGGTTGGGCATAGCGGTATCGATGACCTCCTTGGAGGCTGCGACAGCCGCCGGGTCGTTCTCCGCGATCGCGGCCGCGATCTCGTGCGCCGCCGCCTCAAGGCCGGCGAGCGGCACCACCCGGTTCGCCAGACCGATGCGTAGCGCCTCCGCGGCGTCCACGGTGCGAGCCGTAAAGACCAGCTCCTTCGCCAGCGGGGCGCCCACGAGGCGCGGGAGCAGGCTGGCCCCCACCACCAGGCCGTAGCTGGCGCCCAGGAAGCGAAAGCGGGCCGTGTCCGCGCAGACGCGGATGTCGCAGCTGGCGGCGAAGACTGCGCCGCCGCCGTAGGCGTAGCCGTTCACTGCGGCGATCACCGGCTTCCGCACGCGGGCCAGGCGCACGGCGGCCTGTGCTGCGGCGTCGCGGCGCCCCCCGGCGGCCATCGCCTGCACGGACTCGCCCATGTCCGCCCCGGCGCAGAACGCCTTCTCCCCGGCGCCGGTGAGGACGATAACGCGCACATCAGCATCCGCCTCCAGGGCGTCCAGGCACTCGATGAGCTCGCGCGCCATCTCGGCGTTGATGGCGTTGTGCTTCTCCGGCCGGTTCAGGCGGATAACGGCGATGTGGGGTGTAGGGCGGTCGAGGATGATGGCGTTGAAAGACATCGCTGCAATCACACGACCCCAGCCTGAAGGCTGGGGCATGTCGGTGTGCGCGATGCCCCACCATTCATGGTGGGGTACTGGGAGGTCATTACACCGAAAAGATGTGCACGGACAGCGCGGCCGCCTCGCCGCGCACCATGCCGCCGCCGTTCTCCGTCATTCCTACCTTCGGGTTGCGCACCTGGCGGTCCCCCGCCTCGCCGCGCAGCTGCGTCCAGATCTCGTAGATCTGGGCGACGCCCGTGGCGCCGATGGGGTGGCCCTTGGAGATCAGCCCGCCGCTGGTGTTCACCGGCATCGGGCCGTCAAAGTACGTTGCCTTACTGTCGATGAGCTTGCCGCCCTCCCCGGGCGCGCAGAGGCCCAGCTCCTCGTAGATCACCAGCTCGGCTGGCGCCGACGCGTCGTGCACCTCGATCACGCTCAGGTCTTCCGGGCCCACGCCCGCCATCTCGTACGCCCGGCGGGACACGCGCTCGGTGATGCCCGGCTGGCCGGGGACGTGGTCCGCACCGGAGCCCAGGATCGAGGCCCGCACGTGCACGGGCTGGGATGTGAACTGACGGGCCTTGTCGGCGGAAACGAGAACGGCTGCCGCCGCGCCGTCGCCGATGGGCGAGCACATCAGCCGGGTGAGCGGCTCCGCGACGAGCGGCGATGCCAGGACGTCCTCGAGGCTGTAGACCTCGCGGTACTGCGCGTGCGGGTTCAGGGAGCCGTGGAAGTGGTTCTTGACTGCGATGCGGGCGAACTGCTCCTTGGTGGTCCCGTACTTCTGCATGTGCTGGCGGGCGAAGGCGGCGTAGAAGTCCATGAACATGGAGCGCTTCTCGCCCGCGCCCTCCTCCGGGGCGGGCTGGCCGTCCGTGCGCTCGCCGTTACCGCGGGCGGCCTGCGCCTGCGCCTGCAGCCCCTGCAGCCACTCTATGTCTACCGCCGCGCCGATGGCCTGGAAGGAGCGGCGCTTGTCTTCGTGGTAGAGCTTCTCCATGCCCACGGCCAGCGCCATGTCGTACATGCCGGACGCCACGTACATCCACGCCACGTGGAACGCCGTGGAGGAGCTGGCGCAGGCGTTCTCCGTATTGATCACGGGAATGCCGCCGATGCCCATCTCCCGCAGCATCACCTGGCCGCGGATCATCTCCTGACCCGTAATGAGGCCGGCTGTAGCGTTGCCCACGACCGCCACCTCAAGCTTCGACTTATCGACGCCGGCGGAGTCCAGCGCGGCCTTGACGGCCTCCATGCCGATTGACTTGAGCCCGCGGTCCAGGTACTTCCCGAACTTCGTCATGCCGGCGCCGACGATGGCGACGTCCCTCATGGCCTCCTCCTTAGCAATTCGCGATGGCGGGCGGAAGAGCCCGCGGGGTTAAGTATAGAGCATCAGGGCATAAGAGCCTCCGAGCATTGGGAGCGAGAATTGATTTTTTCTGGAGTGCATCTATAATTGGTGGCGTTGTCGCTAGGACTCGTAAACGAATCAGACGGAAAGGGGTACACGCGATGAGCAAGCCGCAGAAGAAATCCCTTAATGCCCCGGATCAGGTGCTCAACATGGAGAACGGCAAAATCGACATTGTTGAGATCGCGGGCGCCGGAGTCGGTAGGGCGACGTTCGCGCCAGGGTGGAAGTGGTCTGATCACGAGAAGCCGGTGGTAGGCGGGGGCGAGTACTGTGAGGTCCCGCACTTCGTCTATCTTGCGGCGGGGCAGCTAAAGGTTGTGTTCTCGGATGGAGGTGAGCTCGACCTGAAGGCGGGCGACGTAGCGACGATACCGGCCGGACACGACGGCTGGGTAGTTGGGAACGAGTCCGCTGTCATGTTCGACTTCGGGGCCGTGGCAAAGTCCTTCTAGCAAACCTTGCCACTACTTCCAAAGCCGGCGGCTATCGCGCCGCCACTCAGCGCCTGCGCCAGCGCCTCCTCCATGGCGTCCAGGTCGATCTGCCCGTTGGCGACGCGCGTGACCACGCCGTTGGGGTCGATGAAGACGCTCACCGGCATCGCCAGCCCGCGGTACCGGTCGTACAGCGTGTCGTCAGGGTCCATGGCGTCCACGGTGAAGCCGGCGCCTTTCCCACCGTCGTTCAGCGGCAGGTTCCGCAGGTAGTTGCGCGCCCGGTCCAGCGGGTCGCGCCGGTTGACGGCGATCACGGCGAGGTCATCGGGATGCTTCTGCTGGAGCTGCAGGATGTCCGGCAGCTCGATGGCGCAGGGGATGCACCAGCTCCCCCAGAAGTTGACGTACACCACCTTGCCCCGGAAGTCGCTGAGGCGGTGGCGCCGGCCGTCGAAGTCGGAGATCTCGAAGTCCGGCGCCAGCAACCCCACCGCCGGCCCCACCCCCAGCGTCACCTGGCCCTCTGCCCGCGGCGGGTCCAGCAGCGTCACCTGCTCTATGCCCTTGCCACCCGCCTGGTTGCCAAGGAGCCCGGCGACGGCGAGGGCGCCGACGACGATGCCGACGATGGCGCCAAGGCCGGCGAGGGCGAGCAGGCGCTGCCCGATATCGATCTGACGCCCCTTTGCCATCGCTCAGACGCTGATGGGCACGCCATGGTCGCGGTCGTCGGTCAGGATCTCGAAGGCCGCGCGGTTGCGGGTGGAGAGGACTTCCGTCTCGCCCGTATGTTTGTGCGTCAGGTGCAGCTCGCAGTATGCGATCTTGGTGTTCAGGCAGTGCTTCTCGCCACCGGGAGGGTTGTAGTAGGTGAGTCCCACGAACGCCGCCTTCGGCGCCCGGACCGTCCCGGCGATGGCGATGGCGTCGGTCTCGGAAGCGAAGTCCCAGTGGAAGTAGCCGAAGGCGGCCTTAGCCACCGCGGCCTGAGCGGGCGCGTTGAGTGGGAACTCTTGCCCGCGGTGGCGCAGGACGAGGGGCGTGGCGAACGGCGTCCAGGAGTCGCCCACGCGGAACCTGGCAGTGGCGATTTCCAGGAAGCTCTCGGGATGGGTGTCGAAGCCGGCGACCTGGCCCCAGGCGTAGTGGTCCGTGTGGCGCGGGCCCCAGTTGTGGTTCTGGCTGCCAGTCCAACCGCTCACCTCGATGGGTCTGCCGTCGACCTCCAGGGTGCCGTGGAACACCGCCATGGGGAGCGGGACCAGGCTTTTCGCCCGGGGTATCTCAGGCGCGTAGAACTCCAGCGGCAGCAGGAACAAGGGCGGCGCGGAGCCGCCGAAGGTCATGTCCCAGGAGATCGCGTGACCTGCGGAGGCGGCGCGTCCCTGCGCCCCGCCCGGCCGCAGAACGGCGTCCGCCACGCGCACGCCGAAGGCCGAGGCGCCGAAGCTGCACGCCGCCAGCGACACCTCGCTCTTGGCGGCGACGTGGCCGGCGGTCTCGCCATCGAAGTAGACGGCCCACAGTTCCCCGATCGCGTCCTCCGGACGACCGTCCGGGCTGAAGACCGTGTAGCGGATCCAGAAGGCCAGCGGGCGTTGCGGGTGATTGGCCCGGAGAAAGAAGCTCTCGTAGTGGCCGGCGGTCTGGCCGGGCCGGTAGCGGGCGTGGTTCGCCTCCTGGACGGCGGTCTCGAGTGTCGCGCTCACGGTGGCGGACTGGCCTTCGCTAGGCATTGCCGGAGATATCGCGCAGGAAGCCGAAGTTGAAGAGGTTGTTCATGTTGATCAGGCTATCGGTGAAGATGAGGATGCCGACGACGATGAGCATGGCGCCGCTCACGTAGTTCACAATGCCCGTGTAACGCTTCATCCGGTTGTACACGGGCTTCACGCTGTTGTACGCCAGTCCCAGCGCCAGGAAGGGGACCGATAGCCCCACCGAGTACGTCAGCAGCAGGATGCCCGCCTGCAGGACCGTGCCGCTGGACACGGCCAGGGCCAGGATGGCCCCCAGCGTGGGCCCTATGCAGGGACTCCAGCCGGCCGAAAACGCCGAGCCCACGAAGAACGAGCGCGCGTAGCCCACCCTGGCGCCGGCCCCGGCATCGACGCGGCGCTCCTGTGCCAGAAAGGGGATGGTGATGACGCCGGCCAGGTGCAGCCCCATGATGATCAGCAGGCTGCCGGCCACCTTGAGGATGATGTCCTGGTGGTCTTTGAGGACGTAGCCGGCCACGCCCAGCGACACGCCGAAGAGCACGAAGACGGCCGTGAAGCCGCTGACAAAGCTGAGCGAGTGCAGGAACGGCGAGGGCAGCGGCTCGCCCAGGGCCGGCGCCAGCGCCACCGCTCCCGCTGCGGCCGGTCCCCCGGACGCCACCCGCACGGTCCGCGCGCCCGTCGGGGCGGCCTCCAGCGAGGCGCCCGTAAGGTACCCCAGGTATGCGGGCACGAGAGGCAGCACACAGGGCGAGGCCACAGAGAGCAGCCCCGCCACGAAGGCCAGGACGATGCTGACGCCGCCGATCTCCACGATATCCATTCTATTCCAGGTTACGCCTCCTGACGCTATCATAGATTCGCATCGCGCTCCGCCACAACGGCCCAAAGGCCCGTTCCCGGCGGTCCGTGCCACAGCCGCCAGGGTATTCGCCGGGTCCCTACCAGGCTGCTGAAAAACGGGGAGTGCAGAGGGGCAGAGCCCCTTTGACGGGGGTCTGGGGGTGTCCCCCAGATTTAATTTTTTCTTGGGGTGGGGCGGCGGCAGGGACGAGATGCCGTTTTTCAGCACCCTGCTACACGCTCGTTGACTGCCCGTGGGGGGCTGCGCTACATTGGAGCACGCTCCAAATCAGCCCAGGCCGGTCATCTGAAGGAGAGCGCCCGTGGAATACGCCCGCATCGCCAAGCCGCCCGCGGCAGAGATGCCGCTCCGCCCGAACCTCGCCGACTACGAGGAGACGCGCCGCTCGTGGTCATGGGAGCGCGTCCGCCGCGAGCTGGACGGGCTGCCGGGCGGCTCCCTAAACATCACGCATGAGTGCCTGGACCGGCACCTGAAGACCGCCCGCCGCGACAAGATAGCGATGCTCTGGGAGGGTAAGGACGGCGAGACCGAGACTTACACCTTCGCGCAGATGGTCGCCGGGGCCAACAGGGCGGCGAACGGGCTGCGCAAGCTGGGCGTGGAGAAGGGCGACCGCGTCTTCGTCTTCCTGGAACGCGTGCCGGAGTGCTACTTCACGGTCTTCGGCACCCTTAAGCTGGGCGCGGTCATCGGCCCGCTGTTCTCCGCCTTCGGCCCGGACGCCGTGAAGGACCGCCTGGCGGACAGCGGCGCGAAAGTGTTGGTCACCAGCCCCGACCTCTGGGCCCGCGTGAAGGACATCCGCAAGGACTTGCCGGAGCTGGAGCACGTGGTCCTGGTCACCCGCCGCCACCCGGCCGGGCCGGAGGGCGGCGTGCTGCTCTGGGACGAGGCCGTTGGCTCACAGTCCGCGGATTTCGAGACCGTGGCCACGGACCCGGAAGACTTCTCGGTCATGCACTACACGTCCGGCACCACCGGCAAGCCCAAGGGCGCCGCGCACGTCCACAACGCCATAGTCGGCCACTACGCCACGGGCAAGCACGTGCTGGACCTGCACGAGGACGACGTCTACTGGTGCACGGCAGACCCCGGCTGGGTGACCGGCACCTCCTACGGCATGTTCGCGCCCTGGAGCAACGGGGCGACGAGCCTGGTCTACGAGGGCGGCTTCGGCGCCCGCGCCTGGTACTCGCTGATCGAGAAGTACCGGGTGACGGTCTGGTACACGGCGCCGACGGCCATCCGTATGCTGATGAAAGCGGGCGACGAGGCCCCGCAGAAGCACGACCTCTCCAGCCTGCGCTACACGATGTCCGTGGGCGAACCGCTGAACCCGGAGGCCGTCGTCTGGAGCGAGAGGGTCCTGGGCCTGCCCTTCCACGACAACTGGTGGCAGACGGAGACCGGCGCCATCCTCATCGCCAACTACGCGGCGATGGAGATCCGCCCGGGCAGCATGGGGCGCCCGTTCCCCGGCATCGAGCCGGCAATCATCGACGACGACGGCAAGGAGCTACCGCCGGGCGAGGAGGGGAACCTGGCGGTGAGGCCCGGCTGGCCCTCCATGTTCCGCACTTACTGGAACAACAAGCCGCTCTACGACTCCCGCTTCCAGAACGGTTGGTACATCACCGGCGACCGCGCCCGCATGGACGCCGACGGCTATTTCTGGTTTGTGGGCCGCGCCGACGACGTAATCAACACCGCAGGCCACCTGGTAGGCCCATTCGAGGTAGAAAGCGTCCTAATCGAGCACCCCGCCGTGGCCGAGGCCGGTGTCATTGGCAAGCCCGACCCCATAGCTATGGAGGTCGTCAAGGCATTCGTATCCCTGAACGACGGCTACGAGCCTACCGACCAGCTACGGCGCGAGATCATGGCGTTCGCCCGCGGGAAGCTGGCCGCCGCCGTGGCCCCGCGGGAGATAGACTTCATTGCCTCGCTGCCCAAGACACGCAGTGGCAAGATCATGCGCCGTCTCCTCAAGGCCCGGGAGCTTGGCCTGCCGGAAGGCGACACGAGTACGTTGGAGGAGGATTAGGGTGACCTAACCCCCTTGGTCCCCCTTCCCGCAACGGGAAGGAGGAAACCCCATCCCCTATCCGCTACGGAGAGGGGATACAGGGGAGATGTCGAGCGATTAAGCAGGTGAAGCGCTACATAGTGCAAGGGCAGCGGGTAGCTCCCGTCAAGCTGGAGGCTGCCAAGAAGTTGCGTCGGGAGATGACTGAGGCA
>JAUSFE010000129.1 GCA_030649945.1 Dehalococcoidia bacterium | reverse complement strand
GCAGCTCTGCCAGCGGGTTCATCCGCCGGCCGACCTGCTTGTTCATAGCGTAGAACCCGGCGGGATTCATCATCATCAGTGCGGCGATGACGGGAAGGAAGCTGATGCCATTGAGCAGGAACGCGCCCTTCACGCCGGCCGTGGCGATGACCAGGCCGCCCACCGCCGGTCCCATAAGCCGAGCCGCGTTGAACATACCGGAGTTAAGCGCCACGGCGTTCAGGAGGTCGTCCTTGCCCACCATCTCAACCACAAAGGCCTGGCGGGTCGGTAGCTCAAAGGCGTTGGCCAGCCCCAGCACCAGCGCCAGCACGTAAACGTGCCAGAGCTGGACCTGGCCGGACCATACCAACACCGCCAGCGCTATCGCCTGCGACATCGCCAGCGTCTGCGTGACGAGAATGAACTTCCGCTTTGGCACGCGGTCGGCGATGACGCCGGCGAACAGCACGAAGATAGTGATGGGCAGGAACTGGAGCATGGTCACCGTGCCCAGGGCCACCTTCGAATTGGTCAGCTGCAGTACCAGCCAGGCCTGGGCGATGGTCTGCATCCAGGTACCGCTGAGGGAGATCGTCTGACTGAAGTAGAACAGCCGGTAGTTGCGGTTGCGGAGGGCGCGGAACGTCCTCCCGAAGCCTGCCGCTTCGGGCGTCGCCGACGGCGTTGGCAGGTTCTCCAGGGCGGCTGTCGCCAGTTGCAGGGGATCAGCCGCTGGCTGCCTTCCCGACGGCCGTCGCGGGATGCGCAATGGGAACCGCCTGCTCAGTTCGTTCACCCCTTCCGGAAAGTGGGCGTGTTATGCCAATTGTAGCCCAGGCCATCCTTTCGCGCCGTGGGTGGGAGCCCGAAGGCCCCTATGCTCCACACCGTGCCTCGGCAGCGGGCCCGGCCGGCTTGCGGGGCGCCGCCCGCTCATCTGCGCCGGCTTGCCCCTGCCACTTTTCCGATCGCCCGTACGACGTCGTCGAGGTCCCCCGGCGTGAGCGTGGGGTGGACCAGCAGGGTGAACAGCTCGCCGGCCAGACGCTCCGCCACCGGGCAGGGCGGGCCTCCGTAGCCGGCGAAGACGGGCTGCTGTGGCAGGGGCGTCGGGTAGCGCCGCTGGATGGGCACGCCCTCCGCGGCCACCGCCCGCACGAAGGCATCGATGCCCGGCGCCAGCGCCCCGGACGGCAGG
>JAUSFE010000124.1 GCA_030649945.1 Dehalococcoidia bacterium | reverse complement strand
CTCGTTCAGGATCGCCGGATCGAAGCCGCGGCCCTTGTCCTCAATACTTATGCCGATCTCCCGCGGCCCGCTGGCGATTCGCACCCAGGCCCTCTTCGCCCCGGCGTGTTTGCGGACGTTGGTCAGCGCCTCCTGGATGACCCGGACCAGCTGCACCTCCGCTTCCGGCGGGAACTGAGGCGCCGCATCACCCTCGATCTCAAGCTCGGCAGCGATGCCGGCCTGACGGGCGAACTTCTGGAGGTACTCCTGCAGGGTGCCGACGATTCCCCGAGTGGGCGACACCGTCTCCCGAAGGCCGAGGATCGCCTCGCGGACGTCCACATACGCCTCGTGGGCGAGGGACGCCATCTCCGCGAGTTCATCATTGGCGCGGGTCGGCTGTCCGCCGTCAAGGTGGCGCTTCGCCGCCTGCGCTTTAAGGTGAAGGTAGCCCAGGACCTGGGCGAGGCTATCGTGCATCTCCTGGGCCAGCCTCTCCCGCTCCTCCAGCACCGCTACGTACCGTTCGCGCTCCAGGAGACGCGCGTTGTTGATGGCGATTGCCGCCATGTCCGCCAGACCGGCCAGTAGCCCCCGCTGTTGCTCACTGAACTGACGGGCCGCGCGACTGGAGACGCAAAGCTCGCCGACCCTGGAGTTGCCGACGACCAGCGGCGCCGAAAGGTGGCACGAACGGTATCCATTGGCCAGCGCCAGGCACGGCGAACTCCCGGTCGGCGCGGCGGGAGCTTCGGGCTCGACGAGGAGTGTCCCCGGGAACGGCGGGACCGGCGTCGGAGGTCGCTGGAACGCCTCCCTGGGCCCGCTACAGTCGACGAGCGTCAGCCCGCCGCCGTTCCCGCCGGCCAGGCATAGCGCCGCGGTCTCGCTGCCCAGGATGTCGCGCGCCCGCTCCACGATCGAGCGCAGGATCTTCTGGATACCCTGCAGAGACGTTATCTCCAGCCCTATCTCATAGAGCGCCTGGGCCTCCTCGTTTTGCTTGAGAATCTTCCGCTGCATCTCGCCGAGCACCCTGAACACGGTGCTCGAGAAGACGATGATGCCGAGCGCGATGACGGCGAAGGCCAACCAGTGCCCGGCCGCGTTCCCCAGCACCGGCTCCAGGAACAGCATCACGCAGATCTGGATGGCCGCCACGAAGATCAGCGGAAGGATGATGGTCAGCCACTTCAGGCGGTCAAGGCTCATACCCCCATCGTCTCCCGGCCCGCCCCGGAATGGCACCACGAGGCCGGCTGCCGCACGTCCAGTGACGCCCGTGGAACTGACGGAACAGCGAACCGGCGGTGCAGACCATATTTCCACCTGGTGCACCTAATAGAGCATCCGGCGGGCGGGTGTACCTAGGGTCATATGGCCCGAAGATACAGGCCATTGTGCACTATTTCACGAGCGGGTGGATCGCCCGAACGCTTCGGCGCGGGCAAGGCGTTGACACGCCGGCAGGTCACGGCTCTTACTGTTGCCGTCAGGAGCCGCGATAGTTGATGGCAGGGTAGCAATTGACGCCGTTCTTGGCTGGAAACAGCGCGAAAGGGCGCGGAAGGAGGGAGAAGAGCGCTCCGGATAATCTGTGGAGGGCCCGGCGACATAGTGACTGGCACGGTGACCGGTTGGAAGGATTTCGGCGCGTTCGTAGACATAGGGTCGGGACTGAGAGGACTAGTCCATATTAGCGAGCTCCGAGACGAATACACAGATGACCCGAGTGAAGTGGTTGTGATCGGCGAAGAGGTTGAGGTGATGATCATAAATATAGAAACGTCACCGCTCTTGAAGATTGGCCTCAGCATGAAGCGGGTGGGCAATTTGTAGGTCGAGTGTTCCCGGTCTATCAAACGACATGCTCGCGCCAGAAGTGCCTGGTCCAGGCGGGGCCGCGGACCGGGATTAGCCGGGCCGGCGAGAACCGTGTCCAGATACGAAATGGCCCATCCGGCGCCTTAAAGTATGGGCCGGGACGGCCTGACGGAAATTAAGAGGTCAGGGAGTCCTACGTCACGCCCTCTTGGGTTCTCCTAGCAGCTCCCGAAGCAGCGCTGTCGTCTGGGGCAGCGGTTCCGCCTTTTCGTCCTCCAGCTCTCGTCGTAGCGATTCGCACAGCACCTTGTACACCTTGCGCACCCCGTTGAGGTCGCCCAGCCTGGCGTAGCATCGCATGAGGCCGCAGGCTGCCTCCTCGTCAATGGGGTCCCGGGCCAGGATGGCGCGGTAGAACTCCATCGCCTTCTCGACATCCCGGGACTCGACCGCCAGCCGTGCCGCCTCGAACCTCACTGACGGTCTATGCGCATCTCGTGACTTGGGCCACGGGCGCTCATCCCGCTACCTTCATTCTGGCCGTTATCTTGAGTACGATAATGTCTGTTTGCATACTCAACGGCCCCCCGCTCTAGTCCCCCTCCACACCGGCGGCGACGAGGGTAGCCAACTGGCCCTGCACGTCGCGCTCGCGGTCGCGGTAGACCATGAATACCT
>JAUSFE010000045.1 GCA_030649945.1 Dehalococcoidia bacterium | reverse complement strand
CGCTACGGCCACCGCCGCCTCCGCTACGGCCACCGCCGCCACCGCCACGTCCGCGGTCGCCAAAGTCGCGACGCGGGCCACCGCCGCCGCCCGGGCGGCCGCCGCGTGACGCGGCCTGCTCGCGCTGGGAGACCTCGCGGGCTTCTTCGACGCTGAGGCCCTCGATAACGGCACGGCGGGAGAGGTTGATGCGGCCCATGGAGTCCACTTCGATGACCATGACCATGACCTCGTCGCCCATTTTCACGACGTCCTCCGGGCGGTTGACCGGGAACTCCGCCAGGTCTTCCATGCGCACCAGGCCGTCCTTACCCGGCAGGATCTCCACGAAGGCGCCGAAGTTGGTGATGCGGGAGACGGTGCCGGTGTAGACCTCGCCGATCTCGACCTCCTTCGTGAGGCCCTCGATGATGCTGATCGCCTTCTGGGCCATCTCCTCGCTGGGCGAGCCGATGAACACGGTGCCGTCGTCCTCGATGTCGATCGAGCACTTCGTCTCTTCGATGATGGAGCGGATGACGCGGCCGCCGGGTCCGATGACCGCGCCGATCTTGTCCTGCGGCACGGTGATGCGGTACATGCGCGGCGCGTATTGGGAGAGTTCCGTGCGCGGCGTGGGGATCACCGCCAGCATCTTCTGCAGGATGAAGTTGCGGGCCTCGCGCGCCTGCGCCAGGGCCTCTTCCATGATCTCGTAAGTGATGCCCTTGATCTTGATGTCCATCTGCAGGGCCGTGATGCCCTTCTCGCTGCCGGCGACCTTGAAGTCCATATCGCCGAAGTGGTCCTCCATGCCGGCGATGTCCGTGAGGATGCGGTAGCCGTGCTCGCCCTTGATCAGGCCCATGGCCACGCCGGCCACGGGGGCCTTGAGGGGGACGCCGGCGTCCATGAGGGCCAGCGTGCTGCCGCAGGTGCTGGCCATGGAGGTGCTGCCGTTGCTGGAGAGCACCTCTGAGACCAGGCGGATGGTGTACGGGAACTCCTCCTCGTCTGGGATAAGGGGCAGGAGGGCGCGCTGCGCCAGGGCGCCGTGGCCGATGTCGCGGCGGCTGGGCCCGCGCAGCGGCCGCGTCTCGCCCACAGAGAAGGGCGGGAAGTTGTAGTGGTGCATGTAGCGGCGGGAGTCTTCCGGCTCCAGGCCGTCCAGCCGCTGCTGCTCGCCCATGGAGCCGAGCGTGGCGATGGTGAGGACCTGGGTCTCGCCGCGGGTGAAGAGGCCGGAGCCGTGGGTGCGCGGCAGCAGGCCCACTTCGGCGCTGATCTCGCGGATGTCCTCCGGGCGGCGGCCGTCCGGGCGGACGCCCTCGTCCAGGATCTTGCTGCGCACCATGCCCTTGAGGTGCTCGTCCAGCGCTGCCTTGATCTGCTCCGGGGGATAGGTCTCGGACAGGGCCGCGAGTGTGGCCTTGCGCGCCTCCCGCATGACGCCGGCGCGCTCGTCCTTGGCGGCGGCGATGAGGTCCCAGCCCTGGGAGTTCGCGTAGTCCACGACCGCCCGCTTGACTTCGTCGGGCAGCTCTTCCGGCTGCACCTCACGCTTGGGCTTGCCCACGCGCTGCACCATCTCGTCCTGCAAGGCGATGAGCTGGCCGTTGACCTCCTGGGCCAGGCGGATGGCGTCCAGGATGACTTTCTCGCTCACCTCGCTGGCGCCGGCCTCGACCATGACGACGGCGTCGCGGGTGCCGGCGACGACGATTTCCAGCGTGCTGTCGTTCAGCTGGGCGAACGTGGGGTTGACGACGAACTCATCGTTGATGCGGCCGACGCGCGTAGCTGATACCGGCCCGCCGAAGGGGATGTCCGAGATGGAGAGCGCGGCCGAGGCGCCGAGGACGGAGAGGAGATCCGGGACGTTCTCCTGGTCGGCGGAGAGGGTGGTGATCGTGATCTGGATGTCGTTGTGCAGGCCCTTGGGGAAGAGTGGCCGCAGGGGCCTGTCGGTGAGGCGGGCGGTGAGGATGCCAGCGCTGCTGGGGCGGCCCTCGCGGCGGAAGAAGCCACCGGGGATCTTGCCCGCGGCGTACAGGCGTTCCTCGTAGTCCACGGTGAGGGGGAAGAAATCGATGCCCTCACGCGGCTCGGCGCTCATCACTGCCGCGACGAGCACCATGCTGTCGCCGTAGCGCACGGTGACCGCACCGTTGGCCAGCCCGGCGAGCTTCCCCACCTCCATGCTCAGGGTGCGACCCCCGATTTCACGCTCGAATACTTCTACCATTTGGAATAAAACCTCCACGTCCCCTGGAAAGCGCTACAAAACGCGCGGACCCGCCTGTGAATGCTCCGGGAACATAAACTAGATTGTGCTGCCCTGTGGCTGCATTTGTGTGTGGGCTCCTGCCCTTATCTACCCGCTCCTCGCGGGCTCTCAGGCCTTATCCGCCTGGCCTGACGCCTGTACTGGGAAGAGAGAGGCCCTCGCAGTTACTTGCGGAGGCCAAGTCTCGCGATGAGAGCTTTGTACCGCTCCGGCGCTGACCGGCTCAGGTATCGCAGCAGGCCGCGTCGCTGTCCCACGAGCATCATCAGACCGCGCTGGGAGTGGTGGTCCTTGCGGTGGAAGCGCAGGTGGTCCGTGAGCTGGCGTATGCGCTCAGTGAGGAGTGCCACCTGGACTTCCGTTGAGCCGGTGTCCGTGGTGTGGGTCTGGTAGGCAGACGCCAGGTCCGCCTTCTTCTCCTTGGTGAGCATCCTTACGCGGTGTCGCCTATCGCTCTCTTTCTTCCTTCGCGGCGAGTATAGCACAGGCCCCGTGAGACGGCAAACGAGTGTACGCGTCCAGCATGACCTCCGTCCGCCGTAATGCTGGTTCGGCCGGGACCGGTGCGGGCGGCCCGGGGTCTGCACCCGGGCCGCCCGCACGAAAGGCTGCCTATCCGTACAAGAGGCCAGGCGCACCAATGATCTTGTACCCGACCAGGTACGGGAACTCGTACAGCGCGAGGACGATTACGAGCATCAGGGCAATGTGCGGGGCCGCCAGCCGACATGCCGTCCCATTGTCCGCGACCAGGCTGCGGGCGATCCTGTAGGCCGCGTAGGCAGCTACCAGCAGACCGAGCAGGATGGGCACAGTCAGCAGAGCGGCATAGACGTTGTACGTCGTGCCTTCGAAGATCGGGTCGGAGAAGCTGCCGAAGAGCTCCGGGTCGAGGTAGATGCTCACGCCCATCTGGTTCAGAGCGAACGTGACCCACCTGCCTCCGCTCCTCAGAACATCCTGGGTCAGGTATCCGAGGGCGCGGAAAACGACGAGGGGCAAGTAGGCGAAGGCGAACAGGGGGAACACCGCCCGGAACCGGGCGTGCAGCATCTTGCTGGAGAGGACAGCGAGCGCCGAATAGAGGCCGATCATCGTGACGAGGCCGATCACTTCGACCGATACGTACATGGCGTCCTCGGCGGAGAGGAAAGGGAGCACGTTCGGGGCGGCGTCGTGCACGAAGGTGGGCATTCGGGTGCCGTGCCCCCAGGCCATGTGAAAGAGGAAGATCGCCATGAGGATCAGGATGGAAAAGGCCTCACCCGGTCGCGGCTGGGACACTTTCCAGAGCCGGGAGAACGGCCAACTGACCACGGCCTTTATGGTGCCGGGGGCCGGGCAGTTCTTCACACACTTCAGGCAGAGGCTGCAGTAGCGATTCATGGCTCCCATGACGGCCGGGTAGAGACCCCAGGCGCAGCCTTCCCGCTCGGCAGTTCCTCGAGTGCAGGGATGGCCGGTGCAACCGCGGCAGGCCTCAACTGCCTGCGCTCTCGGAACATCCAGCGACGGACCGGACCGCAGTCCGCTTGTTGGGGCCGACTCCAGGCTGACCGGCGCGACGAGGGATATCACGGCCAGGTGGGCGCTGATCGGGCAGACGTGCCGGCAAAACACCCGGCCAGAGAACAGCAGGCCCGTCGCCGCGGCCGCCGTGGCGACGGTGAGGAAGAACCAGGCGGTCTGACTGGGGACGGTGTCGAATTCGGTGACCGGCCGGATCATCCACAGCACCAGGACAAAGGCGATTAGCGAGAGGCTCAGGTTGCTTAGCAGGCGCGGCCACCTGAGGCCCAGGGTGAACCTGTTCGCTATTGCAGCTATCGTGCCGATGGGGCAGACGGCGCACCAGGCCCTGCCCAGCAGGACCAATGTGGCAAGGATGACGGGCCAGAAGAAGATGGTGAACGCCCCCCAGGTGAGCAGGTTTTCGCTGCTAACGTCGGTGCCGAAGAAGCCGTCATAGAGGGCGGCCGCGAAAAGCAAGAGCACCGCGACCTGCAAGACCAGGGGGAAGAAACTACTGCGGGATAGTCTGTCGAGGGGGCCGAAGGCGAGCAGGTCGATCCTGCGCCGTGCGACCGGCTCTGGGGCGAGAGTCGTCTGGCTCACAGCTTCACCCCGATCCGGCGCCCGGCCGCCGGGAGCACCGCGGTGATGGCAGCGATGATCAGGAGCGGCAGTCCCACGGCGCCGAGGATGCGACCGGCGTCGAGGTCGGCGCTCCCGAGTGTCTCGTTCACGGCGCCCAGGGCTCGTTGGAGCTGCGCTGTGCCCACGGTCGCAGCCTCTTCGTCGCCGGCCTCGATAGCCGTGCTCAGGCCACCCAGAGCGGACTCAAAGCTGTTGATGACGTCGGACTTTTCCCGGCGTTGCAGTTCCGCCCGCACCGCTGGCCAGTTGCGGTTGATCGTTGCCAGTTGTGACTGCGCCGTCTCGAAGTCAGCCTTCCTGACGGCCCCGGAGAGCTTGCCGGCACCGGCCGTGAGCGCCTCCATCTCGGCGATGAGCAGCCGGGGAGCGGCTCGCTCGTCGCCGGGTTGTGCGTAGACCGCCGGGGCCGGCGCGAACGCGGTGATGGCGGCTGCCAGGAGGGCAACGCCGAACACGATTCTGGCTCCTGGTCCGAAGCGGACCGCCGAGTACCACGGCCGCAGGGGACTTGACGTGTAGCCGCGCAAGAGCGGCGACATCGCGACCACCCGGCGCCAGGCAAGCCGGGCGGCCAGAGGGCTGGGAATCATGAGAAACCTCCGTTCAATCTGCTATGACTCTGTGTCCTCCGTCATCAGGCGGCGGAGGACAAGTGGGAGTCAGAGCGATCGAGGAGGAGGGTCGATGGGCGCAGCGTACGCGCCGGCGACGATCAGGATGTCAGCCGGGAGCGGCCGCAATACCGCAGCGCTCTTGTTGAGGACGAACGCGTCCTCCAGCGAGCGCAGCTCGGAGGGATCCACGACGGTCACCATGTGGCCCGCGTGGTCGTGCTCTTTGTTTCCGGCGCCCTGGCCGTCAGCGGCCTCGCGTGTGTGTACGGGGGGCTGTTCGGCGGCGGCCTGCGCCGCGCCCAGCGGACAACCGAGCAAGCCGCATGCGGGCGTGCTCGCTGCGATGGCCTCGCTACGCACTGGACCTTCCGGGGCGTGCGCACGCTCGTGTGATGCGCCGCCGGCAAGCAGATAGTACCCGTGCCCGGCGGTGAGGGTGTTCGGCAGCACGGATCCCAAGAGGATCAGGCCGACGATCAGCCGCGTTGCGCCACGCTTCAACTATTGCCCACCCTTCCCAGGCACCCCTATCCACATTCTACCACGCTCGTGTCTGCGGGGTACCGTCGGGTACTCGTCCAGGACATCCCGCTACACCGGCCTCCTTGTAGGACAGGAGACGGGTGGCGGGCGGGGGCGGCGGGCGGCGCCGTCTAATGTAAGGCACCTCGCCGCGCCCCTATGTATACTGGCTGCCAAGACATGCCGGACCCTTCCCCCCTGGCCAGCCCAGCGATCGTCGCCGATAGCTCCGCGTGTCTGCCCGCGGAGTTGATCGAGCGCTACGGCATCATCATCGTCCCGCTCGCCATGCTCTTCGACGGCGAGCTTTACCACGACGGCGCGCTCTCCGCCAGGGACTTCTACGCCCGGCTGGAGGCCGCGCGCAAGCCCCCGACGACCGCGGCCGCCGCCCCCGGCGATTTCCTGGAGGCGTTCCGGCGGGCGCAGGCGTCCGGCGCCCGGGCCGTCCTCTGTCTGACGCTGTCCACCCGCTACAGCGGCACACACAGCGCCGCCGTCAACGCCGGGGAGATGGCCGCGAAGGAGATGCCGGAGCTGGCGGTGCGGGTGGTGGACACCGGCGGCATCGCCATGACGCACGGCTTCGCGGTGCTGGCGGCGGCCCGCGCCGCGCAGGAGGGCCGGGGGTTGGACGGGGCGGCGGCGGCGGCGCGCGCCGTGGGCGCCGGGGCGCAGCTGGTGGGCGCCCTGGACACGATGAAGTACCTGGCCCGCAGCGGGCGGGTGCCCTGGATCGTGCACTGGGCGGCCTCGCTGCTCCAGATCAAGCCGGTCCTGGCCGCCCAGGGTGAGGAGGTGCGGCCGATAGCCCGCGTGCGTACCCGGGCGAAGGCGCTGGACCGGCTGGCCGCCTACATCGAGAGTTGGGCCCAGCCTGCCTGTCCGGTAGGCAGGCCCGGCGGGCGGCTGCACATCGCCGTCATGCACGCGGAGGCGCCGGAGCGGGCGGCAGAGCTGGCGGAGCGCCTGCGGCGGCTGGCCCCGGCGGAGCTCCTGGTGACCGAGTTTACGCCGGTGATGGGCGTGCACACGGGGCCCGGGTTCGTGGGCGCGGCCTTCTACCGGGGCGACGAGACGCCGCCGCCTGCGCCGGCCCCCCGACCCGCGCGGCGCCCGTGGGAACGCGACGCCCGGGTGCTGGAGGAGGCGCTGGGCCCGTTGCCGGCGCCGGTGCAGAGGCCGGCGCTGGTGCTGCTGAGCGGGCTGCCCGGCAGCGGCAAGTCCCACTTCCGGCGCGCGCTCCAGAAGCGGTGTCCGCTGGCGGCGGTGGAGAGCGATGCGCTGCGGCGTGTCCTCTTCCGCAGGCCGCAGCACACGGAAAAGGAGAGCGGGCGGCTTTTCGCCGCCATCCACGCGCTGCTGGAGCAGCTGCTGGCGCGCGGCATCCCGGTGGTCTTCGACGCCACGAACCTGAAGGAGGCGCAGCGCATTCCCGTGTACGGCATCGCCGAGAAGCACGGGGCCAGGCTGGTCGTGGTGCAGCTCACGGCGCCGGAAGAGGTGATCCGGCGGCGTCTGACGGCGCGCGGGCGGGGGCATGACCCGCTGGATGTCTCCGCGGCGGACATCGAGGTATACGAGAAGATGAAGGGCGACCTGGAGCCGGTGCGGCGTCCGCACTTCCTGGTCGATACGTCAGAGAAGAGCGGCGCGGTTCTGGACACTATCGCGCGCGAACTGCAAGCTGTAGGCGTATGAGGCTGAGGCAGGCGCGGCAACGAGTAAGGAAGGTTCGGGCATGAGAGCACTGGTACTGCGGAGAGCCCCCTGGCTGCCTGCCGGCGTCGCGGCCTGCCTGCTGCTTGCGCTCGCGGCCTGTGGCGGCGGGGGCGGCGGCGCGCCGTCCACGGGGGCGACGGCCGCGCCCGTGAGCAACTACCCCTACCCGGTGCAGCGCTTGGACGAGGTGCAACCCGGGCACAAACACCTGGCGGCGGGCGAGACTTTCGACGGCTATAACAGCAACCCGCCCACGTCCGGCCCGCACGCGCCCGCGGCGGCGGCCTGGGGCGTGTCCGACGTGGTGGTGACGAAGGAAGCGGCGGTGCACAACATGGAGCACGCCGGCGTGGTGGTCTGGTACAACTGCAACGGCGGGACGCAGCCGCTGGGCGCGGCCGGCTGCACGACGCTGCGCAGCGACCTCGCCGGCCTGGTGCAGGCGGCGCTGGGCCGGGGCAAGCTGGTGCTGATGACGCCGTACCCCTCGATGGAGCACCGCATCGCGCTCACCGCCTGGCAGTTCCTGGACGCCTTCGATGAGTTCGACGGCGACCGTGTCCAGCAGTTCATTGACACCTTCGTCTGCCATACGGACACGGAGCGCGTCTGCAAATGACGCGACCCTTCCTCGTGGTGCGGGCGAGCATTGAGCCGGCGATCATGGATGAGTTCGTCCGCTGGTACGAGGGCGAGCATCTGCCGCACGTGATGGAGATACCGGGCGTGGTCAAGGCGTACCGCTCGCGCTGCCGCCGGCCCGGGATCAACTGGACCGCCCTCTACGAGCTGTCAGACGAGGCGTCCGTGCAGGCGGTGATCGCCAGCCAGGAGGCGGACCGCGCCCGGCGGGACTGGGAGCGCTGGCTGCCCCACGTGCAGGACCTGAGCGTGGAGATCTACGCGGGGCTGGGGCCGCTGGCGTCGTTCCACCACTGGAACTGAGGAGAGGGTCAGGGGTTAGAGGGTCAGGAGGGTCAGGGGTAGGGGCGCAGCCTGTGCCCGTATTCCGTTCGTCCTGAGCGTGTCGAAGGACCAACTCACGTCAGCGAAGACTGAGCCGGCCGCAGCGGAGCGGAGGCCAAGCCGAAGCCTGTCCTGAGCGAAGTCGAAGGGTCGGAGCGCCTCGGCAGTCGGGTGGAGCTGGCACATCGAGGCGGGTGACCGCGGCCCCGCGATGGCGGGGGCTAACCGTTGATGGCTAACCGCCGACCGCTGACCGCCGGCTGGAGGCCCCCCCGCCCCGCCCCGGTTGGAGGCACCTGAAGGTACCTCCCTACGGGAACTGGCCGCTGACCGCCGGCTGGAGGCCCCCCCGCCCCGCCCCGGTTGGAGGCACCTGAAGGTACCTCCCTACGGGAACTGACCGCTGACCGCCGGCTGGAGGCCCCCCCGCCCCGCCCCGGTTGGAGGCACCTGAAGGTACCTCCCTACGGGAACTGACCGCTGGCCGCCGGCTGGAGGCTCCCCCGCCCCGCCCCGGTTGGAGGCACCTGAAGGTACCTCCCTACGGGAACTGCTGGCCGCTGACGGCCGGCTGGAGGCTCCCCCGCCCCGCCCCGGTTGGAGGCACCTGAAGGTACCTCCCTACGGGAACCGCTGGCCGCTGACCGCCGGCTGGAGGCTCCCCCGCCCCGCCCCGGTTGGAGGCACCTGAAGGTACCTCCCTACGGGAACCGCTGGCCGCTGACCGTCGGCTGGAGCCTCCCCCGCCCCGGTTGGAGGCACCTGAAGGTACCTCCCTACGGGAACTGACCGCTGACCGCCGGCTGGAGGCTCCCCCGCCCCGGTTGGAGGCACCTGAAGGTACCTCCCTACGGGAACCGCTGACCGCTGACCGCTACTCCACCAGCCAGCGCCGGAGGGCAGGCCAGGGGAGCGCCCGCGCCCAGGCGCCGAGCGGCGGGTAGACCCAGCGCTGGGCGGCGACGGCCAGCCCCAGCCCGGTCAGGGCCACGACGCCGCCGGCGGCCGCGTCGAGGAGGAAGTGGTTCGCCGTCATGGTGATGGAGAAGACCTGGAGCACGGGCAGGGCGACGCCGATGGGCGCGATGATCCATAGCCAGCGCTGGCCCCAGAACGCCCGGATGATCCCGATCCCCAGCAGCAGGTCCCAGCCGAAGTGCAGGCTGGGCATGGCCGCGTAGGGGTTGACGAACGTGCGCGTGGACTGCGTGTCGTAGGCGTAGCCCAGGTACGCCCGCATCGTGTCCAGAAAGCCGAGCACGTAGGCGGGGGCGCCGGGGTCGAAGCGGGCGGCCAGGCCCGGCAGCTCGCGCGGGGGGGCCACGGGGTAGAGCCAGTAGATGACGAGGGCGACGGCGCCGGAGAGCAGGAAAGAGTCCCGCGTCAGCGTGTACTTGTGGCGGCGGAAGTAGTAGAGCCAAAGGCCGAAGATGATGATCAGCGGGAAATGCAGGTAGAAGTAGACGATGTTCAGGGTCTGGGCCAGGAAGCGCTTGTCCTTCACCCAGTTGTTCAGGTCGTCCTCCCAGAAGATGCCCAGCCAGCGCTGGGCGTTGAGGATGTCCAGGGCGTGGCGGTAAGCGGTCTCCGGCCTATCGATGACGGCGCCGCGGACGCCGAAGTAGAGGAGGAAGGCGATGGCCATGAGAGCGCCCTCCACCAGGTCGCGGCGGCTAAACGGCGCGGCGATCCGGCGCCACGACAGGCCTTCGACCGAAGCGCGGGGGAGATGCGGCATGCGTCTGTCCAACGGGAAGCGAGGGGGCTGCGCTCCCGGGGTGTTGTGGGCATTCTAACCGCCGGACAGGGCGGGTTCAAGAGCACCTGCGGGCGAATGCCATTCGCCCCTACGCCCCGCGTGTCGCCTGCGGGCAAATGATAGGATGATCGCGCCCTGGGCGGGCCCGGCCGTCCGGTACCGGGGCGCGCTGACCATTGGCCGGCGGCGGTTTGACAGGGCCGCCCATCCGTGGTTAGATGCGGCCTGTATCGGCAGGAGGCGGGCCAGTATCTGCAGGAGGCGATGATGCGGGGGACGTCCCTCGGTCTTGTTGTGCTGGTAGCGCTGCTGCTGGGCGCGGCGCAGGGGCCGTTGTACGCCGGGTCTTCCGCGGCGACACCGGCTGCGCCGCTGGCCTTCGGCGACCTGGACTGCGGCGGCAGCCTGGGCATCGGCGACGCCCAGAAGCTGGCCCGCAGCCTGATCGGGCTCGCGGTGACGCAGGGCGAGGGCTGTCCGGAAATCGGCGCCCCGGTCTAGGTGGGCCCGCCGCCGCCGCTCAGCCCGCAGGCGCTGGCGGTGCGGCTTTACGCGGCCACGGACAATGCGGCTCGCTACCACGCGCTGCTTAGGGTCATGGGCATGCTGCGCATAGGCGTCTACACCGCGGAGGGTGGGGAGGTCCAGCAGGGCGCGGAGCGCGGCCCGGGCGACTTCTACCTGTACGACTTCGA
>JAUSFE010000115.1 GCA_030649945.1 Dehalococcoidia bacterium | reverse complement strand
TTCGGAAAATTAATGGCTTCTATGTGGAGGCCCCACCGCAATTTAGTTTGCGAATATCCCGCTTTTGGCTATAATCTTTGTGCTGCTGCGGTGGTCTTTGGGGATTCGTAGCTAAGGGAGGACGTAGATGAAGCTCGTCGCCTGGTTCAGCGAGGTGGATAAGGACGATGTCGGTCTCGTTGGTGGCAAGGGCGCCAACCTGGGAGAACTCACAAAGGCGGGGATCCCGGTCCCCTCCGGTTTTGCCGTCACTTCACATGTGTACTTCCACTTCGTTGAGCAGTCCGGGCTCACGCAGCCGATCCGGGACATCCTCTCCCGGGTCGACGTGAACGACAGCGCGCGGCTCCAGAGCGCTGCCCGCGAAATCAAAGGGCTCATCTCCAGCGCCTCCATGCCCGCGGATGTGGCCAGCCAGATAACCCGCGCCTACCGGGAGATGGGCGGCGGGCCGGTGGCCGTCCGCAGCTCGGCCACGGCAGAGGACTTGGCGGAGGCATCCTTCGCCGGCCAGCAGAGCACATACCTGAACGTGGAGGGCGAAGAGGCGGTCGTCAAGGCCGTGCAGGAGTGCTGGGCCTCCTTGTTCGAGGCCCGCGCCATCTTCTACCGGCAGCAGGCAGGCTTCGAGCACCTGAAAGTCGGCATCGCGGTCGTCGTCCAGCACATGGTGCAATCGGAGCGCTCCGGCGTGATGTTCACCCTGGAGCCGGTCACCGGCGATCGCGACAAGATCGTAATTGAGGCCATTTATGGCCTGGGCGAAGCAGTGGTATCGGGCGCGGTGACGCCCGATTACTATGTTATCGACAAGAAGTCTCTGGCCGTCCGCAGCAAGAAGGTAGAGCGCCAGGAGCGCCAGCTCGTCCGCAACCTGGATGCCGCCCCCGGTCAGGAGAACAACGTCTGGCTGGACATCCCCGCCGAGAGCGGCCAGGCGCAGAAGCTGACAGACGAACAGATAGCGGAACTGGCGGAGATCGGCAGCCGGGTAGAGGAGCACTACGGCCGGCCCCAGGACATCGAGTGGGCGGCCGAAGGCGGAAAGTTCTATCTGGTACAGGCCCGCCCCGTCACCGTCACCGGCGCCGCGGACGACGGGGCCGCCGAGAGCGGGCTGGAGGGTGAGAGGGCCCCTATCCTCGTCGAAGGGTCTCCGGCCAGCCCCGGCGTCGCCTTCGGGCCGGTGAAGATCGTCCTCAGCCCTGAGGGGATCGACCAGGTGGAGGCCGGCGACATCCTGGTGGCGGAGATGACGACGCCGGACTTCGTCCCGGCCATGAAGCGGGCCGCCGCCATCGTCACCGACAAGGGCGGCCGCACCTGCCACGCCGCCATCGTCAGCCGCGAGCTCGGCGTCCCCTGCATCGTCGGTACGGAGAAGGGCACTTCAGTCCTGCAGCCCGGGCAGATGGTGACGGTAGACGGCGCCCGCGGCCGCATCTATGAGGGCCGCGCGGAGGTGCGCCTGGCCTGGGCGCTGGAGCAGAAGAACCGCAGGGCCGTCGCGTCCCACATCAAGACGAAGACCAGGGTCTACGTGAACCTGGCAGAGCCCGGCCTGGCAGATGAGATGGCCGGGCGCAATGTGGACGGCGTGGGCCTGCTGCGGGCCGAATTTATCGTGGCCGACCACATCAAGGAGCACCCCCGCCTCTTCATCGACGAGGGCCGGCCGGAGGAGTTCACGCACAAGCTCGCCAGCGGCCTGCGCTCCTTCGCCAAGGCGTTCCACCCGCGCCCCGTGGTATACCGCACGACGGACTTCAAGACGAACGAGTACCGCAACCTGAAGGGCGGCGACCGCTACGAGCAAGAAGAAGAGAACCCCATGATCGGCTACCGCGGCGCCTCCCGCTACATCACGGACGAAGACGTCTTCCGCCTGGAGGTGGAGGCCATCAAGACCGTGCGGGCCGAGTACCCCAACCTCTGGGTGATGATCCCCTTCGTGCGCACGCCGCAGGAGCTGGCCGGCGTCAAGGCACTGATGGAGCGCTTCGGCCTGGCGCGCTCGGAGGACTTCAAGCTGTGGATGATGGCCGAGGTACCCTCCAACGTCCTCATCCTCGACAAGTTCATCGACGTCGGCATTGACGGCATCAGCATTGGCTCCAACGACCTCACCCAGCTGATCCTCGGCATCGACCGCGACAACTCCCGCTTCGCGCAGGAGTTCGACGAGCGCAACGAGGCCGTGATGGTCGCCCTTGAGCGCCTGATCACCGGCGCGAAGGCCCGCGGCGTCACCGTCTCCATCTGCGGCCAGGCCCCAAGCGACTACCCGGAGCTCACCCAGAAGCTGGTTCGCTGGGGCATCACCTCCGTCTCCGTGAACCCGGACGTCATCGACCGCACGCGAGAGATCATCGCGCAGGCGGAGAGCGTCCTGGAGGCGGAGCTCGCCGCCTCCGGCGCCGTTACCCCGCCGCAGACCACGCTCACCCCGGCGTCCTGAACGAGCCGAGGCAAAACGCCGGCTGGACCGCGCCCGTTTCTGCCCGCCGTTCGCATAAAAGCGCTTTTATGCTATTATGCCATCCGGAGGCAGTGATCATGGCTATCAGCCGAGCAGAGAAGCAGACCCCCAAGACCCGAGGCGCCAGGATAACGGTGGATCTGGGCAGCCCGAAGCTGGCGCGCGCGGTCCGCGTTCTCGCCGCGGCCCAGGGCCGCCCGCTGCGCGACATCGTCGGCGAGGCGCTGCGCGACTGGATCGAGAGGCAGGAGGAGCTGGAGGACCTGGCGGACTTCCTGGCCGCCGAGGGCGAGCCGGGAGAGCCCCTCGAGACAGTCATGGCAGAACTACCGGGTGAATGACAACTACTCGGTCACAGTCCTGCGTCCGGCGCGCAAGCAGTTGGAGCGGCTCCACCCGAAGATCCGGCGGCAGATATACGCAAGGCTAAACGGTCTGCACCAAGATCCCCGGCCACACGACATAAAGGCGCTGCGCGGCGTCGGGGGATACCGCATCGACTCCGGCGAGTATCGCATCATCTACGAAATCGACGATAGGGCGAGGTTTGTAACAGTTCGTGCCATCAAGCACCGCAAGGACGCCTACAGAAACCTCTAGAAGCCGCACGAGGTTCCTGCCACCCGCCGCTTCCGGCTGACGGGCGCCTCGCTGTAGAATGAGGCGACCCATGGACCTCTCGACCGTCCGCAAGCGCCTCGAAGAGCGGGAGCGCCTGCTGTCGCCGTTCGCTGCCAGGAGCGACGCCAGCCGCGGCCGGGAGGCGCCCGAGGACCCTTCGCCCGTCCGCACCGAGTTCCAGCGCGACCGTGACCGCATCATCCATTGCAAGGCCTTCCGGCGTCTGAAGCACAAGACGCAGGTGTTCATCGCCCCCGTGGGCGACCACTTCGTCACGCGGCTGACGCATACGCTGGAGGTGGCGCAGGTTTCCCGCACCATCGCCCGCGGCCTGAACCTGAACGAGGACCTGGCGGAGGCCATCGCCCTCGCTCACGACATCGGCCATCCACCCTTCGGGCACGCCGGTGAAGAGGCGCTCGCGGAGCTGCTGCCCCAGGGCTTCCGGCACGCGGAACAGAGCCTGCGCGTCGTCGAGCAGCTCGAGCACCTGAACCTGACGTGGGAAGTGCGCGACGGCATCGTCAACAGCTCCAAGGTGCGGGAGGACATCATGGCGCAGGCCTGGGGCACCCCTTTCACCCTCGAAGGGCAGACCGTCAAGCTCTCTGACGCCGTCGCCTACATCAACCACGATATCGCGGACGCCATCCGCGCCGGCCTGATCACGGACGAAGAGCTGCCGCAGGAGGTGAGCGAGACGCTGGGCAGGCGCCATGCTGAACGCATCAACACCCTCGTCTGCGATATCATCGAGCACTCGTGGGCAGCCTCCGGCGAGGGCCCGCCGGTCGAGCGCACGCAGGTGCGCATCGGCATGAGCGAGCGGATCGCCGCCGCCGCCAACGCCCTGCGGGAGTTCATGTTCCAGCGCGTGTACCTGTGGGAGGGCCGCCGGGAGGAAGCGGAAGAGGCCAGGCAGGTGGTCTCCCTCCTCTACGGGCACTACTGCGAGCACCCGGACGAGATCCGCAGCGACTTCGTGATCCCTGCCGACCCCGTTTGGCGCCGCGCCGCCGATTACGTGGCCGGCATGACTGACGGCTTCGCCCTTGCCCAGGCGGCACGGCTGGGCAGGCGCTCCGCCCTGGCGCGGGGCGAGTTCCAGCGCCTGTAGCCCTGTGGTGACCGGCCGGTCAGGAAAACATTTTTTCTAAACCCTGCCACGGAGCGAAACTTTTCCGCAGCCGGAGTGTTCTATAATTGGAGAGTACCGGAGCCACGGCAATTCTCGCCCTCACGCCCACAGCTTTATTCACCCTGAGGTCCGACTCTGACTGAGGCATTTCCTTCGCAATGAACGAGGTCGAAGAGGTCAAGGCCCGCCTGGACATCGTCGAGGTCATCGGCCAGTACGTCCAGTTGCAAAAGGCCGGCCGCACCTTCAAGGCGCCCTGCCCGTTCCACAACGAGCGGACGCCCTCCTTCACCGTGTCGCCTGAGCGCCAGAGCTGGCACTGCTTCGGCGCTTGCGGCACCGGCGGCGACGTCATCTCCTTCGTCATGCGCAGGGAAGGGCTGGAGTTTCCGGAGGCGCTGCGCCTTCTGGCCGAACGCGCCGGCGTCAAACTTCCCGAACGCCGTCAGTCCGAGGAACGCGAGCGCCAGAACGAGCGCCTCTACGCCGCCAGCGAGGCGGCGGCGCACTGGTTCCGGAAGCGCCTCCTGGAGGGCGACTCCGGCAGCGAGGCGCGTGCCTACCTGGAGCGCCGGGGGGTAGATGCGCCCACGGCCGAGGCGTTCCTGCTGGGCTTCAGCCCGCCCGGCTGGGAAGACCTGCTAGGCCACCTGCGAGACCGTGGCTTCTCAGACCGGGAACTGCTGACCGCCGGGCTGGTGGCCCAGGGCGAACGAGGCCTGCACGACCGCTTTCACAACCGGCTGATGTTCCCCATCTGGGATGCTAAAGGCCGCGTCACCGGGTTCGGCGCGCGGGCGCTGGATCCCGCGGGCGGCTCCGGGCAGGCCGCTGCAAAGTACATCAATACCTCGCAAACGGCGATTTTCGACAAGGGCGGCATGCTTTACCCGCTGCACCGCGCGCAGGCGGCAATCCGCCGCGAGGGCCACGCCGTAATAGTCGAGGGCTACATGGACGCCATAGCCGCGCACCAGCACGGCTTTGACAACGTCGTAGCCTCCATGGGCACCGCCCTTACCGAGCGCCAGGTGCGCCTCCTGAAGCGGCTCACCTCCCAGATCGTGCTCGCCCTGGACGCCGACGCCGCCGGCAGCGAGGCCGCCGTCCGCGGCCACGACGTCGTCCGCGGAGCGCTGGGCGACTCCGCCGGCGCCGTGCCTGTGGTAAGCTGGCGCGGCCTGGTGGGCTACCAGGAGGCGGTGGCTGTGGACCTGCGGGTGGCGGTCCTGCCACCGGGCAGGGACCCGGACGAAGTGGTACGGGCAGACCCCGAGCAGTGGCGAGGGCTCGTCGCCGAGGCGCAACCGGTGCTGGACTACCGGCTGCAGGCCTCCGCCGCCTCGCACGAGCTTACGAACCCGAGGGGCCGCTCGCAGTTCGTTCAGGAGTTTCTGCCGCTGCTCAGCGCCGTGGCCGACCCGGTGGTCCGTGCCCACTACCTGCAGCGGCTCTCGCGCCTCTCGCAGACAGGCGAAGAGGAGTTGAGCGCCATGCTGGCCCAGAACCGCGGGCGGAAGGGGCCGGCGCCGCAGGCCGCCGCCGTGGCCGGCAGGAGCGGCGACCAGCGGGAGCAGTTCCTGCTGGCCGTGCTGGTGCAGTACCCCGGCCTCGCTCCGGAGGGGCTGGAGGTGCCGCCGGAGCTGCTCTGGGAAGTGGAGAACCAGCAGGTGTTCGCCGCCTGGAAGGCCTGCCCGGAGCCAGAAGCTGTAAAGGAGACCGTCCCGCTGGAACTGCGCGACCACGTGGAACGTTTAATGCTGCGGAGGTTGCCGCTGTCTGACCTGAAGCAGGCGCGAGAGGCGCTCCTCAGCTGCCGTCGTACGCTGGAGCACCGCCAGCTGGAGGCCGAGAAACAGGCGGTGGGCGCCCTCCTGGCCGCCCGGGAAGAGGAACTGGGCGTCTCCGCCCTGGCGGAGGCGGCCGCGTCCGGCGCCGAGGAGGACGAACGCCTGCGGGAGGCGGTGCGCCTGCACCAGCAGGACATGGAGACAGGCTTGAGACTGCACAGACAGGAGAGGAGTGACGGTGACGACAACGACCCCGTCGAGGCGGGCATCAATGGTTAGCCATTTCGAGGAAGACCGGGAGCTGTTTGAGCGCAGGCAGCGCCGTGACCGCCTGGCGGAAGACCTCATGGAAGACGCGCTCGACGAGAGCGATCTGGAGACGGACGACGGCGCAGACGAGATGGCCCCGGCGCCCCTGGGGGCCGGCGCCGACACCGCAGAGGAAGACGTGAGCGCGGGCGCCCCCCGCGTGGCGACGCGCGGCCCGATGGAGATGGAAGATTGGGGCGAGGGGCCCCGCAAGCTGGAGGAAGCGGAGCCGGGTGTCTCCGACATCGAGCTCGAAGAGGGCATCGACGACCCGGTCCGCATGTACCTGCGCGAGATCGGCAAGGTCAGCCTGCTCACAGCGGACGACGAGAAGAAGCTGGCCCGCGCCATGGAGGACGGCGACTACATCCATCGCCTGGAGGAGGCCCACTTCCAGGAACACGGCCGCAACGCCCACGGCGTGGACGTGCTCGTGCGCCTCGTCGCGGACCTGTACGAGCTGCACCGGCCGTTGCAGGTGGTGATGAAGGAGCTGGCTATCCAGAAGCTGCCCGTGCCGGAGCTGGTCACAAACCCAGTGTTCCGCAAGACCGTTGACGCCGAGATCGATCTGGAGATGACGGACAAGCTGGCGCGCGCGCTGAAGGTGGACGAGTCCGACGCCGCGCGCTACCTCGTGCGGCTCTCTATCCTCACGCACATTCCCACCCCGCAGATGCTCGGCGGGGCGCTGGAGGCCATGGACGGCGGCGGCAAGCTCGCCGCGCCGCCGGAAGGGCTGGCGGACCGGCTGCTGCCCCACGAAGACGAGGTCAAGGTGCACTTCCAGCGCCTGAAGGACGACGGATTCCAGGCCGAGAAGCGCTTGACGGAGGCCAACCTGCGCCTCGTCGTCAGCGTGGCCAAGAAGTACATCGGCCGCGGCATGTCGCTGCTGGACCTGATCCAGGAGGGCAATATCGGCCTGATCCGCGCCGTCGAGAAGTTCGATTACCGCAAGGGCTACAAGTTCAGCACCTACGCCACGTGGTGGATCCGCCAGGCCATTACCCGCGCCATCGCGGACCAGGCCCGCACCATCCGCATCCCCGTGCACATGGTGGAGACGATCAACAAGCTCGTGCGCATCAGCCGCCGCCTCGTCCAGGAGTACGGCCGCGAGCCCACCAGCGAGGAGATTGGCCACGGCATGGAGATCGCGCCGGAGAAGGTGCGCGAGATCATCAAGGTCTCGCAGGAGCCGGTCTCGCTGGAAACGCCCATCGGCGAGGAGGAGGACTCCCACCTGGGCGACTTCATCGAGGACCAGGGGACGATGGCGCCCGCCGAGGCCGCCTCCCACCAGCTGCTCAAGGAGCAGGTGCAGGAGGTCGTCGCCTCGCTTACCCCGCGCGAGCAGAAGGTGCTCGTCCTGCGCTTCGGGCTGGAGGACGGCCGCAGCCGCACCCTGGAAGAGGTGGGCCGCGAGTTCAACGTGACCCGCGAGCGCATCCGCCAGATAGAGGCGAAGGCGCTGCGGAAGCTGCGGCACCCCAGCCGCAGCAAGAAGCTGAAGGACTACCTGGAGTAGCCATTCTGTCATTCTGAGCGGCGATGACGCCCGGACGCGGCACAGCGCTGGCTCGCGAAGGAATCTGGGCCGGCGCGGGGTGGTGAGTCAGGGCAACCGCCATGAAGGTGTCAATGGCCCCCACCTGGCCACCGACCGCTGTCGCAACGGATCGCCCCGACCAGGGGATCTCTATACCCTGTCGTCCCGAGCGGCGAGTGCGCCGCAGGCCGACGGGAGCGAGGCATCTGCCGCCGCCTGATGCCATGTGGCTTCGCCGTCTGGAACCCACTGCCGGCTGGCCCCGCGTGGCGCGATCCCTCGCACGATACGTTTCCCCCGCCCCAGATTCCTTCGCGAAGATGCGTGGTCGCTGCGAGCGGCTATGGTGGGCGCTCAGAATGACAGGTTGCGGCTCGTCGGGGCGCTATTCGTCCTCCAGGTTGCGCGAGTACTGGATGATGTTCTCGTTCGGGCGATACGTGGCCGCCTCCCAGAAGGGCGCGCCCAACGGGTTGCGGCGGTCCACCAGCGCGTAGATGCGCTGCGCCCCGCGCGCCCGGAGGCGCGTCTCGATCTCCCGCACCAGCGCCTCAGCGATGCCCTGCCGCCGGTACTCCGGGTGCGTCGCCAGCCGCGCGATGTTCGCCCGCCAGCCGTCCCAGCCGCCGATCACCGTCCCCACGATGCGTCCGGGAGCCTGCCCTGAGCCTGCCGAACGGGCCTCGGCCAGGAGGAACAGGTCCGGCGAGAACTCGTGGAACGTCTGCAGGTACTCCGGTTTGTCCGGCAGCGCCGTGTGCCTGTCAATCGAGGACCACAGCGCCAGGACTTCCGGAAAATCGTCCGGGCGCGCCGCGCGTATCTGAAACTCAGCCACGGATACAGATTGTACGCGGCGGGCGCCTTCCGCGCAGCACCTTCGCCGCCGCTTGAGCCGCGAATTCGCGGTTGCTCCATCTCTCCGCTTCCCGTAGCCTAGAGGCCGATGCGCGAAGGAGGGCCGGTTTGCCCCTGCTGACAAGCGACTGGGACGAATTCCAGGACTGGCTGACCCGCAGCGGTAAAGACATCCTCATCATCGCCGGCATCCTGCTCGCCGCCTACGTCCTCTTCCGCGCCCTCTTCCCCAGGGTGGCCCGCGCCGCCATCATGCGCGGCGGGCACCCTGCCGACGACGAGATGGAGCGGCGCGCCAACACCATCATCGGCGTCATCGACCGCACGGCCGGCCTGGCGGTGCTGCTGATCGGGCTCGTTACGATCCTGCCGGAGCTGGGGATCAACATCACCGCCATCGTCACCGGGCTGGGCGTCACCGGCCTCGCGCTCGCCCTCGGCGCCCAGCTCCTCGTGCGCGATGCCATCAACGGCATCTTCCTCCTGGCCGAGGACCAGTACCGCCGGGGCGACGTCATCCGCATCGCGGACGTGACGGGCACGGTGGAGGAGATCACCCTGCGGCGCACCATCATCCGCGATGACGACGGTGTCGTGCATTCGGTCCCCAACGGCAGCATCAGCGTGGTGTCCAACTACACGCGCGATTTCGCCCGTGTTAACCTGCCGGTGCGCGTGTCCTACGGCGAGGACCTGGCGCGCGTCAGCGCCGTGGTAGAGCAGGTGGGCCGCGAACTGACGGCCGACAGCCGCTACGGCCCGCTGCTGACCCAGAGCCCGCGCACCTGCGGGGTGGAAGAGGTGGGGGAGAGCGGAGTGACGCTGACCGTGACGGCGGAGACGCGCCCCGCGGCGCGCTGGGAGGTGGCGGCCGAGCTGCGCCGCCGCCTGGCCGACGCCTTCCTGGCCCAGGGTATCCGCGTCCCCTTCCCCACGCTGCCCGGGGACGAAAGCAGCCGGCAGGCGTCCCCCGCGGAGGGAGATTAGATCCAGCGGCGGTGGCGGAAGTAGGCCAGCGTCAGGAACGCCACAAAGAGCATCCCGCCCACCACGGCGCCAAACCCCCAGTCGCTCTCGCTGGGCGGCCAGAAGCCGGCGGTGAGGTTCATGCCGTAGATTCCCGAGATCAGGGTGCCGATGGTCAGGGGCACGAAGGCGACGGTGAGGATCTTCATCACCTCGTTCAGGCGGTTGGAGACAACGGAGAGGTAGGTGTTCAGCGCCCCGTCCGCCAGGTCCCGCAGCGCCTCCACCAGGTACTCGATACGCACCAGGTGGTCGTACACGTCGCGATAGTAGATGGCGCTCTCTTCGCGGATCACCTTAGGGAACTCGCCGCGGGGATCATGGGCGCTTCGCAGTTGGACCGGCCCCCATCCCTTGCAGCAGATCTAGCTGCTTCTGGAGCAGGTCGATCTGCTGCTGCTGGATGGTGAGCAGCTCCTGCCATTGCTTCTCGCGAAGCTGGTCCAGCTTTTCGTGCAACCCCTGGATCTCCAGCTCCGACTTCAGGTTCACCTCGTAGTCGTGCTCCGACCGGAGGCGGTCCTTGGCTTCCTGCCGGTTCTGGCTCATCATGATCACCGGCGCCTGGATGGCTGCCAGGCAGGAAAGCATTAGGTTCAGGAGGATATACGGATAGTGGTCGAACGGTTTCAAGAGGAGCTGGACACTGTTAATCCCGATCCAAAAGACCATGAACAGGGCAAAGAAGCCGATGAAGCGCCAGCTCCCGGCGGTGTCCGCCAGTCGGTCGGACATCCTCTCGCCCAGGGTAAGGCGCTCGCCGTGCACGATGTTGACGTTCTTGCTCACCGTTTCGCGGCGGGCCATCTTCTCACGGATCTCCTTCTCGAGCTGGGCGGCCCGCGCCTCCCAGGCCCGCAGCTCCTCCATTTCCTTCCTGAGGGAACGAATGATCACTTGCCTTGCTCCTTTCCGCCCTATATCCAGCGGCGGTAACGGAAGTAGACCAGGGTCAGGACGGCGACCACGACCATGAAGGCGACCACGGCGCCGAAACCCCACTCGCTGTCCGAGGGAGGCCAGAACCCGGCCGTGAGGTTCATGCCATAGATGCCCGAGATCAGGGTGCCGACGGTGAGGGGTACGACGGCGACCGTCAGCACCTTCATCACCTGGTTCAATCGATTGGAGACCACGGACAGGTACGTCTGCAGCGCGCCGTCCGCCAGGTCCCGCAGCGCTTCCACCAGGTATTCGATGCGCACGAGGTGGTCGTACACATCGCGGTAGTAGATCGCCGTCTCCTCACGGATCAGCTTGGGGTACTCGCCGCGGGAGAGGCGGTTCATGATGTCGCGCTGGGGAGTCGTCGCCCGGCGCAGGCGCAGAGCGTTGCGCTTGACCATCATGACCTGCTCCAGGAGACGTGTCTCAGGCCGGTGCAGCACCTTCTCCTCGATCTGGTCGATGGTGTCATCGACGGCGTCGACGATGGGCAGGTATTCGTCCACGAGAGCGTCGAGCAGGCCGTGCAGCAGCCAGTCCGCGCCGTGGGAGAGGAGGCCCTCGTCTCGCCGGACGCGTTCGCGGAAGTGTTCTATGGCCGTGGCCGGCTGCTGATGGCAGGACACCACGTAGTTGGACCCCAGGTAGAAGTCCACCTCAAACGCCTCCAGCTCCTCGTCGGGAACGTAGCCGGCCAGCGCCTGCACGACGATGAAGATGTATTCGCCGTGATCGTCGATCTTGGCCGGGTCCAGGTGGGGCGAGACGCAGTCCTCGATGGTCAGCGGGTGGAAGCTGAAGACGTCAGTGAGGACGCGCGCGTCTTCGGCGGAATTGATGATCAGGTCAATCCAGAGCAGTCCGTCCGGGTCTGCCAGCGCCTGCCGCAGCTCCGCGCCGGACGCTATCTCGCCGAAGGCGCCGTCGCGCGAGCGGTAGAGCGCCGTGAGCCTGCCGCCGTCCGCCATATCGAGCGCATTCTAGCGCGAACCGGGGGTCTAAGACGAACGCCTATCAGGGTGCTGAGAAACGAGTTCTCGCCCCACCCCTTCTGTCATTCTGACCAGGAGGGAAGAATCGCGAGAGTAATCTACAACTTTGGTGCCTTTGTGTCTTCGTGGTGAGAACTCGCAGGGATAAACACGAAGGCACTAAGACACAAAGGTTTCACTATGTTGAATCTGGGCACCCCAGACTCCCGAACTTCCTCCCGCTCTCCTTATTCCAGCACCCTGCTAGCCCTTCACCACGCCGATAGGCCGCATGCGGCAGACCTTCTTCGCTATGCCCGCCTCGTCCAGCACGTCAATCACCATCGCCACGTCCTTGTACGCCTCGCTGGCCTCTTCCGCCAGCAGCGAGCGGTCCTGCGCCCGCACGTAGATGCCGCGGTCCAGCAGGCGCTGGGCGATGTCCACGCCCTTCAGCATCCGCTTCGCGGCGTGGCGGCTCTGCACGCGGCCGGCGCCGTGACAGCTGGAGCCCCACGTCTCCGCCATCGCCTGCTCCGTCCCCACGCAGATGTAGGAGTAGCGCCCCATGTCGCCCGGGACCAGCACCGGCTGGCCGGTCTTCTGGTACCTGGCGGGCACGTCCGGGTGGCCGGGCGGGAACGCCCGCGTGGCCCCCTTGCGGTGCACGCACAGCTCCATCTCGTGACCGTCCACCCGGTGGCGCTCGATCTTGGCGATGTTGTGGGCCACGTCGTACACGACGAACATCCCCAGGTCCGCGCGGGCGTCGCGCCCCAGCACGCGCTGGAAGGCCAGGCGCGTCCAGTGCGTGATGAGCTGGCGGTTGCAGAACGCGAAGTTGGCCGCGGCCGTCATGGCGCCCAGGTAGTCCTGCCCCTCCGCTGACCTCACAGGCGCGCAGGCCAGTTGCTTGTCCGGCAGCTCGATGCCGTAGCGCCCGGACGCCTCCTCCATCCGGTCCAGGAAGTCCTGGCACGTCTGGTGCCCCAGGCCGCGCGAGCCGCAGTGGACGAAGACGAGCACCTGGCCGGGCCCGCTGATGCCCATCGCCGCCGCCGCCTCGGGCTGGAAGACCGCCTCGACGACCTGGACCTCCAGGAAGTGGTTGCCGGAGCCCAGGGTGCCCAGCTGCGGCCCACCGCGCTCCTTCGCCCTGCGGCTCACCTTGTCCGGGTCTGCGCCGGCCAGGGCACCGCGCCCCTCGATCGCCTCCACGTCCTCCGGCCAGCCGTAGCCCTGGGCCACCGCCCACTGCGCGCCCCGCACCAGCACGTCGTCGATCTGCCTGCCGGACACCCTCACCTGGCCCGAGCCGCCGATGCCTGACGGCACGTCCCGAAAGACCTGGTTCACGATCTCCCGCAGCACCGGCCGCACCTCCTCCTCCGTCAGGTCCGTGCGGATGACGCGGGTGCCGCAGTTGATGTCGAAGCCGACGCCGCCGGGGGAGACCACACCGTCGTCCAGGCGCATGGCCGCCACGCCGCCGATCGGGAAGCCGTAGCCCCAGTGGATGTCGGGCATGGCCATCGAGTACTTGACGATGCCGGGCAGGAACGCGACGTTGGCCACCTGCTCGATCGCCTGGTCCTCGCCGATGATGCCCAGCATCTCCTCGGAGGCGTAGATCAGCCCCGGCACTCGCATGCCGGGCTTATAGTCCTGCGGCAGCAGCCAGCGCTGCCCGTCGAGCTTCTGCAGGATGGACTTCCAGGGTTTTGGCATGGGCACTACACCTCCCCGCAAGGGAACAGGGATCGGTCAAACATCATCGCTGCCTCGCTCCCAGTTCCCAGTTCCATGTTCCTCCCGCATCAAATGTCGAAGAGAATCCGCGCGCGATACCCGCCGTCCTCCGGCGCGATCTCCAGCAGGTGACGCGTGACCCCTTTGACGCCGGCATGCAGGACATGACGCGCCCGGTCTATCGTCTCGCCGAAGGCGCGGGCGCGCAGCCAGTCGCCGTCGATGTCCGCAACCTCGAAGCGCCGGAACAGGAGCTCCTGGGCATCCAGGTAGTACAGCAGCTCCGTCAGCCAGTTCACCATCAGCCCCTCGCGGTCGCGCGCCTCAACCTCTATCTCTCGCTCCTCCCGTTCCTCAATGCGGTCCAAGTCCGCCATCAGCGCGAACATGCCCGTGGCGGCGTTGGCGAACAGCTCCGCCATCGTCCCGCCGCGGGCGATGATGCCGGCGTCGGCCGTATGCTCGAAGACCTCGTAGGGCGGACGGGCGCTCGTCATTGCCTCCGGTTCCGCCCTATTATAGGCGCCGGCGCCGGCGCGGCGTCCGTTCCTGTAACAACCACCATGGATTTCCCGTCTATTATTGCAAGGCAGCAAGCGTATTCCTGAGGAAGACGGAGTAACTGCGAGAACAGATTACCAGTTGAGTAACCTTTTTCTCCACGCGGCGTTTTACTCAACAAGATAAGACAATTCGAGGGGCGACCTCCTTCTGGTCTCGCTCAACTCGAGCGAGAAAACAAGAGGCAGTCTGGGGCGGACTGCCTCTTGTGCTTATGGTGGGCGACGAATCGCTCGCGGGCCGGCAAGCGTAGAACAGTGACAGGAGGTGACTCACATGCGCTATCTATCGTTCCTGGTTGCCATCGGCGTATCTCTGCTCGTCCTGGGGGCCCTCTCTACAGGCGCACTCACAAGAGGGGTCTCGGCCGCTCAGGTCGTCATTGCGGCGGACGACTTTTACTTCTGCAGCAGCGACTTCGAGAGTGGGGTCTGCGAAACGACGGTGACCGTGGGCGATACCGTCAAGTGGGAGGTGGGGAACGGCTTCCATACCGTAACCCAGTGCGACGCGTCCTTCGCGACCTGCCCGCCGGCCGGCGGCTTCGACTCCGGCAACCTCACCACCGGACAGGACTTCGAGCACACCTTCGACACGCCCGGCACGATCCCTTACCGCTGCAACCAGCATCCGACGCAGATGCGCGGCCGCATCACAGTCGTGGCCGCGCAGGCCACCGCCACCCCCACGCCCGCTGCCACAGCGACGCCCGGCGCTTCGGGGACGCCTGGCGCTTCGCCGGCGGCCACGGCGACGCCTGCGCGCGCACCCGCCGGGGGCGGCCCCCCGTCTAGCGGCGGCGACGCCATGCCGTGGACGCTGCTCGCGGCGCTGGCCGGCGCATTGCTGCTCGGCGCTTCCGCGGGCCTGGCCCTGCGCGCCGTCCGTAGCCGCTAGCCGGACCCAACGGCGAATACAGCCAATGTAGTGTCTCCGAATATAGATGCCGACTTGCACCGGCGGCACCAGGTATGAAAATGGCGCGAGGTTCCTGGAGCGTTGTTCCGGTTGCAAACGTCTTCTGTCCCACCCTCCCGCCCTCGAAGTGTTATCCAGGGGACACCCCTGGACGACCCCGGCGGGGGCTGCGCCCCCTGCACCCCCTATGCGCCGCACGTCTATTTTCGAGGCAAATGGCCTACGGGTTCATCGCCTTGGCCAGCACCTGCTGCGCCGTGACGTTCTCGCTCTGGTGACAACGGAACCGAAGCAGCGCGCGCCATCAAGCACCGGGGTATACAACTGCCTACAAAGTGCAAGGTATTAGCGAGACGGAGCACTATATCCTGTTTCTTTCGCCGCCGGCCGGCGGCAGCGCCATCACACTTGAGGCGGATGGGCCGGCGGCGGCAGCGGCGCCCCTAGCGGCACTTCTCCTCCAGAAGGGCGCGCAACTCGCTCACGGTCGCGTCGCGCCAGCCCGCCCAGGTGGGCCCGCGCTGGAACCCCTCGTACAGCTCCCGCATCTTGTCGCGGTCCTTCTCGCGGTCCAGGCCCACGAACAGACTCTGCATCTCCCCCATCTCCGCGTTCGCCTTCGCCGGGCGCTCTATCCAGTGGGCGATGTAGCGGTGATCGCGCGTGTAGAAGACGGTGGCGGGGATGGACTGGTGCTGCCCCTGGTTCAGGAACTCGCCCATGATGTCCGGGTTTTCATCCCGCGGGAAGATGCGCAGCTCCATGCCCGCAGCCTCGGCTATGCGCGCGATGACCGGCAGGCCGCGGAAGACGTCCGGGCACCAGTCCTCGCCCAGCACCATCACCTTCGCGGGGCCGTTGACCTGCGCCACCAGCTCCCGGAGGGCGCGCGCGTCATCTTCGGCGATGACGGTCTCGTCGTAGTTGTACTGGAACTTCTCCCGGTTGCGCTGGATGTGGTCCAGATACTGCTGCCACGTCATGCCGGAGGCGAACCGCTCCGGCGTGACAACGCTCTCCTGCTGCTGGGTCATGGGGTGGCCCTCCTTCCGGCGGTGTGCCGACGGCAAGAGCATAACACGAGCGGCCGAGCATCTGGGTACGAGCCGGCGTCCTCCCCCGCCATCGTCTTGTTCTATTGCTCTGATGCTCTATTGCCCGGGTGGTTTGGGGCTGAGGGCAGCTCCTTCGCCTCTTCCCAAAGGGCGAGCTTCTGCTCCATCTCCGCGTCACGCAGGTCCAGGCCGCGCTCCCGGGCCAGCTCCTCGACGCGCTGGAAGCGGCGCGTGAAGCCGCGGCTCGTCTGGCGCAGGGCGTCCTCCGCGTCTGCGTCAAGATAGCGCGCCACGTTGGCCAGGGCGAAGAGGACATCGCCGATCTCGCCCCGTTGTTTCTCCGGAGTGTCCGCCCGGCGCAACTCGTCCAGCTCTTCCATCAAAGCTTCCCACACCTCAAAGCTGGACTCGAACGCGAAGCCGGCCCCGGCCGCCCGGCGCTGCACGGCCTGGGCATAGGCCAGCGCCGGCAGAGCCAGCGGGATGCCCGTGAGGGCGGACTGGTCGCCACGCTCCCGGCGCTTGATCTCGTCCCACTGCTCGACCACCGCCTCCGGCGTCTCCGCCACGGCGTCCTCGAAGACGTGCGGATGCCGCCGCACGAGCTTTTCGGCGACGCCGGAGACAACGTCATCCATGCGGAAATCGCCGTTCTCCTCAGCGATCTGGACGTGCAGGAGCACCTCCAGGAGCAGATCGCCCAGCTCTTCGCGCAGGCGCGCGGGGTCGCCCTCGTCCAGGGCCGCCAGGGTCTCGCTCGCCTCCTCCAGCAGGTACGGGCGGAGCGTCTCGTGCGTCTGCACGCGGTCCCAGGGGCAGCCTTCCGGCCCGCGCAGCGTCGCGATGATGCGGCGCAGGCCGGAAAAGGTTTGCCGGTCCCTCTTCGTCGGCTTCATCTGGATCTCACTGTGCGTCATGATAACCCGTCTAGAAAATCGTTGACAAAACTCTCAACGCCTACCTACCATGGAACCAGGCTAGCGAAATAGGCGTCAGTTGAAAGGGGGAGGCCTCTGTGGGCCTCTTTCGTGCTCTAACAATAGGGCTCTTCATCCTGGCGGTCCCGCTTGCCCTGATTACCACCAACATCCGCCTGGCGGTCTCCGAAACAGCCGTCTACGACTACTCCGTCCGCACGTACGATGCTGCCGCCGTTTCCGGCATTCCGGAGGACGAGCTCCTGCGCGCGAACGGCCGCATCCAGCGCTACCTGACGCACGACGACGCGGGCCCGCTGGCGATCCAGGTGCGAGATAGCGCCGGGCGCACGGCCCCGCTCTTCAGCGCGAAAGAGACCGTCCACATGGCGGACGTGCGGAACCTGGTGCAGGCGCTGTTCGCGGCGCAGGTCGCTTCCGTGGCGCTGCTCATGACGCTGGCCGTAGTCATGCTCGTGCTCTGGCCGCCGCGGGCACTGGCGGCCGCCGCCCTTTGCGGCTCGCTCCTCACGGCAGCGCTCCTGGGAGCCACCGGGCTGCTTGCGGTCTCTGGCTTCGACGCCGCCTGGGGCAAGTTCCACGTCATCGCCTTCAGCAATGACTTCTGGCGCCTGGACCCGGACACCGATCACCTGATCCAGATGTTCCCGGAGGCGTTCTGGCAGAAGGCGACGACGGCGATCGGCGCATTCACCATGCTGGAGGCGCTGCTCCTCGGCAGCCTCTCGCTGGCGTACCTCGCTTTCAGCCGGCCGGAGAAGCCGGTGGCGATCGTCAGGCCGGCGCCGGCGCTGCCGGGCCCCGCCGGGCACGCCCGCCCGCGCATGGCGCCGCCGGACCCCCATCACCTCGTGCGGTAGGCGCCATCGTTGGGGGCGCAGCACACGCCCTCGTCGTCACATCCCCTCGCCGTAGGGATAGAGCTTTAGCTCTGTCCAACCGGGGCGGGGCGTGGGGCCACCCCCGCTGCCCCTCCCTGGACCGACCTGAAGGTCTGTCCCTACGCTGCTAGTGCAGTGTCTCCGAATATGGATGCCGACTTGCACCGGCGGCACCAGGTATGAAAATGGCGAGAAGTTCCTTGAGCGTTGTTCCGGTTGCAGACGTCTTCCGTCCCACCCTCCCGCCCTCGGGGTGTTATCCAGGGGACACCCCTGGACGACCCCGACAGGGGGCTCCGCCCCCTGTACCCCCGTGTTGCGCGAGGAGGCAGCCTGGCGCGGCACCACCTACCCATGAACAACGCCGGTGCGGACAGCAGTTAGTTCGTGCTGCAGGCGCAGCCGGCGCAGTTGCCGCCGGAGCAGCCGCCGCAACCCCCGCCGCCCACGGACGCCACTTCGCCGGCCGAGTCCCGCGTGAGGGCGGCGAAGGTGGAGAGGACGCGCCGGCCGGAGGCGTGCCCGGACGGGCAGCTGGCGGCGTCATCCATGCGGCTCATGGGCCGCAGCCGCTCGAACTTCGCGGCGCAGTCATCGCAGACGTATTCATACAGCGGCATGGCGGATTACCTGTCTCTATTGACGCTACAGGCGTGCGGTTTGTTAGTCAAACCCGCCTACGTAGGGGCGAATGGCATTCGCCCGCAGCTCGCTCGGCCTGTATAGATCGGCGCCCATCCCGGGGTCCTACCGTGCTGGGCGAACGCCGTTCGCCCCTACGTGTCGTATCCCAAGACATGGTTTACAGTTTGAGCCGCGAAATTGGCGGCTGGCCGCGGAGCGCCATGTGTGGTCGGAGGGTATTGTACTCCTCGACGAAGACAGGGAGAGCTGCAAGCCTTTCCTCGTTGCTGCCGTACGGGCGTTGGTAGGCCCACTCGCGAAGGAGGGTCTGGAGGACGCGCTCGGCTTTGCCGTTGGTGCAGGGCCGGTAAGGGCGGGTGCGCTTGAGGGTGATGTGGCGTTCCCCGGCGAAGCGCCGGAAGAGGCGGGAGCGGTAGTTCATGCCGTTGTCAGTAAGGATGCGCTCGACGCCAACGCCGCGCTCTGCGAAGTATGCGAGCGCCCGCTCCAGGAAGGCGACGGTGGTCGTCGCCTTCTCATCAGGCAAGTGGTCAACGAAGAGGTAGCGGCTGTAGTCGTCGATGGCCACGTGGAGGAAGTCGTGGCCATAGCCGGCATGGCGGCGGTCATGCCGCCAGTTGGGATCGAAGCGCCGGCCGCCACCGGGCGGGATGCGCCGCAGCTTCTTGACGTCCAGGTGAAGCAGTTCGCCGGGCGCCGTTTTTTCGTAACGGGTAGCGGCGCGAGTGGTTCGGTCCAGCCATTTGAGCCTGTTCAGGTTCCAACGTCGGAGCACGCGGTGTACGGTGGACGGGGGAAGCGCGAACCGCCAGCCGATCCACAGCGGTCCTCGTCCGGACTCGACTCTCAGCGTCAGAATTGCCCGCACCACCGTCTCGGAAAGGGCGCGCGGACAACTGTGGGGACGCCGGCTGCGCGCTTTCAGGCCATCCCAGCCGTGGCGCCGGTAGCGCCCCAGCCAGCGGTGTGCCGTTTGCCGCGATACGTTCGCCATGCGCGCCGCTTCGGCGACGGAGAAACGCTCAAAGACGACCCGTTCGACCAGGGTCTGTTTGGCATGTGCGTTAAGTTTCCCCGCGTGCTCTAACATGAGACTGGTGGCTCCTTTCGACTAGCGGCTGGTTGTAACCACTAGGCGATTCGGAGCCGCTCTCTGTGTAAACCATGTCTTGGGACAGTACACGTAGGGGCGAATGGCATTCGCCCGCAGCTCGCTCGGCCTGCATAGATCGGCGCCCATCCCGGGGTCCTACCGTGCTGGGCGAACGCCGTTCGCCCCTACGGCCGGTTCCCAGGCAGGCCGAAGCTTCCCGCTTCCCGCTTCCTGCGTCTCACTTCCCCCCGTACAGCCGCGCCCGCACGTCCTCGACGACGTTCGAGCCGTCCAGGCGGATGTGCCGCGGGTTGAAGTTCTCGTGGTGCACGGAGATGACGATGTGCTCCGGCTCCTCGCTCACCGGCAAGGGCAGCCCGGCGACGCCGAAGCGGTCCGTCGTCGCCTCGGCGCTGACGCTGCCGCCGTGGGTGATCACGCGCACCTCAGCCCCCTCTACCGCCGCCTTCTCGCCGTGCTTATCGGCGTCGTTCTCCAGCACGGTCATCGTCACCGTGCGGCCGTCCATCGCCGGCTCGGCGATCACCTCCATGTCGATGAGGTAGACGAGCGGAGCGGGGATTACGGCCTTCAGCCCGGCATCCAGCACCGCCTGCACCTGGTTCGCGGCCAGCTCCGTGTTTATCGGCGCCATGCCGTGGTCGGCGGTGATCACGAACAGCGTCGAATCGAAGAGGCCGCGCTGGTCCAGCACGGAGAGGACTTTGCCGATGCGCTTATCGCACTCTACCAGCGCGTCCAGGACGGCCGGGTGGTGCGGGCCGTAGTCATGCCCCACGGCGTCCGTCAGGGAGAACTCCTGGTAGGTGAAGACGGGCGGCGGCTGCGATCCCGCCGCCGGATCAGCCGCAGGGTCGCCGAAGAGGAGCAGCGCCTGCGCCAGCGCCTGGATGTCCGTGTAGGAGTAGCGGTGCACGCCGTCCTGGCCCTCCGCCTTCCAGCGCGGGTTGGTGTCCTCGCGGTGGGCGAGAACGGTTTCCTGGAAGCGCTCGTTGTCCACGAGCATGCGGCGCTCCAGCGTGGCGTGCGCCGCGCCCCTCACGCACGGCTCGTTCAGCGAGGCGGTGATGACACCCGTTCGCCCATCCCACCTGCCGTGGACGCGGTGCACGGCCTCGAACAGTGTTTCCACCTCGGCGGAGACGAACTTGGCGGTGTCGAAGACCATGCCCTGCGGCGTCACCGTCTGCCGCGTCTCCCGCAGGTAGTAGGTCGGGTTGACGACATCGTGGTGGCCGCACCAGGCGCCGCTGCCCAGGGTGTTGTGGCTGGGCCAGGTGATGCTGGGGAAGTTGACGAAGGTGCCGTAGCGGAAGGCGGCGCCCCGCTCTATGAGGCGCGCCAGGTTGGGAATGGACTCCCGGTCGTGCTCCAGGCGCTCCTGCAGCTCCGTGTTGCTCATGCCGTCCAGCAGCATGATGTAGACGCGCTCCGGCTGCGACCGCAGGTTTCCCTCGGCGTCCGTGTCTAGCACGCCGTCGATGACCTTGCCGTCCTGCCGTTTCAGGTAGACGTCCGGCGGCACGCCGCGCTGGCTGGAGGTGCGGCCGGTGGTGTCTTTGCCGTCGATCAAGGGCAGTCCCAGCAGCTTCGCCAGGGTGGGCGCGATGTCCACCTGCGCGCAGAAGGCATCGGTGACGCCGGGCCGCACGCCCGGACCGGACATGACCAGGGGCGCCCGCGCCTGCACCACGTCGAGCGAGCCGTGCTGCCCGGGCTGGCGGCCGAAGGCGTACGACTTCGGGCTGATGGCGATGTCGGGCGCGTTGGGGCTATCGAAGAGCTGGGCGATGCGCTCGTAGGCCAGCGGGTAGCTGAGGTGCGCCGGCTCCACGAACGCCCGCGCCGGGTCGGTGCCGGAGAAGCCGGACTTCGCGCCTGCCTCCAGCTCCTCGGCCAGCGTGGCGAGCGCGGTTGGGTCCTGGTTCGCCACAGGGTTCTCGCCGATCTGCTCGATCACCCGGTAGCCGTAGCCGCCCGGCCCCTCCGGACCACCATCGGCGAGGAAGCGCTGGAAGCGCACCATGCCGCGCTGCGCCCACACCTCGTAGGCGCCCTGGCGGCCGGCGCTGTCGGGGTCCGCCCCGTCGCGGTAGGTGATCACGAGGTCCGTGAGGGGGCCGTGCACGGGGTCCGTGAGCAGGGCGACGATGGCGCGGTTGCCGGACTCCTCCTGGTTGGGGTCCAGGCCCTGGCCGCCGGGGCGTTCCGGCGGGGCGATGCGTTCTTCAGTGGTCATGGGCGGGCTCCTCTGTAGTTTGTTTGGTAATCTTGGTGTTTTGGGCTACGGTTGGCGGTGGTGGTAGTGTAATTCGGGAATTGCAGTGCGGTGGTGGAGCAGTGGAGCAATGGAGCAAGGGGATGGCGGGTGGTCTCTCACAGGAGGCGCTCCGTCTTGGCGGCCTCGCGCTCCAGCGGCGCTTTGGCGAACGGCGAGCGCTGGGGCGGCATTTGCGGCCGCTTGCCGTTCAGGATATCTTCGATCGTCAGTATCTGGATGCGCGGATAGTCCTTCTGCCAGAGGTCGTTATGGTAGTGGCCAGCCGCCGCCGCTTCCGCCGTCATGTCGCGGGTGGGTGGTACCAGCGTCACGAAGACGCCCAGCGGCTCGTTCTCCCGCTCGATGACGCCTCGCAGGTCGCGCAGCATCTGCGACGTCACGTGCTCGCCGCCCTTCACGGAGACCAGCGCGCGCTTGAAGTCCGTCTGCGGGCTCTCGAAGAAGGGGATGACGCCGTCGATGCCCTTGTCCGAGCCTTTCTTCTTGCCGGACACGGGCTGCGCGCCCAGGCGGTCCAGCGCCCACCACTGGAACTGGTACTTGTCGCGGGCCGCCAGCTCGCGGGCGCCGGCCAGGTCCACCGGCTCGCCGATGACGGTGATCTCGAGGCCCGGGAAGGCGTCTTCCATGCGGCGGCGGATGAGGCCGATGGCCAGATGCGTGATATCGATGCCGATCCAGCGGCGGCCCAGCTTCTGGGCGGCGTGGACGGCGGTGCCGCAGCCGCAGAACGGGTCAAGGACGATGTCGCCCTCGTTGGAGGAGGCGGCGACGATGCGTTCTAGTAGCGCGAGGGGCTTCTGTGTTGGATAGCCGAGGCGCTCGACCGCCAAATTGTGGATAGGCCGAATATCCGTCCAAACATCCTGAAGAGAGACCCCTGGCATATCCTCCTCATACTGCTTCAGACGTGGCATTCCGTTTCTGCCTTTTGGCCAGTGAACCCGGCCTGCGGCGTCCAGTTCGTCAAGAATCGTAGGTGGATATGCCCAGTGTCTTCCCTTTGCTGTCACATCGATCCCGCGCCAGGCCTGCCCGGTTTCGCCGTGCCGAATTCCAGCTCCCGTCAAGTCCATGCGCTTCCAGCGCCTGCCATCCTGGTCCCGCTGGTCGAAGAAGGTGTCTACGTACGCCGGGGCGTACGGCAGCATCTGTGGATTCCAGGTGTACGAGTCGGACTTCGTATAGTAGAAGATCAAGTCGTGCACCGGGCCATAGCGCTTTGCGCTGCTGTGAGCGCTCGTTCGTTTCCAGCTAATCTCACTTCGGAAGTTCGCTGGTCCGAACACTCCGTCCATAAGCATCTTCAAGTAGTGCCCGGCGGTCGGGTCGCAGTGAAGATACAGGGAGCCCGTGGGCTTCAGCACCCGCCGCAGCTCTACAAGACGGATGGCCATCATCGTCAGGTAGGCCGTCACGTCGTTGTGGCCCAGGCCGTCCACCATCGCCTTCAGCATGCGGGCCACGTTCTGGTGCGGGCCGGTCAGCATCTCCTCGTAGGCGGCCTGGGCGTGCTGCCCCCAGTGCCAGGTGTCCTCGAAGGCCTCGATCTGCGCCTCGCTGCCGGCGCCGCCCGATTCCTTGAAGAGGATGTTGTAGGAGCGGTTGGAGTTGAACGGCGGATCCAGGTAGACGAGATCGACGCTCTCGTCCGGGATGTACTTGCGGAGCACGTCCAGGTTGTCGCCGTAGTAGAGGACGCCTGTCGTGAGCGCGGCCGAAGGGTTCGTGTCCATTTGGGTTGGATTATAGACGGTTTCGCGGTGTGCTCCGACATGGCGCCAGCGCGGGCGACCGCCAGGGGCAGTCGGATGCTAACTATCCCATGTCTGTATGGTGCTTGCGGTATTCAAACACTGCCAGGCTGGTGTCCTCCAGGCATCGTCATTCAGGCGGCCCCCACGGGGGTTCGAGTGGTGGGAACTGTGCGGCGAGATGTACGCCGATGCGAAAGACCTCGTGCAACATGCTTCGAAGTGTGGGAATGACTGGAAGACCCTTTACGGCATCGCACCCATCCCAGAAGACTACTTGCGGCTGAAGGCTGAGGTACATGTCCACACCTTCGAAGCCGCCAACCACGTCGAGTGCTCCGATATATGCGCCGTTTACCAGTCGCCTCCCAAGTCTCGTCTGGATATCTCGAATATCGAAAGACGGGGGGCAACTCCGCACGATCAGTGTCATACCTCGCGCGATGCGTGCGGTGACTTGGATGAGTCGATGCTTGTCGGCGTTGTTTATCTCGTGAAGAAGCCAAAGCGGGTTCAGTCCGCCCGAGGGAACCCTGCTGGGAATAGGGCCGGGCCGATCCCTATCCCTTCGGCTGTAAGGCTGCAGTCGCTCTAGGATTGTCCGGTGCCGCCGGCTGATGAATTCAAGTGCGCGCCTGGTTTCACTCCATCGCTTTTTCGCGGGCTTGCTACTGCCCGGCCCGTAAAGATAGATGGGGAAACTGGTTTTCTCGAACAGGGCTTCGCTGGGCGGATGCTCCGTGAGGGCGAGTTGGCACGCCAAGTGGTCGAGGGCGGAGCGGAGATTGTGCGCAATCTCCCCAACAGCAATCGACCATTCCAAGGGGGGCTCGGCCTCGCTCGTAGTCACCGCTCTCAGCGCATACTTACCGGTGTTGGGATTCCGCTCGGCTACGACAACTCCATATCGGCCAGCTTTGATGAAGTCGTTGATTTCTTCTTCCAGGGCACCGATCTCATGCTGCGCCCGATAAATCTTCCGGATCGGACCCCAGAGTGGATGCATGTCCCGCATCTCCCCATCGTAGCACAAATGGTCGGGCGCTCTATCCGTTTATCCGTTCCCTATCCGTTGACAGAGGTCGCCCCGCCCCCCACCAGGGCGCAGCGAGCCGCACCCCTACTGTCCCGCGTCTCCCTGCCCCCACTTCTCCCAGCTCACGTACTCCCCCATCGGCACGCGCGCCCGCCCCATGCTCATGGGCGCGCCCGGCTGCGGGTAGCCGAGGGCGATGATGACGACGGCGCGCCAGCCCTTGCGGCCCGTCGCCGCGTCCTCGACGTCCTGCGGCAGGCCCAGCTTCTCGCGGATGCAGGGCTGGTCGTGCACGGACGTTGGGCAGGACGCGACACCCTCGTTCCAGGCCGCCACCATGATGTTCTGCGCGGCGCGGCCGGCGTCGAAGTCGCTGCCGTCCGGGGCGGCGCAGACGGCGATGCCCGCTTGGGCAACCAGGAGCGGCTGCGAGAACGTGCCGCACGTGGCCAGCTCCTTCAGCCACTCGCGGTCGCGCACGGCCACCAGGCGCACGGGCTGGGTATTCTTGGAGCTGCCGGCCATGCGCCCCGCCTGCAAGATGCGGCGCAGGACCTCGTCCGCTATCGGCTTATCGCTGTAAGCCCGCGTGTCACGCTTGGTAATGATGGCCTTGTATGCGTCCATGGTCGCCTCACTCCTCGCTCATGTTATGTCACGCCGCTCCAACCTCTAATCTCCAACCTCCAACTACTGGCGCAGCACCTTCATATACCAGTCGTGCTGCCGTTCCTGGCGCATTCCGGCCGCCTCGTACACGCGCCTGGCGCCGGTCCTGTTGTACGAGTCTACAACAAGGCCCGCCCGGCGTGTCCCCCGGCGGTAGAACTCGCGGAAGGCATGACGGAGGAGCGCCCCGGCGACGCCGCGACGCCGCCACTCGCGGCGCACCGCCACCTGCCGCACCCAGCCCGCCTCCGGACAGAGCGCGACGCCGACGATGCGCGCATCCGCCGTCGCCACGAAGAACAGCGCCGGGTCGAAGCCCTCGCGCTCGAACATCAACTGCGCCCACTCCTCGTACGGCAGGCGGACGTAGTTGTGCCCGTCGGAGGACGCGTCCTGCACCACCTCGTACACCTCGCGTTCGTCCTGCCCCAGCGCCAGCGTCCGGATCGTGACGCCCGGCGGAGGCGCTGACTCCGGCGGCTCGCTCTGCAGGTCGATGACCATGCGCCAGTACAGCCGCTCGGCGTGGTAGGCCTCCTCCTCGAGCAGCCGGCGTCCCGCTTCGTCGGTGTGTGCGACGATGTTCCAGATGACAGCGCGGCCGGCCGGCGCCGACCGTTCGCAGGCACGGCGTTCGCTGAGCCGCACGAGCGCCCGGCCGGCGCCCCGGCCCCGGTAATCGCGGTGGACGTAGCCGTCCACGTGCCAGTCGCGGCCCGGGTCGCGGTCCCAGACGTCCGCGTAACCGGCGATGCTGCCGTCCGGCGCAGCGATGATCCAGGCGTCCCGCTCCAGGTCAAAGCGCGCGCGCCGCCAGCTCATCCGCACGTCATCCGCCTGCGCCTCCGGCTCACCCTCGAACTCCTCTTCGTACGAGCGCATCAGCGCCGTCACCGCTTCCAGGTCCTGCTCGCGCGGCGGGCGCACGGTAAAGCCTTCCGGCGCCGCTATAGCGTTCTGTTCCGCCATTCGCACTCGCTCCTGCCGCCGCTTTTCGTCTGATACAATGCCGGGGGTTAGCTGATGTCCCGCTTCACGGTCGACCGCTACTGGGAAGAGACCGAGCCCCCGTGGGACAAGGGGGATGTACCCTGGATTGTACGCATTGCGGTGCGCTGGGGGATCACGATCCTCGGCTTCCTGGCCGCGGAATGGGCCGTCAACCGCATCTACGACGCGCCGGACCGCTTCGTCATCGACGGCGTCGAGGCGCTGCTGGTGGCGGCGGCCATCTTCGTGGCGCTGCGGGCGGTGCTGCGGCCCATCCTCATCTTCCTCACCTGCCCGCTGCAGATCATCACCCTGGGGCTGTTCATCTTCGTCGTCAACGCGCTGATCGTGCTCGTCACCGAGGAGGCGTGCGACTGGCTGGACGTGCGCTTTGCCGTGGACGGCTTCCTGCCCGCGTTCCTGGGCGCGCTGGTGATCTCGGTGGTCTCGTTCGTCCTCTCGCGCGTCCTGCGGCGGAACCCCTTCGGGCCGCGGTTGCGGTGACGGAGGGACAGACGGTGAGGGGAAAGCGATCCGCTGTGCGCCCCCCGGGCGGGCGGGTCTGAGACCAGCCCCTACGCGGCGACAGCCCCCGGCGTAACCGGCCGTGCGCGGGGAGGTCCGAAGCCTGCGCCCTGCCGGGACGTCTGCGGGCGCCGGCCCGGGCTACTCCGTGATGCGGTACACGTGGTCGCCGCCGCGGCAGCGGCTCAAATGATTATGACCTGCGGGACGAACGTCTCTGGGCTGACCCGGTACACGTGGTCGCCGCTCCGGCAGCGATCCAGCACCTTGATCCCGATCTTGTCTCCCGCCTTCGCCTCCTGCACCACCGCGTGCTCCACCTGGATGCTGTCCGCAACCTGCTCGAAGTCCGTGGTGTGCCCGCGGATGTGGATGCGGTCTCCAGCGCGCAGGGGCGCTGTCAGGTCGATGCCGGCGACGCCGACGTGCGCGAAGTAGTCCACCACGCGCCCGATCTCGACCTCATCTGCCATGGCGGCGCCTCCTTTCGTGGCCCGCTGTCAGGTCCCGGGCCGGCGGAGCGGCTCGCCCGTCTCAGACGCGCGGCGGGTACCGTCGTCCAGTTGCAGGCCGAACCCGTCGGCCAAACGTGTCAGGTAGTTGAAGATGCCGACGATGTGCGCCACCTCCAGGCAGGCCTTGTCGTCGAACCCCAGTTCGCGCACGGGCTGCCAGTCCTCCTCCACCATGCGCGTGGGCGTGGCGCTCAGCTTTTCGGCGACGGCGCAGAGCGCGCGCAGGCGGGGCGAGAGGTCCAGCGCGCGCCATCCTTCCCCGGAAGGACCGCGCTTGATCGCGTCCACCATCTCCGGGTCGCCGCCCTCGACACGCAGAAACTCTGCGTGAGACTGCGTTCAGTAGTGGCAGTCCTGGGCGGCCGCCGCGACCGCTGCCACCATCTCGCGTTCCGCCCGGGTCAGCGCCCCCGGCGCGAACATGATCTGCTGGAACAGCGCCCCGAAGAAGGGCGCGATGCCCAGGTGCGCCATGACCAGCCGCTGCATGCCGGTGATGAAGCCGAAGTCGTAAGGGTGACCCGAGGGGACGAGACGGCGCATCTCGTCCTCGCCCGGCATCTTCACCCAGGCGCCGGGCATCGCTAACGTTCGGTCTTCAGCCATCTTGCGCGCTCCTTCCGCGGCAATTTTCGCGGTTACATCTTATACCCAATCCAGCGTCGGTAACGCGTCCTTTGCCTCTCACGTCTCACTCCATAGATACAGGAAGAAATGAAGACGCTGACACGCAGTCCGCATGAGCACATACCTCTGCCCAGCACGTCGCCTGACGATGCCAACACCGGCTTTGTCAGCGTCGAGGACGAAGTTGGGCGCTTTGACCACCCCTACGTGCGGGCGGTCGTGCTCCTGCGCTGGCTGATCACTGCCTGCTATCCGGCCGTGGTGCTGGCCGGCATCATCCCCATGCACCCGCTGGCCCTGGCCGGCAGCGGCGCCTGGCTTGCGGGCACGAGCGCGCTGGCCACCTGGCACTGGCGCCGCGGCCCGCACCACCCGCTGCCCCTGTACGAGTCCTCTTACATCTTCCTGGACGTCCTCTCCGTGACGTTCGGCGTCCTGGCCGCCGCGAGCCTTACTTACCCCATCTGGCTGGTCTACGTCCTGCTGATGATAGAGGGCTCGGCCGAGCGGACGGCTCGCTTCTCCATCGCCCTCAGCTTCTGCTGCGTGGGCGCCTACCTGCTCTGCGCCGTGGTGCTCGACGCCAGCGGCTGGTATCAGCCGAACTTCGGGGCCGTGGCGATCACAGTGCTGGTAATGCTCTTCGCCGGGATCGACCTCACCATCACCTTCGATGGCAGCCGCCGCCTGCGGGCGTACATCCGCCGCCTGGCGGTGACGGACCCCCTGACGGGGCTGGCCAACCGCCGCCGCCTTTCGGAAGCGCTGGCGCGCGAGCCGAGGCACGGACGCGAGGTGGCGGTGATCATCCTGGACCTGGACAACTTCAAGCGCTACAACGATGCGCACGGGCACCTGGCCGGCGACCGCCTGCTGGTGCGGCTGGCGCGGGCGCTGCAGACGGCGTTCCCGGAAGCGAGCGCGATCTCCCGCTACGGCGGCGACGAGTTCGTGGTGCTGCTGCCCTGCGTCGCGCTGGAGGACGTGGAAGACCGCGTGCGACGGCTGATCCTGGACCCACCGCAGGGTCCCCTCCCGGTAAGCGCAGGGCTGGCCGTCTGGCCCCGCCACGAGGCCACGCTGGACGGCGTGCTGGCCGCCGCGGACGATTGCCTGCGGGTCGCGAAGCGCACACGCAAGGGCGGGCTGGTGACGGCCGCTACCCCGGCCGAGGCCCTGGGCCGGGCCTCCCGCCACTGACCCCGCAGGGCGCCCGCGAGGGGCAAGAACTGGAGCCAACGGGGAGATTCGAACTCCCGACCTGCTGTTTACGAATTAGCACCATACCGTTTGCAGGCGTCCTTGGGCGTTCGCTCCGTATTTGATCTGTCCACCGCCGTCCACCATAAACCACCGGTGATTGCCGGTTAGGGTGTCAAATTGGGTGTCAAATGTCAGCCAAAGTTGGGCAGCCAAAGTGGAGGCAGACTGATGACGGTATTGCAGCGAGCCCCTTGGCGGATGTCACCTCGCAAGACGACGTCTCGTTCAGCCGTTCGCGCGAAGGGACTGGTAAACCACTTGTACGCGCACTTGCAAGTCACTTAGATGTCAAGTATTGTTTGACATATGGGTGACGCCACTATTAACCGCATGGTCATGAAGCCAGATCGCTCGCGGCTCTTCGATATTGCGGCGACGCAAGGTGGCTACTTTACCTCAGAGCAGGCCAAGGAGTGCGGATTTAGCCGTGCGCTACTCTCGCACCATGCTAAATCCGGCGGGTTTATCCGTGCGCGGCGAGGTCTCTATCGTTTTCGGGAGTACCCCCAGTCTTCTCGCGAGCATGTGCTCGCGGCCTGGCTTTCGCTCGGGAAGGACACAGCGGTCGTCTCACACGAGAGCGCGCTGGACATCCTCGACCTCAGCGACGTCGTCCCGGGTTTTGTCCACCTCACAGTCCCACGCTCTAAGCGGAACCTGCCGTCAATCCCCGGAGCCAAGATCCACACGAGCTCTCGCCCGATCGGAAGGGAAGACAAGACCGTCCGAGACGGTATAGTCGTTACCTCGCCGACGCGTTCCATCCTCGATGCTGCGGAGTCGGGGACATCTCCTGAGCAGATCGAAATGGCTGTCGTTGAGGCGGTCAACCGTGGACTAACAACACGGAAGCGTCTCAGGAGGGGCGCCGATGAGCGCGGTAAGCGCGTCGCTGATCTCGTCTCGCGGGGGCTCGCCGAAACGCGCGCATGAAGTACGCGTCCTCTAATGCCTTCCGTACGGCGCTTGAAAGCCGTCTCCTGGCTCGAGCGACAGAAGGCAACATCCCACTGATTCGACTGGGCAAACTCGTCGCCTTCGACCGACTCCGTAAATTGCTTGAGGATGTCGCCGCCAGCGTTCTTGCTATCTATCGCTTGAACAACCGGCCCCACCAGCGCGACTTGCCAGAACCGTCGAGCCAGGCATGGAAGTAGCTGGGGTTCTCGATGACTAGAGTCTTACCAATCATCCGCGCTTTGACGGTTTGAGGAAGACAGGCACGGTACTCTTGAACTTCGGGCGGTTGGAGATCGTTGCTGAAGGTGATGCGCGTCTCTTTGCCGGCCCGGTGTACGGCTGCCTTGCGCTGGCGGATGACATCTTGCCAGGTACGAAGGTCTGAATCGTACAGCTCCTCGATGGGTCGATGTGGGAAGTAGTTTGGGACACCGCGCCCGGCGAACCGGTAAAGGCTAAGCATTGCGTCGCGTGCGACGCCCATCTCGTCGTCCGTCATCCATCCTGGCTGTGAGATCCGTTCCAGGTAGAGTCGCGCGAACCAGCGGTACAGCAGGTTGGGCTTGTCGAGAATCGTGGCAAGGTGCTCCTGGGTTTGGGTCGTCGGAACGAAGTGGACATCGAAGTCTATTCTCTTGAGCCGCGACTTGGCCCAGTCGCGCAGATTCAGATGGTTCGACGTAAAGATCAACTGAGGGTAACCAGATTCCTCTCTCCAGTCGATCTCCCAGTGCGACTTGATGATGTCTTCGTACGTCTTCCCAGTGGTCGTAACCATGTCGTCAAACATCAGCGGGAAGGACGTGCCGAAGACCTGTACGCCGCGGATGTTCGCCTTGTTGAACCGCGAAGCGGCCAGTGGCTCGACGTGCGGCCCCGTGATGATTTTGAGGATGTATCGCAAGAACGTCGTCTTGCCGTTCTGGGCTGGACCATAGATATAGAGGAAGCGAGGACCTCTACGGTTGACCGAGCCATAGCGATGCCGGCGCTCCTTCATCTGCTCGTGAGCGAACGGCGCTGCCATCGCGTACAACGCAGCTTCGAACATGCTTGTCTTCGCACACCGCGCGTCAAGGGTCTGACCCACATCAACGGTGTCTATGTATGCCTCGAAGTCCGACAGCGCTTCGTTGATCTCTTGAGGCGTCCCGAGCTGCTCGTCCAGACGGGTAATTTCGCCGCGGAATCCGAGGAGGACCTCCTGCTTCGCGACGTCGACGCGTAAGATGGGCACGCCGTGAACTTCTTCCACGTACCGAATGACAGACGCGGGCGAGATTCTTGATTCTCCTGAACGACTGTCGACACCCAAAGGGGTGAGCAACTTCAGCGCCTGTTTCCGGCTGTCAGCGGCCTTCGGCAGTTCCACGTGGATCACTGCGCGCTCCTCGTCTCCCAGATGAGTAAAGGCATCCGCAACGATGTCCTGAACGATGGCTCGTGCCTCTGCCAGATCGGGATCGGACGACTCGGTGCCGAGCCAGATTGAGATCACCTCGCCGCTCGCCAGGTCCTGGCGCTTAGCGAGAAGCTGGAGTAGGTCGCCCATGAAGAGCGAAGCACCCTCGCAGTGCTCTTGATAGTCGCGCTCGGCCCGAACGAGCATGGGGTGCCCCGATGGCACATCCAAATACCACGCGTAGTTGACCTGGCTGCTTGCTCTCCTGGCGGTGTCACTCAGGTTGGCGCTGGTGACGATGAGACGTGAAAGGTCGTCGTTTCGTAGGAGGAAGAACTTACTGTGGACTGTTCGCTTGGGGACAAGGATACGCAGCGCGCCCGATTCGACATGTGCGGCGATTCGTTCTGTGACTGCCCGCTCCTGGTGCGTTAGGTCGTCCTTAAATTGCTGGATAGTGACGTTTTCCCCAACGAGCATCTCGACTTTCGAGAAGCCGCGGTTCTCCATGAAATCAAGCAATAGGCGGACGGAGGTGACATAGGAAACTGCCTTCAACTCGGTGAATCCGTCGAAGAGGCCATCAAAGTCGCGCTGCCGGGCTAGGACGACGCTCTGCAGGATGCCGCTGTCCCAGTCAGATGCCAAGGCTGGTTGTGCCATTTCAGTCTCCTATTGTGAGTGGGCTCGAAGCGACAAATAGCGTATGAGTAGTGCCAGTAGATATCAATGCCCAATTGACGCTGCGGACGAGTCAGTTATGGATGAAGCGCGCCGGAGTCGAGCGCTTCCAACGCCGCTTCGACCCTATCCAGCCGGCCTACGCGAATCGCCTCGGCCGGTGTGATCCCGCCGAGGAAGTGGCTTTGGCTGTGGAACCACCGACGAACGGCACCGCGGCCCTTGACTATCTGTCGAACTCGCTCCTGCAGGCTGAGCAACGCCGCCAGCCTCTGTCGTGCCAGTTGTTGCGGGTATGCAGTCCCAGCCCGCCAACGCTGGAGTGTTCGCCGGTTGCTATTCAACGCCTGCGCCAGCTCCTCTTCTCGGATACCTAGAGCTTTCTCCAGCGTGTCTAGTGCCTCGCGAGGCGTCATCGTGAGGACGGTTGAGAAAGGATCTCTCATCGACCAGATAGTAGCCGACCTGGCCACGCTTTGTCAGTCAAAGTTGGCACCCAGGAGTTAGTCGGACACTTTGATCTGGCGGGCAATGTGACCTGCCCCCATTGTCTGTACCACGCATAATTACAGTTCCGCGCCCACTGGTCTTGCTCCCGTTTCGTATCCAAAACAGCAAGAGACGTCCCTGGCGGTCACCCCTCTCGCCGCCTCTCCAGGCCACTTTGGTTTGCAAAATGTTAGCGTCTGCTGAGAGCTTTAGCATTCGATGTTCAGGGTCGTTATTGAACTCGGGGTTCCATTTCAAACCAGCCAGAACGACCATCAGCCTACTCTCCGCGGGACCCCTTGCATGCACCCGTGAATAGGGCGACTAAGCCACGTTCCGACCGGCTGCCTGACGAGGCAGCCGGTCGATCTTGCCACCGCTTCAGTTATGCGGCGAATGCGGCTGAGCGCGATCACTCCGTATCACAAACATGTCCCGGTTTTCTGCGCACTCGGATCCGGGGGTAGAAGATGCCCAGGCGACTTAGCAACCAGTATGCCGCATCTGCGCTGCGATGCCGGCTTAGCGCGCAGTAATGCGGTGTAGAAGTGAGAACCGTTGTTCGATCACTGCTCTGCCTGAACTATTGGCTCGACGGCAGCGATCAGATTCGTCAGCTCGGCGGCAGCGACTCGCCAGACCTCATCCAGATCGACGTGGTCGTACGCGTGCACCAAGATGTCCCGCATCCCGGCCATTTGGCGCCAAGGAATGTCGGGGTGAGATGCCTTGAATTCGTCCGACAACCGTTTGGCCGCTTCGCCAATAATCAACAATTCCCGGACGACGGCATCCTGGCGCATCGTGTCGTCCACAAAGGTCTGGTACGACACGCCTTCGACGTAGCTCAGGGCAAGGCGCGCGGCCGCCAGGATGTCGGCAGCGTAGTCGAGATCACGCGGCATGAACCACCCGAGCGGACTCCAGAATCGCCTTCCGCCGAAATGGGTTGCGGCTTCTCTCAATCCCGCGCCGGCTCACCAGGTCCACAGGTCGTCCCAGAATGCGTTCGAGTTCGTCTTCCATGTCCACGTGATCGAAGAGACTCCACTTGGCGTCTGAGCCGAACGTGACAAGGACATCGACGTCGCTGTCCGGCCGGAAGTCGTCACGAAGAACGGAGCCGAACAGCGCGAGTTCGCTGATCTTCCAGCGCCGACAGAAGTCCGCGATCTTGTCTTCGGGTATGTTGATTCGCCACCCGTCTGTCATAGCTTCTCCTCTTAGAAAGAGTATACCCGTAAGGACCGGCACTCCCGCACGCGGACTCGCCACCTCCACCAGAATCTTGGGATCATTCTCGTCCCCAGGCGCTACCGCAATCCTTGACTCGCTCGCCCACGTCCGCGGATCTCGCCGCCATGCAAGGGTGCGGTTCAATATCCGGATCCGGCCAACGGATTTGCTGTAACGCTAGGGTCTGGCTCGCGAGCGCACCAGATCAATCGGGACGAAGTGGCCTGGCGGTTGGCGAGACAGGTGGAGCTCGCGCCTGAGGTCCCGATTGATCTGTGCAATGTCACACCATCTCAGACCACCGGCCTCGGCTATCCGGTATTCGCAGGAGCGAGCGACCTCGTTCATGTAACCCAGTACAGTCCGGCTTGCTGTTCTGGCAATCTGAACGCCACTGGCATCCAGATCACCGAATGTGTCAGTGGGAAGCCTTTCGGAGCGAAGCTCGGCCTTGATGGCCCCGACAACGAAGGGCGCCAGTGGCGCGAGGTCGGCCTTGCGGACGTCGGCAGCCAGAATTGTGAAGAGCGTGTCGGCGTGAGCAAGCAGAACGCACTTGCGCCGGTCGATCCAAAGCAGGTTCGCGTACCAGTCAGTATCTCTGGGTTCCACATCGGCAAGCTCCCTGGAGGATACTCCGAGGAGAGTCAAGAGCTTGGCCGTGCATCGCAGCATCACTGGGAGCATCATAAACCGCTGGTCGATAGTTATCGACGACGACAGCGACACGTTCGGAGGACGACGCCTGGGGGGGAGGTCGACATCCAGCACCTGCTGGCGCTCTCCCGCTTACCTGAATGACATTCCGCTCACCTGAAGAGCATTTAGGTGGTCCCGCTGAAGTCCGGACGCTTTGCCTTATCTCTCGGAACGCTAAGCTTGCGCTTCCAAGCATGAGTCCCAGCCTTATCCATATAAGCCAAGGGCTGAGCGTTGACTCACAGCCACGCCTCTGTCGTTCGTCCTCACGCCGCACGCAACACCGCGTTGCCTTGCGCAGGATCGCAAGCTTTATGCAACATCGATTGAGAATCGTCGTGACCCGCTGAGACGACTTCCGTGGTACCATCTTCGGGATGTCAGAAGTGCCCCAATCCGCCATCGATGCCTACAAGGCCACGTTTGGCGAACTGCGACGCAAACTCGTGGAGACGCTCGGAACGGAGACTATCGACTTGCTCCTGGAGCGAGCCGTGCGGGAGATCCTCGATGTCCATCCGGGATTTCGCATCCGTCGGGACGGTGGAAGCGTGCTCATACTGGACTGGGAAGACGACCCCATAAACAACCACTCTGATGAATACATTCGCACGGCATTCAGCGCCCTGTATGCCGCGCTGCTAATCATCCTCGCGCGGCTGCTCGGCAAGGAGATTGCGGTTCGTCTGGCCTCGGCCCTCGACGCTGATCTCGTCCTACAGGGGCAACAGATTGCTCCGGCGTAAGCCCCGGGCTGGGTCAGATCTGGATCGTATCAGCACAGGGGTGCCGGCCCTGGATCATGTCCTGCAGGGTGGAATACCCCTGTCTTCAGTTGTCTTTGTCGGGGGTTTGCCCGGAACGGGAAAGACGATCCTCGCAGAGCAGATGGCATGGGCCAACGCGCGGCACGGAGACAACACGCTTTACATCGGCACCCTGTCCGAGCCCACCGTGAAGATGCTGCGCTTCTCGCAAACCCTGGACTACTTCGATCCAGCGCTCGTCGATCGCAAGGTCGTCTACGTGGACCTAAGCGGAGCTCTGAGATCGGGAGATCCCGACGCGATTCTCGCGGAAGTCAACCGCTTGGTGACGGAATACCGTCCCAAGCTCGTTGTCATCGACAGCTTCAAGGCCATTCAGGATATGTTTCAGGACGACTTTGCTTTTCGTGTCTTTACAACAACCCTATCCGTGCGTTTCAGCATATGGGAAGCGACCGCGCTACTCGTAGGCGAATACACTGATGAGGAAATCCGTCAGCGCCCGGAGTTCGCCATCGCCGATGGAATCATCTACCTGCATGGAACAGAAGAGGGCCTGCGCCAGGATCGCCTCTTGCGGATTATGAAGATGCGCGGAACATCCTTCTTCGGCGGGGACCATGGATTTGAGATCAATAGTGACGGCATCACTCTATATCCGCGCATGAGGCCTGTGGTAGCCGGCGAGTACGCGACGCCAACGCGGCGACTAAGCTCGGTGATTGGCGGGATCAACGACATGATGGACGGCGGCCTATCCGACTCCACCTCGTCCCTGATAACGGGGTCTACGGGTTCCGGTAAGACGCTGTTGGCCCTTAGTTTCGCCGTTGGCGAGGCACAGGCCGGCCGCCAATTGCTGTACGTCTCGCTCGAGGAAAGCGCCAATCAGCTCGCGCGCAACTGCAGCGCATTTGGCTGGGACGTCGCTGGTCTGATCGATTCTGGCAAGTTCACCATCATGCACATATCTCCCTCGGAACTCAACATTGACCGACATGCGGTGATCGTCAAAGACCGAGCGCTGGAGATCGGCGCGAGTACCGTCGTGATCGACAGCATCAGTTCCTTCGAGGCTGCAGTCCCGGCCCTGGCTAAATACCAAGACTACCTTTGGGCAATCAATGACCACTTCAAGCGCGCCGGCATTACGACTATCATGACATCGGAGTCCGCTCCCGAAGGCCGCACGGAAGCGGCCCGCCACGTCTCCCTGTTCGCCGACGCGATCATCAACGTTGGGTTCGTCGAAGTCGATGATCGGCTGACTAGGACGATTCGAATCGTTAAGGTGCGGGGATCCAAGTACGACACGAACGCGCGCGAGTTGATCATCGACGCGCCGCGAGTCCTCGTATCTGCCATGCGACGGCCCGCCGACGGCAACAGTTAACGAGTCGGGACAATGCAGCATAAGGAGTTTGCGTGGCTGCTCGAGGATGACGCCGCAGTCCAGCGCCTGATCGCTACAATCGTCCAACAGGAAGGTTTGTCCTCAGTCGTCTGCTCCTCGCCACATGAACTGATGGGTGTCATTGATCCCCATCAGGTGGGGGTTGTGATCCTTGACATCGGCGTGCCGCCGGAGCAACGCCTCGACGTTATCGCCAACGTCAAAACCGGGTTCGGAGTGCCTGTGCTCGCCATGACAGCGGGTGATCGGGATGTTGCGATCCGCGCCGCGCAGTTTGGCGCGGACGACTTTTTAGCAAAGCCTTTCGATCCGAACGACCTGGCGGAGCGGGTGCAATTCCTGCTGGGCCGGCCTGAGTCCGCGCCACATGAAGTGGCGACGTTCGCAGTGGGCGACACGGAAGTCGACCTCCAAAAGCGCACGCTGACCGTGGATGGCAAAGTCGTCCCTCTAAGCAAGACCGAATGGGACATATTGCGTGTCCTCACGCTCCATAAGGGCGAACCGGTACTCCTAAGCGATCTCGGCCGACGCGCCTTCGATCGCGGGCTTAGCCGCGACATTGGCTACCTCAAACACTGGATAGCCCGACTCCAAACCAAGCTGGGGTGCGACCCCGCCGAGCCCCGCCTCCTGAAGCCTATTCACGACATCGCTTACACCCTGACGGTCACCCATTCTCCCGAGTGATTTCATGTCATAGCTCCTCTTCCTTCCCACCGCTCTGGGACTCCGCAACGTCTATGGCGTCTGCGCGGCGCAAGGATTCAGCAACGGAAAGCGTGAACTCTGCAAGGCGTATGTGACGGCCGAATCGATAACGTGGAACACATCGGACAAACGCTGAAAGGAGGAAACAAATGACGAACACAATCGGTGACAAGGTGACCGAGGCCAAGGGCAAAGCCCGCGAAACGATGGGTAAGGTCACCGGGGACCGCACTCAGCAGGCGAAGGGCAAGGCCGAGCAGACGAAGGGCAAGGTCACCGGCGCCGCCAAAGACCTCAAGAACAAGGTTAGCTAACCCCCCGATTCACTCCCAGCATCCGCCGCCCCCGCGAGACGCCAGTTCTGCGGGGCGGCGTTTTGTTACGCCCGCGATACACCGCCTGCCTACGAATCGCCCTGATTTCAGCTCGAAAACGACCTGATTGCTTCTAAGCAGCGGGTTGAAGGTTCGAGTCCTTCCGGGGGCGCCAGTGCCGCTTCTCAGCCTCTCATGTGCTCGTTCTCAGTCCTTGCATGCCGATTGCCATCATCCTTGCCCTGCCTCCTGCAGATGGACTAGCTCGGATTCGCCGTCTGGATGAACGACCCCCTGCCTTTCTACCTTAAGCCTTTCCACCCGCTTCTCAATCCGCATCTTGCTGTTCCGGCGATCTTGGCATTGGTGTTGAAAAGATTCCGACGTATTCGAGAAAGACCACAATGCGCTGGGCGGGCCACCTCGCCGCCCCTACAATGGAGCGGTCTGAGTCCGGCACGGGGAGGTCAGCATGGCAGACAGCAAACAGATGCAGTACTGGGAGGTCTGGTACCCGAAGGCCGCGGCCACCGGCGTGCTGTTGGCGCGGGGCAGACTGGAGGCCACTGATAGGCTCATAGTGCACGCCGCGCCCGACATCATGACCGTTGACGTCTACGACGACCAGCACCGACGGCTAGCCCAGAGCTCCGGCCTGGTCCGGTCGCAGGACACACCTATGTGTCTGTTACGCCGCGAAGGTGCCCGTGTGACGCGGGAGGACTTCTGGCCTGACGAAACGGACATCGGCACGCCGGTGCTGCTGCCGGGCGGCGAGGTCGGCACCCTCCTCACCTGGTGGAACGCCGAGGACAGGAAGGCGTGGCGCTGGCAGGTGGAGTTCTATAACAGCCTGGGGTAGAAAAGTTGGGGGTTGGAGTTGGGGCGTCGGCGCTATCGCATCCTTGAGAGGATGGCATGTTCCGGTCCTCTGTCTCCGGAGGCCATGACCCTAGAACTCCAAGCCATACGCCCAGAAGTCATTGCTACTCGTGCAGCATGCCAACCACTGCTGCGGCCCGCCATGAGGGCAAGATCGCAGGTCAAGTCAGGTAAGACCGGAGCACACTGGTGCTGATGAGTTAGTATGTCAGCTGGAGACATTGATGCCGAGGTTGAGCTCGTTCTTGACGAATCTGCGCTCCGATATGCCGTTGGCCCAGAAGGTGCAGCGTCTAATCGCCAACAACTGGATCAAGATCCGAACACACCGCGACTGCTGCGGGAATCACGGCGAACCTGGCTGCTGAGAGGCTGGGCCAAGCTCGGGTTCCGAGACCAGCGACACGTCAGCTTTGTATACTGACGCCGACTGACGCGATCCCGTGCTTTTAGGCAGCTGCTCTTGCCAGCAGTGGTAGGCCAACCTCAGAGACTAGGCCCCCGCCTGCCAAGCGGCTGCGGCTGCCCACTTGCGGGAAAGCCTGGAGATCAGCCAGCACATGCATAATCCCTGGCTCGTGAACGCAACGGGCGAGCGAACGGCCCTCGTAAGCAGCGAATCGGTGGACAGCGAATTGCTGGCGGAACTGCTCGGCGCTTTGGACGGGCTGAAGCGCGCAACCAGGGCGCCTGCGGGGGGATTCAGATACCGGCCCGAGCAAGAGCGGCTTCACGCATTGAGCGACGAGCTTGAGGGGCGGCTTGGGTATGCTGCATTCTATGCAGTCTGGCAGCAGGGGAAAGGACATTCGATCGAAGAGACGATTTGCGTCATCGGACGTGTGCTCGATTGCCTCTCAACGGCTGCGCTCGGCACCGTCAGCCACCTGCCGGCGACACGGAAGGAGGCTCGCCCGCCGCGAGAGACGTCCAGGCCGCCCGCTATTTCATTGATAGACAGGCTTAACATATCTTCCCAACTTTATAACGTTAATTGCAGTGCTTCTAAACCTAAGGTGCCCCTTAGATAGCCAACGCCCAAAGGAGACACCGATGGTAACTAAAGACAAGAATGACGCTCTGAACATAGCGCAGGTGGAAGAACTCATGTACCAAGCGTTGGAAACCGAAATTGGTGGGCAACTGGTCTATAAGACTGCAATCACCTGTGCACGGAACAGCGAGCTGAGGAAAGAGTGGCAGACGTACCTCGAAGAGACAGAAATGCACGAAGAGGTACTCCGCAAAACCTTCGAGCGAATCAGTCTCGACCCCGAGGTTGAGACCCCGGGCCGCGCAGTCCTGCGCTCCAAGGTGAGGGCGCTCGTAGCCGCGATGGAGATGGCGAAAGCCGACGGTGGCCCGGGAGCGGCGCAACTGGTCGCCGCCGAGTGCGTAGTCGAAGCCGAGACGAAGGACCACCAAAACTGGGAGCTGATCGGCAAACTGGCCGAAAATCTCGACGGTGAAGCCGCCGCCGCGCTGGCCGAAGCCCACGGCAAGGTGGAGGACCAGGAAGACGAGCACCTCTACCACACGATGGGCTGGGCGCGCGAGCTCTGGTTCGAGTCGCTGGGCATGCCTGCAGTGCTGCCGCCGCCGGAAGAAGAGAAGAAGGTCAAGACGGCGATCGGAGCCGCGCGGGCGAAGCAGCAGCGCGAAGAAATGCTCTAGCAGAGAGCACACACCAAACTACACCAGCCAGTCCCATAACCGGAGGAGTTCCCCGTGCCAACCCAACACCGCCCCTCGCCACACTCCAACAAAGCGGCCAGACCCGCCGGCTCAGATGCCAAGCGGGCTCAGCTCGAGTTACACACAGAAGAGCCAGAGAACGCCGGGCTCACGACGAACCAAGGGGTGCCGGTCAACGACGACCAGAATACGCTCAAGGCAGGACCGCGTGGCCCGTCGCTACTTGAAGACTTTCACTTCCGGGAGAAGATTACGCACTTCGACCACGAGCGCATCCCGGAACGGGTCGTGCATGCGCGCGGTTCGGCGGCGCACGGTGTCTTCCGGGTGTACGAATCGCTGGCGGACATCACTAGGGCGGACTTCCTGAGTGACCCGCGCAAGCAGACACCTGTGTTTGTGCGCTTCTCAACGGTTGCCGGCTCGCGGGGCTCGACCGACCTAGCGCGCGACGTCCGTGGCTTCGCGGTCAAGTTCTACACGGACGAGGGCAACTTCGACCTGGTTGGGAACAACATGCCGGTGTTTTTTATCCAAGACGCGATCAAGTTCCCGGACATCATCCACGCCGTGAAGCCCGAGCCGCACCACGAGATACCGCAGGCGGCATCCGCGCACGACACGTTCTGGGACTTCATCTCCCTCACGCCGGAGTCGATGCATATGATCATGTGGGTGATGTCGGACCGGGCGATCCCGCGCAGCTACCGGATGATGGAAGGCTTTGGTGTGCACACGTTCCGGCTGGTGAACGCGGGGGGCAAGTCGCGCTTCGTCAAGTTCCACTGGAAGCCGCTGCTCGGCATCCACGCGGTAGCGTGGGACGAGGCCCAGAAGATCTCTGGCAAAGACCCGGACTTCCACCGGCGTGACTTGTGGGAGGCGATCGAAGACGGCAACTTCCCGGAGTGGGAGCTTGGCCTGCAGATCGTCGAAGAGAAGGACGAGTTCGCGTTCGGATTCGACCTGCTGGACCCGACGAAACTCATCCCGGAGGAACTGGTGCCGGTGCAGCGAGTCGGCAGGCTGACACTGAACCGCAACCCCGATAACTTCTTCGCGGAGACGGAGCAGTCAGCGTTCCACATTGGCAACGTCGTGCCCGGCATCGACTTCACGGACGATCCGTTGCTGCAGGGTCGGCTGTTCTCATACACCGACACGCAGTTGATCCGGCTGGGCGGGCCGAACTTCCACGAGATTCCGATCAACCGCCCCGTCGCCGCGATCCACAACAATCAGCGCGACGGCTTCATGCGGCAGGAGATTAACCGCGGGCGCATGGCCCATGAGCCGAACACGCTGGGCGGCGGCTGCCCGATGCAGGTCGGGGCCGCCGCGGGCGGATACGTAAGCTTCCCGCAGGCGCTGGAGGGCACGAAGACCCGGATGCGCGGCGAGAGCTTCTTCGACCATTACAGCCAGGCGCGGATGTTTTTCCGGAGCCAGTCCGAGCCGGAGAAGCAGCACATCATCAAGGCGCTCCGCTTCGAACTGGGGAAGGTCGAGACGCCGGCGATCCGCGAACGCATGGTGGGTCACCTGGCGCAGATCGATGCTGCACTCGCGACTGGCGTTGCGAAGGGGCTCGGCATCGATCCGCCGCGCAAGTCGTCGCCACCGCCGCAGAACATGATTGTCCCGGCCGATGGCAATCCGAACGACTTCCAGCACCGGACGCTGATCGACCGTGAGATCTTGTCACCGTTGCTCAGCATGGCGTCAACCGTTCCGGGCCCCATCGCGACTCGTAAGGTCGCAATACTGGTCGCCGAAGAATTCGACTCCGCGAGCGTGAATGCGATGCTGAAGGCGCTAGAAGCTGAGGGCGCGAAGGGACTGCTCATCGCACCGCAGCTGGGCGACCTCAAGGCGGACACCGGTGGCACCCACGAACCAGAGTTCAGCATCCTGACGGCGTCATCAGTGCTATTCGATGCGGTGTACGTAGCCGGCGGCGAGGGCGCAGCGGCGTGGTTGCGAGAGACGGACGCGATCGAGTTCGTGAAGGACGCCTATAAACACTGCAAGGCCGTGGCCGCAACCGGCGAGGGAGTGGAGTTGCTCGAGGCGGCGGACATCGATGTCGGCGGGGCGGACGACGAGCGTCCCGCGGACGACGCCACGATCATCGCCGGTCGTGTGAACCCCAACGTGGCCGCACGTTTAATTGAGGCAATGTCGAAGCACCGGTTGTGGACGCGCGAGGCGGAGCTGCACCTTCCGCTGTAGGCGCCGCTGGCCGGGCGTTGCCTGATTGTAAGGGAACGACAAGCCGTTGCTGCAGGTGTTTGAGTTGATCATTCTCGTGATGATCACCACGATCTAAGTCCGACAAGGCGTCCGGCGCGTTTTCCGTTGGTGAGACACGCCGCTCGTTTGGGAGCGGCCTCTGTTGTGCGGGAGATATGAGAATGATATAGCGGACAGCGCCGCTTTAACATTTATCGGTGTCCGGGAAAGGTACGGTGGAGGTCACTGCCAAGGCCAGCATAAGGAGGATAGGTATGAGGGATCATACGGCTGAAGACGACCGGCGCTACGAGAAGGCGCAGAACGCCGCATTCGCGGGCGAGCATCTGCTCGCTTATTTGTGCGCGATCGGCGCGGTAGCGCTCGCGGTACTGGGTCTCCTCGAGGGACTCGGGACAATCGACCTGTTCGAGGCAGGTAGAGGAGCGCAGGAAGGCGCACCGAACGTGGGAGATGCAAGTGGGACGAACATCTGGGACGGCGTGTTGTTCCTGCTCCCGGCGCTCACTCTAGCCATTCTTTCGTTCTACTTTCACTCGGCGGATCACCACCGGCTGCGTGACGTGAGGACTGTGGACGACAAGGACAAGGCGGCCTGGGGCATCGAGCACTCAGGCGCTATGGTCACGGCCGCGGTCGCGGTTGTCATGTCGACGATCGGTGTCCTGGTCGGTTTCGACGCGTTCAGTGGCGGCTACACGGCAGAGGACGGCGTACTGTGGCAGATCGGGGCATTGATCCCGGCGACGCTGAGCTGCACGCTTCACGCGGTGCGGCATCACCAACTCTCGGTCGAGGAAGACTACATCGTGGCTCTCGTCGAGAGTCGCGTGACGTCTCGCTCGACGGGTGGCACGATCGCCGGCGCGGAGACCCAGACCCAAGCGGGGAATTGACCGCTAGCCGCAGACAACTGAATAACGCGTGAGGCGGGCGTCTTTCAGGCGTCCGCCTCTTGCTATGTGCCATTCGGACGAGGTAGCGGACTGAGAGAGTCCTGGATTTCCTTCTTACGCGGTTGCCCAGCTGAGAAGCGGCGAGTAGAATGGGCCAACCGCGACGAAGAAGGGGGTGCATCCCTATGTGGGATCAGTGGAATCGAGAGGGCGCGCTAAGTCGCGCGGCACAATCTATGGCCAAGGCTCGCCGTACCGGTGAAGGCGTATACGTGGAGGAGTGGCAGCTCGCGCCAGAGCATCACTCGCCCGCGGAGACAGTCCTGGAGTGGTGCCGGGAGGTTGTCGCCAGGTGCCGGCGGCCCTTCGGGATCGACCAGTTCGACCTGGCACTGGCGCTCAGGCCAGCGACTGGCTCGCCGGTAAGTCGCATGTATCGCCTGCGGACAGCGGACCTTTACAGTGAGAGTGCGTTGGAGCAGTTTTCGGCCTTCCTGCTCGAGCAAGGCGGTCAGCCTGGGAAGATGGCGGCGGCGCTGTTCTCGTGGGGAGACGCAGCGCATCGGGCGATGCCAGAGGCACGTTGACCCGGCGAGACGTGGGCTTCTCTCGAAGACATGCAGCAGCGTAACGACGGCGCAGGAGCAGGCCGTCGAGGCGCTCCTAGAGACGGAGGGGTCCGATGTGGCGTCGATGTGGCGGGATGTGGACTGCAGCGGCACCGTCACCTCCGTCGATGCGCGACAGGAACAGCAGGTGATCTTCCTTTTCCTTTTCGAAGGAAAAGCTCGCCACATCGATGGCGTTGTGCACTGCCCCTGCGAACTTCCCCCCGCGCACGGCCGACATCGTCTTCCTCTGCGCCCAGCTAATCGTGTTGTAGTGTCCTGGATACTGGTCCCAGACGAACTGGGTGTCCGGCGTGATGAGGCAATGCATCGTCGTCAACATGGGGACGTACGGCACGAGATGTGAAAGTGCCATCACCTCTTCGCCGGCGTGGTTGTGAACAATGTCATATTGTCCGGCGCTTCGCAAGGCCAACGCCGAGTGCTGCCACGAGTAGACCTCCTTGCGTTGAAGGTCCCTGGCGCCGCGCAAGCTTCGCGGGTAGGACGCCTGCAGCCTCGCCGACGTGGTCGAGTCCCCGGAAGCGCAGAGCGTGACATCATGGCCACGTTTAACCAGTTCCTCAACGAGGATGTGAACCACCGCCTCCGTGCCGCCGTAGGCCGGCGGCGGTACGGTCTCCCACAAATGGGCGATCTGCAGAATCTTCATCGTGCGTCCTTCAATGAACTAATCAGGATCGATACGCGCGAACGTACGTCGCGCTCGGGGTCGAGGGCCTCAGTATAGCGGGACTCGCATATCATTGGCGTCACTTTGCTATGGTCCGAGCTAACAGAACAATTACGGCGACAGCCGCAATGCTTGGACGATTCTCCCCGCCTCGAGGCACGCTGGGGGGACTCGTGAGCCAACGGTTGCACGAACCGGACTCAGTACCCCGTTATGGCACCGAACGCCGAAACGAACAGCAGGTAGAAGATGGAGAAGCCGACAACAACCCAGACGAGGGTGTCGTTCGACCTCGAGTGGCTGGACCTTTTGAGAGTATGTTTACGCATGGTCCCACCTCGTGAATGCTGCGCCGCTGACGATAGTCCAGATGAACGCACCGACCATGAGGTAGGCCAGGAACGCGATCAGCGAGGCAGGCTCGATACTCCACCGGTGTTCGTCACAGCCTTGTTCTGCAGGCCGGACATCCGGAAGAACGGCTCCACCCAGAACTCGCTCCAGTCGTAGAGTTTCCGGATTAGTTCGCTCTCCTCGTTCGCGCCGGAGAGCAGCGCCAGAAAGCGACCTCCGGTCGGCGCCAGGACTACCGCCCAGAACAGAGACAGGACCGTCAGGATCGTGCTTCGCATACCTCTCAACTTCCTTACGATCCTCAAGATGCGTGACCAGGCATACAAGGAGCGTAATGGCGAGCCCATGCGCCGTATCGGGGGCGTAGCAAGCACGGCACCTGTCCGATCCCCTACCCGCAGGCTCAAATTCCTGTAGCCCCGCGGGGTCCTGCGCCTGCCGCGACCTCGCCGCCGTCTCGATGCACTCGGTAGCGATCCGGCCTCCGATGTCGGTACGAGGGCGTCGGGCGAGGGCGCCGTAGCGCCGGGGCGGATCGGAACAGACGGGCTCGCAGACGTTATCCTCACGAATGCCGGCTGTCGGCGCAGCCGGACGTACTACGAAATCGCAAGACAGCGGCCGCCGCTCGAGCATGCGGATGCAAGCGCCATTGAGCCACTCTGGAATGAGACCCGTGCAAACAGAAGGAGGAACAACAAATGCCAGACCCCGTCCAGATGCTCATAGACGACCACAAGAAGGTGAAGGACCTCTTCCAGCAGTTCGAACGCGCGGACGGCAGCCGCGAGAAGCGCAAGATCGTCGAGGAAGCGATCCGGGAATTGCGCGTCCATTCAGCCCTGGAGGAGCAGGCCTTCTACCCGGCCATCCGCGCCGTCAAGGAAGCGGACGACATCATGGACGAGGCGGACGAAGAGCACCATGTGGCGGACGTCCTCATGGATGAACTCGAGAGCATGACGCCCCGTCACTCCCACTATGACGCCAAGTTCACCGTGCTCGCTGAGAGCGTGCGACACCACATCGAAGAAGAAGAGGGTGAGATGTTCCCGAAGGCCAAAGGCCTCGGCGACGAGCGCCTGCGGAGCCTGGGTGAGCAGATGTCTCAGTTGAAGCAACAACTTACCCGGAAGGAGGGCGCGGCTCGCCGAAGCAGCCCAGGCCGCGCGCGCTCCAAGTGAACGCTCGGCACGCCTCACAGTCGGAAGCGTCTTCTCGCGGAGCCCAGGACAGCGGCCCAATGACAAGCGCGCCGGCCGAGCAGCCCGACACCAGCCTCCTGATCGCGGAGAGCCCCTGCAGCTGCGGCGGCCTCGTTGCGGTGTTCGTGGGTGACTATGTCACCTGGGGCCGGTGCACCATCTGCGGTCAGCCGCGGGTAATCGGTTGGGTGAGCTGCCAGGGAAGCACCTTCGGGACGCCGGCCGAGACATCTCCTGGCAGCAGGGTTTCCGCGGGCGGGAGTCAGTCCTGATGCCGAAGCCAAGAACCCCTCGTCCTGCTTCTCCGTTCTCGCGCATTGCTCGCTGGTTGGCCCGGGCCACCGGGGAACCGGTAACGGCCGCCGCAGCGACGGCGATAGTGGTGGTCTGGGCCCTCAGCGGGCCAATATTTAGGTTCAGCGACACGTGGCAGCTAATCATCAACACGGGCACTACCGTGGCCACGTTCCTCATGGTCTTCGTGATCCAAAATTCGCAGAACACGGACAGCGCGGCCGTTCAGCTCAAGCTGGATGAGCTCATTCGGGCGGTATCTACCGCCAAGAACTCGCGGCTCAGCGTGGAGAACCTGGACCAGAAGGATCTGGACGACATTCGGGAAGAATACCAGGAGATGGCAAATCAGGCGCGCCAGAGCGAGACAGCCGCACCGAAGAACTCGGGCGGCGCCCGGCGAGGGCGGAAGAGCCGCCAGAAGTCTAACTCGCGCATGTAGGAGGATTATGAGCTTCGGCATAGAATGGTTCCTGGCCATCCACCGCGCAGTCTGGTTTCCCGTCCTCTGGCTGACAGGACTTGAAGCGCCGGCGATTGAAATGCCTTTCCCTGATGGCGCGCCATCATCGTCAGATTGCCCGGCCGGTTCCTGCCCGCCCAGCCGGGCAGGCGACTCCATCATCAAAAAACACAGGTCGCACACGCGCCACACTCGCGCAGCGCGGAATGCCTGAGCCGGGGGCGGGCCGCCGGACTTGGTCCAGCGGGAGCGGCACTAACCGCCTTAACGTCCGCGACGGTACGGCGCTACGAAGTCCGTGAGCCCGTCTATGTCGAAGGGCTTGGCAAGGAAGCCGTCGCCCGCGTGCGAGGGGGGCTCGTAAGCGTTGATCAGCAGGACGGGCGTTGACTGGAGCGGTGGCGCAGCCTTGATATGCCGTGTCAGTTCGACCCCGTCTATCCCCGGGAGTCGGATGTCCGTAATGATGAGGTCGGGCCGGCGGAACGCCAGGATGCCGGCCGCCGTCTCAGCGTCCGGCAGCTAGCGTCTCGTAGCCAAGGTCCTGCAGGAACGAGAACCACAAGCCGGAGAATGGCGGGCTCGTCATCCACTACCAGGCATGTCGGAGTCAAACTTCGTCTCGTGTCTGCCCCATCCGAGGCGGCTGAAGGCAGGTCAATCACAATTCGAGGTTACAACGGATAGCGGTTAGGATTCCCGTGGCGAAGCGCGTGAATCCCTTTCAAAAGCGTAACAATCCGCCGGAACGCCTTTCCAACGGCCAGTACTCGTATAATCGTCCCGCCCTAAAACACATACAATATCAACCGATGAAAGAAGCGGCCACCTCAGCAAAGCCCTTGCAGTCCCCGCTTCACGGAGGGATTGGCTGCAGCATGGCAGTGTAAGTACCGGGAGCGTGACTCATGGCAGACCGGATTCGAAACGGCAACACGACGTCCGCTTCCGGCAACGGCAAGCGCCACAGGAAGTCCCTGCTCAGCAAGGCACTCCCCGGTAACATCACGTCCGGGCGGGACTACAGGTATCAGGGTTTCTTTGATGACGCCGTCTTTGGGATGTTCCAGACCGCGGAGGATGGCCACTTCGTCGATGCCAACGACGCACTGGCGAACATCCTGGGCTACGAGTCCTGCGACGAGTTGGTGGACGCCGTCAACGACATCGGTCGCCAAGTGCACGTTGACCCTGAGCGGCGCGACGAATTCCGCCGCCTGCTGGAAGATCACGGCGCCGTCAAGGGATTCGAGGCGCAAGCGTACCGCAAGGACGGAAGCGTGATCTGGCTGGCACTAACTGCCCGCGTCCTGGGACCGGAGCATGGTCCGGCCCGTTACGAGGGGATCGTCGAGGACATTACGGACCGCAAGGCGATCGAGGAGGCGCTGCGGAGTAGCGAGGAACGGTTCTACAAAGCGTTCCATGCGAGCCCGGCCGCGAAGAGCATTGTCTCGGCAGTCGACCGTCGTTTCATCGATGTCAACGACCACTTCCTCGCGATGCTCGGCTACACCAGGGACGAAGTCATCGGGCGCTCCGCGGACGACATCGGGATGTGGCTCGATCTCGCGGACCGTGACCAGCTCCGCCAGGAGCTGGAGAAGAGCGGCATCGCCCGCAACCTAGAGACCACTTTCCGCGCCAAAGACGGCAGCCTGCATCAGGTGCTCGGGTCTGCCGTGGTCATTCACGTCGACGGCGAGATGTGTGTCCTGGCCCTTCTTCACGACATCACCGAGCGGAAGGAGTCGGAGGAGGCGCTGCGTGAGAGCGAACGGCGCCTGGGCATGGCGATGCAGGCTGGGAGGATGGGTGCCTGGGAGTGGGATATCGGAACCGGTAGAGTCCAATGGTCGGAGACGCTGGAGGCGCTCCACGGCCTGGCGCCCGGGGAGTTCGGCGGCACGTTTGAAGACTACCTGAGCGATATTCGTCCAGACGACAAGCAACAGGTCGTCGACGGTATCTCGGAGGCGCTCGAGACGGGTCACCGCGACCAGGAATACCGGATTATCTGGCCGGACGGCAGTGAGCACTGGGTGACTACAAAGGGACACTTGCTGCGCGACGCGAGCGGCAAACCACAACGGATGATCGGCCTTTGCATGGACGTCACTGAGCGCAAACGCACCGAGGCAGCGGACCGCTTCCTCTCTGAAGCGAGCGTCATGCTGGCGGCGACCTCGACGGACCTGGGAATGACGCTGGCCAATATAGCACGCATGGCAGTGCCCCATCTGGGGGACCTCTGTGTCGTATCGCTCGTCGATGAGAAAGGCGAGATCAAGCAGGTGGCGATAAACCATCGCGACCCGAAGCGCATGAAGCTGGTGCGAACCCTGGAAAAGCACTATCCGTTCAATCCCAACGAGCCAATGGGTATCGCCAAGGTCCTCCGCACGGGCCAGCCCGAGTTCTACCCAGACATCCCCGAGGCCATGATAGGAGCGGCGGCAAGGGATGCCACGCACCTGCGGCTGCTGCGCAGGCTGGGCATCAAATCCGGGATGGCGGTGCCCCTCGTGGCGCGGGGGCGCACCCTTGGCACGCTGACGTTTGCCATTACCGAGACTGCCCGTCGCTACACGCAGGCGGACTTTGCGACAGCGGAGGAGCTGGGGCGGCGCGCTGGCCTGGCGCTGGACAATGCCACCCTCTACCTGGACCTGGAGAAGGCCATCGAGGCGAAAGATGAGTTCCTGGGGTTGATGTCGCACGAGCTGCGGACCCCCATAACCACCATCTACGGCGGGGCCCGGATGCTCCGATCCCGGGGCGACCGCCTGGATGACGAGCAAAAGGACCGTCTCATGTCCGACATCGAGCAGGAGTCGGAACGGCTGTTCCGGATGGTGGAAGACCTCCTGGCGCTGGCTCGTGTCGAACTCGGCCAGAAACCGGCAGTGGAGCCGCTGCTCATGCAGCGCACCGTCGAGAAGGTGGCATTGTCGTTCGGTCAGCGCCGGCCCGGCCGCGTCCTGGAGCTGGATGTCGAGGAGGACCTGCCACCTGTTGCGGGCCAACCGGGCTACGTGGAACAAGTGTTGAGAAACCTTTTGAGCAACGCGGACAAGTACAGCCCAGCCGCGCTTCCGATTCAGATCCGTGGCCGCCGCGTCGAAGGCGGCGTAGACGTCTCCGTCGTTGACAGGGGTCCGGGGATCGCGTCGGAGGAAACGGAGCTTATTTTCGAAAGATTCTATCGGTCAAATGAGGCAACGCGTCGGGCCAGCGGAGCTGGCCTGGGCCTCACCGTCTGCAGGCGTCTGATCGAAGCTCAGGAAGGCCACGTCTGGGCCCGGCCCAACGAGTTCGGGGGCCTTGAAGTTGGCTTCACTTTGCCCATATACGAGGAGGATGTGTAAATGACTTCTGAACCACTAGTGCTGGCAGTAGACGACGAAGCGGGAATCCTGCGGCTGATCAAGCTTGAGCTTGCTGCGCAGGGCTTCCGTGTCGTCACCGCAACCAACGGGGAAGAAGCTCTCAAGCTCGCGGAAGAACAACGACCTGACATTCTGTTGCTGGACGTCATCATGCCCGAGATGACTGGGTACGAGGTCATGCGCAAGGTCAGGGAGCAGTCGGCCGCGCCGATCATCCTCGTAACCGCACGAGACAGCGACGCCGACAAGGTGCGTGGCCTGGAGCTGGGGGCTGACGACTACATCGCCAAGCCGTTCAGCCCGGACGAGTTGGCGGCGCGTGTTCGTGCTGTCCTCCGTCGCAGCACCGGCGCCAATAACACGCAGCGGCTGGTGCGCGCCGGCAACGTTGACATTGACCTGGAGCGCCGCCTGGTGACACGGGACGGGGAGTTCGTCGCCCTGACCCGCACGGAGTGGCTTCTCCTACAGCACCTGGCCGCTAACGTCGGCAAGGTCATGATGAACGCCGAGCTCCTGAGCAAGGTCTGGGGACCGGAGTACCGTGATGATGTCCAGTACCTGCGCGTCTGGGTATCACGCCTGCGCGCCAAGCTGGAAGTGGAACCCGCCGAACCAGCAATCATCAAGACACGGCCCGGCATCGGCTACTACCTGGACGGCGAAGCGATGTCGACGACGGAAGCAGCCGGCGCGCCAAGCTAGGCACGATCCTGCCGGTGCGACAACAGAAAAGGGCCGGCACGTACGTCCCGGCCCCCCCTCGCTGTCTATTCGGTTAGATCACCAGTGGCCGCGTCCGTACAAGCCGCCACCAAGTGCCAGCACCACCACCAGCAATATGAAGAAGAGGGGTGAGATTGCTAGCCCGAGGCCGCCGAAGAGAAGGATCAACAACAGCCCTACCACCAATAAGCCTATCATCGCATTAACTCCTTCTAGCCTCTACTGGCCCGTCGATGGTTGTGGCGCCGGCGCGCTCGGGTTGACGTTGGCGCCGCTACTGTTCTGTTGTTCCGTCCCGGAGCCCGCACCGCTATTGTTCTGTTGTTCGGTCCCGGTGCCCCCACCTGTGTTTGTGTCGTTGTTGTTGTCCCAGGGCATCCACGCGAGCAAGCCGACAATCAGCGCAACTGCCAGGACCGCTACGAGCACCATCGCGACCATCCACGACGCCGCTCCAGCCGCCTCTGATCCTGAATCACGGTGATGGGTATCCAATACATCCTCCTTTGCTTTTCTCAGCCTTATGAGTCCACATTAAGGGCCGGTTACTGCGTTGCGCGTAACAACGGTGGCCAGCCGCATTGCAATCGCGTGGCACGAGGTCCACGAGTCCACGGTGGGGGGAGCCGCTGTCCGGCTCCCCCCTATTGAGGCCCGCGGCTCTCCACCAGGCTCCACCTAGCCCCCGCGGGCCTCCTGGTCGTCGTCGTCCATCAACTCTTCGAGCCGCCGCCGGATGTTGTCGACGGTGTCACCGGTCTTCTCTTTGATCCGCCCGATCAGGTTTTCGGCGTTGCCCTGGGCGCGGTCGAAGTCATCGTCCGTGACATCGCCCCACGTTTCGCGGACGCGGCCACGAATTCGGTCGAATCGGCCTTCGGTTTTCAGATCAGCCAACTGTATCCTCCTTTGGAACTGTAGAGATTGGATTCACAAGTCAACGTTAGCGTTCAAACCGTTTCACAAGCCGTTTGAGGGCATGAGGCTACCTTTCACTGGTGTTGCGATGGGAATACTGACCTACTGAGCTGCGGGGCTAGCCGGTCTGGACTGCGACCTGCGCGCGGCCACCGGCTGCCGGCTTTCACTCAGGGTCCGCCTCAGTGCGGCAAGCGCACGGAACTGGAGCGACTTCACTGCCCGCTCACTGCGTCCGACAATCCTGGCGACCGTGCCAACATCGAGGTCCTGGTGAAAGCGCAGGACTATCACCTGGGCCTGCGCCTCCGTGAGGTCAGCCAGGCCCAGCCGGATCTCAACAATGTCTAGCACCTGCTTCATCGGCCCCTGGCCGTGGCCGTTAATCGATAAAATGTTCTCGTCCCATGGCACCTGCCGCTGCCTCGCCAGGCGGCGCTGGATGTCGATCAGCCGGTTCCGCGCTATGCGATAAACCCAGGCCGAGAACGGCTGCTCACGTTTGCGATATCTCTTGATGCCGTCCAGGACGCGGAGGATCACATCAGAAGCAAAGTCCTCTGCCGCATGGACGTTCCTGAGGTGGGCCAGGCCATAGGTGTACATCCGGGGATAGTAGCTGGCGAAGAGGGCAGACAGCGCCTTTTCGTCAAACGCCTGGGCTCTGAGGACGAGGTCGCGTTCCTCGTCCTCAGGGCCCGGCGTTCCGGCGAGAACTATCATCGGCCGTTGCGTTCGCTTTCCGTTGGCCCGGCTGCCGGCACGCGTCTCGCGACAGTACCGGCAGAGAGTCATCCCGTCCGTCATGCCATCCTGGTCGAGGTCCCAGCAACACAACGGACAGGATTTGCCGAACGCCTGTTGCGCCACGACTTGCTGCATGGAAGTTCTTATTCGCCCTGTATTTCACGGGTGCGGTGGCGTGACCGGGTCGTGACCGCGCGATCTCCGGCCGCCGAAGGCGCCGAGCTCGCCGCCCACAGCAGCATCGTCAGCAGCAGCGCAACAGCCGCGTAGACCACGAGGGCGATCAGGCTCGCCGGCTCGAAGACGCCATCGCCCACGGCCTCGGTGGAGACAATGCCTTCGAACGGGTCAACCATTCCACCGGTGATGTCGTAGATGAAATCGACAAAGCCATTGGACGGGTTGGCGCCGGCGAGCAGGAAGCCGAATCGAAATATGAGCAGAGTTTCGATGACGGCAAACGCGACGGCGACGAACGCACCGAAGGTCCGCAACCAACCACGTGCGACGTTCCACGTGTCCGGGTGGGTCTGAATTACTTCCTCTTCGCCCGCCACTTCCTGGTCCGTCGCCTGGACGGCGGGTTCCTCTTCGAGAATCGTGACCCTGCGCCGACCGTTGGTGTCCACTTCTTCAACTCTTCGCGATGACATAGCAACCTCCTTAATTGGTATCAGCCTTGGCTACGCGGCTCGGGACGGCCGGGCGGACACGAGCCAGCGTATGATGCTGATCTCTTCCTCGCGGCCCCGGGTGAGAGCCACCGCCTGCCGGTCGCCGCACTGCAGGCACACGAGGTCCCTGGAGCCCAGGAACTCCTCTTCAAACAGATCACCGCCACACCTTTGACAACCCTTATAGACCATGTTTCGACCTCCTTTACTGGCCGCTTGTTTCGGGACGTTGGATTTGTAGACCACGCTATGACCGGCGACGTTACGCACGGGTAAAGCTGCATCCGCGCGAGATTTCATACGCGTAACACCGCAAAACTGCCACTAGAGTTCGTTCTTTCTAGAGATCGTTCCGGGCGTGGAGAGGGCCACACTGCATTACCAGTGTGGCCCTCTTGAAATCGGCTGCGGTGCCGCCCTTTATTCGCTGATGGTGCCGGCGGGTCGTGCCTGGTTGGCGGCGGCCTGGAGGTTCTCGACCACCTCCGAAACCGTGATGTCGGCAGCCTCGGCGGCCGCCTGAAGGTCCTGGATCGTCAGGTGCCGGTCGTCGCCGTGGTCGTCCTCGTACATGTTGCATCCGCATGATGCGCACATTTCCAATCACCTCCTTCCTCTTCGAGCTTGGGGGCTCCCCGCGCCCCCTACCGGGATTCGGGCTTTTTGCTCCCTTTGCCTCGGCGCGGGCTGCGATGCGCTTCGGACTTCGGCATTTCCTTGTGGACGGTCGCCCAGGCCACTTCTCGTTCGCGGCCCTTGTAACGCCCCTCTTCCTTCGCGCTCTCCTCGATGTGCTCGGCCATCCTGTCGGCCTTCGCCGTATGTTGGTGGGAACCTCTCTTGCCCGGCAAGTGCTTCCTCCGAATCAGCTAACGGGCCGTGATGCTTCCCCGCCAGGCCCCGGTCTCCTGGCCACTCGCCTCTATGAACTCCTTGAAGCGCTCCAGGTCGGCTTGGACGCGACGGGATACGAACCCAAGCACGTCACCCACCGACTCGACGAAGTCGTCCGGCTCGTACTGCATGTTCAGGGTGATACGGGTCCTCGAGTCATCGACCGGCTCGAACATCACCTGTCCGCCGTTCTGAGCGCCCTGCTCACTCTGCCAGGCGACTCGCTGGTCGGGGACCTGCTCGAGGATGCGGGCGTACCATTCCTTGTCCCGGCCGCCGACATCCGCCTTCCAATACAGGCGCGAATCGTCCAACTGCCGCACTTCCTGGACTCCCTCCATGAAGCGGGGGAACTCCTCGAACTGGGTCCACTGGTTGTACGCCGTGGTCACCGGCACGTCAACTTCGATGGTCTTTTCTACGCTTCCCATGGGCTTACTCCTTTCACTCGGCTTGACGTTCAAGGCTCATGTTGCGCGGGGGCAAATATATCCCTGCAAAAGGTCAAGCGGCTAATCGTAACAATTGCGTTGCAGGTCAGGCTGCCTCATGGCGAACCGGACTGGTGCGCCTGGCCGTGGAGCCCGCGACCTGGCCCTCGAACGCGACCCCGCACGGGGAACGGGCACCGACTGGTGGGTCTATCCTCTCCAGTCTGGCACGGTGAAACCCAGCGTGTCTGGGTGGGCGACGCCCCGCCGAGACGTCGCTATCGATCGCGACAACGGGGCGGGATGGCTGAAAGTGTCGAAGCCTAGGTTCCGGAAGGCGAGCGCGCAAGTACCTCGGCTACCCCAGCAGGGCCGACCTGAGCCTGCATATTGTCCTGGAGTGCACCGGCGGCTGCACCGAGACGTACGACTGGAATTCACCATGTGGTTTGACACGGGAGTTCGCAGCCCTTAGGCGATGATCCGTCCACGCTTGCTGGCGAGTATACGGACCCAGATTGGGGTCACTATCAGTGGGAGTTCCACGCCACGCAATAGGAGCTCTTGAGGACGTCCAGCCCCGAAACGATCCCCGGGCGAATGAACCACCCACCAGAGGACACGCAGCGCATCGGTTTGAGCTTCCGCCTGCAACGATCTAGATTGAATCCTAGCACCACGACGGGTGTTAAGCAGCTGCTCTAGCCTATGGCTTTGCTGAGCAGCTGCCTGCTATCATGAGTGGTCGCCGACCAGATACGAATCGCCCTGATTTCGGCTCGAAAACGACCTGCTTCCTTCTAAGCAGCCGGTCGGATCGTGCGGGCTCACTTCAGTCGCATGCGGGCGCCACTGAACTTTCTCCGAACATTCGTCTGGATCGGCTTGACGCGCGGTCCTGCCCGCCGGGTCAGAGGACGTGCGGAGGGAGTGGGTTCATGAGGTCCTCGGTGGACTCTAAAGAGATCCGCCGGAGTCGAGGGCTTCCAACGCCGCTTCGACCCGATCCGACCGTCCTACGCGAAACGCCTCGGCCGGTGTGATGCCGCCGAGGAAGTGGCTGCCGCTGTGGAACCACCGATGAACGGCCCCCCGGCCTTTGAACGTCCCGCGAGCTCTCTCCTGCAGGCGAAGCAAGTCGGCCAGCCGCTGACGCGCCCGCCACTGAGGGTACGCCGTGCCTGCCCGCCAGCGCTGGAGTGTTCTCCGGTTGCTGTTCAACGCCTGCGCTAGCTCCTCTTCGCTGATGCCCAGAGATTTCTCCAGAGTGTCGAGCGCTTCGCGAGGCGTGGTCGTGAGGATAGTTGAAAAAGGATCTCTCATCGGCCAAATGGTAGCCGACCTGGCCGCTTCTTGTTAGACAAGGGCGTCAAACCCTTGAGCCAGGTGGGAGACGCGGATTTGGAAGTGGTTTCTACTAGCGTTTCAAGACCGTCGCATCTTAGCTACATCCGCGGTTTGGTGCGAGACTTCTAGCCCGCGCCCGAATTGATGACCTGCTGTTTTTTACCCAGGCTCAGATCGATTAGGGTGTCAATCAGGGTGTCCAGGCTACTGCAATTGAACCGCGACGCCCTGAATTTAGATACAAAACTGGAGCCAACGGTGAGATTCGAACTCACGGCCTGCTGTTTACGAATCAGCACCATACCGTCCGTGGGGGTCCTTGGCCGTCCATTTTGTATCTGGTTCCGTCCACTGATGGCCATCATTGGGTGTCAAATGTCTGCCAAAGTTAGGCAGCCAAAACCTAATATGTGGACGGTGCCGCAAGCGAGCCATGGCGAATGTTACCTGCAAGACGCCGTCTGGTTCAGCGGGTTCGCGGCAACCCACTCTTAGCGCAGTTGCAAGTCACCTGCATGTCAAGTATTGTTTGACATATGGGTGACGCAGCTATTGACCACAAGGTAACCAGACCTGATCGCTCGCGGCTCTTCGACATCGCGGCTACACAAGGTGGCTACTTTACCTCAGAGCAGGCCAAGAAGTGCGGTTTTAGCCGCGCGCTACTCTCGCACCATGCTAAATCCGGCGGGTTTATCCGTGCGCGGCGAGGTCTCTATCGTTTTCGGGAGTACCCCCAGTCTTCTCGCGAGCATGTGCTCGCGGCCTGGCTTTCGCTTGGGAAGGAGACGGC
>JAUSFE010000110.1 GCA_030649945.1 Dehalococcoidia bacterium | reverse complement strand
TACGAAGAAGCCTTGAGGAGCAGGTTCATGGCTCTCGTCCACGAGGACTCCATCTGGATAAGGGCGTGTGCTGGGCGATGCGTTGACCTCCAGGGCCGGCGGAGGCCGTTCGGTAACCGGGATTTATGAGGCATCACGCATCGTGGCGCCCCTCACCGTGCTGCCCCACGTGTTGCTAGCCCATAGCGCCTGCCCGGACCGGGTGTAGAGCACCAGGTTGCCATCCGTCTGCATGATGAACTTATACTGCAGGTTGGGGGACATCAGGTATTGGCCTGGGTAGAGCCACTGCCCGCCGGTAAGCTTGTCCGCTGCGTAGGCTTTGGACGGAGCGAACAGCACGAAAGCTATCACGAGAGCACCCAACAAGAAAACGGCATAGCGACGCATTTCGATTCCCCTGCCGGTGCCATCGTACGCCCCCCCCCTTTTGGGCCTGTCTGTCAGGCATATGCAGACATCGCCGTGCGGCTTTACCCTACACCGCGACCGCCGTCCCAGGCCGTGATCGTCGTGATGCCTCATAATTTCGGTTACTGAAATTATGAGGCAGATCGATGTCTTGACCCGCCTGCTGGACGGACGATAGGCTGGTGAGGCCGGCGAGCCAGCGAGATATTGAGGAGGAAGCCCCGATGCCCAAGGTGATTCACTGCAAGCGGGTCGTGCCGGACAGCGGCTGCGCCCACTCGGTCCGCGGCGCTACGGAAGAGGAGCTCCTGCGGAACGCCGAGGAGCACGCCAGGGAGCACGGCATCGTAGAGATTACCCCGGAGCTGGTCGAGCAGCTCAAGTCCTTTATCGAGGAAGAGTAGGGGCGCCGCCGCCCCCGCCACCCCCCGAGCAATCAAGCAATCAGATCCTCATGCCCACGGGGTGGGCACCCTGAACGATGAAAATGGGGGTGCGCATGATTGTCCCCGAGACAGCGGGGGTACAGGGGGCAGCCAGCCCCCTGACGGGGGGCCTGGGGGGTGTCCCCCCATTCTCGATCATTTCGAGGGTGGGTGGGTGGGAACGGAACCACGGTACGCTATTTACAAGGCGGGCAATCAAGTCGCGGCGGGCGTCAGAGCTGCACTTCCATGAGCAGCAGCTCCGAGGTCTCGCGCGCCGTGATGCGGATGGCGGGCTCGCCCCGGACGCGGGCGGCGTCGCCGGTGGCGAGGCGCTCGCCGTTGAGTTCGATGCCGCCCTCGATCACGTAGGGGTAGCCGCCGAAGCCGTCGCGGAACTCGTGCTCCACGGTCCCGCCGGCCTCCAGGCGCGAGACGTACATGGCCGCGTCCTGGTGCACGAGCACACTCCCGTCCGCGCCGTCCGGGCCGATCACCCTCAGCAGGCGGTCCGTGCGGTCTTCCCTGGTGAAGACTCTCTGCTCCACCGAAGGCGGCAGCCCCCGCTGGCGCGGCATGATCCAGACCTGGATGAAGCGCATGGGCTCCGTCTGCGAGGCGTTCTGTTCCGAGTGATAGGCGCCGGCGCCCAGCGTCATCCGCTGCACGGAGCCGGCCGGGATAACGCCGTCGTTGCCCAGGCTGTCGGCGTGCTTAAACGTCCCCTCGACAACATAGGTGAGCCCCTCCACGTCGCGGTGGGGGTGCAGGGGCCAGACCGCGCCGGGGATCAGGCGGTCGTCGTTGAATACGCGCATCGTGCCGAAGCCCATGTTATCGGGGTCGTGGTACTCGTCGAAGGAGAAGTGCCAGCGGGCGGAGAACCAGCCGCCCTCCTTGTGGTAGATCTCGTGGTCTCTGCGCACTTCGATCATGGCGCTAGTCGTCCGCGCCCTTTGCCGGGTGCTGCCAGGGCGGCAGGCGTCCTTCCCGGCGCGCCTTCTTGCGCTGGACGCCGGTCAGTATCTTGTACGTGTACTCGATGTATTCCTCCGTCTGCGAGATGGGCACGTCTTCCGTCAGCGGCACGGCGCTGCCCTGGGGCGTGATGGAGGCGCTGTGCCAGCCGCCGGGGTATTCGCGCACCAGGGCGTCGCGGAACTCGTAGGAGCGCCCGGGCCGGACGTCCGCGCCGCCCACCTCCACGCGGGTCAGGGCGGACTCGTCGCCGGCCAGGCACATGCGCAGGCCACCGGTCTCCCAGAGGCGCAGGGCGCGGGCGCGGAAGGAGACAAGCTCGCCCGTCTGGCAGGCCTTGACGGCCTTGACGTTGGGGAGCAGGCGGTCGTTGCCGGTCATGGCGGGTTGTCAATCAAGCAATCAGGCAATCAGGCGATCAAGCAACGGAACAAACCAGCGAACCGGGGAGCCAGCAGTCCAGTTATCCAATCAGTGCGGTCGCCCATTCATTTCCCTTCCAGCCAGCGGATGATCTTGTCCGCGTTCTCTGCCAGGCTTCTCCTGGCCTCTGCCACCAGCCAGCGGTAGCAGAACAGCGTGTCGGAGCCTGCGGGGGCGTAGTCCTCCCAGGCCAGCACGAAGGCGCGGCCCTGCGCGCGGTGCGGCCAGCCTTCCCTGGGCAGGAGGTGCACGTACACCGTGCCGCCGTCGTCGGTGAACACGATTCCGCCCACCGCGGCCTCCGCCAGCTCGGCGCGGCCGCGTTCCGCCAGCAGGCGCTTCAGCTCGCGCTCCAGGAATCGCAGCGCCATCCGGGCATATGCTAGCACGATGGCGCAGGGTGCTAGCTCAGAAGCAGAACGACCGCAAGCGTCACGAGAAGTCCTATCGCGCCTACGGCCAGGGAAACTCCCACGTGCCGCGGTGTCCGGTTTTCCAGCACGAAGTGCCAGCGATCGATGACCACTTGACTTGTGGATTCCTCTTCGAGAGGGACGCCGGTTCGTCGCGCACGCGTAATCGTGATGGTCATATGCGAACGGTGATGCTCGACACGAATGGCAGTCGGCTTATCGAACCTCTGCAACAGGGCGAACGTGACGATGTTGGCGATTATCCCGGCTGCTACAGACGCCAGGAAGGCGCCAGCTTCGCTCACAAAGGTTCAATCCACTCGGCCGGGATGGTCACCACGTCCGTATCCGGAGTTTTGATTATTCCTCTGACGCGGTAACTTCCGTCAGCATTTCTGCCGGCAATTTCGACGCCCTCGAACACGTTATCCTTCAGCGTGACGTTGCCGATCTGCAGGGTGCCACGCTGCACAACCCTCACTCGCTGTCCCGGGCCAAATTCTGCCGTCGCTCTGACCATGCGTCCATCCTCCGATTCAAGCTGATTATAGCAGCTCGTCAGCCGTAGAACGTGCTGGCGATGGCGCCGGCGTAGGCCATCAGCTTCTGCGGGGAGAGGGCGTAGGCGGGCGGCGCCAGCAGCAGCGAGTCTGCCACCTCCCACACCGGTTCGATCTTCTTCCGCACCTCGTCCGGCGTCCCGCAGACCACGAACGTCTGGGCCATCTCGTCGGGAACCAGGTGGGAGGCGCTCTCGTAGCCGCCACGCTGGACCGCCTCCTGCAGGCGGCGAGCTTCCGCGCGGAAGCCGTGAGCGGCGAAGTACTCCTCGTACTGGACGGCGCCGGCGTAGAAGGCAACCGTCGCGCGGGCGTCGTTCACGGCTTCTGCGCGGTCGTTGCCGGCGGCGACGAACAGCCCGACCTGGAACTCGATGTCGGAGCGCTGCTTGGCGCCGCGCTTCAGGCCCCGGGCCAGCGCCTCGGGGATCTTCGTGGTGGCCCAGGGGACGGACCAGATGGGGTGGCCCATGACCCCGTCGCCGATCTCGGCGGCCAGGCTCACCAAAGGCCCACGCAGGGCGGCGATCCAGATCGGCAGGTTGGTGCGCAGGGGCGGCGGTGGCGCTAGCCACTTGAGCGCGCTGAAGTCGTGCCGGTGATAGACCCCCTCGTAGCGATCGAGTTCCCCCGTGTGGGCCTTGCTGATCACCATGCGGACGATCTCGACCACCTCGCGCATGTGCTCCAACGGCTTGCCGTAGGGCATGCCGTAGATCTCCTCGCTCAGGGAGCGGACGCTCGCGCCCAAACCCAGGGTGAAGCGGCCGCCGCTGACGTGATCCAGGTCCATCGCGTGCAGGGCCGTCTCGTAGGGGCTGCGGACGAAGGCGAGGGCAATGCCCGAGAGCAGGCGGACGCTGCTGGTGGCGGTGGCGGCAACGGCCAGGGGGACGAAGGGCGTGCTGTACAGCTGCACCGCCAGCAACCCCTGCAGCCCGGCGTCCTCCTGCATCTTGGCCTGGGCGGCCACCACGGAGGCGGGCACGTTAGAGGGCACGAATCCCCAGAAGGGCTTGGTCTTGGCGGCCATGGCTGAACCTCCTTCTGTTAGGTGGCCTGCGCGGTAATATTCGAGGAAGGCCCCCCGCAAGTCAACCCTGCCTACCGGCAGGCAGGCCTCGACACCCGCTCGCGGCCGGTGCTACCCTCCGGCCATGAGCCGCTTCGTGCTGGCGCTGGACCAGGGCACCTCCTCCTCCCGCGCCATCGTCTTCGACCACTCCGGCGGCATCGTCGCCGGAGCGCAGCAGCCGTTCGAGCAGATCTACCCGCAGCCCGGATGGGTAGAGCACGACCCGGAGGAGATCTGGCGCACGCAGTTGGAGACCGCCCGCGAGGCGGTGCGACGGGCGCACGCCGGGCCCGGCGACATAGCGGCCATCGGCATCACGAACCAGCGCGAGACGACGGTGATCTGGGACCGGGACGGCAGGCCGGTGCACAACGCCATCGTCTGGCAGGACCGGCGCACGGCCCCCATCTGCGAGGAGCTGCGTGCGCGGGGGCTGGAGCCGCTGTTCCGGGAACGCACGGGGCTGCTGCTGGACCCCTATTTCAGCGGGACGAAGGTGAGGTGGCTGCTGGACAACGTCCCCGGCCTGCGACTGCGGGCGGAGAACGGCGAGCTGCTGTTCGGAACGGTGGACTCCTGGCTGCTCTACCGCCTGACGGGCGCCCACGCCACAGACTACACGAACGCCTCCCGCACGCTGATGTACAACATCTTCGAGCGGCGCTGGGACGACGAGCTGCTGGAGGCGCTGGCGGTGCCGCGGGCGCTCCTGCCGGCGGTGCAGGCCTCGTCCGGCGTTTTCGGCGAGACGGCGGCGTTGGGCGGAGCGGTCCCCGTGGCGGGAATCGCCGGCGACCAGCAGGCGGCGCTGTTCGGGCAGGCGGCGTTCGCGCCGGGGATGGCCAAGAACACCTACGGCACAGGCGCCTTCCTGCTGATGAACGTGGGCGACAGGCCGGTCGCGTCGCCGTCGCTGCTCACGACGATCGCCTGGGGGCTGCCCAGCGGGAGCCGCGACGAGGTCACCTATGCGCTGGAGGGGTCCGTGTTCATCGCCGGGGCCGCGGTGCAGTGGTTGCGCGACGAGCTGGGCTTCTTCGCGCGGTCCGCAGACTGCGAGGCGCTGGCGGCCAGCGTCGCGGACTCCGACGGCGTCTACGTGGTGCCGGCGTTCGTGGGTCTGGGGGCGCCGCACTGGGACCCGCACGCGCGGGGCGCCATCGTCGGCCTGACGCGCGGCTCGAACCGGGCTCACATTACCCGCGCGACACTGGAGGCGATGGCCTACCAGACGCGGGACGTGATCGAGGCGGTGGAGCGCGATGCCGGCGTCAAGCTGACGGAGCTGCGCGTGGACGGCGGCGCGGCGGCGAACAACCTGCTGCTGCAGATTCAGGCGGACATCCTGGGCCGCGAGGTGGTGCGCCCGGCGGTGCTGGAGACGACGGCCCTCGGGGCGGCCTACCTGGCCGGCCTGGCCGTGGGCTTCTGGGCTGACCGCGAGGACGTATCGCGCAACTGGCGCGTGGACCGGCGCTTCCGGCCGCAGATGAGCGCAGAGCGGCGGGGAGAGCTGTACCGGGGCTGGCAGCGAGCAGTGGAGCGCGCCAAGGGCTGGGCGGGCGGCGGTTAGCAGGGTGCTGAAATATCGGGAGTACAGAGGGGCGAAGCCCCGGCGCCTGCCCTGAGCGCAGCCGAAGGGACGGGGGTCTGGGGGTGTCCCCCAGATTTACTTTCTTCCTGGGGTGGGGTGGCGGGGGGATGAGATCTCGTTTTCCAGCACCCTGTTAGTATCCCGGCGTGGGCGTCGGGACGGGGACAGGCGTGGGCGCGGGCACGATCGTGGAGATGACCGTGGGCACGGGCGTGCCAGGCCGAGGCGTGGTGGGCGCCGGGGTGATGACGCGCGGCGTGCGCGTGGGCGCCGGCGTGGCGGTGGCGGTAGGCGCCGGGGGCGCGGGCGTTGGCTCTGCGGGCGGCTGTCCCTCATCAGGCGGCGGCGCGGGCCAAACGGCGGCGCCGTATTTTGGCGCCAGGTGGTTCCAGGCCAGGCGCGAGAGAATCGCCGCGAGGGCGTAGCCGTCCACCTCTGTCGGCGCCTGCTGCGATAGGTACGTGATGGCGTAGGCCTTGGTCGCGCCGTCAGCGCCCGTGAAGGTGACGACGCCCGCGTCGTTGTTCACCCAGCCGTCCAGGTCCGCGTAGTAGCCTATCTTGTGCGCGACCGTGGCCGTGTACGGCAGGCGTCCGGGGATCATGTAGTTCAACCCCCAGTTCACGTCTCGCAGTTTGCGCAGTGTGTACGCCGTCCACTCGGGGTCGAACAGCTCGCCGCGGTAGAGCTTGGCCAGCACCATGTTCGCCTCCAGCACCGTCAGCCGGTTCACGTTGACGCCGTCGCCGTAGTAGGGGATGTGGTAGAAGTGCGAGGTCTGCATCCCCCAGGCGCCCATGAGCTGGCGGGCGCGGTCCATGCCGGCGGAGTAGGAACCGAAGACGCCCGTGAGGAAGTTGCGCACCTCCGGCGGGTAGCTGCCGCCGATCCCCTTGCGGATGCTGTAGGCGAAGTCGGCAGGGTCCGCGTTGCCGGCCTGGAACTCGCTGACGGCGGCCAGGAGCGCGAAGAGGTTGATGGTGCAGCCGGTACGGTGCACCATGTTGCCGTTGACAGAGATCGTCTCGCCGGTCTGGATGTCCGTAACGGCCACGGCGGCATCGACGCCGCCGACGTCGGCGCTGTACTCAGCGATCTCGGCGGCCAGAGAGTCGCGCAGGGCCAGGAACTCCGGGGAGGCCCCCGGGTTCTCCGGCATGTTGCCGGCGAGGTAGACGGCGGGCGCGCCGAGGGGCTCGTCGCCGCCGGCGGAGACTGCCCCGGGCGGCGGCTCGGCGGGCTCCGTCGCCGTCGCGGAGGGGCCGGGCGGGCTGGCGGTGGGGGAGGCGGCGGCTGTGCGCAGGGGGCCGCGGGTCGCAGCCGGGCCGGCGTGGGTGGCGCCGTTCGTTGAGGCTACAGCGGTATCCGTGGCGTGCGAGGCGCCGTTGTCAACAGGAGCGAGGACAAGCACAGCGCCCAGTCCGATGGCGGCGAGCGTGACGGCGGCCCGCAGGGCGAGACCAGCCGCGCGGCCGATGACAGCCAGTATGCGATTACGCCCAGGTCCACGCATTCTTTCTCCGCCCTGCATTGCCTGCTCCTGAGGATCCCGGCGCCGGCTCAGGAGCGCCACTACTAGCGATAACGCAGCAAGAAGCACTAAGGATACTAAAAACCGTGCAAACCGCATCTTCACGCTGGCGCCCCCGGCGTCCGTTCGCCGTTTGCATTAGTATATACACTTTATGACTTCAGATGACCCTGCTAGACTGGCCTCGTGGCCCGCCGGAACCTGATCCGCGAACTGCAGTCTGCCTGCGGCAAGAAGTGGGTTCTGCACGCGCCGGAGGACCTGCTGGTGTACGAGTACGACGGCACGATTGAGCGGGGAATGCCCGAGGCGGTGGTCCTGCCGGACAGCGCAGAGCAGGTGGCCGCCGCGGTACGGATCGCCCGGCGGCACGGCGTGGCGGTGACGGCCCGCGGCGCCGGCACCGGCCTCTCCGGCGGCGCCATCCCCTGCGACGGCGGAGTGGTCATCGCTACGCCGCGCCTGAACCGCATCCTGGAACTGGACCCGGAGAACCGGAGAGCGGTGGTAGAGCCGGGGGTCGTCAACCTGGACATCTCGGTCGCAGCCGCTGCCTACGGCCTCTACTACGCGCCGGACCCGTCGAGCCAGAAGGCGTGCACCATCGGCGGCAACGTGGCGGAGAACGCCGGCGGGCCGCACTGCCTGCGTTATGGCGCCACCACCAACCATATCCTGGGCCTGGAGATCGTCACGGCGGACGGCGAGATCGTGCAGGCCGGCGGGGAGACCGGGGAAGCGCCCGGGTACGACCTGACGGGCGTGCTGGTGGGCTCCGAGGGGACGCTGGCCATCATCACGAAGGCCGTTGTGCGCCTGCTGCCGCGGCCGGAGTCCATCATCACGCTGCTCGCCATCTTCGACGAGGTGAACCAGGCCTCGCGGGCGGTCTCCGCCATCATCGCCGCCGGCATCGTGCCCGCGGCGCTGGAGATGATGGACAAGTACACCATGCAGGCGGTGGAAGCCGCCGTGCACGCGGGCTACCCGCCGGACGCCGGCGCGGTGCTCCTGATCGAGGTGGAAGGCCTGGCGGAGGAGACGGCAGAGGAGTCGCGCGCCGTGCAGGAGGTGTGCCGGGACCTGGGAGCGCGCGAGCTGCGCATCGGCCTCTCGCCGGAGGACCGCGAGCGGCTCTGGGCGGGGCGCAAGGGGGCGCTGGGGGCGCTGGGGCGGCTCGCCCCCTCTTATTACATTCTGGACGGCGTGGTCCCGCGCACGCGGCTGCCGGCGGTGCTGGACGGCGTCTACGCGGCGTGCGAGCGCTACGGCTTCCGCGTCGCCAACGTCTTCCACGCCGGCGACGGCAACCTGCACCCGAACGTGCTGTTCGACGAGCGCGTGCCGGGCGCGACCGAGCGGGTGCTGGACCTGGGCGGCGAGATCATGCGCCTGTGCGTGGACGCGGGCGGCTCCATCACGGGCGAGCATGGGGTGGGCTACGAGAAGCGGAACTACATGTCGTGGATCTTCTCGGAGGACGACATGGAGGTGATGGCCCGGCTGAAGGCGGCCTTCGGCGCCGAGGAGCGGCTGAACCCCGGCAAGGTGTTCCCCACGTCCAAGGGCTGCGGCGAGGTGTCGTCGCGGATGCGGGCGGCGATCGCCCGGGCCGGGCCGGACGCCTACATCTGATCGGCCGATGGTCACACAGGCATCCGTCCTGCAGCAGCTCGCCGCCATCGCCGGGCCGGAGCATGCCGGTCCGCCTCAGGCGGAGGAGTATGCAGTAGACGGCCTGCCCCCGAGCGCCGTCGTGCGGCCGGGCAGTTACGAGCAGGCGGCGGAAGTGCTGCGCTACGCGAACAGCGAGCGCCTGGCGGTGATCCCCCGGGGCGCCGGGACGCTGATGGCGCTGGGCAACGTGCCGCGCGCCTACGACATCGCCCTCTGCCTCTCGCGCCTGGACGAGATCGTGGAGCACGAGCCCGCGGACCTCACCGTCACCTGCCAGGCCGGCATCTCGCTGGGGCGGCTGCGCGAGCATCTGGCGGCCGCCGGCCAGATGGCGCCGCTGGACCCGACGCTGCCCGCGCAGGCAACCGCCGGCGGCGTGCTGGCGGCCAATGCCTATGGCCCCTACCGGCTGGCCTACGGCACGGCGCGGGACTTCACGATCGGCATGCGTGTGGCAACTGCGGACGGCCGGATCACGAGGGCCGGCGGGCGGGTGGTGAAGAACGTGGCCGGCTACGACCTCTGCAAGCTGTACATTGGCTCGCTGGGAACCCTGGGGGTGATCCTGGAGGCGACGTTCAAGGTGCGGCCGCGGCCCCGAGAGGAGGGGGAGCTGGCCTTCGCCTTGCCAGGCGCCGCCGATGCGTGCGGGGTGGCCGCGGAGGCGGAGCGCCGGGGGCTGAGCGTGGCCGCCGCGCAGGTGCTGAACCCGGCCGCGGCGCAGGCCCTGGGGCTCTCAGCCGGCGCCGCCATCGTGCTCGTCCTGAACCTCGCCGGCACGCCCGCCGCCGTAGCGCGCTCGGCCCGCGAGATCGCGGCGCTGGCCGCGGAGCGGGGAGGGCGCGCGGCCACATCGCCTCCCCAGGCCGGGGCGCAGCATCCTCCCGAGGCGGACCCGCCTCCGGCGGGAGCAGGCGCCCCTACCGGAGATTCGCGGGCGGTCGTGGGGTGGCTCAGCGTGCTGCCCTCACGCGTCCCAGAGGCGATGGCGGCCATCGAGGCGTCGGCTGCGGACGCGCGGACCAGCGCCTACCCCACGGCCGGCGTGCTGCGGGTGCGGTGCACTACCGGCGACGGCGGGGAGACGCTGCGGCGGCTGCGGGAGGCGGCGCGGGAAGCGGGCGGCAGGCTGGTAATCGAGTCTTGCGCGCCGGCGCTGAAGCGGGACCTGGACGTCTTCGGCGATCCACCCGCTGCGTTCGAGCTGATGCGGCGCGTCAAGCAGCAGTTCGACCCGAACGGCATTCTCAGCCCGGGCCGCTACGTAGGGAGGCTCTAGTGGCGACGCCCCCGCCCATACGGGCGCCCGTCGGGGCGCGCCTGATCGCGCCCAGCGAGACAGACCTTTCGCGCTGCGTGCGCTGCGGCCTCTGTCTGCAGCACTGCCCCACCTACCTGGCGACGGGCCTGGAGACCGAATCGCCCCGGGGGCGGCTGTACTTGATGAGAGCGCTAGCGGAAGGCGTCGCGCAGCCGACAGCGAACGCCGTTGGGCACCTGGACCAGTGCCTGCAGTGCCGAAACTGCGAGGCGGTCTGCCCTTCCGGCGTCCCGTACGGCCGGGTGATGGAGGCGGCGCGGGCGCAGGTGCTGGCGGGCGGGCGGGCGCCACTCTCCTGGCGGTTGCGGGCTCTCTTCCTGCGCCAGGTGATAGCGCGGCCGGGGCGGCTGGCTCTGGTGGCCGCAGCCCTGCGCCTGTACCGCGCCTGCGGCCTGCGCGCCGTAGCGGAGCGCATCCCCGTGCTGCGCGACCGCGTCCTCTTCGCTCCCACGGTGGCCGGACGCCCGTTCCGGCGGACGGGAGTGATCGCCCGGCCCCAGGGCGCGGTGCAGCGGCGCGTGGCGCTGCTCACCGGCTGCATCATGCCGCTGGCCTACGGGCGCGTGCACGAGGCCACCGCGCGCGTCCTGGCCCTGAACGGCTGCGAGGTGACAGCGCCGGCGGAGCAGGTCTGCTGCGGGGCGCTGCACGCCCACAACGGCGACAGGGAGACGGCGGCAGCCCTGGCGCGGCGCAACGTGGACGCGTTCCTGGCCGCGGGAGCGGACGCCGTCGTCGTCAACTCGGCCGGCTGCGGCGCGGCGATGAAGGAGTACGGCGCGCTGCTGGCGGAGGAGCCGGACTACGCGGAGAAGGCGCGGCGCCTGGCGGAAACGGTGCGGGACGTCCACGAGTTCCTGGCGGACCTGCCCTTCGCGCCGCCCGCTTCGGGGCCCGAACTGACGGTCACCTACCAGGACTCCTGCCACCTGGCGCACGCCCAGGGCATCGCCGGCGCCCCACGCCTGATCCTGGCGGCTATCCCCGGCCTGCGGCTCCTGGAAATGGCGCACGCGGACCGTTGCTGCGGCAGCGCGGGCGTTTACTCGCTGACCCAGCCGCAGATGTCTCTGCGCCTGCTGGACGAGAAGATGCGCGAGATCGCGGCGACGGGCGCAGCCGTCATCGCAACGGCCAACCCGGGGTGCATGTCGCAGCTGGAGGCGGGCGCGCGCCGGCACGGGCTGCGGGTGCGCGTGGCGCACGCCGTGGAGCTGCTGGACGAGGCGTACCGCGATTCGGGCGCGGGAGTATAATTTCCCGCGAAGGGCCCTTGGGTTCAGCCCAGCGGGATAGAGCGCCTATGCAGCCCGAAACTAAGTACGCAAAGAGCGGCGACGTCAACATAGCCTACCAGGTGGTAGGCGACGGCCCCCTCGACTTGGTAGTCGTCCACGGTTTCGCTTCGCACGTGGAGTACTTCTGGGAGGATCCCTCCCTCGCCCGCTTCCTGCGCCGCCTCGCCTCGTTCTCCCGCCTCATCCTATTCGACAAGCGGGGAACGGGCCTCTCCGACCGCGTATCGGTGACGGAACTCCCGACTCTGGAACAGCGGATGGACGACGTCCGCGCGGTCATGGACGCCGTCGGGGCAGAGCGGGCGGCGCTGTTGGGCGTCTCTGAGGGTGGCCCCATGAGCACCCTCTTCGCCGCCACCTACCCGGAGCGGACCACGGCCCTCGTGATGTGCGGAGCGTTAGCGGCGTTCTTCGCGCTTCCACCCAGCCCCGAACAGGTGCAGCCCTTTCTGGATGCTATGGAGCGGAACTGGGGCCAGGGGCTCGGTATCGGTTTGTTCGCCCCCAGCATGGCCGGCGATGAGTCCTGTCGGCAGTGGTGGGCTCGCTTTGAGCGGCTGGCGTTGAGCCCTGGCGCAGCGGTTGCTCTCCTCCGCATGAACATGGAGATCGACGTCAAGCACGTTCTGCCCGCCATCCGCGTCCCCACGCTGGTCCTCCACCGGGCGGGAGACCGGGCTGTATCCGTGGAGCAGGGCCGGTACATGGCCGAGCACATCTCCGGGGCCAAGTACGTGGAACTGCCCGGCGACGACCACGCGCCATGGAGCGGCGATCAGGACGCCATCCTTGGCGAGATCGAGGAGTTCCTCACCGGTGTCCGGCCGGGGCCGGAGCCCGATCGGGTGCTGGCCACCGTCCTGTTCACGGACATCGTGGGCTCCACCCGACGGGCAGCCGAGCTGGGGGATCGCCGCTGGCGAGACCTGCTGGACAGCTACTACGCGTTGACCCGCAAAGAGCTGGTTCGCTTTCGCGGCCGCGAGGTCAAGACCATGGGCGACGGTCTCCTGGCCACCTTCGACGGGCCCGCTCGCGGCATCCGCTGTGCCTGCGCAGTCAGCGACGCGGGTCGCCAGATCGGGATCGAGACGAGGGCTGGGCTGCATACCGGTGAATGCGAGATGATGGGCGACGATGTGGGCGGCATCGCAGTGACCATCGGCGCCCGCGTGGCCGCCATGGCTGGCGCCGGGCAGGTGTTGGTCTCCAGCACGGTGAAGGACCTGGTCGCCGGATCCGGGCTGCAGTTCGAAGACTGCGGGAGCCACACCCTGAAGGGCGTTCCCGATGAATGGCGTCTTTTCGCAGTCAAGAGAGACACCGGCTCATCGGCCTGAGGAGGCTCGTAATGGGTGCAACCACGACCATCGGCAACGTTGAGTTCCAGCGCTGCCTCCAGAGCGCCTTCCGCATCCAGAGCGGCGATACGGTCGTCTACGTGGACCCGCACCGCCTCGAAGGCGGGCCGCCGGCGCCCCACGCCTGATCCTGGCGGCTATCCCCGGCCTGCGGCTCCTGGAAATGCCCCACGCGGACCGCTGCTGCGGCAGCGCCGGTGTTTACTCGCTGACCCAGCCTCAGATGTCTCGGCACCTGCTGGACGAGAAGATGCGCGCGATCGCGGCGACGGGCGCGGCCGTGATCGCCACGGCCAACCCCGGGTGCATGTCGCAGTTGGAGGCGGGCGCGCGCCGGCATGGGCTGCGCGTGCGCGTGGCCCACGCCGTGGAGCTCCTGGACGAGGCGTACCGCCTGTAGGCCCGTTCGCTCTCGATATTCACCCTCAGTTCACCGTCCCCCCGCCCGCCCTTAACCGGGCCTGAACCACCCGGGTGCAATACTTGGAATGGCCGAAGATATACCTGAGTGTCCGGAACTCCTATTACGGAAGTAGCCAGCCGATAAACCTCCGGGCGCCGGGTAAAACGAAAGCGATGTAACAGGGTAGTAGCCGGGGCGTCTATTGTTCATCCACAAGGCCAGCCGGCCGCCAGCCGAAACTCTAGACCGCAACCCGTTGGATGCGGCGCACAGTGAGGATTACAGCATGTCCGTTATTCACATCGCCGTAGCTGACCTCCCCAAGCGACGGGTCGGCGCCCCCGCCAGGGTCTCTGCCAGAGCCACCGTCACGCCGGAGCGGCGCAGCCAGCCGCAGACGGCAGAGCAGCCCACAGAGTTCACGGACCTTTACCACCAGTACTTCCCGAAGGTCTTCGCCTACGTCTACGGACGGGTGCAGGACAAGGAAGTGTCGCTGGACATCGTCTCGGACGTCTTCGAGAAGGCGTTCGTCAAGAAGAAGTCCCTGCGCTCGCCTGACTCCTTCGGCTCCTGGCTCTTCACGATCGCCCGTAACGAGGTCTCCTCGCACTGGCGGAAGGAGAAGCCGGCGGCCAAGGCCGCGCAGGAAGCCGCCTGGGAGAACGAGATGCATAACCAGACGCGCGGCCCGGAGGAGGCGGTCCTGCACAAGGAGCGCCTGGCGTCTCTGACCGCGCAGGTGCGCCTGTTGCCGCGCCGCGAGCAAGAGATCATCGCTCTGAAGTTCGATGCGGAGCTGACCAACCGCGAGATAGCGAGCGTGCTGAGCACGAGCGAGGTCAACGTCCGCGTGACGATCTTCCGCGCCCTGCGCAAGCTGCGCGAGCGCCTGCAGGTGATGGGGGGCGCCCGGGCATGACCGAGGAGGAGCGGGCCGATTGGCTGGCCCGCGCCGTTGACGACTTGCTCCAGGGCAGCTCGCACCCACAGCCGCCCGATGGCCTGGACCGCGAGGAACTGGAGGCGCTGATGCGCGTGGCCAGGAACAGGCTGGGCGCCGGGCGCGCGGCGGCGCACGCCGGCCTGCACCTGGAAGGCGCCGTCTGGCGTCAGGTCCTGGACCGCCTGCAGGCGCGGCAGCACCGCATGGACGCCGCTGCGGCCCGCCATCGTCCCGCTGCGGACGCCGGCTCGTTCGCTGCGGCTGCGGAGCCCGCGGACGAGGACCAGGAGGCCCGCGGCCTGCGGGACATCCTGCGCCTGCGCAAACAGATGTCTGAACAGATGCTCTCCCAGGCCGCTGCCCACCAGGACAACGTCTGGCAACTGGTCCAGTCCAGGATCCAATCCGGCCGCCCGGAGAGCGCCGCGCCGCCGCCCATACGCCCAGCGCCGGCGCTGGGCGGCGCAGGGGACGCCGAACTGGAAGCGCTCCTGCAGCATGCGCACAGGCAACCGCCGGCTGCCGCCGCGGCGACAGCGGGCGCCCGGGAAGGCTTCTGGACGCGAGTCCGCCGCACGATCAACCCGGGACGCAGCGGGACGGAGGAAGGCGGCGCCGCGGGCAGGACCCCATGGCCGGGTCTTGCCACCGCGGCCGCGGGCGTGGTCCTGCTGGTTGCCGCCGTGGGGCCCATACCCGCTACGGGCCTGGCCGGCCATCCCGCCGTGCGCTTCGCCGACTCGATTGGCCGCTTCGTGGGGCTGACGGAGACGGGCTCCGGCCCGGGCGCTGCAGGCGAAGGCGCCCTGGTCCAGGGCGAGGAGATGAGCGCCACGAGCGCGTCGGCGCTCATAGGATTGCCGTTGCAGGCGCCGGATAGCCTGCCCGGCGGCTTCACTCTCAACGCCTCGCGCTTCTACCCGCAGGCGCTCACGGCGCGGCAGGGCGGCGTGTTCCTCCTGGGTTACGGCGGGGCTGACGGCTCTACTCTATCCGTCTACCAGGAAGCGGCGGGCGGCGACGACCTCGCGGCGTTTCCCGGCGCCGCCACCGCGGTAGTGCTGGCCGACGGCACCCCGGCGACCTACTTCGAGGGCGCCTGGGCGGCGGCGGACGGGCGCGTCTTCTGGAGCGACCAGGGTTCCCGCAATCTGGTGTTCGACCGCGCCGGCCTGCGCACGATCATCCGCCTGAGCGGAGACGGCGGCGATGCGGCGGCCCTGGCAGCGATCGGCAGCGCCATGTTCGCGCCGGCCCAGTAAACGCCATCGATCCTCCTGCTGCAATAAGAGAGAGGGCTCGGCGAGCCCTCTCTCTTATTGCGCGCGTGCCTTCAGAGGGGTGCGGCGTCAGGCTATTCGAGGTCTTCTCGCGCCCGGCGCTCCCGCATCATCTCGAACAGCAGGTTCTCCACCACCATGAGGAGCAGGAGGATCTGGCGCTGCTGCCTGCGCGACATGCGGGCCAGCATCTGCAACAGCTCCGGGTCAATCTTCTCGGCCAGGGCCAGGCGGTTCTCGGGGAAGTCCGGCATGCGCTAACCCGGCAGCTTGGTCAGTTGCGCCTGCCGCCCGGAGTGGGCGGCGGCGGCGCGGCCTTCGCCGGCGTGCCCGTGGTGGCGCCAGGCCGGGGCCTCGCCGCCCTCGTCCGCGTCCACAAGCACCTTCTCGATGCCCTCCAGCAGGAAGAGCAGGCGGCGCTGCTTCTCGCGCGGCAACTGCGCCAGGTAGCGCAGGAGGTTGCTGTCAATGGTAGACTCGTACCCCTCGTAGATCTGGCGCAGGGCGCGGACGGTGGGATAGCCGGCGGCGTCGAAGAGCTCATCCGGGTCCACGTGCATGGCCTGGGCCACGCGCAGCAGGACGGCGGCTGAGGGGTTCTTGACTTCGCCGTTTTCCAGCTGGGAGAGATACCCCTGGCTCACCGAAGAGCTGCCGGCCAGTTGCCCCTGCGTGAGGCTGAACTGCTCGCGGAGTTGCCTTATCCTGTCACCAAGGTTCATGTCTGCCTGCCCCCTCCTGAGAGCCGCCAAGATTGTCGATTGTTGGCCCCTGCTTGTCAATAACCGAGGCCTGCGGCGCTCCCAGCCGTTGGTTCGTTCGTCTCAGTTGTACGGCGAGTCCTCCAGCAGCAGTACGCGCTCGGCGATGACCGTGCCTTTGGTCTCGTTCAGCACGCGGGACATCACTGCCGCCTGGCGCCTGCCGGCGCCTATCCCCCGCTCGCCGCGCGAGCCACGGGCTTGCTGCGGCCGGCCATGCCCTGCAGGATGCGCAGGAGGGCTGTCTGGTGGCCGCGGGGAATGCGCGCCAGGAAGCGCAGCAACTCTGGGTCCACCGCCACCTCGAACTCTCCGCCGGCGGCGCCGTTTGCCGCTTCCCCATAGCCGGCGGCGTGCATGAGCACCCGCGGGTCCACGTGCAGAGACTGCGCCAGGCGGAAGATAACCGCCGCGCTGGGGTTCCGCACTTCGTCGTTTTCGAGCTGAGAGAGGTAGCCCTGGCTCAGCTCGGCGTGCGTGGAAAGCTGCGCCTGGCTCATCCCCAGCTCGTCGCGCAGCTCTCTGATTTTCTTGCCCAGTGCCATGTGTTCGAACCGCCTTACTTCATCAGGGTGTCGGAGATGCGGATGGCGGCGGGCCCCAGGATTACCAGCAGGAACGCCGGGAAGATGAATAGCACCAGCGGGAAGAGCATCTTGATGGGCGCCTCATGGGCCGCCTGCTCCGCGCGCTGGCGGCGCTTGGTCCGCAGCTGCTCCGATTGCACACGGAGCACCTGGGCGATGCCGACGCCCAGCTGCTCGGCCTGGATCACAGAGTTGATGAAGTTGCTGAGCTCCTCAACGCCATTACGCTCCCCCAATTCCGCGAGCGCGTCCCGGCGCAGCTTGCCCATGGCCATATCGCGCAGGGTGCGGGTGATGTCATCGGCCAGGGGGCCGCTGCTCTTCTCCGCCACGCGGGACAGGGCGGCGTCCAGGCCCAGTCCGGCCTCCACGCAGGTCGTGATCAGGTCCAGCCCATCCGGGAGGGCCCTGAGGACGGCCTTCTGCTTCGCCTTCACCTTCCCCTTCAGCCACATTCTCGGCGCCAGCCAGCCCACTGAGGCGAAGACAACAGCCATGCCCAGCTTCTGGAGCAGGAGGTCGCCCGGGAGGGTGACGAAGATCATGAGCGCCAGACCGCCGAAGAGGACCATGCAGACGGCCCAGAAGGCGACGTAGGCGTTCAGCTTCATGGGGTTGCCGGCCATGATCAACTGCTTCTGCAGGTCGGCCAGGACGGAAGCCGGGAGCACCGAGGCCATGGCGCGGGCAATGCCCTCTACGCCGGGCCTCAGGACCCGCTCAACGAACGGTCTGTCCAGGTCCACTTCGTCTTCGTAACCGACGGCCGAGCGCGAGCGGAAGTCCTGAATGCGGGACTCCATAGCCGAGGCGCCGGACCGCTTGCGCACGCCGATGGCCACTGCGGTGACGGTCGCGAAGACCGAGAGGACGATGAGCACTAACAGCATCGGTTGGCTCCTATACGTCGATCGCCATCATGCGTTTGAGGGTGAAGTAGCCCAGGAACTCCAGGCCAACCGCAGTCAGCAGTATGATGCGCCCGGCAAGTTCGTTAAAGAGCACGCTCATATAGGCGGGATTCATCACCATGAAGATAGCGAACATGAACACCGGCAGGCCGCCGATGACGATGCCCGTCATCTTCTGCTGCGCCGTCAGCGTTGAGATCTCGCCCCGGACGCGCTCGCGCTCGCGCATGGTGAAGGCCACCTGGTCCAGGATCTCCGCCAGGTTTCCGCCGACAGCGCGCTGGATGTTGACGGCCGTCAGCACCATGTCCAGGTCCTTGCTATCGATGCGCTGGCCCAGGGCGTTGAGGGCGTCCTCGGCGCTCAGGCCCAGGTTGGCCTCACGCAGCATGCGGCGCAGCTCAAGGGCGAGCGGCGCATCTATCTGGCGGGCGGCGAACTCAAAGCTCTGCATGAGGCCGTAGCCGGACTTGATGGAGTTCGCGACCATTCCCAGCATGTCCACGAGCTGCGCGTTGACGCGCACGGTCCGCTTCTTGCGCTTGCCGCTGAGCCACATGGCGGGGAGCATATAGCCGACGGCCGCCATGCCCAGGGAGATGAGCAACATGAACGCGGACGGGCCGAAGATGAGAGGCACAAAGAAGAAGAGCACCGCCATTCCCCAGCGGATCATGTAGTACTCGCCCACGCGCAGGGGCACGCCGGCGCGATCCAGGTGCAGCGCCACTGTCTCCGAGCCTTTGAATTGTGCGAGGAACGTGCTCAGGATAGGCAGGCCGCTATAGGAGCGGTGCTGCTTCAGGCTGGTGGCCGGCTCCCCGGCCGCTGCGGGAGCCTCGCCCTCGGCGCGGAACTGCTCCAGGCGAGAGGAGATCTGCTCTCCAGAAGTACCGCGCTTGAGGCCGACAAGGACCGAGACGACGGCGAAGAAGACGGTGACGGAGACCAGGACGATCAGGGGGTCCATGTCTACCTCCGCGGCGCCGACAGGAACAGCTCCGCGGGCAGGCTGATACCAACGGCTTCGAAGCGCTCGGCAAAGCTCGGGCGTATGCCCGTCGGGGTCATCGCGCCCAGGATCCGGCCCTCCTCGTCCACGCCCGTCTGCTGGAAACGGAACAGGTCCTGCAGGGTCACCACAGAGCCCTCCATCCCCGCGACTTCCGTGACGTGGGTGACGCGCCGCACGCCGTCCGTGAACCGCGCCAGCTGGATGATGAGGTGCAGGGCGGAGGCCATTTGCTCGCGGATGGCCCTGTCAGGCAGTTCCAGGTTGGCCATGAGGACCATGTTCTCGATGCGGGCCAGGGCGTCGCGGGGGGTGTTGGCGTGAACCGTGGAGAGGGAGCCTTCGTGGCCCGTGTTCATGGCGTTCAGCATCTCGAAGGCCTCGGAGCCGCGCACCTCGCCGATGATGATGCGGTCCGGGCGCATGCGGAGGGTATTGCGCAGCAGTTCGCGCTGGGTGATCTCGCCCTTGCCGTCAATGTTGGCCGGGCGCGCCTCCATGCTCACCACATGGGGCTGCTGCATCTTCATTTCCACCGGGTCCTCGATGGTGATGATGCGCTCGCTTTCGGGGATGAACGCGGACAGCGCGTTGAGGCAGGTGGTCTTACCGGTACCGGTACCACCGGAGATGAGGATGTTTAGCTTCAGCTTCACGCAGGCCTTCAGGAACTCGGCCATGTCCGCCGTCAGTGTGCCGGCGTTGATCAGGTCTTCTATCGTCAGTTTGTCCGCCCGGAACTTTCTGATGGTGATGGTGGGGCCTTTGGGCGCAACGGGCGGGATGATCACGTTGACACGGGAACCGTCCGGCAGGCGGGCGTCCACCATGGGCGAGGACTCGTCCACCCGGCGGCCGATGGGCGCGATGATGCGCTCGATGACGCGCTGGATGTGGCCTTGGTCACGGAAGCGGACATCGCTCAGGTAGAGGATGCCCTCGCGTTCGAAGTAGATTTCGTCCGGCGCGTTCACCATCACTTCTGAGATAGAGGGGTCGCGCATGAGTGTGTCGATTGGTCCGAGGCCGACGACCTCGTCCACCACGCGCGCCACGATCTGGTCGCGGGTGATGCCGCCGACACTGGGCATCTCACGGCGGAGCAGGGTCTCGGCGGCCTGTTCGACGACACGGCGGCGCTCGTCCGTCGGCATGGCGCTGATCTGGTCTGCGTCCAGCTCTTCGATGAGCATCTGGTGCATGCGGTAGATCAGCTGCTCCATGTCCTCGTTGTAGCGGCCGGGGGTCGTGCGCGGCAATGTGGCGGCGCCGCCGGCACCGGAACTATTCCTGCCTTGCTGCCAACTGGTCATCTCAACCTCATTCCACCGTTACTTCCGTCTTCTCGTCCGCGGTCGTGCCCAGGAAGCGGCTCAAGAAGCCGTTCTTCTGGGGTTCCTTGGACTTCTGCGCCCGCTCCTGGCGCACACCGCTGAGCGCGTAGGCCATCTCCACGAGGCTTTCCGCCGCCCGGGACTGCGGCTTGGCCACAACCACGGGCATGCCCAGCTGCGTGGCCGTACTGATGCTCCGGTCATAAGGGATGGACCAGAACACCTCTCGCCCCAGCATGCGCTTCACTTCCTGCGGCTGGACGTTGCTGGCCTCATTCGTGGCGTTGATCACGAGCTTCACCTTCTCCTGGGGGAAGTTCCAGGAGCGGAGCATGTCCAGGGCCAGCAGGGTGTCCTTCAGGCTGGCCATGTCCACGGTGGCCACGAGGACGACCATGGCGGCCAGCTCCAGCGCCCGGGCGACGATGTCGTTGAAGGTGCCGGGCGTGTCCAGGATCACGTAGTCATAGGTCTGGGCGAGGAGGCCGACCACCCGCTCAATGTGGCCGGCGTGGACATTGCGCCAGTCCGTCGGGCGGATGGGCGCGGGCAGAATGGCGACGCCGGTGTTGTGCAGATAGAGGCATTCCTGCAGCATCTCACGGGTGATTTCTTGCTCTGGCACCGCCAGATCGGCGATGGAGCGCTCTACCGGCACGTCCATGAGGATGGCGACATCGCCGAAGCGCGTGTCCAGGTCCACGAGGACAACGGACTGGTTGGTCTTCTGGACGAGGGCGGTGGCGACGTTCGTGGCGATAGTGGTCTTACCGATGCCGCCCTTGGCGCCGAACACGGTGATCACCGTGCCGGCAGCCACCGGCTCGTCGGCCTCGCCCGCCATGCGGGCTCGCCTGCGCTCTTCCTGAGCCAGGACCGCGTGGATGGAGTTGATCAGGTCCTCCTCTTTCACGGGGCTGACCAGGTAGTCCTTGACGCCGGCCTGCATTGCCTTGCGCATGGCGCCGGGGTCGCGGAGGGTGGAGTATCCGATTATCGGCGACTGAGGGAGGAGGTCGGCGATGGCTTCGACGGTCTGCAGGGCGCGCACGACCGGCTCCTCAATGGAGATGACGACTACGTCCGGCCCGGTCTCCTTCGCCAGAGACACGGCCTCAATTCCGTATCCGGCCTCGCCCAGCACGGCGAACCCGGAGAGGGCGAGGAGCTTCTGGATCTCCGCCCTGCTGGCGGAATCCTGGTCAATGACGGCGACCCCTGGATTACGTGTCATCGTTACCTCACGCCCCGGGCCTGGCGCCGCAGACCGGTAAGGAGCTGGACTCTCCGCGCTCCCCAAACGGCCGCAGCGCGATCCAGAGCTGGTTGCCCACAGTCTTGTCGCCGGCGCTCTCCTGGGCTCCGGCCAGGACCCACGCCTGGTCCGGAGAGACCGCCAGAGTAGCGGAGACGGCGGCGGAGTCCGTGCCGGCGGCGGCGATGGCGCTAACGTCGCCCTCAGTCGCTGACCTCTTCACGGTCTCGCCGATGGCGAGCACCTCAACATCCTGAACGACGTAGCAGGCAGCAGCGGGCGCCAGTTGGGTTTGCCCCTGCGTGTCCACGGTCCGGCTCAGGATCACGTCCACGTGATCACCGGGGCGGACCAGTCCGCCGGCCGCCGCGATCTGGGTGAGGCCAATGGCAAAGGCGCGCTTCCCCTGCGGGATCAGGAGAGACAGGGGCGTCTTGTCCCCGAACTCCTGGAGGGCCGACGCAGTGGCCGTAACCTTGGCGGGCAGGATCTGCTCGCCCGCGGCCACCGGCACCTGGGTGATCTGTCCCACCACCGCCTCCGGTTCCGTGAACGCGCCGGGCAACACGGCGTCCACGGACAGGCTCTTCACCACAACCATGTTCTCCGTGACGCGCGTTAGCGCCGGGATGTCCTGGGAAGCCACAACGACCGGTCCGGTGAGAGTGGTGGCCTGTTCACCACCGTTCCCCCTGGACTGGCTGAGGAAGACGCCGATGAGCACAGCGCTCACCAGGCCGAGTATCAGCGCGAGCACAAGGAACGTCCTGTTCGACCCGCTGCCGATTGCCAGATTCTTGATCATGGGCTCTCCCCCTTGAAATTACTCGTTTGAACTGCGGTCAATTCACAAATAAATGACGCCAGCACTCCGGCATTGTTACATCCCGGTGAAGCCCGATCGCGGGGCCACCACCTTGAAGCCTGCGTACTCTCCCGGCTGTATAGTGAGCCGGCTGATTACAGGACATGACGCACTCCCCTGGAGCGATGGGCTCGATCTCGAAGACCCCGGTGCTCCCCCCTCCATCAGCTCCAGGGCCCCGGCCACCCATGGGCCAGGCCAACCGTGGTACATCCCAACGTTAAGATGGTAAGAGGGCAAGCGCCGTTACAAAGGCTGTCCATCGCTTTGCGAATAGTCGTGCCCGCCGTTGTTCGGCGCCGTACCTACTCCACCAGCTTGAAGATCAGGAACGGGTTATCTTCGGGGTCGTAGTTCCCCACAAGGCCGCTGATGCTAACGTGAGCATCGATAAAGTAGCCCGAGATTTCGCAGTGGCTCCCCTGGCACGGTTGCTGGATACTGTTAAGCCAGAACAGGGCGAACTCTGTGATGGTCTCCGCCGCGCTGCCTTGCCCCAGGTCGTCAATGACCGGGATGGCCATGAGCCGGCAGCTGCCGTTGCCATTGGAGAGGTTGTCGCAGCTGCCGCCGTCGCCGTCGGAGTCGAGGCTGGAATAGGCAACGGAGCCCCACGGGTTGCAGGCGGCCAGGACGTTGCTGCTGGCGTCGACCACTTGAGCGAGGCTGTTGCAGTTGACGTTGTTGTTGGGGTCGAGCCGCCAGACCGCCCCGTCCTCGACGGGTCCCTTCTTGTTTCCGGGCTCCGTGTCCTTCTCGGCCGGGCAGCCCGGGGGCAAAGGCGTTTGTTGCTGAGTGGAGCACACGGGGCTCTGAGAGCCGCCCTTGATGGTGTCCAGGACGCAGCTGGCGCCCGTGCAATCGATGGCGATTAGGCCGAAGTTGCTCTCGGGCGGCGAGTTCGTGCTGTCGTACTTGAGGGCCACCTCCTGGCAACTGGAAAAGGGGTACGAACACTGGGTGCCCTCCAGCAGGTCGTCCAGGACGGCGAAGGGCACGAGGCCGCTCATCCCCACGGCGGAGCCCGTGCGAGCGGCGGCGCTGGCGCCCACGTCAAAGCTGAGAAAGCCCAGCACCCGCGCGAAGACGGCGGGAACCTCCCGCTCCAGCCTCACCCGGATGAGAGTGTTACTATTCTCGAAGTCCACCGCCACGACCTCGCTTGGGGCGATGCCGTTCTTCGCGGCCCAGTCCCTGGCCGCGGCGTTGGCCGCTGCCGTATCGCCGGGGAGGAAGCGGACGCCGGCCAGGGCCGCCGCGTCGGCGGCGTTCTGGGCGTTGCGACGCTCTTGCATTGCCAGCCCTACGTCGGTCACCATGGCCATGAACCCGATTAGCGCGATCAGGGCAAGGGCAAACATTATTAGGGTCTGCCCGGTTTCCCGCTGTGGTTCAGGTCCTTTCGTGGTAGTCCTCATGGCTCAACCTCACTTCTTGCCCCCCACAGCACTACTCCAGCCTCATCTCAGCGGTAGAGGTGACGTCCAGCGTTGGCCCGATAGATCCGCCGCTCACGAAAGACATCAGTCCGGTGAGCGGCGTGATCAAGTTGTACTGGTAATCCGCCTTCACCGTTACGGATTGGCCGACCGGGCCCTGGGCGTTGGTGACAGTCACGGTCAAATTGCCCTGGTCCAGCGTGGAGGCCGTGTCGCGCACGCGCTGCGCGATCGCGGCCGAGCTCCCACCCACAGCGCCCAGCCTGGCGCCTTCGCGGGCGGAGTTCGTCACGGTGATATAGGAGTGAAATCCCATGCCGAAGTCCACGATGGCGAACACCAGGATCAGGAAGATAGGCAGAAGGAGGACGAGCTCCGTGAGGGCCTGCCCTCGTTCGCCCCCCAGCTTCTTCATTCGCACTGCTTTAGGCAGGAACAATAGTCTGTCCTCCGGCCGGCGCGCTGCCGGCCATGGCGCCCCCGGTCGTGGTTTACGGGCGGACCGAAAAGCTGGTCCGCCCGTAAACCGAGACCTGTAGGCTGATCGATTGCCGCTTACAGGGCGGTGGTGATCTCGCCCAGCTTCCCCGCGATGGTGGTGCCGAGCAGCGTCAGGGCTGCGATCGCCACCACCGCGATGAGCGCCAGGATCAGGCCGTACTCGGCCATGGCCTGGCCGTCTTCCCGCTGGAAACGAGCCACTAGCCGCAGCAGAGCCTCATTGATCTTGGAGATCATCTCTCCTCCTTTCTCTTGATCGCCCCCCAAATTGCCAGGACTGTGGGTTCGCGACCTTACATCGCGGTGGTAATCTGTCCCAGCTTGGTCGCGATGGTAGTGCCGAGCAGCGTCAGGGCCGCAATGGCGACCACCGCGATGAGTGCCAGGATCAAGCCGTACTCAGCCATGGCCTGGCCCTCTTCCCGCTGGAAGCGAGCCATCAACCGCAGCAGGGTCTCGTTGATCTTGGAGATCATCTCTCCTCCTTTCTCCGGGTCTCCGGGTCTCCGTTTGGCCAGTTGGCCGGTCGCCGCTCCGCCGGGCGGCAGCGCGTCGTTCGGCCGCATTTCACTACGATAGATGGCCTGTGCGGGGCGTTCGTTACGCACCTGCTCCGGCCGGAAACCGATTATTCACCGTCACCCAACCGTTCGTCTTGAGCTCAAGCTTTTCCATCCTTATGTAGAGATGCGCGGGGCGGGCGCAGACAACCGCCGGGCAGGTGAACGTTCGGTTGACACGACCCGCCGCCACCGGCGTGTAACGGCTGCCGCCGGGGAGCTGTCTTACAAGCAGACCAATGACCGCTTCTTCCGTCGCTACCCGGCTGCGCTCACCGCGGCGCCCGCTGCTGAGGGCGCTGATGCAGCCCGGCAACGTCCTGCCGGCGCTGGTCTGGCTGTTCCTGGCGGTAAACCAGGCGCGCCTCTCGCCGTTTCCGCCGGCGCCGGCCACGCTGGGCCTGGTGCTGATCAACAGCGTCGCCCTGGTGCTGTTCATGGTGCGGCGGGACGCGACGCGTGTGGGCGGCAAGCTGGAACTGGTCATCGCCCTGGCGGGCACCTTCATCGTCTCTTTTCTGAAGGGCCCGGAGGCGCGGGACGCCGGCGCGGTTGCTTCCGCCGTGCAATTGGCGGCGCTCGCCGGTTGGGCCGCCTCGCTGATCACCCTCGGCCGCAGCTTCGGCATCGTACCGGCCGACCGCGGGCTGGTGCAGCACGGGCCGTACCGCTTTGTGCGCCACCCCATCTACGCCTTCGAGGCGCTGTTTTTCGCGGGCTACCTGATCGCGGTGCCCACGTGGTACTCGGGCCTGATCATCGCCATCTGGTGCGCCCTGCAGGTGACACGCATCGTGCGCGAGGAGCGCATCCTGGACGGCTACGCCGGGTACAAGAGCCTGGTGCGCTGGCGGGTCCTGCCGGGCGTCTGGTAGGCGCGGCCGGGGCCCGGTCCAACCCGTGGCGCGGGTAACGCAAGATGAGGGGCTATCGTCTAACCTTCGACGGAGGATTAGCTGAATGTCGCTGCAACTGGACCCGCTGCCACTGCTGAGCCCGGCGCTCGTACGCGCCAGCACGGCCGCGCCGGCCCGGGTCCGCCTGGGGCGCACGGCCCCGGCGCTGCTGGCCTACGTTTTCCTTCCCCTGGCCGTGTTCGCCGCGCTGAGCTTCGTGTCCACGGGCCTGGCGCTGGCGCTGGCCGCCGGCCTGGCCCTGGGGCACACTCTGGACCTCCTGTTCGGCCGCTTCTACTCCGACAGCGAGCTGCGCGGCCCGCTGCACCGCTGCGACGGCTGCCGTTCGCCGCTGCGCGCGGCGTTCGCGATGCCGCTGGTGGGCTTCCTCTGGTGGCGCGGGCGCTGTCCGGACTGCGGCTCGCGACTGCCGCTGCGTGCGCTCGTTCTGCCGGCCGGCGCCTGCGGGTTGTTCGGCATCTCCTACGTGGTCTTCGATCAGGCGGGCGCCGCGCTCCTGGGCGGGCTCTTCGCCACCGTGTTCCTGGCGCTGACGCTAACGGACCTGGAGCGCAGGCTGCTGCCCAACCGCATCATCTACCCGGCCATACTGCTGGCGGCCGCGCTGTCCTGGGGCTGGCCGGAGACGCCGGCCGTCGCGGTCCTCCTGGGAGGCGGCGTCGCCGTCGCGCTCGCCGGCGCGATCCTGCTGTTCTCGCTGCCCTTCGGCCCGGGCGCCTTCGGCATGGGCGACGTCAAGATGATCGTGCTCATCGGCTTCGTCGTCGGCTTCCCCGCCGTCGTCACCGGCCTCCTCGCCGGCACGATCGCCGCCGGGGTGGTTGCCGGCTTCCTGCTGCTGACAGGCCTGCGCGGCAGCCGGGACTACATCCCGCACGGGCCGTTCCTGGCGCTGGGCGCGGTGATCGCGCTGTTCCTGCGGTAGAGCGTCTCCCCGCCGCCCCCCACCACCTGAGCAATAGAGCACTGGAGCATTGGAGCATGCCCCAGCCCCACCCACGCTGAATCGGCCCGGCCTCGTGCTCTGATGCTCTATTGCTCCAATGCTCGGCGGGGTGGGGCCGTGGGCGGAGCTTCCCCATGCGCGGGGCTTCCTTGACACTTCCGGCCCAGGCGGGCAATCATACTGGCGCTGCCATGCCTCGCCCCACCGCAGACGCCATCTTGCTCGCCGATTACGACCCTTCCTGGCCCCGGATGTTCGAGGAAGAGAGGCGACGGCTGGAGGGGGCCATCGGGCGCTGGGCAGTGGCGATCGAGCACGTGGGCAGCACGGCCGTCCCAGGGCTCGCCTCGAAGCCGATTATCGACATGGGGATCGCGCTGCGCTCGCCCGCCGATGCGCTGAAGTGCATCACGCCGTTGGTGGAGCTTGGCTACGAGTGCCTGGGCGAATACGGCATCGCCGGCCGCATCTACTTCCGCAAGCGGACGCGTGAGCCGCTGCCCGGCCAGGTGCACGCGGGCGTGGGCCGCACGCACCAGATCCACATGTACGAGACCGGGCACGGCGAGTGGGACGCGCACATCACCTTCCGCGACTACCTGCGCGCCGACGCCGGCGCCAGGCGCGATTACGAGGCCTTGAAGCGCGGGCTGGCCGCCCTGCACGCCGGGGACGTGGAGGCTTACGCCAACGCCAAGTGCGACTTCGTCCGCGGCGTTCTGCGCAAGGCCGGCTACGACCTCGCCCGCAAGCAATGGTCGGACGAGCCCAGCGGAGCCACTGCCTGATGCCGTCATACCGCTTCAAACAGGTGGACGTCTTCACCAACCGGCCGTGCTACGGCAATGCCGTGGCGGTGGTCCTGGGTGCAGAGGGCCTCAGTGACGCGGACATGCAGCGGATCGCGGGCTGGACGAACCTATCGGAGACGACGTTTGTACTGCCACCGGCGGCGCCCGGCGCGGACTACCTGCTGCGCATCTTCACACCGCGCGAGGAGATGCCCTTCGCCGGCCACCCGACTATCGGCTCTGCACACGCCGTCCTGGAGGCGGGGCTGGCGAGCGGCCCCACCCTGCGCCAGCAGTGCGGCGTCGGCATCGTTGAGCTGAGGGTGGAGGGCCAGGGAGCGGACATGCTCCTGTGGGCGCGGGCGCCGCAGGCCCGGCTGGTGCACGACTTCAGCAGTTCGGCGGACGCAATCTCGGAAGCGCTGGGCGCGGCTGTGAGCAAGGAGCCGCCGCCCGTCTCTATTGCCAACGGCCCGGCCTTTCTCTTCGCGCAGCTTCGCGACTCGGCGACGGTCGGCGGCCTCAAGCCGGACATGACCGCGCTGGCCCGCCTGAGCCGCGACTTCTCGGTGATCGGGGTCGCGGTCTTCGCGCTGACCGATGATGGCTCCCAGGACGCAGCGCGTGTACATTTCCGCATGTTTGCGCCCGCGACCGGCGTGCCGGAGGACCCGGTGACGGGCAGCGCCAACGCCGCGCTGCCGCTGTACCTGGCGCGCTTCGGCCTGCTCGACCGCACCGGCCGCGAGTACGTCTCCAGGCAGGGCATGGAACTGGGCCGCGAGGGGCGCGTGCACATCCGCGTGCTGGACGACGATGGATCGTGCGAGTTCGGCGGGCAGGCGGTGACCGTCATCGAGGGGGAGATACGGTTGTAGGCCGGCATGGACGCGATCAATGTCGGGATGAAGAGCATTTATGAGAGGCCGGACAGGTCGGATGGAATGCGTGTCCTCATCACACAATACTGGCCACGAGGAATCCCGCAGGAAGCAGTCGACGAGTACCTGCGGGTGCTGGCGCCGTCGCGGCCGCTACTGCAATCATTCAGGGATGGCATCCTCGACTGGGAGCGATACAAGAACCAATACCTACGGGAAATGACCGGCGAAGCCCAAAGGGCGGCGATCCACCGCCTGGCCAAGCTAGCACGGAGCGAGCGACTGACGGTCATCTGCGTGTGCAAAGACGCCGACCGATGCCACCGTTCGTTGCTGCGTGACCTCATAATGCGGTTCGACGAGTGACATGAGTTTCTTCGCGTCGCTCTTCGGCCTGCCCCGGCCCCTATTGATTACAGACGTCACACGAATGCAAGGCAACAAGCTCTGCGTTGCTGGCGTGAGCGGGAAGGAAACCGTCCGTTTGCACGAGCCGCAGCCAAACGACCAATTACTTGATATGGTCGGCGGCCTACAGCCTGGAAACTTGGTGAACGTCAAGTGGCAATTGGCCACCCGCTACCGCCGCCCGCACCGTGAGGATTCTCGTTGGGTTGTCAGCACGTTGCAAAAGCAAGGGCTTCTTTCGGCTCCGGCGCTCTACGCGCGTCTTGAACCGCTTAGCTTTCGGAGCGTCCGTGAAGCCTACGGCTCTCCTCAATATTACTCGCGCCGCGGGAACCCTGCATTTTGGCCCGACAAAGGAAAACGATCGCTGGCAGGGGTGAACTGCCGCGCCGTTCGCATCTATGCCGAGGGCGAAGGCCTTCGGGCCAATTTCACTGACACCGAAGAAGATTGGCGAGCGTTCCCCGTCGAAGACATCGGCCTGCGCGCTCATTTTGGGCGCTGCAAAGAATGCAGCCGCCAAGGGGAACTACGTGCGGACGAGGCGCTAGTTCGGGTAGGATTGGGCCGTCCCTTTCAGCCAAGAACCGGTGAGGAATCCGGGTGCTTTGCGCAAGTCAACCTCGTATTGCCACCGGCAAACGCCGAACATTTTCTGCAAGGAGCACACCCATGACCACACTCGATATCATCGCCGAGGGCCAGGGCCAGTACCTGAAGGTGGACCCCGACGGCTTCCGCGAGTGGGTGCGCGACCACAAGGACCGTGCCATGGTCCCCAAGGTCATGTCCGAGAAGGAGGCCGTCGAGAAGCTGGTGGCCGACGGCGATTACCTGGTCTACGAGTGCAACTACCTGCAGCGGGGGCCCTCGGCGCTGATCCGCGAGGTGATCCGGCAGCGGAAGAAGGACCTCTGGGTGGGCGCCAAGTTCACCTGGGTGGCGGCCGCCCTGCTCGTCGGCGCCGGCTGCGCCTCCAAGCTGGACGTGGGCTTCTTCCTCTTCGGCCCCGTCGTCGAGCAGGCGATCCGCGAGGGGCGCGTGCAGGCGTTCGAGTACTCCAACGTGGTGATGACGAACCGCCTGATGGCCGGCGCCATGGGGTTGCCGTTCCTCCCCGTGCGCTCCTTCGGCGGCACGGACGGCTTCAAGTACTCCGGCGCCAAGCTGATCCAGGACCCCTACACGGGTGAGCCCATCACCATCGTGCCGGCGCTGAACCCGGACGTGGCGCTCATCCACGTGCACCAGGCGGACGTCTACGGCAACGCGCGCATCTTTGGCACCGGCATCTCGCACGTCGAGGCCGCGTTCGCCTCGAAGAAGGTGATCATCTCCACGGAGGAGATCATCGACACAGAGGAGATCCGCCGCGACCCCGGCCGCACGACGATCCCCTACTACGCCGTGGACGCCGTCGTCCACCTGCCGTTCGGCGCCTACCCGGGCGAGATGCAGGGCCGCTACGCCAGCGACATGGGCCACGTGATCGAGGTGGTGGGCGCGACGATGCGCGGCTGGATCGACAAGTACCTGGAGAAGTACATCTACGGGGTCAGCAGCCACGCGGAGATGATGGACAAGCTGGTGGGCTACCAGCGGGTCAAGGAGATGATGGGGCGGGCGACGATCAAGGAGGGGTACGGGGCGTGACGAAGCAGACAGACTACGAATACAGCGGCTTGCTGGCCACTTACTGGGACTTGCTGCGCGGCGATACATCGGACTGGCCGGACCGCCGCTTCTTCAAGACGGTGGTTGCCGAGAGCGGCCAGCCTGTGCTGGACGTGGGCTGTGGCACCGGCCGTTTACTCCTCGATTTTATGATCGAGAGGGTCGATATTGACGGGGTCGACAACTCCCCGGAAATGCTCGCCATCTGTGGCGAGAAAGCGCAGAAATTGGGGCTGCATCCCACACTCTTCCAGCGCGCGATGGAGGCTTTGGATTTGCCACGCCGCTACCGTACCATCGTTGTACCGTCGAGTTCGTTTCAGTTGGTGACCAATCCAGCCAACGCCAGGGCAGCGATGAAACGCTTCTTCAGCCACCTGGAGTCGAACGGCAAGCTGGTCATGCCCTTCATGCTGCTCTCGTCACGCGAAAACACGGAACCCGTCGTCACCAGAGAGACTGTATACGAGGGCGTCCGGCCAGAAGACGGCGGGTTGGTGCGCCGTTCGTCGCGCTCCACTTATGACCTGGTGAACCAACTGGAACACACGGAAGACGACTATGAAGTCATCCTGAATGGCGAAGTGATTGCCTCCGAACACTATTCGCGTTCGCCGGCGACCCGCGGGTACACGCAGGAGCAGGCCGTCGATTCGTATCGGCAAGCAGGTTTCGTCGACATTCAGGTGACAAGCGGCTGGACGCCCAACTCGGCGACCCATGCGGATACGTTATTTTGTGTCTCTGGGACGCGGCCGTGACGACACCGCCGCAAGCAGACCAAGGCCCTCACTCCCCTCGGCCAAGCTCCTCTAGGGAGAGGGCTGTGCAGTGGGGGTCGCCAGCCACGCGGAGATGATGGCTCGCGCGACGATCAAGGAAGGGTATGGGGGGTGAGGCTTGGAGGTTGAAGGCTGGGGCGAGAAGCTCAGTACGGCCGGGGAACGTCTGACGCCTTGCCGATCATCCACACGCGAGCGGTCGCGTCGTCAGGCAGGTCGTATGCAATCCAGTACTGAGTATCGTTGTAGAGGAAGATCACAACCGGCGGAACATCGAATCTAATCTTGAGGGGCGGCGCCAAGCTCGGGTCAGCGCACAAACCCTCGATGATCAGGTCGAACTGTGTTTGGTCGTCCGGGTCAGCCGCGTCGAAGGCTCGCCGGGCAGGCGGCAAGAAGAAGTGCTCACGCACGCTTGTACTTGCGCTTCAACTCCTTCGCCGGTACTCCTCGCTCACCCTTGGCGGCCTCAGCCATCGCCTCGTACACGCCCTCCATGAACTTTTCGTCCTGGAGCACCTGCAGCGTGCGCCGATGCGACTCGGCCTGGATCTTGTTCTGCTTCTTTTGCGTGGACTTCATCGCAGCTTTCAGTATACTCGCTTAGGAGCGACGCTTAAGAGGAGATTTGTCATGAGCGAAAAAGCATCCTACTTCAACGAGCGCGAGCACCAGATCTGCCTGGTGGCCCGCATGATCGAGAACGCCCGCACCTACTGGGTGGCCGGCGGCGGCTCGCCGATGGCCGCCATTCTGCTGGCGAAAAGGCTCTTCGCCCCCAACGCCGTCTACGTCACGGAGGACGGTGTGATCAGCCCGGAGCCGATGCTGCCGCTGGACCCCATCATGACCATGGTCAGCAGCCGCGCCAGCTACCGGGCCCTCCAGTGGGGGACGATGAACAGCGTCGGCTTTCAGGCGCAGATCGGGCTCATGGACTACGGCATCCTGAACACGCTGCAGGTGGACCCCTTCGGCAACATCAACTCGACCGCGCTGGGCGACTACGAGGGGGAGCACCGGCGCTTCGGCGGGCCCGGCGGCGCGGACAGCATCGCGGCCCTGTGCTGGAAGACGCTGCTGATGACGGACCAGCAGAAGCGCAAGTTCGTGCCGCGAGTGGACTTCATCTCGTCGCCCGGCTTCCTGGACGGCACGGAGGGCGCCCGCGAGCGCGCGGGGCTGCCCCGCGGCACGGGGCCCTGGCGCGTGGTCACGCCCTGGGCGCTGTTCGATTACGAGGACCGCCACCTGCGGCTGGCCGGCGTCTCGCCGTTCGTGACGGTGGAGCAGGTGC
>JAUSFE010000044.1 GCA_030649945.1 Dehalococcoidia bacterium | reverse complement strand
GCCGATCCGCATGGCGGCGTCGGGCTCATAGTCGGCAAACGCCGCGTACGCCGCGTCCGCGTCCCGGATGAGCCGGTTCCGCGACCAGTTCCAGACCTCCAGCAGCGCGGCGTCCTCCCCGCCGCCAGCCGCTTCCAGGTCTTCTCCACTGGTCGCACGCCGGGCGCGCTGGAGCGAGTACCCGTAGCTGTCGCCGAACTCCCGCAGCCGTTCCTCGGCGTTCCATTTGCCGGACAGACCCAGGGCGCGTTTGCAGAGTGCGTGCAACGTGGCGCAGTACTCGATCTCGCCCTCATACAGCTCGATCCCCGCCTGCTCCGCCAGCCCCGCCAGTACCCGGCGCCGCGCCTCGTCACAGGCGGACACCGTGTAGCTCACGAACGCGATGCCGCGCGGATCGGCGCCGCGAAGCACCTGGTCCACAATCCACCGCACGCCCCGGAAGGTTTTCCCGGTCATGTGCCAGGGGGACCGTAGCATCGCACTGCGTTCACCTCAGACATTTGGCATCACCCCTCTTCTCGCGCCCCAATGGCGCACCACCCGTGAGCAAACGTTACAACGTTACGTAACTGTTACAACAATTCGTGCCTGTACACGCGCATGTAACGCGTAACGTCTGTAACGCCACGCGCGTGCGCGCACATGAGGAGAGGCGTTACAGACGTTACGGCGTTACACGCGCGTTTTTCGTGCCTAATCGTTGTAACGTTTACGTTACGTTTGTAACATCTCATCGGTGTCTTCCGCCCCATGTGTCTCGTTCGGGTCCGGGATCATCCAGCAGCGGACCACGCCCTTTGGTGTGCGTAGCAAGGCAGGTGCCCCCCCGTGGCGTCGGACCACGCCCCACAGGCCGTCCGCGGTCACGCCGCGATCGAGGTTGTTCATGGCCAGCCACTTCCGCAGCACCCGGCCGCGGAAGTACCACTGGCCGTCCAGCAGCGCCAGGCGTTCGTCGTACACGCCGGTCTTGTCGTCCGCGTGCCGTGCGTCCCGCAGAAAGAGCTGCACGGCGTCCCAGGTAGCCCCAGCCTCGCCGGCATCGGCGGGCGCTTCCTCTCGCACGGTCATGCGCTTGAGCGCCGGCACCAAGAACTCGCGTTCCCAGGTCGCCTGCACCGACAGCGGCTTACCGTCCGCGCCGATGGCGCAGGGGAAGACGGGCACGAAGGACAGCTCGCTGATGCAGCGGAGCTTGAACGGCTTGAACTCGGCGAGCTCGATCAGTGCCAACTCCAGCTCGTGGCCGCAGGGGTGCGCGAGGTAGCGCGGTGGGTCGGTGCCGATCCGAACCAGCGGCTCGAAGCCCGTGAACGCGCCGGCGGCGTTGCAGCGCCAATCGCTGGCCTCCTCGGGCTCGTAGCGGCCGACGGAGACGGCGATCCGACGCACCTCCTCATCGAGCAGTGGCGGCCGACAGCGTGCGAGGTTGAGCACCCGCAGGGCCGCCTCCATCTCCTCCACGTCGAACCCGCCGCGTCGCATCAGCCCCGCCAGGCTCGTGAGCCGGACGTTGCGCTGCCCTTCGGGGATGGGCGCGCCCGGGTCGCCCGCGGTGCGTTTCGGCGGCGTCCTCTGCAGACCCGTCACCAGCCACGCGGGAGGCGCGGCAATGGCTACCACTCCGGGCGCGCTGGAGGACTCCCACGCGTAGGGGCGCCCGCTGCCGTGCCGTGACGGCGGCGCCACGATGTAGCCGCCGTCGCCCTTGACCTCCAGGCCCGGCGCCAGCGCGCCCGCTCCGGTGTGGTTCGGCACCTGGAACCCGGGGAGCGAGAAGAGCAGGTGACGTCCGCCCCCGCCGGTAAGCGCCTCCACCGTCTCCGGCAGGCGGCCGTGCCGGTGCTCCAGATCGGCGAGGCTGTCGTCACCGCCATGCCGCGGATCCACGTCCAGCGCGAACCATCCGGCGCGGCTGCCGGTCACCAGGCCGATGTTGGCAGCGGGCCACCGCGCCCACCACCGTGCGATCACCTCGGGGTCCGTGCTGGCGCTGATTGCCCCGGAGCGCAGGTCCTCCGGGTGC
>JAUSFE010000100.1 GCA_030649945.1 Dehalococcoidia bacterium | reverse complement strand
GCCGTGTTCGCGCGCGGCGAGAGCGACCTCGTCGACTGCCCGCGTGAAGCTTTTACGGGCGTCGTTGTAGCAGTTTGTGTAGTGGTTGTGGAGTTGTGGTTGTGGGTAAGAAGGAGGATAAGAAGACTGACCCTTGATTTGTATAAATTATTGCAGAGGTGATGAGCCGCAGGACAAATTCGCTTGATACATTTTTGAGGGAGGACCCAAGAGTTGCATGTAAACAAGCACGCAGCTGATCTGTTCGAGCAGCCCATCTGCGCCGACGTGTGGCGCGATAAATACCGCTGCGAGGGTGAGGCCGGCTACGCCGCCACATGCGCCCGGGTGGTCGCCGCCCTGTGCGCGGAGGAGTCGGCCGAGTTTAGGGCTGAGGCGCTGCGCGCCATGCGGGCGCGCGAGATCGTCCCCGCCGGCCGCATCCTCGCTGGTGCTGGCACCAGCAAGCGGGTGACTTTGATCAACTGCTTCGTCAGCCCGGACATCCAGGACTCGATGGCGACCCACGCCGATCAGCCCGGCAGGGGCATCATGGACAGCCTGTCCGTCGCGGCCTACACCCTGCAGATGGGCGGGGGCGTCGGCATGGACTTCTCCTCGATCAGGCCGCGCGGTGCGATCGTCAAGCGGACCGCCTCGATCTCGTCCGGGGTCCTGCCATTCATGGACATGTGGCACTACATGTCGGAGACGATCATGTCGGCCGGCCACCGCCGCGGGGCGATGATGGGGACGCTCGGGGTCTGGCACCCGGACATCGAGGAGTTCATCGCGGCCAAGCAGCGGTCCGGGCGCCTGACGAACTTCAACATCTCGGTGCTGGTGCCTGATGAGTTCATGCGGGCGGTCGAGGAGGACGCGGCCTGGCACCTGACCTTCCCCGTGCCCCCGTCGGACGGGGTTGGCAGCGCGCCGAAGGTGGACTACCGCGGGCTCTTCGGGTTCGACGGCTCCGCCGACCCCGGCAGGTACGACGGCCACATCTACAAAATCGTGCGCGCGCGCGAGCTGTGGGACAAGATCATCGGCTCGACCTACGTGCACGCTGAGCCCGGGGTGATCTTCATCGACCGGGTGAACGAGACCAACAACTTGAAGTACTGCGAGCACATCCACGCGACGAACCCCTGCGGCGAGCAGCCCCTGCCGGCTAACGGGGACTGCAACCTCGGGCACACGAACCTCGCCGTCATGGTGGACCGACCATTCGAGGCCGACGCCCGGCTCAATTTTGAGAAGCTCGTGGCCGCCGCGCAGATCATGGTGCGGCTGCTGGATAATGTGCTCGATGTTACTCAGTGGCCGACTGAGGAGCAGGCCGAGGAGGCCCGCTCCAAGCGGCGCGTAGGGCTGGGCTTCACCGGGCTGGCGTCGGCCCTGCAGCAGTTGGGCGTGCCCTACGGGTCCGAGCAGGCCGTGGAGCTCACCCGGGCGATTGCGCGCACGCAGGCGGTCGCCGCGTACCAGGAATCAGCACGGCTCGCGCAAGAGCGCGGCGCATTCCCTATGTACCAGCGTCACAAGTTATGGGACGCTCCATTCATTCAAAAATTACCGGCTGAAGTTCGAAGTGAAGCACTTGAGGGCCTCCGCAACGGGGTCCTCCTGTCGATTGCCCCGACCGGGACGACCTCGCTGGTGATCGGCAATGTGTCGTCGGGCATCGAGCCTGTGTTTGCTCACCGCTACCGCCGCAAGGTGAGGGGCGGCTCCGGGGAAATGGAGCATGAGTACTCGGTCTACGACTACGGCTACCTCCAGTACTGCCAGAAGACCGGCATGAGCCCGGACAACAACTGGGGCGAGCTGCCGGGGGGCTTCGTCACCGCCGACCAGCTGACCGTGGAGCAGCACCTCCAGATGGCTGCCGCCGCGCAGGAGTGGGTTGACGCGGCGATCTCCAAGACCATCAACTGCCCGACGTCGATGACCCTCGAAGAGTTCAAGCAGGTCTACGCGCGCGCCCACACGCTGGGGCTTAAGGGCTGCACGACCTACCGCCCGGACCCGCGCTCTGGCCGCGGGGCGGTGCTGGTCGCCGCGCGCGAGGAGGAGGCTGCCGCTGATGTGCGGGTTGGGGCTGGCGACGATCTGTCGCCGCAGGCGGTCGGCCCTCGCACTGATTTGATCGCGCCTCCCGATAAGATCCCTATGCAGGACGTGGTCGAGGGGCGGCGCTACCGCATCAAGTGGCCGACGGAGGACTGCGCGTACTACGTAGTCATCACCGACTATGCAGATCCGACCGGGCGCCGCCGCCCGTTCGAGCTGTTCATCAGCACCAAATCCGAGCGGCACTCCGAGTGGGTCAAGGCGTTCTCCCTCCTGGTCACCGCCATCTTCAGGCGTGAGGGGGACTCGTCGTTTGTGGTGGACGAGCTGCGGTCGGTGTTCTCGGCGGCGGGCGGGACGTGGGTGCGGGTGCCCTGGGCGGACAAGCCCAAGCTCGCGCCCTCGCTGGTGGCCGCCATCGGCCTCAAGATCGAGGAGCACTTGCGCTGGTTGGGTATGATTGAGCAGGAACCCGCGCCTGCTGTCGTTCACTTTGAACCAATCGATCCGGCTCAGCCTACTGTTATCAAGGGTACTGTTGTCAAGGAGGTCGGGAAGGAAGTCATGCCGGCGCAGGAGCTCCTCGATGTCTGCATTCACTGCGGGGCGCGGGCGGTGGTCTACCAGGAGGGCTGCGCGACGTGCCACGCCTGCGGGCGGTCGGACTGTGGGTAAGGGAGAGGTGATGATGCCGGGGTCAGAGCGGCGCGTCGGGTTTGAGTCAGTCGAGGTGCCCTTCGTGCAGATCGACGGCCGCGCGGCGCTAACCGACATGCAGCTCGCGGAGGACCCCGAGCTGGCGCGGTTCGTTGAGCGGTTCGCCCACTGCTTTGAGCGGTCGGAGAATCGTTGCTGCTACTTCTTCAACGACGAGGGGCGGGCTGGGCTGAGGGGAGGTGGTGCAGGTGAAGAAATCTAACGGCTTCGACCCGCTGCGGGTCTTCGTGGGCACCTCGCCCTCCGGCGAGGACGCCGAAGCGTGCATGGTGTTCGAGCGCTCTCTGCGGTCGCGGGCGTCGGTGCCCCTCGAGGTCACGTGGCTGCGGCTGTCGCCCGACGAGACCAGCCCGTGCTACTCGCGCGCGGGCGCGGGCTGGCGCACGGAGCTCTGGTCGACCCCGTGGACCGCCCTGCGCTGGGCCGTCCCTGAGATCTGCGGCTGGCGGGGCCGCGCCGTCTACTTCGACTGCCCGACGATCGTGCTCGGCGATGTCGCGGAGCTCGGGCGGGCACCCTTCCCGCGGGGGGCGTTCGCCCTCCTGCGGTGGACGGGCACCGCGCTCGGTACTGCGTGCGCGGTGTTCGACTGCGCGGAGGCGAAGAAGCACCTGCAGCTGGTGGAGGTGATGCGGGCGGACCCGGGCGCGCACCAGGCCGTCGGGGTCCTCCTCGAGCGGCACCCGAAGCTCGTCGGCCCGCTGCCGGGCGACTGGGGCTCGATCGACGCGGAGGTCGCCCTGCGGCCGGCCCGGGCCCCGCTCGGGGGCTCGGTGCACTTCCCGTCGCCCTACACCCAGCCTCACGCTGCCCGCGCGCTGGCCCGGCTCAGCCGGGGGGGCCGGGCGCACTGGCACGACGGGGTCCGCCTCCCGCACTACTGCGCGCGTCTTGTCGATCTCTTCGAG
>JAUSFE010000099.1 GCA_030649945.1 Dehalococcoidia bacterium | reverse complement strand
GTCGTCACCTGGGATGGAACCCCGGTAGCATGCGCAGCCGTAGACGCAGTCTACGCCAGCTGCCCGCAGACGCTACTGCCCCAGGGCGCCCACACCATCGGTGTGAGCATAGCCGACAACGCCAGTAACCCGGCCACCGGTTCCAGCGCGGTCTTTGTAGACTCGCTGGCCCCGACCGTAGCCTCCGGCTACTATCCGGCCAACCACGGCAAGATCGCCAACGCCTCACCGACGATCACCTTCACCCCGACCGACCGGATCTACGCAGGCTATACCGCTGCGGAAGCCTCCGGCGCCAACGTGGGTGCGACGACAGTGCTTGTCGACGGCGCTCCGGCGTCATGCACCAACGACAGTGTCATCGTCAGTTGCCCGACCTCCGGTCTGGCCGAAGGCCTGCACACCTGGACCTACAACCTCGCCGATAACGCCGGTAACCTCTACACCAGGACCCGCGACTTCACCGTCGACCTGTCCGGTCCGAGCGTCACCAGCGTCGTCCCGAGCGGTAACATCAACACAACAGACGCCGACGTGGCCGTCTACTACACCGACTCAGGCTCAGGGGTCAACCCCGCCTCCGTCGCAGTGACCATGGATGGCAACCCGATCGCCTGCGCCGCAGCTACCGCAGCATATGCCAGCTGCCCGCAGTCGGGCCTGCTCGAAGGCGCCCACACCATCGGTGTCACACTCGCCGACACGCTCGGCAACACGGCAACCGGTTCCGGCGCCTTCTTCGTCGACTCGCTGGCTCCCAGCGGTTCCTCGATAACGCCGCGCTCGAACCAGCCCTCAGCCACCCAGCAGATCAAGGCGCAGCTGCGCGACAACACCCTGGCCGGCTACGTATCACCGGCAGGCCAGAGCGGCGTCAACCTCGCGACCCTGGTCGTCACGCTCGATCGTGACCCCCTGGTCCCAGGCTCAGGCGTCGTAACCGGCTGCACCACTGTGCCGAGCGCCACTCCGCTGCGCTTCGACATGACCTGTCCGTCGATGACGCTGGCTGACGGCCCGCACTTCATCGAGGTCTCCCTCGACGATATGGCCGGCAACCACGGCTATAACGTACGTGCCTTCTACGTAGACACCATCGCTCCGGTAGTCAGTAACCTGGCCCCGAGTGGCACCACCACAGGCTCAACCACCATCACGGCTGACTTCGCAGACAGTGGCACCGGCGTCAACGGCGCCTCCGCGGCAGTCTACCTCGATGGCAGCACCACCAAGCTGGCTGGCTGCACGTCTACCGCCGCCGGCATAAGCTGCCCGGTAAGCGGTCTGGCTGACGGCGTGCACACCTACACCGCCGCCGCCTGGGACTTCGCCCGCGGCTATCCGTCGACCGGCGCCGGCAACATGGGCTCCGCCAGCGGATCGTTCACGGTCGTAAACTGGGTCTGCACCCCCGGCAAGCCGAGCCTGTCTCTGTCAGCTCCGGGCTCCTACTGGGCTTCCTACGCTGACTACACAGCCAGGGAACTCTCGGTCAACTGGAGCGTAAGCAACACCGGCGCCAACAATGCTGTTGCGGTTGCCATCACCGGCTCCACCAACACCAACGGCGTCACCCTGTCGACGGCTCTGCCCGCCAGCATCGGCAACATCAATGCCGGCAGCTCTGCCTCGACAACACTCAAGTACCACGTGCCGCTGACCACCGGCTCCTGGAGGACAACGACGTCCGCCACCGCCGCTGACGACTGCGGAACCACAGGCTACACCTATCCCTAAGACGCATGGATAGGAGCACTGACAAAACGAAAAGGAGATACCGCATGAAGACAGAAACAACGCGGGAACTCTATGCCAAGCCGGAACTGGTTAAGCACGACAACTTGAAGGACATAACCTTCGAGTGCCCAGCCTGGCAGTGCAGCGTAGTAGTTCCGCCGCCGCCGGCCGCTTAAGGCCAGCAGC
>JAUSFE010000090.1 GCA_030649945.1 Dehalococcoidia bacterium | reverse complement strand
GCTCACCACAAACTCCATGCGCGCCAGCCCCACGCCGTCGGCTGGCAGCCGCCACCAGCGGAAGGCTGCCGCCGGGTTGCCCATGTTGAGCATGACCTGAGTGCGGGTGGCGGGAATCGCGGCGATATCGAGCGTCTCGATGGCGATCTTCGCGATGCCCGTGTACACAAAGGCGGTGTCGCCCTCGGCGCAGGACACGGTGATCTCCTGCTCGTCGTGCAGCACCTGAGTCGCGTTGCCGGTGCCGACGATAGCTGGAAGACCCAGCTCCCGGCTGACAATGGCGGCATGCGAGGTGCGCCCGCCACGGTCGGTGACGATGGCGGCGGCGCGCTTCATCGCGGGCACGAAGTCGGGTGTGGTCATCTCGGCGACGAGGATATCGCCCTTCGCCACCTGGTCGATGCCCTCGGGGCCGAGGACGATCTTCACGGGGCCGTACGCCACGCCGGGGCCTGCGGGGGAGCCTTCCATGAGCACAGGCGCTGTCTCATGCTCCATCTCGTTCTCGTCGTCCGCGGCGCCGGTGACGGTGACGGGGCGGGCCTGGACGAGGAAGAACTGGCCGCCTTCCGCCGCCCACTCGATGTCCTGCGGGCGGCCGTAGTGTTGCTCAACGCTGCGGCCAATTTCGGCCAGGCGCTTGATGTCGTCGTCGCTCAGTTTCTGCTGTGCGCCGAGGTCCGGCGCGAGGTTCAGCCAGACGTTGTACTCGCCGGCCGCGGCGCCCTCGGGGTTGCGCACCAGCTGGCACTCCTGCTGGGCGATGGTCCTGTCCAGGATAGAGAGGTCTGTCTTGTTCAAGATATACAAATCGGGCGTTACGACGCCCGATACCACCGCTTCGCCGAGGCCGTAGATAGCCTCGATTACGATCTTGTCGCGGGCGCCCGATACGGGCTCCAGGGTGAACATGACGCCGGAGCGCTCCGACTGGACCATGTGCTGGACGACGACGGCGATGCCCACCTTCAGGTGCTCGAAGCCGGCGTTCTGGCGATAGAAGATGGCGCGGGCTTCGAAGAGGGAGGCCCAGCAGTCCTGGACGGCCCGGGTCACCTGCTCTTCGCCGATGACGTTAAGGTAGGTGCTCTGCTGACCGGCGAAAGATGCCTCCGCCAGGTCCTCAGCCGTGGCTGAGCTGCGCACGGCGACGGGGCCGCCGCCCATCTCACGGTAGCAGCGGGCGACCTGGCCGGCGACGCCCTGGGGGATTTGAGCGGAGGTGATGAGCTGCTTGATCTCAGCGGCGACGTGCTGGAGGGTGGCGCTGTCGTTGACGTCCAGGCCGGCGAGGAGCTGCTCTATCTGCGAGCGGACCCCTGACTGGTCCAGGAAGTGGGAGTAGGCGTGAGCGGTGAGGATAAAGCCGGAGGGAACGGGGATGCCGGCCCGGGTCAGCTCGCCCAGATTGGCGCCCTTCCCGCCCACAAGGCCCACGTCATCCTTGTCCACCTCGCTGAACCAGGCGACCAGCTTCATAGAGACTCCTCCTCGATCAGAGCCTGTTGGTCCACCACCGCCCCCTGCCCCTGCCTGAAATGTAGCACAAGGATTATAGCCAACGACGGCGTATTCGTAAACTAAATCCAGGGGTGGAATGCATATAGGCCGCATCTATTACGGCGCGGCGCTCGCGGACTTTTCCAGCGCTGGTGTGGCCGGCGAAGGATGTAGCCGGCGTGCAGACTGACAAAAGGGCCGGATTTCCGCCGGGGGACGAAGGCGATCGCGGCGTTGCTGGGACGGTTCGGGGCGTCCTGACGCTGGACCGCACGAACGACCCGCGTAGGGGCAGGTCTAAGACCTGCCCCTACGCGGGAATCGCGGTCTGTGCTCCGCTCGTCCTACTCTACGGTGACGGTCTTCGCCAGGTTGCGCGGCTGGTCTACGTCACAGCCGCGCCGCACGGCGACGTGGTAGGCGAAGAGCTGCAGGGGGACGGTGGTCAAAACCGGCGCCAGGAGCGGGGCGACTTCCGGCACGTAGATGACGTGGTCAGCCTTGTCCTCCAGCTCCTCGTCCCCCTCCGTGGCGAGCGCGATCACCGTCCCCTCGCGGGCCTTTACCTGCTCGATGTTGCTCATCATTTTCTCGCGCAGGTGGTCCCGCGGGACGAGGGCGATGACGGGCATCTCGCGGTCGATGAGGGCGATGGGCCCGTGCTTCATCTCGCCGGCGGGGTAGCCCTCGGCGTGGATGTAGCTGACCTCCTTCAGCTTGAGCGCGCCCTCCATGGCGACTGGGTACTGGAGGCCGCGGCCCAGGAAGAGGAAGTTCTCGCAGCGGAAGAACAGGTGGGCCAGGCGCTCGAACTCGGGGCTGCGCTTCACCACTTCGCCCGTGAGGTACGGCAGGCGGGCCAGTGGCGCCAGCAGCCCGCCCATGCGCTCGGGGTCGATCAGGCCTCGCTCCTGTCCCAGGTAGCAGGCGAGCAGGTAGAGCGCGGAGATCGCCGCGGCGTAGGTCTTGGTGCTGGCGACGCCGATCTCCAGGCCGCAGCGGGTGTAGACGACGCCGTCTGCGATGCGGGCCGCCTGGCTGCCGATGACGTTGCAGACGGTGACCTGGGGCGAGCCGTTGCGCCTGCCTTCTTCCATTGCCGCTAGCGTGTCTACAGTCTCCCCGGACTGGCTGACGGACACCAGGAGCGTGTCCGGGCCGATGAGGGGCTCGCGGTAGCGGAACTCGGAGGCGTTGTCCACCTCCGCCGGCAGGCCGGCGATCTTCTCCATGTAGTAGCGGCCCACCATGGCCGCGTGCAGGCTGGTGCCCATGCCCACCAGCACGACCCGGCGGATGCCCTCCATCTGGGCGCGCGTAAGGGCCACGTCTTCCAGCTCCACGCGGGACTCGGCGAAGAGGGCGCGCCCGCGTACGGTGTCCAGGATGGCCTCCGGCTGCTCCGCGATCTCCTTCTGCATGAAGTGCTTGTAGTTGCCCTTGGCGGCTGAGACCGGGTCGTACGGCAGCTCCTGAGGCTCCCGTTCCAGGCGCAGGCCGTCGCGGCTGTAGGTCACCTCCCGCTGGGTGACGCGGGCGATCTCGCCGTCCTGGAGGAAGACGGCCCACCGGGTATGAGGGAGGATGGCCGGCAGGTCGCTGGCCAGGTAGTTGGCGTTCTGGCCGTAGCCCACGACGACGCCGCCGGCGTTGCCGGCGCGGGCGGCCACCACCGTCCCCGGCTCGGAGGTGCTCATGGCGAGGATGGCGTGAGCGCCGGCCAGCTCGCCCAGGGCGCGGGCCAGGGCGCCGTGCAGGTCCAGCCCCTCGCGCATGTACTCTTCGAGCAGGTGAGGGATCACCTCGGTATCGGTCTCGGAGGTGAACGTGTGGCCGGCGGCCAGGAGGCGCTGCTTCAGCGCCTGGTGGTTCTCCACGATGCCGTTGTGGATGACGACGACGTTCCCCGTGCAGTCCGTGTGTGGGTGGGCGTTGACATCGGTCGGCTTGCCGTGGGTGGCCCAGCGCGTGTGGCCGATGCCCTGCCGTCCCCGCGGCCAGCGCTGCCCGATGCCCGCCGCCAGGCCTTCCAGCTTGCCCGCGCGCTTCTGGATGGTGAGGCCGCCGTTCTTTTCGAGGACGGCGATGCCGACGCTATCGTAGCCGCGGTACTCCAGGCGGCGCAGCCCGTCCAGAAGGATGGGCGCGGCCTCCTGCTCTCCCACGTAGCCGATGATTCCACACATAAGCCGAACCTCCCGGAAGGCTCAGGACATGCCCGCCGCCTGTTAAACGCCTGCGCAGCCGATCGGTTGCGTCGGCAGAGCACCGTGTCCAAAATACCTTGACTGTATCCCGTGGTGCATTGAGCGCGTCGCCATCCCGCCTGTCATCCTGAGCCCGACGACATCTGCCACGTGGGTCTGCGCAGCTTCGCGAAGGATCTGGGGCGGGGCAGACCTGCGAGCGAGGGACGATAGCGCGCCCGAACCCCTCGTGTACCGTCTCTCACTTCAAGGGTGCGCCGTGGTAAGGCTGTTCTTGAGACACTACACTAGGCGGAAGGGGCCCGCGCGGCCTCGAGCTGCAGGGCGATCTCTTGGATGCGTTCGACGACGTGCTGAACGGCGGAGTCCGGCGTGGAGGCGCCGGCGGTGACGCCCACGCGCCGGCAGTCCCGGAACCAGTCCGGCTCCAGGTCTGCCGCGGTCTCAATGTGGCGGGCGGGCGCTCCCTCTTCGCTGCAGACCTCCACCAGGTGGCGGGTGTTGGCGCTGGCCTTGCCGCCGACGACGATCATCAGGTCCACCTCCTGCGCCAGCTCGCGGGCGGCGGACTGTTGCGTGGAGGTCACGTTGCAGAGGGTGTTCACCAGCCGGAACTCGCTGATCTCGCTCACGTGCTCCCGCATCAGGCGGGAGACGAACTCTGAGAACTTCTCCGGGCTCTGGGTGGTCTGGGAGATGACGGCCACGCGGGCGGGGAAGGGGTGCGGCAGGGGGTCGCCCTCGCGGATGGCCACGCCCTTGTTGCCCGCCCAGCCCAGGACGCCTTTCACCTCGCGATGGTTCGGGTCGCCGAAGACGAGGACCGTGAATCCGGCATCGGCCATCTTGCGCGCCCAGCGCTGGGAGCGGGTGACGATGGGGCAGGTGCCATCGATGATCTCGGCGCCGGTGGCCTTCACCTCGTCGAGCACTTCGGGCCCGACGCCGTGCGCGGTAATGGCGACGGGGCGCGAGTCGTTCTCCGGCTTGGCGCCCACCCGCACGCCCTTCTCCTGCAGCTCCTGGACCACCTGGGGGTTGTGGACGATGGGCCCAACGCTGATGATCTCGCCGCGCTCTTCCGCCGCCTTCTCCATGATGTCGATGGCGCGGCGGACGCCCCAGCAGAACCCCATGTCCTTGGCCAGCAGTATCTCCATCTCTAAGCCTTCCCCTCGGCGGTGGTCGCCACCGGGCCCTGTACCGCTGTGGCATAGACGCCGCGGTACTGGGGCGGCAACAGCTTCGCTATCTCTTTCATTATAGTCTCGGTGCTGGCCTCCACTTCTGTCTTGGTAATGCGCTTGGCGGCGGGCAGGGTGAAGGGCTTGCCGAAGCGGACGCAGGCGTGTGTGCGGCGGAAGATGTCCCTGGGCAGCTTCACGTTCTCGGTGCCCCAGATGGCCACCGGCACAATGAGCGCGCCCGTGCGCAGCGCGATCAGCGCTGTTCCCGGCTCCGCCTTGGCCAGGCCGCCGGTGCGGCTGCGCGTGCCCTCCGGGAACATGCCCAGCACCCGGCCCGCCTTCAACGCCTCCTGTGACTTTCTGAGGGCCTGGAGGTCCGCCTCAAACCGGCGCACGGGGATCATGCCGCCCATGCGCAACATGAGGCCGACGACCGGGGTGTTGAACCACTCGGCCTTGGTCAGCCAGGCGATACGCCGGGGCGTGATGCCGGTGAGGATCGGCGGGTCCGCGTTGTTCAGGTGGTTGGCGGCCAGGATGAAGCCGCCCTTGCGGGGGACGTTCTCCCGGCCCTTGATGTCCCTGCCGCAGACGAGAAAGAGCAGCGAGCGCACCCAGACCATGTTCAGGTAGTAGAAGACCGCCATGAGGAACTGCTTCACTGGAGCGCCTCCACCAGCGCCAGGACGCGGCGTAAGACCTTGTCCTGGGAGAGGCCGTCGGTCTGGACGATCACGGCGTCGCGCGCCGGTCGCAGGGGAGAGACGGCGCGCTGCGAGTCTATCTGGTCGCGGCGCCGCAGGTCCGCCAGCACCATCTCCTCGGTGACGTCCGGCCGCTGGGCGGCGAACTCCCGGTAGCGCCGGCGGGCCCGCTCCTTTAGCGAGGCGTCCAGGTAAACCTTGAGGTCCGCGCGGGGCAGGACGACGGTGCCGATATCCCGCCCGGCCATCACGATGGGGTGATGGGACGCGATCTCCCGCTGCTCCTGCACCAGCGCCTCCCTGACGCCCGCGACGCGCGAGACGAGGGAGACGGCGTCCTCCACTTCGGGGCGCCGCAGGTCCGCGGTCACGTCCCGGCCGTCGACGGTGATGCGGGCGGCGTCCGGCGAGCCGGGCGGGGGGAGAACGACGTCCAGGCGCGCGGAGGCGGCAAGGCCGCTGAGGGCCTGCCCGTCGCCCAGGGCGATGCCGCGCTGAATGGCGGCCCAGGTGATGGCCCGGTACATGATGCCGGTGTCCAGGAACGGGTATCCCAGGCGGGCTGCCAGCAGTCGGCCGATGGTGCTCTTGCCGGAGGCCGCGGAACCGTCCACGGCGATGACGCGGGGGGCGCGGGGGCGGTCTGCGGACGGCTGGGCGGTGTCCGGCGTGGCGGCGGCGGCGGTCTCACGCATCCTTTCGATTATAGGTGCGACGCGCGTAGCCCAGCAAGGAAATGCTGCGGGCTACCCCTGCCGCATCCCCCGGCGGGCGATCCCGTAGCCGGCGGCGGCGGCGAGGCCTGCCGAGGGCAGCGCGACGGCCAGGATGACGACCACCCACTGCGCGCCGTGGCCGCCCCCTCCGCCTGAGGCGGACCGGCTGCCGCTCTCCAACTGCTGCCGCGGCTTGACGTTCGCCGGGAGAGCGGGAGTGGCGGCCCGGCCCAGCGCTGCCGGGGCGGCGGCCACCGGCGCCGGCGACGAGGCGTGGACAGGCACCGTGCCGGCGGGCTCCACGCGCGCGAATGCGACGGCATCGAAGTAGACGGCCGTGACGGCGGACGAGGCCGGGCGCAGCATCAGCCGCAGTTTCACGGATCTCGCGTCGGCCGGGGCCTCCAGCGGTCCCGTGGCGAGGCCGGCGTAGACGACCGACGCGCCGAGGGCTTGCGTTGAGTCCGCGGAGGATAGCGCGCCGCCGCTGCCGTCCTCGCTTTCGTACCAGGAGAGGCGCAGGAAAGCGGTTGCACCGTCCTGTGCCAGCGCCTGCGCGGAGGCCTGGTAGTAGGCGCCGGGCTCCACCAGCAGGGCCTGGTAAGCCCACTTCGTGGAGCCCGTGCGGGAGGTGAGGGCAAGGGCATGGGCGCCCTCCGCCGCCCGCTCCGAGGCGCTAACCTCGCCTCCTGTGTGGCGCCAGCCGCGGGCGGTGCCGTCGCCGTCCCACTCCTCGAAGCCGCCGTTGAGGAGGGAATCGAAGGCGGCAGAGTCGCTGTCTGCCGCCGCGTCCGGCTGGTCCGCTGCCGGTGCCGGCGGTTCGGCGGCCGTGGAGGGTGATGGCGACGGTGTGGCGGCGGGCGGCGGATCTGGTATCTGCACGAACGATGCGTCGTCGAAGAACACGACTGCGGGGGAGTCGGAGCGCGGCCGCAGCATCAGCTTCACCTTCACGCTGCGGGCATCCGCCGGCGCGCGCGCGTCCACGCTGAGGGTGCGGAAGGCCGCGGCGTCCGTCTCCAGCAGCCCGCTGTCAGCGGACGCCAGCGCCTCGCCGCTTCCCTCCTCGCCCGCATACCAGGACAGGCGCAGGAAGACGGCGGCGGCGCCCGCATCGTTCTTCAGCGCCTGTACGGACGCGCGGTAGTAGGTCCCGCCCTCGGCGAGGACGGTCTGGTACGCCCACTTGGTGGCGGCCGTCTCCGAGCGAAAGGCGAGCGCGCGTGCGCCCTCAGCCCTCGTGTCGCTGACCGACATCTCTCCGCCGGCCTTGCGCCAGGCGTAGGGCGCGCCGTCCGTGCTGGCCTCCTCGAAGCCGCCGTTGGCGAGAGCCGGGAAGACGTCCGGCCAGGGCGACGGCGCGGACGTCGGCGCGGACGGCGGCGCCGGCGTGGGAGTCGCGGCGGAAGGCGGAGTCACCGTCACAGCCGGAGTAGCGGCGGCAGCGACCGTGGGGGTTGGGGTGGGGGAGGGACGCGCCGGGGCGGTGGGCGGGGCAGACGGCGCTGGGGCTTCCGTACTGGAGAACGCGACGGCGTCAAAGTAGGCGACTGCCTGGTCCGCAGAGGCCGGCCGCAGCATCAGCCGCACCCGGGCGCTGCGCGCGCCCGCCGGCGCCTGGATGGGACCGGTCGTCAGGAGGCGGAAGGCCGGGTCGCCCGCCTGGAGGACGTCCGTCGAGTCGGCCGTATCGATAGCCTCGCCGCTGCCGTCGTCGCTCTCGTACCAGGAGATACGCAGGAAAACGGCGCCGCCGGGCCCGCCGGCCAGCGCCTGGGCGGTGGCCCGGTAGTAATCGCCGCCCTGCACGGCGACGGTCTGGTAGGCCCATTTCGTGGATGCCGTGGCGGACGTCAGCGCCAGGCTGTACTGCCCCTCGAAGCGCACGGCCTGGTCGGCAGTGATGGCGCCGCCCACCTTGCGCCAGCCGTACGGCGTGCCGTCTTCTCGCAACTCCTCGAAGCCGCCGTTGGCCAGGGCCGGGAAGGCCGCCGGCTCCTGGGATGGAGGTGGTGTGGATGTGGGGGGCGGGGTCTGCGTGAGGGCCGGCGCCGGCGTGGGCGCAGCGGTGGGGGTGTGAGTGGGGGTGTGAGCGGGGGTGGGAGTCGAGGTCGAAGTTGGAGACGCCGTCGGCGTGGCAGTGGGCGTGGCGGAGGGTGTGGCAGTGCGCGTGGCCGAGGGAGTGGCGTCCGGCGAGGCCGTGGCGGCCGGGGTGAGCGATGGCGTGGCAGAGGCTGGCGGCAGGGGTGACGCGGTGGCCACCGGCAGCGGCGCCAGCCCCTGGAGTGAGAACTCGTCGAGGTAGAGGAGCGACGCGCCGGTGGTGATGACGACGGCGGCGACCCGGGCGGACCGCGCGGCGTCCGGCGCAGTGAGGGGGCCCGTGGTCAGGAAGCGATATGAGGGATTGATGCCCGAGAGGGGCAGCGAGTCTTCGCCGGAGACGAGCGAGCCGCCGGCGTCAAACCACGAGATGCGCAGGAAGACGCGGTCGATCGCGGCGTCCGGGAGGAGCACCCAGCCGCTGAGCTCGTAGGCTTGGCCGCCCTGCACAAGCGGCCACTGGTACACCTGCTGCGAAGCCGGCTGCTGGGCGCTGTTGAACTGGGCGGCGCGGGCGCCGCCGTGGACGGGGTCTGTGATGGAGTCCAGGGTCCCGGCCGTTGTGGACCAGCCGGTGACGCCGTCCTCGAAGCCGCCGTTGGCGAGCAGTTCGTAGCCGCCTGCCCTCCCGCCTGCCAACAAAGTTAGCAGTATGAGGGCGGCGATCAGACCAATGGCGGCGGAACTGAGCTTGAGCAAGGGCGTAACCGGTAAGGGCCGGGTCTTGCACCGCATTGTAAAGAACGTTAAGGAAATGTGAAAGGGGAGGCAGGCGGAAAGTGTGGATTTGTGGAAGCACTGTGGACAGGCGGGAGAACGCGCTTGACAGTATGGTAGGGATGAGCATGGATGAGAATGACTGACGGCGACGGCAGCAAGCGCTCCGGCAGCGGCTCTGACGCGGGGAATCAGGCTTGACAGGCTCCTGGCGCGGGCTTACATTGACGGTGCTTCCCGAACGGAGCACGCGACCCAGGACGAAGGGACTCACTGGAGCGGAAGGGCGACCCGAAGCCCACGAGACCTGGAGGCCGGGCGAGCGAGCCTTGATCGGGAAGCGTTTCTTTTTGCCCTACCGCCCCTCTTCCGGCAGCGCGACGCCCAGGCTGCGCCACATGTACCACGTGCCGGCGCTGCGGTACGGCGCCCACGGCGCAGCGATGCGCCCCATCTCGTCCGGCTTCGGCAGCTCCGTCAGCCCGTAGGCGATCTGCATGCCGCGCCTGACGCCCAGGTCGTCCACGGGCAACACATCCGGCCGGCCGAGCGAGAAGATGAGGAACATCTCGGCGGTCCAGCGGCCGATCCCCTTGACGGCGGAGACGCGGCGGATGACCTCCTCGTCGTCCAGGTGGTCGAACTCCTCCTCGGTGAGCTCCCCCGAGGCGAACTTCTCGGCGAGATTCCGCAGGTAGACGAGCTTCTGGCGCGAGAGGCCGGCCGCGCGCAGCCCGTCGTCAGCGGCAGAGATGATCTGCCCGGGGGCGATGTGCTGCTCGTCCGTGCCGAGCGCGGCGAGGACGCGGTTCATGATGGCGCGGGCGGCGGGCCCGGCGAGCTGCTGGAAGAAGATGGCGCGGGCCAGGGCGCGGAAGGAACCGTCGCGCGGCTCCAGCGTCAGGGGCCCAGCGGCGGCGATGATGCGGGCGAGGACGGGGTCCGCGCCGCGCAGGTGGGCGACGGCGGCTGCGGGGTCGTAGGTCAGTGGCACGGAGTGGAGTCTAGCACGCAGGCGGAGGCGCCGCAGCCCGGCCCGGGCGCAACAGCCAGGCGGCGAGGCCGAGAGCCAGCGGGATCAGCAGCGATACCGGCGAGAGGCCGAAGCCGAGGATGGCGACGGCCAACCCAAGACGCACGGCGGCGAGGACGAAGAGCACGCCGAGCGAGAGGCGGAGCACGTTGCCGAGGGGACGTAGCCAGGGGATATTCGAGGCGACCCAGGCGACGGCGATCAAGAGGAGGGCGGCGAGAAGCAGGCGCACGGCGGGATCCGGCTATCAGCTTTCAGCTATCAGCAGTCAGGCCCCGGGCGGTGTGCCATCTTCCATCTTCCATCTTCCACCTTCCACCTTCCATCCTCCATCCCCTACTGCAGGTACATGCCGCCGTTGATGTTGACCTGGGCGCCGGTGATGTACTCGCCCTCCGTGACGAGGAAGCGGGTGAGGCGGGCCACCTCCTCCGGCTTGCCGAAGCGGCCCAGCGGGATCTTCGCCAGCAGTGCCTTCTGCACGTCCTCCGTCAGGTTGGTCACCATCTCCGTCTCGATGAAGCCGGGGCAGAGGGCGTTGACGGTGATGTTGAAGCGGGCCAGCTCCTGCGCCGCGGACTTGCTGAAGCCGACGATGCCCGCCTTCGCCGCGGCGTAGTTCGACTGCCCCGGGTTCCCCATCTGCCCGACGATGGACGACATGTTGACGATGCGCCCGCCTCCGCGCTCGATCATGTGGGGGACGGCCGCGTACGTGCAGTAGAAGACGCTGTCCAGGTCCGTAGCCAGCACCTCGCGCCACTCCTCGGCCGTCATGCGGCGGATCGTGCGGTCGCGGTTGACGCCGGCGTTGTTGACCAGGATATCGAGGCCGCCGAACGCCTTCACGGTCTCCTCCACCAGGCGCTGGCACTCGTCGGGATGGGCGACGCCGGCCTGGACCACGAGGCATTCGCGCCCCATCTTCTTGAGCTCGGCGGCCAGCTGTTCGGCGGGCTCCTTGCTCTGGTAGTAGTTGATGACGACCTTCGCGCCGTGGTCGGAAAGCTCCCGGGCAATGGCGCGGCCTAATCCGCGCGAACTGCCGGTGACGATGGCTACTTTATCGGTCAGACAGGACACAGGCGACCCTCCGGAGTTCTCGTGCGACAGTGGCATCGTTTATACCACGCGAGTGGGCGTCAGGGAAGCGGAATGCGAACCGCGTAGGGGCGCAGCACCCCGAATCCATTGGCCAACGAAGGAAAGGCCGCCGGACGGCAGGGCATCTGCAGACGCGCGGCCTCCCGGGTGCTGCGCCCCCACGGCGCCCCGCCCCTGTCATGACGCCGGTTCCACCGGGATCGCTTGCCGCCATCGTGCGCACCTTCAAATCGCGCACGACGAAGTAGGGGCGCAGCACTCCGAACCGCCTCCTCAACGGAGGTCAGTCCGCCAGGCGGCAGGGCGTCCGGTGACGCGCGGCCTCTCGGGTGCTGCGCCCTCACGGCGCCCGCGGACGAACGACGGCCGTGCCAGATGGCCATTGGCGGATGCCGCATGCCACGCCTATCATCGCGTCGCGATGCGCTACGATCCCAACGTCCACCACCGGCGCTCGATCCGCTTGCCTGCATACGACTACGCTCAGGCCGGGGCATATTTCGTGACCATATGCACGCACGGGCGCGCAGTGCTCTTCGACGATGCGCGGACGAAAGCAATTGTCCAACGCGTCTGGGCACGAGTGACCGGCGCGACGGCATCTGGCGACGCTGACGAGTTCGTCGTGATGCCGAATCATGTGCATGGAATCATCTGGATACCTGATGCGAATGTCGTAGGGGCGCAGCACTCCGAACCGCCTCCTCAACGGAGGTCAGTCCGCCAGGCGGCACGGCGTTCGGTGACGCACGGCCATCGGGGTGCTGCGCCCCTACAACGCTACAACGCCCCGCCCCTGTCATGACACCTGTTCTTCCGGGATCGGTGGCCGCCATCGTACGAACCTTCAAATCGCGCACGACGAAGGTCATAAACCGCGTACGCCGCACATATGGCGCGCCGGTCTGGCAGCGTAACTATTACGAGCGCGTCATCCGCAACGACCGCGAACTGAACGCGGTCCGGCAATACATTCGCGACAACCCTGCCAGGTGGGCTGGGGACGCGGACAACCCGAGCCTGCCTGGATCAGGAATGCGAACCGCGTAGGGGCGCAGCACTCCGAGCCGCCTCCTCAACGGAGGTCAGTCCGCCCGGCGGTAGGGCGGCCGGCGCGGCGGCCATCCGGGTGCTGCGCCCCTACCACGCCCCGCCCCTGCCATGACACCTGTTCTTCCGGGATCGCTTGCCGCCATCGTCCGGGCCTTGGCCCCACCGTCCGGCAGGACGGCTCGAAGGCGCACGCCGGCGTCCGGGCGCTGCGCCCCTGCGATATCTGCCTACACCGCCGTCGGCGGGACGTAATCCCCGAAGACGCTGCGCATGACGCCGCAGATTTCGCCGACGGAGGCGTAGGCCTGGACGGCTTCCAGGATCGGGTGCATGAGGTCCTCGCCGCCCTTGCAGGCCCCGGCGAGGCGGGCGAGCGAGGCCTCCACGGCGGACTGGTCGCGTTCCGCGCGGACGCGGCTCAGGCGCGCGCGCTGGGCCTTCTCGGCCGCCGGGTTCACGCGGAAGATCATCTGCGGCTCCTCGCCCTCGTGGCGGAACTTGTTGACGCCGACGATCACCTTCTTGCCCTCGTCCACCGCCTGCTGGTAGGCGTAGGAGGCCTCCTGGATCTCGCGCTGCATGTACCCGGTCTCGATGGCGGCCACGGCCCCGCCCATGTCCTCGATGCGGTCCAGGTACTCCCGGGCCTTCTTCTCCAGCTCGTCGGTCAGCCACTCGATGTAGTACGAGCCGGCCAGGGGGTCCACCGTATCGGCGACGCCGGTCTCGCAGGCGATCACCTGCTGCGTGCGCACGGCGATGCGCTGCGCCTGCTCGGTCGGCAGGGCCAGCGCCTCGTCGTAGCAGGAGAGCGCGAGGGACTGGACACCGCCCAGCACCGAGGCCAGCCCCTGCAGCGCGGCGCGGACGATGTTCACCTCGGGCTGCTGGGCGGTGAGGGTGGCGCCGCCGGTCTGGACGTGGGTGCGGAACATCCAGGAGCGCGGGTCCTGCGCCTGGAAGCGCTCGCGCATGATCCTGGCCCACATGCGGCGCAGCGCCCTGTACTTGGCGACCTCCTCCAGGAAGTTGTTCTGCGTGTTGAAGATCCAGGAGATGCGCGGGCCCACCTCGTCCACGCCCACGCCCCGCGCCAGCGCCGCCTCCACGTAGGCGATGGCGTTGGCGAAGGTGAAGGCCATCTCCTGGACCGCCGTGGCGCCGGCGTCACGGATGTGGTAGCCGCTGATGCTGATGGGGTTGAAGCGAGGCAGCTCCGCGGCGCAGTAGGCCATGAGATCGGCGGCGAGGCGCAGGGAGGGCTTCGGCGGGTAGATGTACGTGCCCCGCGCCACGTACTCCTTGAGCACGTCGTTCTGGGCGGTGCCGGCGATGCGGTCGCGCGGCACGCCCTGCTTCTGCCCGACGGCGGCGTACATGGCGACGAGCACCGGCGCCGGGGCGTTGATGGTCATGGACGTGCTCACCTGGTCCAGCGGGATGCCCTCGAACATCGTCTCCATGTCCGCCAGCGTGTCGATAGCGACGCCCACCTTGCCCACCTCGCCCTCGGCTAGCGGATCGTCGGAGTCGTAGCCCAACTGAGTGGGCAGGTCGAAGGCCACGGACAGGCCCGGCTGGCCCTCCTTCAGCAGGAATTTGAACCGCTCGTTGGTCTCGGCCGGCGTCCCAAAGCCGGCGTACTGGCGGATGGACCAGAGCCGCCCCCGGTACATCGTCGGCTGGATGCCGCGCGTGTACGGGTACTCGCCGGGGTACCCGATGTCGCGTGCGTAGTCCAGGCCGGCGGTATCGAAGGGGCCGTAGAGGGGCTTCACCTCCGTGGACGACGTGCGGAAGTCGGTATCGGCGCGCAAGCCCTTCGCGGCGGCCTTGTCGTAGGCCTCTTGCCAACGCCGGGCACCTTCGCCCGAGGCGCCATTCTGACTCATGGCTCTATTGTAGCGCCTGTTCGAGCGCATCGAGTGCGTCCCGCATCTCGTCCGTCACCTCGACGATCTGAGTGTCGCTGCTTTGCTGTACGGCGCTCCACTCGATCGCCAGCTTGTTGTCTCCCGAGAACTCGAAGTGCGCTGCGTATGGGCCTCCGGGCCGCTTTTCGACTCCGGCGATGTCCGAGTCCGCAAATGGTGTGAAGGGCGTCATCTCAATCGCATATGCGATGGTTCCGGCTCCCTGGCCCTCGACACCGACGCTGCCAGCGCCTCCGACGTCGAACCCGGCACTCACGCCCGGGTCGGCGCGGATCGTGAATTCTATCGGCTCGGGTTCCTCGCCTGAGACCATGCCAAGGACCAAGCCGGCTTCGTCCAGGACCCCGACGAGCGGGAAGATCCGCGTCGGGTCCGGATCGGTAATCTCGCCGCCCACCTCGGGATCAAATGCCGCGCTGACGCCGCCCACTCCGGGCACGCTCAGGTTCGGAAGGCCACTGACGGTGAGCACCGATTCGTATGTCAACGTGATTTCGCCGAGCGCCGACCCGTCCGAGTTGAGGGAGAACCAGAACTCGAAGTCAGCGTTCCGAGTCAGGGTGCGGACTCCGTCGTCCAGCGGCGTCTCCCTCACGGTACCTTCGCCTTCCCAGTAGCCGGCGGGCGCCGCGAAATCCTCGACGTCCACATCGACTTCGCTCGGGGCGTCGCTCCCGCCGCACCCAACTGCAATTGCCGCCGCCACCACCACCGCAAATAACGCTGCAAGCCTCAGCCGTCGTTTCATGTCGGGTCCCCTTCCCTGGCCTACTTCAGCCCGCTGGCCCACTCCAGCAGCCGCTTGGCCCGCCAGTAGATCGGCGTGTCCACCATTCTACCCTCTAACGGGATGGCTGCGCGCCCCTGGGCGAGACCGTCGCGTTCAAAGGCTTCGACGATGACGCGGGCCTCGGCGACCTCGTTGTCGCTCGGGCGGAACACCCGGTTGGCGATCGCCACCTGCGTGGGGTGGATGCAGAGCTTCCCCTGGTAGCCCAGGCTGCGGGCCAGGACCATCTCGCGCTCCAGGTGCGCTTCGTCGGTGTAGTCGGGGTCCGGCGTGTCGATCGGCACGATAGCGGCGGCGTGGCAGGCGATGGCCACCTGCGTGCGGGCCCAGCGCACCTCCTCGCCCCCGCGACTGCGCTGGATGCCTATGTCCGTGGCGAAGTCCTCTGCCCCGAAGACCGCCCCGCTCACTCGCGGGGAGGCCTCGCAGATCTCGTAGCAGTTGCGGACGCCGAGGGCGGTCTCGATCAGGGGGATGATGGCGACGCTGCCCGGCGCCATCTCCCGCTCGCGCTCCAGGACGGCCAGGTAGTGATCGACGCGCCGCATGTCGGCGGCGGAGTTGGTCTTGGAGACGATGACACCGTCCAGCCCCGGGCGCACCACCGCGATCAGGTCGTCTTCCAGCAGCCCCGTGGTGAGCGCGTTCAGCCGCACCAGCAGCGTGAAGCCGGAGCGCGGCATAGCGGCGATGGCACCGGCCGCGGGCGCGCGGGCCGCGGCCTTCTGCGCGGGCGGGATGGAATCTTCCAGGTCCAGGCAGATGACGTCGGCGCCGGAGCCCGGGGCCTTTTCGATGAAGCGCCCGACGATGACGGGCACTGTGAGCACGCTGCGCATCAGGGGCAGAGGGCGCTTTTCAGATGTCATGATTCCCTGCTTTTCCTCTCGCATTCCGGCGGGGTGCAAGCGTGCCTACTTATTTAAACCTAGCGGATGCTCGTTTGCAACGCCGGATTCCTTGACCCTGCCCGCGGGCGGCCAATATAATCCTGCCTCGGCGGGCAGGCGACCGCGGGCCCCACAGCCGGCGACCATCGAAGCCAGGCGGCGCAGCCAAGGAGTAGCTGTTCGAAATGCGAAATCCCAGGGCCTTCTTTAAGCCGCTCGCGGTCGGCGCGCCCTCACCACCGAGTGAGGTCCCGGCGCGGCCGTACCGGATGATCCACTTCTTTCCCCCGCAGAACGAGAAGGTGCGAACGAAGATCCCGCAGCTCATCCCCCAGGTCGATGTGCTGCTCGGTAACCTCGAAGACGGTATCCCGGCGGAAGACAAGGCGGCGGCGCGGGAGGGCCTTATCGAGGTCGCGCTGAACAACGAGTTTGGCAACACGTCGCTGTGGACACGCATCAACAGCCTGGACAGCCCCTGGGTCCTCGACGATCTCCTCAATGTCATCCCCAGGATCGGCAATAAACTGGACGTCGTGATGGTCCCAAAGGTGGAAGGACCGTGGGACATCCATTATATCGACCGCCTGCTGGCCCAACTGGAGGCCAGGCATGGGATCAAGAAGTCCCTGCAGGTCCACGCCATCCTGGAGACCGCGCTCGGCGTCTCCAACGTGGAGGAGATCGCCGCCGCCAGCCCGCGCATGCAGGGCATCAGCCTGGGGCCGGCGGACCTTGCCGCTTCCAGGCGGATGAAAACGACGAGGGTCGGCGGCGGGCACCCCTCGTACCAGGTGATCGCCGATCCCGATCTCGATAACGCCGATGCGCCGCGACCTGCGGCCCAGCAGGACCCCTGGCACTACACGTTGGCTCGTATGGTCGACGCCTGCAACTCGGCGGGTATCCTGCCTTTCTACGGTCCTTTCGGCGCCATCGAAGATCCGGTAGCGTGCCAGTATCAGTTCAGAGCCGCTTTCTTGATGGGCTGCGTGGGCGCCTGGACGCTGCACCCCAGCCAAATCGAGATCGCTAGGCGCGAGTTCAGCCCTACGGTCGAGGAAGTCAGGACTGCGAAGCGTATCATCGAGTCCATGAGCGACGGGACCGGCACGGTGATGCTCGACGGTAGAATGCAGGACGACGCCACGTTCAAGCAGGCACAGGTCATAGTCCAGACGGCCAGGATGATCGCCGCGCGCGACCCCGAGTACGCTGAGCTGTACGGTTTGTGATGCGGAAACCTGCCCTCACCCCCGGCCCCTCTCCCGCTCAGCGGGCGAGGGGAGGACCGTCGTTTCCCTCGCCCGCTGAGCGGGAGAGGGACAGACTGGCGCCAGCCAGTCAGGGTGAGGGCAAGGCGCCGCGGCCGAGCCCTGCGGTCCGTCAGGCGGCGCGAGAGATGCGGAAGGAACCGACGCGGTCGGAGCATCTCCTCTGGAGCGCCCTGCGCGATAGGCGGCTGGACGGCTACAAGTTCCGCCGTCAGCATTCGGTTGGCCCCTTCATCCTGGACTTCTACTGCGCTGAGGCTGGTCTCGGTGTCGAGGTGGACGGGGCTGTTCACGAGACGCAGCAGATACGAGATGCCGGGCGCCAGGCAGCTCTCGAGTCATTCGGCATACGCTTCTTGCGTCTTCCCGCTGCGCTTGTCGAGCACGACCTCGAAGTTGCCCTCCAACTCATCCAGTCCGCACTGACAGATTGCCCCTCGCCCGCTGCGGCGGGAGAGGGGTCAGGGGTGAGGGCATGAGGTTCTACGAGTTCGAAGCCAAGCGCCTGCTGGCCAAGCAGCGAGTGCCCCTCCCGAAGGGCGGCACCGCGAAGACGGCGGCGGAGGCGAAGCGGCTGGCCGCCGATCTCGGCGGGCCGGTCGTCCTCAAGTCGCAGGTGCTCAGCGGCGGGCGGATGAAGGCCGGCGGCGTCAAGTTCGCCGATACGCCGGAGGAGGCCGAGGCGGCCGCCGCGGTCATCCTGACGCTGCCCATCCGCGACCAGCTGCCGGTGTGCGTCTCCGTAGAGGCGAAGGCCGCGGTGCAGAAGGAGTACTACCTGGGCGTGACGTTCGACGCCGTGGCCAAGCTGCCGGTGATGATCGTCAGCGACATGGGCGGCATCGACATCGAAGAGGTGGCCGAGACGCACCCGCAGCACGTGGCCAAGGGCCACTTCTCCACCCTCATCCCGTTCACTGACTTCCGGGCGAAAGAGGTCGTGGCGTCGCTCGGGCTGAAGGGTGGGGAGCTGACCGCGGTCACCGGCGTGCTGACGCGGCTCGTGCGCACGTTCCTCGCGTATGACCTGACGCTGGCGGAAATCAACCCGCTGGGGCAGCTGGACGACGGCTCCTTCGCCGTGCTGGACTGTCACCTGGACATGGAGGAGGAGGCGCGCGACCGCCACCAGGACGTGCTGGTCGAGCTGGGCATTGGCCCGGACGAGACGCGCCAGGGCCGCCCGCCTACGGAGTTCGAGATCCGCGGCGCCCAGGTGGACGCCGTGGACCACCGCGGCGTGGCCGGGCGCGTGGTGGAGTTCGACGGCAACCTGGGCCTCGTGATCGGCGCCGGCGGCGGCTCCCTCACGATCTTCGACGCGGTCCAGAAGTACGGCGGCCGCCCGGCGAACTACTGCGAGATCGGCGGCAACCCCAGCGTGAAGAAGGCCTGCGAGCTGACGAAGCTGATCCTCTCCAAGCCCGGCGTGGACAAGATCGCCGTGATCATGAACGTCGTCTCGAACACGCGGGTGGACATCGTGGCCCGGGGCGTGATCAAGGGCGTCGTGGAATCGGGCTTTGACCCGGCGGAGAAGATCAGCATCTTCCGCATCCCGGGCGCCTGGGAGGCCGACGGGTTCAAAATCCTGGAGAAGTACGGCGTCGAGTACTGCGACCGCTCAGTCTCGATGAGCGAGGCGGCGCGGCGGGCGGTGGAGAAGGTGGGGATGCCGTGACGGGCGAGCGCCTTACCACAAAGACACAAAGGCACCAAGAATATAGGATCTTTCTGGCTTCGTGCCTTCGTGGTCCTTCCCACTCCGCACTCCTCACTAACCACCGCCATGGCCATCCTCGTAGACGAATCCACCACCTTCATCATCCAGGGCATCACCGGCCGCGAGGCCGTCAACATGACCCGCCACCTCTGTCATTCTGAGCGTCAACCATGCTTGTTCGTCGGCTCACCGTATCTTCGCGAAGGAATCTGGGGCGGGGCAAACGCCCGCGGCGGGCGTGTCACCCCGAAATGCGTATAACATGTCCATCCTTGTAGACGAATCCACCACCTTCATCATCCAGGGCATCACCGGCCGCGAGGCCGTCAACATGACCCGCGAATGCCTGGACTACGGCTCGCAGGTCGTGGGCGGGGTGACGCCGGGGCGCGGCGGCCGCGATGTGTACGGCGTGCCGGTCTGCGATACCGTCAAGGAGGCCGTGGCGAACGCCGGCCGCGTGGACGGCTCCGTCATCACCGTGCCGCCAGCCTTCGTGCGCGACGCCGCCTTCGAGGCGATCGAGAACGGGATCCGCATCATCGTCATCGTCACGGAGCGGGTACCGCGCTACGAGATGGCGCAGGTGCTGGAGCTGGCGCGCCTGCGCGGCACGCGGGTGATCGGCCCGAACTGCCTGGGGGTGATCTCGCCGGGCAAGTCGAAGATGGGCGGCATCGGCGGGCCGGCGGCGAACACCCGGCAGGCGTACCGGGCCGGGCACATCGGCGTGATGTCGCGCAGCGGCGGCATGACGACGGAGATATCGAACTCCCTGACCGCCGCCGGGTTCGGCCAGAGCACCGCGGTGAGCATCGGCGGCGACCCGCTGATCGGCTCGACGTACGCCGAGCTGATGCCGCTGTTCGAGGCGGACGCGGAGACCCACGCCATCGTCATCTACTCGGAGCCGGGCGGGCCCATGGACGCCCAGCTTGCGCAGTGGGTGAAGGAGAACAACTCCCGGCTGCCGATCATCGCCTTCATGGCCGGCCGCTTCATGGACAAGATGCCGGGCATGCGCTTCGGCCACGCCGGAACCATAGTGGAGGGCAAGCAGGACACCGCCGCGGAGAAGATCCGCCGGCTCCAGGACGCCGGCATCTCCGTGGCGGAGGAGATATCGCACATACCAGAGCTGGTGCGGCAGCGGCTGGCGATCGGGGACTGATGTAAACTATCGTTCAATGCCGCGTAACTGATCGAGCACGGAGGCACTTTCTAATGGAGCGAGCTAACGTCGACGGAATAGCATTGGAGTACGAGGAGCAGGGCTCAGGAGAGCCGGTGGTGCTTATCCACGGGGCTCTCATAGGGGATACGTTCCGGCCTCTGATGGCCGAACCCGCCCTCAAAGACCGCTTCAGGCTAATACGATATCGCCGGCGCGGCTTCGCGGGCAGCAGCCGGGCGAATGCCCCGCTGCCCATTTCCAGGCAAGCGGCCGACTGTCTGGCGCTTCTGCGGCAGCTCGGCGTCCAGCGAGCGCATCTGGTCGGCCATTCATCCGGGGGCGCCATCGCTCTGCAGCTTGCCCTGGACGCCCCCGAAGCGGTCCGCTCCCTCTCCCTGCTGGAGCCGGCATTGCTCGACGTCCCCAGCGGCCCGCGACTCTCTGAACAGATCGAGCGGACCGTTCAGATTTATGAGTCGGGAGACAAGGCGGGAGCAGTCGATGCCTTCCTGCAGGCCGCCTGCGGCAAGACATACCGAACCGCGGTCGAACGGGTGCTCCCGGGAGCGATGGAGCAGGCCGTCGCAGACGCAGACACCTTCTTTGGCGTGGAACTGCCGTCGGTTGGCGAGTGGACGTTCAGCCGGGAGGATGCCACTCGTATCAAGCAGCCGGTGCTCGCCGTGCTTGGAGCGGACAGCGATGCCGTCTGGCCGGGCTGGGGCGAGGGCCACCGGCTGTTGCTCGAGTGGCTGCCTCAGGCAAAGCCGTTCATCCTGCCCCGGGCAGCCCACCTGCTGCAGGTGCAGAACCCGCGAGATATGGCGGAAGGCCTGGCCACCTTCTTTGCGGAAAATTGAGAGACGTGCTGGCGAAGGTGGCAATGTTTCATCCGCGTCGGCATGACCCCTGAGGTCGCGACCGAGAGAAGGAGGTTCATCCAGTGGAACGAGCTAACGTCGACGGAATAACGTTGGAGTACGAAGTGCAGGGCTCCGGAGAGCCGGTCGTGTTCATCCATGGGGGTTTTATAGCCGACACATTCGCGCCTCTAATGAGCGAACCCGCCCTGGCTGACCGTTTTACCCTGATTCGCTATCACCGGCGCGGCTACTCAGGCAGCAGCCGCTTGATAACTCCGTTGCCTATGTCCGGTCAGGCAGCCGACTGCGTGGCTCTGCTACGCCACCTAGGCGTCCACCAAGCGCACGTCGTCGGGCACTCATATGGAGGTGCCGTCGCCCTCCAGCTTGCCCTGGACGCGCCCGAGGCTGTCCGTTCCCTCTCCCTGCTGGAGCCGGCATTGCTCGCCGTTCCCAGCGGCCCGCGACTCGCCGAGAAGATCGGGCGGGCCGCTCAGATGTACGAAGCGGGGGACCAGGCCGCGGCAGTTGATGCCTTCCTGCAGGCCGTCGATGGCAAAGAATATCGTGCTGCGCTGGATGCCGCCGTGCCTGGAGGATTCAAGCAGGCAGTGGCGGATGCTGACACCTGTTTTCGTGCTGAGGGGCCGGCGCTTGGAGAGTGGACTTTCAGCCGGGAAGACGCCGCCCGCATCGGGCAGCCCGTTCTCGCCGTGCTTGGAGCGGACAGCGACGCCGTCTGGCCGGGCTGGGGCGAGGGCCACCGGCTGTTGCTCGAGTGGCTGCCTCAGGCAAAGCCGTTCATCCTGCCCCGGGCAGCCCACCTGCTGCAGGTGCAGAACCCGCGAGATATGGCGCAGGGCCTGGCCGCCTTCTTTGCGGAAAATTGACGATTGGTCGCCAGGAGATGGCGATGTTCATCCGCGTCGAAATGGCCCCCGAAGCCGCCGGGGACAAAGACCTCGCCAAGAAACTGGCGGAGGTCTGTCCGGTGAACATCTTCGGCGTGGCGCCGGACGGCAGTGCCGTCGTCATCGCGGAGAACGTGGACGAGTGCGTGCTCTGCGAGCTGTGCGTGCAGGCGGCGCCGCCCGGTGGCGTGCGGGTGCACAAGCTGTACAGCGGCGAGGTCCTCAAAAGATGACGCCATCCGCCTATCCTGACCGCCGCGATCCGATCGGCGCGGTTCAAGGGTCGCCCACGTGCGCCTTGATCAACCTCTGCCACCAAGGCGGGGAGTTCCTTGCTCAAAATCCTCACTGACGACGACGTCGATGCGCGCGTCTCAATGTGCGAGGCTGTCCATGCGGTGGAGCGGGCGCTCGCCGACAAGGTCCGGGGCGTGTTCGTTACGCCCCCTCGCCACTACGTGTCGACGGGTAAAGGCCTTCTTGTCTTCACGATTGGCGGCCATACAAAGGAGGGCGTGGTCGGCTTTCGAGTCTACGGCGCGGGAGCTCTCGCCAACGAAGAGCAACAGCTGGTCGCCGTCTACGACGCGGCGACGGGCGAGCTACGCGGTATCGTAACCGGCGCCCGGGTCGGCGTCATGCGCACCGGCGCGCTGGGCGGTGTCGCAATCAAATACGCCGCTCGTGAACACGCGAAGACTCTCGCGGTAATCGGCTCCGGCGTCCAGGCTCGCGCGCAGATCGAGGCGGCGGCCGTTGTACGCGACCTGTCGCATGTGCGCGTCTACAGCCGCTCTGCGGAGAACCGGGAGGCGTTCGCCTCGGAGATGAGCACACGGTTGGGAGTGCCCGTAACGCCCGTCGCGACGCCGGAGCAGGCGATCGCCGGCGCAGACATCGTGGTTGTCGCAACGAGCAGCCGCGCGCCGGTGTTCGACGCCTCGCTGATTGAACCAGGCATGCATGTCACCACGATTCGTCTCGGTCGGGGACAGCACGAACTCGACCCCGCGGTGGCGGAGCGAGCGGGCGCGATCTTCACCGACTCGACGGAGCAACTGCGCAGCTATCCCGGTGGCTTCTTCCTCGAGGACCGTATTGAGACGATCACGGATCTCTCTGAATACGTCGCAAGCGGCCGTCCGGTTCGCTCCTCGGCTGACGAGATCACGCTCTACTGCTCGACCGGCCTGTCCGGAACGGAAGTCGTCGTTGCGGACGTCGCGCTGCGAAAGTAGGCTGCTGCCAACTCACTTGCTGGGTCGGTGAACGAGCCGTTGCGCCCTGGACTGCCGTTTGCAGCCTCTCCGCCACCCCTGCCTACCGCCGCCGGGGCATCAGCACCGTGTAGTCCAGGTCCAGTACCACGTTCGGGTGGTACCCCTCGCGGCCCGACTCCGCGTCTTTCACCCGCAGCGGCACGTCCTCCTCGTTCGGGTCGAGGTTCTTGACTCCCACCAGCCGCAGGCGCAGGGCCCCGGCGTCCGCACGGCCGAGGTCGATGCGCTCCAGCACTTCCGACCAGGCGAACAGCGTGTCGCCGGCGACTGTAGGGTTGGCGTGGGCGCCGGCGTTGAAGCCCAGGAGCCGGACCGCGTTTTCGAGGCCGTCGAAGGAGATGGAGTGGCAGAGCGAGATGATGTGCCCGCCGTAGATGATGCGCGTGCCGAGGCGGGACTTCTTCTGCAGCATCTCGTTGAAGTGCACGCGGGCGTTGTTCTGGTAGAGGCGGGTGGCGGACTGGTGCTCCGCGTCCTCGATGGTGAAGCCCTGCGGGTGGATGATGCGCTCTCCGGGCTCGTAGTCCTCCCAGAAGAACTGCCCGCCGGTGACCACGTTGTCGAACTGCGAGAGGTCCATCTGCGGCGGCACGTGCAGGTCCTCCGTGGCCACTCTGAGCGGCAGCTCGGGGGCGTCGTCGGTCCGCCTGAGGCGGGTGTTCGGGTCGCGCTTGTTGACCATGGCCCAGCGGTATAGCTGCAGCACCGGCTCTTGCCGTTGGTTGAACCCGCGCGTGCGCACCCAGACGATGCCCACGTCCGGCCTCGAAGTCTCGCGCCGGCCAATGACCTCCGTCTCCGCGCGCAGCGTGTCGCCGGCGTAGACGGGGGCCAGGAAGCGGACGTCGGCGTAGCCCAGATTCGCGGGGGAGTTGAGCGAGACGTCCGGCACCGCGCGGCCGAAGACGATATGGAAGACCAGGAGGTCGTGCGCGACCTCCTGGTCGTAGCCGAGCGAGCGGGCGAACTCGCGGTCGCAGTGCAGGGGGTGGCGGTCGCCGGTGAGGGCGATGTAGACGGCCATATCGCCTTCCGTCAGCGTGCGGGGGACGGCGTGGTGGAAGACGTGGCCGGTGCGGAAGTCCTCGAAGAAGTTGCCGCCGCGGGTCTTGGTCGTCATGGCGTGATTATCGCCTGTGGGCAGCCGGCGGAAAAGGGCGGCGCGGGACGTGCCCGAACGGGCACCCGTCGGGGAGCGGCTATTCCGGGACGGGGTCCAGCAGCACCACGGCCTCGCCCTTCACCACCGGGTCGCCGGCCTGGTTGTAGCAGTTTGTCTCTACGGTGAGGATGCGCTTCTCGGGCTCGACGCCCTTCACTTCGGCGACCGCCTTGATGGTGTCGCCGATCTTGACGGGCCGCAGGAAGCGCAGGCTCTGGCTCAGGTAGACGACGCAGCAGTGGGGAGCGAGCTTGGTGCCGAGGGCGGCCGAGATGTAGCCGGCGCTGAGCATGCCGTGCGCAATGCACTCGCCGAAGCGGGTCTTCGCGGCGTAGTCCGGGTCGCGGTGCAGCGGGTTGGTATCGCCCGTCACGCGGGCGAAGGCCTGGATGTCCTCCGCCGTCACCGTCTTCTCGAACTCGGCTCTGTCGCCGACCTTGACGCCGAGCACGCTCTCGCTCATGTCGCCCTCCTGTGAAGTGGCCCCGCGCCTGCAATTTACTCCGCCGGGATGGGGGCGGGCAACCGGCCGCGCCGCCACACCCCGGTCAGGCTGAGAGCCTGACCTTTGGCTTTCTTCGGCCTTCTGTCGTCCTGAGCGGCGGCCACGCTCGCGCGAGGGCGCCACGCATCTTCGCTCAGGACCTGGCGGGGGGGATGGGAGCCGCGACGTGGCGCAGTGCCTCTCCCTGTCCGGTTTACGCTGGCTCGGTCCTGGCAGCAATGTTCGAGGCGGACAACGGCTTCCCGTCGCACCCCGATCAGGCAACAGACTGACCGTGCGCCTCCTGTCGTCCTGAGCGCCGGCCACGCTCGCGCGAGGACGCCAGGCATCTTCGCTCAGGACCTGGTGGGGGGCTGAGAGCCGCGACGTAGCGAAGTGCCTCCCCCTGTCCGGTTCACGCTGGCTCCGTCCTGGCGCCAAAGTTCGGGGGCAGCAACCGCTCCTGCGCCACCTCACCTCCGAAGGGGACAGGCGTTATGCTACGATTTCCCGCGTGAACGTGACCGAACGGCTGGCGCAATTCGTGGCCTGCACGCCGCCGGAGGCCATCCCGCCGGAAGCGCGGCTGCAGGCGCGGCGCGCGGTGCTGGATACGCTGGGCGTGGCGCTGGCGGGTTGCCGCGAGGAGGCGCCCCGCATAGTGGCGGCGATGGCGCGCGAGCAAGGGGGCGCGCCAGAGGCGCTGGTGCTGGGCCACAGCCTGCGCGCGCCCGCCGCGGAAGCGGCGCTGGCCAACGGCGTCGCGGCACACGCGCTGGACTTCGATGACGTGAGCGCGAGCATGCGCGGCCACCCCAGCGCGCCGCTCCTGCCGGGGCTGCTGGCCCTGGGCGAGAGGCTGGGGGCCAGCGGGCGCGAGCTGACGGAGGCGTTCGTGCTGGGCTTCGAGGTGGAGTGCAAGCTGGGCCGCGCGATCGGCGAGGCGCACTACGCGCTGGGCTGGCACGCCACATCCACCTTCGGGAGCATCGGCGCGGCCGCGGCCTGCGCGCGGCTGCTGCGGCTGGACGCCGGGCGGACGCGCAACGCCCTCGGCATTGCGGCGTCGCTGGCGAGCGGGCTGCGCCAGAACTTCGGGACGATGACGAAACCGCTGCACGCGGGCCGGGCGGCGCAGAACGGCGTCGTGGCGGCGCAGCTGGCGGCGCGCGGGTTCACGGCGGACGCGCTGGCGCTGGAGGGCGAGAGCGGGTTTCTGCGCGCGGCAGCGGGCGGCGCGGAGACCGGCGGCGAGGCTGTCGTGCGCCACCTGGGCGCCCCCTGGGAGATCATCGAGCCGGGCATCGGCGTCAAGCTCTACCCCTGCTGCTACGCAACACACCGGGCGATAGACGCCGCGCTGGAGGCACGCGGTGGCAGCGACCCGGCGCTCGCCATCGACGCCATCGCGGTCTCCGTCACTCCGGGCACGCTGATCCCTCTCCTGCCCCGCCCCCCGGCGACTGGTCTGGAAGCGAAGTTCAGCCTGGAGTACTGCGTGGTGGCAGCGCTGCTGGACGGGAGGGTCGGCCGGGACGCGTTCGCTGACGCCGCGGTGCAGCGGCCGCCGGTGCGAGACGTGATGTCTCGAGTTCAGATTGTGGAGGTAGGCGAGCGCATGAACTTCCCGATCGAGGGCATTGCCGAGGTGCGGGTGACGACGCCGGCCGGAGAGATCTCGGCCCGCGTGGAGACCCCTCGCGGCGACCCTAAGCGGCCGCTTTCATGGGACGAGCTGGCGGCGAAGTTCCGCGACTGCGCTGCGGAGGTCCTGCCGGCCGGCCGCGTGGAGAAGGTAATCGCGCTCATTGAGCGGCTCGACGGGCTGCCGGACGTGCGGGAGCTGACGGCCGTGCTGGCGACATGAGCGGCGGCGAGCTGTTCCTCTACAACACGCTCTCGCAGCGCCGGGAGCGGGTGGTGGGGCGGAAGCTGGGCCTCTACGTCTGCGGCGTCACGCCCTACGACACGTCGCACCTGGGCCACGCCTTCACCTACACCGCCTTCGACGTGCTGGTCCGCTGCCTGCGCTTCCTGGGGCGCGAGGTGACGTACGTGCAGAACGTGACCGACATTGACGACGACATCTTGCTGCGGGCGCGCTCCACGGGTGTGGACTGGAAGGAGCTGGGGGACCGCGAGTACGCGCGGTTCCGCGAATCGATGGCGGCGCTCGGCAACCTGCCGCCGGACGTGGCGCCGCGGGCGACGGAGCACATCCCGGAGATGCTGCTGATCATCCAGGGACTGCTGGCGAAGGGGCTGGCCTATGAGCGGGAGGGCTGTGTGTACTTTCAGGTGCAGCGGGCCACGGGGTTCGGGAAGCTCTTCCGGGAGCCGTACGCGGCCCAGCTGGAGATCGCCAACGAGCGTGGGAACTTCCCGGCCGACGCGCGCAAGAAGGACCCGCTGGACTTCGTGCTCTGGCAGGCGAAGAAGCCGGGCGAGCCCTCTTGGCCGGCGCCGTGGGGGGAAGGACGGCCGGGCTGGCACATCGAGTGTTCGGCGATGAGTATGAAGTACCTGGGCCAGACGTTCGCGCTGCACGGGGGTGGCGAGGACCTCGTCTTCCCGCACCACGACGCGGAGATCGCCCAGAGCGAGGGCTTCACGGGCAAGCCGTTCGTGCGCTGCTGGGCGCACACCGCCATGGTGTACAGCGGCGCGCACAAGATGAGCAAGTCGCTGGGCAACATGGTGTTCGTGTCGGACCTGCTGCGCGTCTGCTCCCCGGACGCGGTCCGCCTGTACCTGCTTGCGCACCACTACCGCCAGAGCTGGAACCACGACAGGCGGGCGCTGGTCCCGGCCCGCCGCCTGGCGGCCTCCCTGGCGCGGGCGTTGGCCGGCGCCGTCGGGGCGACCACCGATGACCTTGACCGCCACGCCGGGCCGTTCCTGGAGGCGATGGCGGACGACCTGGACACCCCGCGCGCCATCGGGGAGCTGCAACGCCTGGCGGAGACGGCGGACGTCCCGGCCCGGCGGGCCGCCCGCGCGCTGGGCGAGCGCGTGCTGGGGCTGGGGTTCGCGGGGCAGGTGTAGTTCCCACGGACGTTGTTGACAGTCAACGAAGGCAGAGAGGACATTCGCTTGTATCGCGGCGTAGTCCGCCGCTCGCCCCTTCGGTTCGCTCAGGACATGCCTACGAGTACCTCAGGGCGAGCGGGACGGGGGGTTGGCCCGAATCCACAGCCAGCCAAAGGGCCCCGACCCGCTCATGGTGAGGTACTCGTATCATGAGCGGCTGCCGAACGCTCCCCGCCTGAGGCGGGCGGCCTCTTCAGGACGCTCCCTTGCAAACAACCTCTGTGGGAACTACAGCTAGGCTGCCGTCCGCGCTGGGCGGTGGGGCGCCCCTTCGTGACCTGCTTTACCGGATACGGTATGATTCCGGGCAGGAACGGAGGTCGCCATGAACCCTTCGACAGGCTCAGGACAGGCTGAAGTCGTTATCGCCAGCGGGGTGCGCACGCCCATCGGCACCTTCGGCGGGGCGTTTATCGATACGTCCGCTACTGAGCTTGGCGCTATCGCGATTGCGGAGGCGGTCAGGCGCGCGGGGCTGCAGCCGGAGCAGGTGGAGGAGGTGATCATGGGCAACGTCCTCTCCGCCGGGCTGGGGATGAACCCGGCGCGGCAGGCGGCGATGAAGGCCGGCATCCCGGACAGCGTCCCGGCGACGGCTGTGAACAAGGTGTGCGGCAGCGGCCTGAAGACAGTGGCGCTGGCGGCCCAGGCGATCATGCTGGGCGATGCGGACGTGGTGGTGGCGGGAGGCATGGAGGGGATGTCCGGGTCGCCGTACCTGCTGCCCAAGGGCCGCTACGGCTACCGCATGGGCCACGGCGAGATAGTGGACCACATGATCAAGGATGGCCTGTGGTGTGCGCTCACGGACTGCCATATGGGCAACACGGCCGAGAACGTGGCGCACGACTTCGAGATCTCGCGGGCGGACCAGGACGAGTTCTCGGTGCGCAGCCAGCAGAAGGTGGCCGCGGCCTGGGAGAAGGGTGTCTTCGCCGACGAGGTCGTGCCGGTGACGGTGAAGCAGCGCAAGGGCGAGGTGATAGTGGACCGCGACGAGCACTTTCGGGCGGACACGAACCTGGAGGGGCTGTCCAGGCTGCGCCCGGCCTTCGCGCCGGACGGCTCTGTCACCGCCGGCAACGCCTCCGGCATCAACGACGGCGCGGCAGCCGTGGTGGTGATGTCGCGGCGGAAAGCGGAGGAGCTGGGCGTGAAGCCGCTCGCCTCCATCCGCTCTTACGCCAGCGCCGGCGTGCCGCCGCGCATCATGGGCATTGGGCCGGTGCCGGCCACGCAGAAGGTGCTGGCGAAGTGCGGCCTCTCCCTGGGCGAGATCGACTTGATCGAGGCGAACGAGGCTTTCGCGGCGCAGTCGCTGGCGGTGGGACGGGAGCTGGGGTGGGACTGGGAGCGCGTGAACGTGAACGGCGGGGCCATCGCCCTGGGGCATCCCATCGGCGCCAGCGGCACGCGCATACTGGTGACGCTGATGTACGAGATGAAGCGGCGGCGAGCGCAGCGCGGGCTGGCCACGCTCTGCATCGGCGGCGGCCAGGGAATCGCCATGGTTGTGGAGGCGGTGAACTGACGGCCACTCCGTCCACGCGCCGGTGTTGCCGCCGGCCGGGGCGGGACACCACCTCCCGCTCATCGTGAGGTACGGTGAGCGCGGCGCCATCCCGTCCGTCATCCTGACCGCGACGTCATCTGCCACGTGGCTCCGCGCAGCGTTGCGAAGGGGACCTGGGGTGGGTCAGAACGTAGGGACGGACCTTCAGGTCGGTCCACGGAGCGGCGGCGCGGTGGCCCCACGCCGCGCCCCGGTTGGACAGACTAAAGCTGTGTCCCTACGGGCCGACGAGGATCGGGGCCGCGCGCCCCTGTGATGGGTATGACTGAAACCGATGTCGCGCTCGGGCTGTTCATCGCCTGGCTGAACGCGGAGCACGGCCGCCACTTCCATCTGGAGAACGCCGCGGACGGCGCCGCGCTGGCGGTCGACCCGCCTGAGGCGGGCCGCGACGGCGTGCGCCTGGCTCTGGAGGCGCGGCCGCTGCTGGGGCCGGGCGCGAACGCCGGCTGGCTGGCGCAGCGCGACCGCCTGCAAGAGGAGATCGCCGCCGGCCTGCCGGTGAGCGTCGCGCTCTGGGCGCCTGCCGGGGCGGAACTGCCGGCGGACGAGCCCGCCACGTCCGAGTTCGTGTCGCTCGTGCGCCAGACGGCGGCAAGGCTCGGGCCGGGGGAGCGGTCGCACGTGGCGTTGCCCGTCAGCCTCTATCTGCGGAAGACGTCGGACGCCGGCGGCGTGGTCTCCGCCACCGGCGCCCTCAACCCCCACTGGGCGCGCTTCACGGAACGCGTGCACGGCACGTACGACCTGGACGCGTCGCGCCTGCACCGCCTGCCGGAGTCCGCGGAGCACCTGGAGCGCCTCATCGACACGATCGTCGAGCGGGCAGGCCGGCTGGAGAGCGGCCAGTGGGCCGAGATCGAGACCACCGATGCGTGGACGATCCAGCGCCCTCCGGCAGGCCTTGGACAGGGCGCGGGCGGGAGCAGCGGCGTCGCGATCATCGGCGTGCCGCCGGCGGAGACCGTGGACGCGGGCCTGGCCGTGCGCCGCAACTTCCGGCGCCTGCTGGCCGAGGCCGGACCGCGGCTGCGGCAGCGGGAGGCAGACCTGCGGGCGCTGGTGGCCATCGGCTACTACGCGCGGATGGAGCAGGAGGGCGCGACGACGGCGATGCGGGGATACGATCCTGCGCTTTACGGCGGGCTGGACTTCGTGTGTCTGGCGGCGGACGGTTTGCTGAAGCCGCTGATCCAGCCGCCGCCGGCGCTGCTGCCGTGGCACGCGGCGGGGTGAAGGCGCCGGCCCGGCGGCGAGACGATCGTAGCTAGGCCGAAGGGGCGGAACCACGCCGTAGGGGCGCCGCTCGGGGACGGGGGTAGGGCGGTGGGTGCCGCGCCCTCAGCGCCACGCGTCGCACGAACCATGCGCGTCTGGCTGCACACGGGCCGGCTTCATACCCTGCCTCGAAAATAGACATCCGTCACGCCTGGGTGGGCTGCTAGGCCGAAGGAGCGGAACCACGCGGTAGGGGCGCCGCTCGGGGACGGGGGTTGGGCGGGGGGTGCCGCGCCCTCAGCGCCACGCGTCGCACGAACCATGCGCGTCTGGCTGCACACGGGCCGCCTTCATACCCTGCCTTGAAAAGAAGCCTCCGTCATGCCTGGGCGGGCTCGCAGGAAAGCTGAAACCTTCCCCCGCGCGTTCGCTGCCCCCTACGCGGGCTCAAAGCCGCCATAGCGGCCGTTGTAGAGGAGCAGGGGCTCGCCGGCGCTCTGGCCGGCATCCAGCACCTCGCCGATGAAGATCGTGTGGTCGCCGCCGTGGTGCTCCGCCAGGGTGCGGCAGTCCAGGTAGGCCAGGCAGCCGTCGATGACCGGCGCGCCGGTGGCGGCGGCGTGATGGGGGATCTCGTCCAGGCCGTGCGCGTTCTCAAACTCCTTCTTCGCAAATTTCTCCGACAGATGCGCCTGATCGGCGCTCAGGATGTTCACGGCAAAGATGCCCGCCCGCCGCAGGATGTCGTGCGTGTCCGCCGCCTTGTCCACGCAGACCAGCACCAGCATCGGCTCCAGGGAGACGCTGGTGACGGAGTTGGCCGTCATGCCGTGCTTCTCCCCGTCCAGCGCCGTCGTGACGATGGTCACGCCCGTGGCGAAGCGCCCCATCACGCGGCGGAACTCCTCTTCGGAGGGCGACATCGTCAGCCGCCCACGCGCTGGGGCCGTCTCGACCCTGCCCACTCAACGCTGCGCCTTACCGCCTCTCGCATCGGCACTTCCGCCTGCCAGCCCAGCTCGGCCCCGATCCTGGACGCGTCCTCCTGGTAGTCCAGCCCCAGCAGGTTGACGCCGAAGCGCGTCAACTCCGGCCGCCGGCGCCGCCCGCGCAGCACCCCCCAGGCCTCCATGGCGGTGGCCAGCCCGTAGGCCGCGCGGAACGGCGCGCTGCGCCGCGGCGGCCGCAGGCCGGTCGCCTCGGCCACGGCCCCCAGCAAGTCGCGCTGGGTGACGTGCTCGTCCGAGACCACGTTGTATATGCGGCCGGCCGCCTGCTCGTTCGTCGCCGCCAGTACGCAGGCCGCGGCCACGTCCCCGGCGTAGACGTAGGGCAGGCGGTTGCCGGGATCGCCCAGGTACATGGCGGAGCGGCTCTTCAGGAAGGCGACGACGCCCGGCAGCACGGCGCGGTCGCGCTCGCCCAGGAGCAGCCCGGGACGCACGATGGCGACGGCGATGCGGCCGCCGCCTCTCCGTGCGATCTTCTCCGCCGCCAGCTTGGCGCGCCGGTAGTAGTCCAGCCAGCCGAAGCGCCTCTCCAGCCGCGAGTCTTCCGTGATCCCTTTGCTCAGCGCGCCCAGGGCGTAGACGCCGTCCGTGCTGATGTGGAGGAAGCGCGGCACGCCGGCCGCAACCGACGCCTGGAGCAGGTTGCGCGTCCCCGCGATGGTGTCGTCCTGGAAACGGCGCCACGGGTCCCAGTCCGTGACGTTGGCGGCCGCGTGGTAGACGATATCGGCGCCGGCCACGGCGGCGGGCAGCGAACCGGGCCGGGTGATGTCGCCGGGAACCAGTTCGACGTCGCGGGACCCGAGGTATGACGCGTCGGCGCCCGCGCGGACGAGGGCGCGTACGCCATCGCCGCGCTCCAGCAGCCGGTCAACGATGTGGCTGCCGAGGAAGCCTGTAGCGCCGGTGACGAGTGCCTTCATGGAGCGTCCTGTCTAGCGTGCGCCCCCGGCCTGAGATAGGCTGGAACGCGACCAATATAGTACTACAGCGCGTGACTGGAAGAGCGTGAACCGTTTCTCACTGAGTATCGGCGTCTCTGGGGCGGCAGACGTGGTCCGGCTGGCCGCGCGGGCCGAAGCGGCGGGCTTCCGCGGGCTGTGGACGTCCGAGATGTTCCACGACCCGTTCGTGCCCCTGGCGGCGGCGGCGGCCGGCACCTCGCGCCTGCAATTGGGGACGTCCATCGCCCTCGCTTTCGTGCGCAGCCCCTGGGTGACGGCGCTGGCGGCGTTGGACCTGGATATCCTCTCCGGCGGGCGCTTCGTGCTGGGGCTGGGCACGGGCCTCAAGCGCTTGAACGAGCGCTGGCACGGCGTGGCTTACGGCAAGCCCACGCCGCACATCCGCGAGTGCGTGCAGGTGATCCGGCTGATCACACAGCGCGCCCACACGGGCGAGCCCATCCGCTTCTCCGGGCAGTACTACGACGTGGACATCCAGGGCTGGCAGCGGCCGCTGGCCCCCGTGCGAGAGAGCATCCCCATTTACCTGGCGGGCGTGCGCGAGGGCATGATCCGCACGGCGGCGGAGGTGGCGGACGGCCTGCTGGGACACCCGATCTACTCGCTGCGCTGGGTCCGCGAGGTGGTGCTGCCGTCCCTGGCGCGAGGCCTGGCGGAGAGCGGGCGCGACCGCGGGCAGTTCCACCTCTGCCTGGCGGTCTGCTGCGCCGTTGATAAGGACGTGGCGCGCGCGCGCCGGGCGGCGGCGGCGACGATCGCCTTCTACGCTACCGTGAAGACGTACGAGCCGCTCTTCGCCGCCTTCCCCGGCGAGGTGCAGCGCATCCAGGCGGCGCTGATGCGGGGCGACCAGGGGGCGATGGCGGCGGCGGTCAGCGACGAGATGATCGACACGCTGGCGGCCGCGGGGACTGCCGGCGACGTGCGGCGCAAGCTGGCGGCGTACCTGGAGCTGGCCGACAGCATCTGCCTGACGCCGCCGGACCAGCTGATCGAGCCGGCGGAATCGGACCGCTACCGGGAGGCGCTGCTGGAGGCGTTCGGGGAGTAGACTAGGCGGACGGAGCGGAACCACGCGGTAGGGGCGCCGCTCGGGGACGGGGGTAGGGCGGGGGGTGCCGCGCCCTCAGCGCCGCCAGTCGCACGAACATCCGCGTCGGGCTGAACACGGGTGGAACGCAGGGCCAGTCGAAGGGGGTGTCCCCCAGACTCAACATGAAGAACTTAGTGTCTTAGTGCCTTCATGTTTATCCCGGGAGGTTCCAACCCGCGCCGTTATTCGGGCGCCACGCAGGAAACGAACGTGTAGGCGTAGATGCCCAGGCCGGGCGTGTCCGTGGACACGGCCAGCTCGTGGCCGCCGATCTCGCGGTTGTTGACCAGGCGGTACATGCGCGGCGCGTCGACATCAACGTACGCCCGGCCGTCAGCCTCGAAGCGCGCGTCTGCGCCGGCGTCTTCTTTCGCCGGCGGCGCGCCGTCCTGCGTCAGGTAAGCGCGACACGTCCGCCCCAGCAGCGGGTTCATCACCAGGTTCACTTCCTTGGCCGTGTAGCGGACTCCCACCCGGCTCTCGCCGGCGCTGCCATATGGCTTCATCACGTACTCTTCGTCCGCCTTCCACTCGCCTTCCAGGTAAAAGTAGCCCTCGGCGTGCAGGCCGGGGTCCGTGTAGGCGGCTGTCTCCCTGGGTACGTAGCCCCTGGGGTTGCCGATGCGGCCGCGCTGGTAGCCCAGGTACAGCTCCGGCGTCACGCGGTAGCAGACGGCGCCGGGGGCGTCGGCCTCGCGCACGGGCTCCATCGGCGGCGGCAGCTGCATCTCCGGCAGGATCTCGCGCAGCAGCGCCTGGACCGCCGTCTCCGTCTCCTGGTACGCGCCCTCGCCGTAGTGGTAGTAGCGGATGTAGCCGTCCTTATCGGCGAGGTACTTGGCCGGCCAGTAGCGGTTGGCGTAGGCCTGCCAGATGGCGAGGCCGTTGTCCATCACCACGGGGTACTCGATGCCGAAGGCGCCGATGGCCTGCTTGACGCCGTCCAGCTCTTTCGCGAACGAGAACTCCGGGGCGTGCACGCCGATGACGGCAAGCCCTTTCGGGGCGTAGCGGCGGTGCCACTCGGCCACGTAGGGCAGCGTGTGCAGGCAGTTGACGCAGGTGTAGTCCCAGAAATCGATGAGCACGACCTTCCCCCGCAGCGACTGCATGGTCAGCGGCTCGCTGTTCACCCAGTAGCCGCCCGTCAGTTCGGGGGCCCGGATCTTGGCGTCTTCCTGCGTCATGGCTGTGCGGTTCCTCCCCGGTGCGCTGTCTGCGTATTATAGTCTACGGCTCGCCGCCTGCCTGAGGCGGCTTTAGCAGGGTGCTGAAGTAAGGAGAGTGCAGAGGCCTGCCCTGCCCGCCCGCCGCAGGAGGGAGCGAAGCCGAAGGGGACGAAGCCCTGGCGCCTGTCCTGAGTCCTTCCCTGGAAGGCCGAAGGGCCGGGGGCCTGGGGGTGTCCCCCAGACTCAACATAAGGAAACCTTAGTGTCTTAGTGCCTTCGTGTTTATCCCTGGGAGTTCTCACCACGAAGACACAAAGGCACCAACATTGTAGATTACTCGCGCGAGTCTTCCCTCCCGGTCAGAATGACAGAAGGGGTGGGACGAGGACTCGTTTTTCAGCACCCTGTTAGGACGGGAGAGGGCACCTATGCAAAAGAGCGGCACCGGGACGTGATGCTGGAGGCCGGTTCACAGGCCCCGCCCTTCACGCTGGCCGGCACTGATGGGCGCGACTACCGGCTGCCCCGCGACCTGCGGGGCGGGCCCGCGCTGCTGTTCTTCATCAAGACGACGTGCGGGACCTGCGACCTGACGGTGCCGTACGTGAACCGGCTGCGGGACTGCTACCCCTCCGGCTGGGAGCTGTGGGCCATAGCGCAGGACCCGCTGGCGGAGGCCGCGGCGTATGCCGACCGCCAGGGCATGACGTATCCGGTGCTCATCGATGCCCCGGCGTATACCGTCTCGCGGCTGTACGATCCGGCGGCCACGCCCACGCTCTTCCTGCTGGCCCCGGACGGGCGCGTGCAGTACACAACGCACGGGTTCGCGAAGGACGACCTGAACGAGATATCGCGTCGCCTTGCGGGGTATGTCTCCGCGCAGCCCCGTGAGATCGCGCCGGCTGACGACGGGAACCCGCGCTTCAAGCCCGGCTGAGGCCCCCGCCACCTGCGTCCGGGCTGACGCACGTCATGAAATCGCGATCGCGCTGCGCAACGCCGCCGCCCCTCAGCCGCCGCGGTTCGGTATCATAGGCCTCGCCATGGGCGCGCGAGATCGGCGGCAGATGCCGCTATCTGACATAACGGTGCTGGACCTCACGTGGGTGCTGGCCGGGCCGTTCGCCTCCATGATCCTCTGCGACTTGGGCGCCGGGGTGATCAAGGTGGAGCGCCCGCCGTTTGGCGACGTAGCCCGCACGACAGGGCCCTACGTAGACCACGAGAGCGCCTACTTCTTCTCCGTGAACCGGGGCAAGAAGAGCATCTGCATAGACCTCAAGAGCCCGCGCGGGAAGGAGCTGTTCCTGGCGCTGGTGGAGAAGGCGGACGTGGTGATGGAGAACTTCACGCCCGGCGCCATGGAGGCCCTGGGGCTGGGCTACGAGACGCTGAGATCGCGCAACCCGCGCCTGGTGTACGCCGCCACGTCCGGCTTTGGGCAGACGGGGCCGGAGCGCCTGCGCCCGGCGCTGGACATCATCGTGCAGGGGATGGGCGGGATCATGAGCATCACCGGCGAGCCCGGCGGGCCGCCGGTGCGGCCGGGCGTATCGCAGGGGGACATCACGGCCGGGCTGTACACGGCCATCGGCGTCCTCACGGCGCTGCACGAGCGGGAGAAGAGCGGGAAGGGCCAGATGGTGGACGTCAGCATGCTGGACTGCCAGATCGCCATCCTGGAGAACGCCTTCGTGCGCTACTTCGCGACCGGCGAGACGCCCGGGCCCATCGGCACGCGCCACCCTCTGGCCACCCCGTTCCAGGCGTTCCCAACGCAGGACGGCTGGATCGTGATCGCGCTATCGTGGGGGGTGGAGAACCAGTGGGAGCTGTTCTGCGCCACCATCGGGCGGGCGGACCTGATCGACGACCCGCGCTTCGACACGCCGGGCCTGCGCACCCGCCACCACGGCGTTCTGGAGCCGCTGCTGAACGAGGCGCTGCGCCGCAAGACGACCGCTGATTGGCTGCGGGAGTTCGACGCGATCGGCATGCCCTGCGGCCCGCTGAACGACATCCCGCACGCTGGCGAGCAGCCGCAGGTGCAGGCGCGCGGCATGCTGGTGGACATCCGGCACCCGGCCGGCTTCTCGCTGCGGGTCCCGGACACGCCCGTGAAGCTGGGCCGCACGCCGGGAGGCGCCGCGGGGCCGCCGCCGGCCATCGGTGAGCACACGGACGAGGTGCTGTCTGCGCTGCTGGGCCTGGCGCCGGAGCAGGTCGCGGAGCTGCGACGGCAGGAAGTGATATTCGGCCCGCTGCCGAGTCCTGTGGGACGCATCCTCGAACGAGAGCGGGAGTCCGGGGCAGAAAACGGAGGCTGAGCGAGCGGGGCGACGCGCCTACGCGACGTAATCTCCAATAACCGTCAATTTCCCCGCCTGAACCGGCTTGACGATTTATGTATCTTCTGCCTAAATGGCATGCAGGCAAGCAGGGGGTGCGACCCCGAACGGTTTGGTGCGGTACTGGCCCTCGGGATACACAGCCTAGCTATGGGCCCACCTAGGGGGGAGATTAGGTGGGCTCGCCTGTATTTTTAGGGGCGCCGCTTGCTGCGCCCCGGAGTTGGGGGCTGGTCCCCCGCTTCAGACGATACCCGCCCCGCGCAGCTCCGCGACCGCGCCTTCCGTGTAGCCGAACTCTCTCAGCACGTCTTGCGTGTGCTCTCCCAGGAGAGGCTCCGGCCGCGACGAGTCCGCCGGCGTGTCGCTGAAGGCGATGGGGCAGGCTACGACGCGCGCGTCCCCCAGCCGCGGGTGACGGGTGGCCGTCAGGTAACCGTTCGCCAGCACCCCTGCGTCGGCCGCCACCCGGGCGTAGTCCAGTACCGGCGCGCAGAAGATGTCCGCGGCCTCCAGCGCGGCGATCCAGTCGCTGGTGTCCGCCGCTGCGAAATGGCGGTCCAACTCCTCGTTCAGCGCGCTCCGGCGGCGGATGCGCTTGCCCACCGAATCGAAGCGCTCGTCCGTCTCCAGCTCCGGCCGGCCGATGGCGCGGCAGAACGCGGCCCAGCGCGAGGGATCGACGCCGCCCAGGGCCATCCAGCCGTCCCGCGTGCGGTACGTGTACCAGAGCAGCGGCAGGTGCGTGTGCCCGCGCCCGGCCTTCGCCGGCAGCTCGCCGGAGAGCATGTAGTGCGTGAGCTCCCAGGACTGCGCGGCGAGCAGGCTGCCCAGAAGCGACGTCTCCACCTGCTGCCCCACACCCGTGCGCTCGCGGCAGAGCAGCGCGGAGACGATGCCGAAACCCAGGGTGAGCGCGCCGATGTGGTCGGCCAGGGCCGCGCCCGCGGGCAACGGCGCTTCCCCTTCGCCGGTCACGCTCATGAGGCCACTCATGGCCTGGGCCAGGATGTCGTTGCCGGGCTTGCGGCCCAGCGTGCCGTTTGTCCCGAAGGCGGAGGCGGCTGCGTGGATGATGCGCGGATTGACGGCGCGGAACGCCTCGTAGCCCAGGCCCAGCTTCTCCATCACGCCCGGCCGGAAGTTGTGCACCACCACGTCGCAGTCGCGGGCCAGGCGCAGGGCCACCTCGCGCCCCTGTGGCGCCTTCAGGTCCAGGGTCAGGCTCTTCTTGCCGCGGTTGATCGCCAGGAAGTAGGCGCTGAAGCCGGTCTTGCGGTCGATGCCGAGGATGCGGCCCACCTCGCCGCGGCCGGGCGGCTCCACCTTGATCACCTCGGCCCCCAGGTCTGCCATCAGCAGCGTGGCGTACGCGCCCTGCTGGGCGATGGTGAAGTCCAGCACGCGGATGCCGTCCAGTGGTCCGGGCATGGCGGTTCTCCTTCGGGACTGGGAACTTGGAACTTGGAACAAGGATACGTCTGTATGTTCCAACTTCCTAGTGTGCTGTCTCTAAGATAGCTTGACTGTATGCCGTGGTACGTTGAGTCGCGGTGCCATCCCGCCTGTCATCCCGAGCGCGACGACATCTGCCACGTGGCTCTGCCCAGCTTCGCGAGGGATCTGGGGTGGGGCAGACCCGCGAGCGAGGGACGATGACGCGCCCGGACCCCCTGGTGTACTGTCTCTCACTTCAACGGTGCGACGTGGTAACGCTGTTCTGTTCTTGAGACAGTACACTAGTTCCTAGCTCCCTCGCTCCTTCCGCCGCCGTCTCGATTGACCCCCGCCCCTGCGTCCCATACGATTCGCGCGGAATCAGCCCAAAAGGAGTCCGCCCATGAAGATCACGCACGTGAAGGTCCGCCTCTTCGAATACCCCATGCCGAAGACGTTCTACCCTACCTGGCAACCGCTGCCCACGACGGCCGCGCGCATTCACCTGGTGGAGGTGCACACCGACGAAGGCATCGTCGGCATTGGGTCGGGAGGGGTGCCCGTGCGCTGGGAGATCGCGGGGCTGTTCCTGATGGGGCAGGACCCCTTCAACCTGGAGCAGCACGTGGCGAACCTGCGGTCCATGGCGTTTTTCGTCGGGCGGCCGTGGCCGGTGGAGGTGGCGCTCTGGGACATCATCGGCAAGGCCACCGGGCAGCCCATCTACCGGCTGCTGGGCGGCGGCAGCGACCGCCTAAAGGCCTATGCCTCCACGGGCGAGCTGCGCGACACGGCGGCGCGGGTGGACTCGGCGCAGCAGATCGTGAGCGAGGGGTTCAAGGCGCTGAAGCTGCGCTTCCACAGCCCGGACGTGCGGGACGACCTCAAGACGCTGGCGGCGGTGCGCAAGGCCGTGGGCGATGGCATCGACATCATGGTGGACGCCAACTGGGGCTGGCGCATCGCGCCGGATCGCCAGCCGCACCGCTGGGACCTGAGGACGGCGATCTACGCGGCGCAGGCGATGGAGGAGCACGGCGTCTACTGGCTGGAGGAGCCGCTGGACGCCTACGACTACGATGGGCTGGCGGAGCTGCGCCGCCACCTGACGACGCTGCGGCTGGCGGGCGGGGAGCTGAACCGGGGGCCGGAGGAGATCCAGACGTACCTGGAGAAGGGCTGCTTCGACGTGTATCAGCCGGACTGCACGTTCATCGGCGGCATCTCGACGGTGCGCAAGATCGCGGCGATGGTGCAGGCCGCGGGCAAGGTGTTCACGCCGCACACGTGGACAAACGGCATCGGGTTCGTCGCGAACCTGCACTGCGCGGCGGCGGCCGAGCGCGTGCCGTACATCGAGTTCCCATACGACCCGCCGCACTGGAACCCGGAGGACCGCGACTTCATCTTCGCCGAGCCGCTGCGCATCGACAGCGAGGGCTTCGTGCGGCTGCCGCAGAAGCCGGGCCTGGGCATCGAGCTGGACGAGGAGAAGCTGAAGCGCTACGAGCAGGCGGACACGAGCAGGCTGATCTAAGGGCGGTGGGAACCACGCCGTAGGGGCGCCGCTCGGGGATGGGGGCAGGGGCGGTGGGTGCCGCGCCCTCAACGCCACCCGTCGCACCAACACCCGCGCTGGGCGGAACCACGCCGTAGGGGCGCCGCTCGGGGATGGGGGCAGGGGCGGTGGGTGCCGCGCCCTCAGCGCCACCCGTCGCACCAACACCCGCGCTGGGCGGAACCACGCCGTAGGGGCGCCGCTCGGGGATGGGGGTAGGGTGGTGGGTGCCGCGCCCTCAACGCCACCCGTCGCACCAA
>JAUSFE010000089.1 GCA_030649945.1 Dehalococcoidia bacterium | reverse complement strand
CCCGTTTCGGCCAGGGGATCGTCGTCTCCTGCGAGCCCTCCGGGACCGACTACCAGGTGGTCGTCGCCTTCCAGGGGGAGGCCGGCATCAAGAAGCTGCTGCTCTCCTTCGCCCCGCTGGAGCAGGCGGAGGGTTAGCCCTCCACGCGGTGGGACAGGCTTCAGCCTGTCGCGGCTACAGGGCAGACCGCGCATTGAAATGCGCGGCTTGCTATTGGCTGAAGCCGCGGACTTCAGTCCGCGGGCCTGTATTCTCCTTCGCCCCGCTGGAGCGTGCGGAGGGTTAGCATACCGTCCTCGATTTGACAGGCATCCCGAAGGGTGTTAGAAGCAGTGACATAACGTCTAGGGAGGTGCAGCGATGAACGACAAGCCCACTGTAACGTTGGGCCAGGAGAAGAGCCGTCGCGGCCTGCTGGCGCTGGTAGGCGCGGGAGGAGCGGCGGCCCTGGTCGCCCTGCTCGGTCGCCGAGACGGCGCCCAGGCCGGCCACGACAGCACGGACGTCTTCCACCTGGGCGAAGACAACGCTGCTGTGCCGACCGCCGTTACCAGGCGGACGGCTGGCATCGACGATGACGCGGCGCTGATCGTCGACAACCTCGGCGGGATCGAGTTCTTCCGTGACGGCCTGTATGGCAACGGATCAGGCCCGAGCAGCTTCGGCGTCTTGGGAACGGCAGATTCGGAGGGCGTGGTGGGCTCTGGAGGCGTAGTGGGCGTCGTGGGCGGCAGCCCGAACGTCGGCGTCATCGGCCTTGGCTCGTCTTTGCCCGCTTCCGCGGAGGGACCGAAAGACCTGCGAGGCTTGCGCGATGCCGCTTCCCACGCTAAGGCCGCCGCCCTGGCTGGGGCTCAGTCCGGCGACGTGGTGGCACAGCAAGCGGAGTCCCTCATCGGCGTATGGGGAATCGGAGACGCCATCGGTGTCCGCGGCGACGGGCCGACCGCCGTTGACGGCATCGGCACAAGCGTCGGCGTCCGCGGCGAAGGCCCCATCGGCGTCCGCGGCTTCGCCAGCACGGCCACCGGCACCGCCGTTTACGGCGCTGTTCCGTCACCGTCGGGCAGCGTTGGCGTACGGGGCCACGCCTCCGGGGCCGGCAGAGTAGGTGTGTCAGCCACTGCGGTCTCCGGGGCCCTCGCTTTGAGCGCCAGCGGCCGAACCAAGTTCTCCAACGCTGGCAGGGTCGTGGTCTCCGCCGGGGCGTCCTCCAAGCAAGTCACCGGCAAGATCGTGCCATCCACCGCCCTGATCTTCGCCACCCTGCGCACCAACCCCGGCAGCGTCGACATCAAGTGGATCCGCCGCGACTCTGATACGAAGTTCACCATCTTCCTCACCGGAGCCGCGCCGAGGAACCTGGCAGTAAACTACTTCGTCACCAACTGAAGCCAGGCGGCCACACACATATTTCTGGCCTAGGGCGCCCCATTTGAGCGGCGGCGCAGAAATGCCGTACCCTTAGCCTGACCGTGTGCAGAGGGGAGGGCCGTGTCATGCTCCCGTTCCTGGTAAGCGATTGGGACGACGTCAGCGACTGGCTGGCCGGCGATGGCGCCCGCATCCTTGGCGTGGTCGCCGTCGCCCTGCTCATCGACCTCGCCATCCACCGCATCGTCCCGCACGCCCTCCGGCTCGCTATCGAGCGGCAGATGAGGGGGGCGGCGGATGAGGAGGTGGACCAGCGGTCGCGCACGCTGGCGTCCGTGTTCACCGGCACCGGCCGCGCGATCATCACCGTCATCACGTTGCTGACGCTCCTGCCCCTAGCCGGCGTGAACATCACCGCCACCTTGACCGGGTTCGGCATCGCCGGCCTCGCCCTCGCCCTCGGCGCCCAGGCCCTCGTCCGCGACGCCATCAACGGCACCCTCCTCCTCGTCGAAGACCAGTACCGCAAGGGCGATGTCGTGCGCATCGCCGAGATCACCGGCGCGGTCGAAGAGATCACGCTGCGACGCACCCTGATCCGCGACCAGGACGGCGTGCTGCACTCGATCCCCAACGGCACGATCTCCGTCGTCTCCAACTTCACGCGGGACTACGCGCAGGTGAACCTGGAGGTGCGCGTCGCCTACGGCGAAGACCTCTCGCGGGTGGCCGAGGTGATCGACCGCGTGGGGCGCGAGCTCGCTTCCGACGCTCACTACAAGCCGCTCATCAGCGAGGCGCCCCGGACCGCCCGCGTCGAGTCCGTGGGCGACGCCGGGGTCACGGTAACGGTGAGCAGCCGCACGAAGCCGGCGGCCCGCTGGGAGGTGGCCGCCGAGCTGCGCCGCCGCCTCGTCGAAGCCTTCGTCGCCGAGGGCGTGCGCGTCCCCTTCCCGCCCCACGTCATCGCTGGGGAGTAGCGCCTACCCCTTGATCACGCCGGCTTGCGAGAACCCGTGGCACTCGGGTATTCCGTCTCATTGGCTTCGAACTGGAGGACTTCCTGAAGTAGCCCAAGCTTCTGCTGCAGCGCTGCCGCCTCGTTGGCGGTCTCGGCAGTCCAGTGCGCTCCGTCCAGGTACACGAGGTCTTCTGAGCCTGTCTGTTGCCAACTCAACGGCTCGGTAGCTATGCCAACCACATCACGGGCCTCCGGGAACTTCAGACGGGCCACCAGGCAGTAGGCCTCAAGAAGGTTCCTCCGCACAACGCGATACTCGTCGTAAGCTTTGTCTTCGGGCGGCCTAAGGGCTAGAAACAAATAATGCGGATCGCCTGGGAGAAAGGGGGTAACTACCCGCGCCGAACGCTCTTCAGTGTCAGCTCTCTTGAGGACGGCGAGAAGCGACTTCGCAAGGATCCTCCGCACGGTTCGCGGTTCCCGCGCCATGAGCCGGAGGGCCTTCTCGTGAGCGGCCACGCTAGCATCCGACGTGAAGTACTGTGTCCCTGCTAGAGCATGCTTTGTGAACTCGTCTATTAGTTCGTCCCACGCGTAGCTCACACGATCGGCTTCAATCTGGGCGAGCCTGTCGGGGTGCTTGCAGAAACGGTCCCAGAAACCTTCATCCACAAAGACTTTCGTGAAGGACTGCGGGAACTGAAAGCAGTGCTGGCCTTCGTCGTCTGTGTGTCGCAGGAAGTTGGCTAAGAGTTCCTCTTCCCCTGCTGCCATGCCCAGTTTTCCTGATAGGATCAGTTCCTCTTTTCGCTGGAAGTAGCGCGCGAGGTCGGCGGCCGTATCGATCGTGCTAAGGACAGTGTCTAGCGTGAAGTCATCTATCACGTGCACGTAGCCCTTGGTCGCGCTCAAGTGGCCGACAGCAAACGGGAGGAAGTTCGGTGCCTCTCGGTTGAAGTGAGCGGTACCCACAATCGCAGGTGCAAGCATGAGGCTTCCAGAGCCCCCCAGCAGCGTCCGGCACGCCAGTTTGGATCCGTGCGCAACAACGATGCGGTGAAACACCGCCTGGTCAACAGGAGGTAGAGGGATGGGCAACGGCTGCGTGCAGCCAGAATCGAGGAACAGCCTGTCTGGGTGATCCCTGATCGATCTTTCAGCGCCCCACACCTGCTTTGCGGATTGCCAGATGGCCCTTTTGAACCATCTGGACCAATCCGTTGCGACATCACCCGAGTTTGGGAACGCGCAGTCCTTGTCGGAGAAGATGAACACGTGGTTGTCGAAGACTACCAGAAGATCACAAACCTCCTTGCCTTCCGAGCGACCACTCGATGTCTGATTGCGGTAGATGTGCGGCCAGCTCCAAAGGCGGAGGAAGGAACGCTGACACAGTCGGGAAAGATAACGTTCGGATAGGGTTGAACTGGTCACTTCGTCACCTAGTCGGGGCGTAAGTAGTAACTTGGTTATTCGTTTTGGCTATTATACACCAGATCGTGGTGTTGGGCGTCACCTGACGCGCTACCCCCTATCCCTTGATCACGGCGATCGGCCGCATGCGGGCCACGCGATCGGCGATGCCGGCCTCGTGCAGGACATCCACCACCTGCGCCACGTCCTTGTACGCCTCGCTCGCCTCCTCCGCCAGCAGGCCGCGGTTCTGGGCCCGCACGTAGATCCCGCGCTCCGCCAGCCTCTGCGCAATGTCCACCCCCTGCAGCATCCGCTTGGCGGCGTGGCGACTCTGCACGCGCCCCGCCCCGTGGCAGCTGGAGCCCCACGTCTCGGCCATCGCCTGCTCGGTGCCGGCGCAGATGTAGGAGTAGCGGCCCATGTCACCCGGCACCAGCACCGGCTGCCCGCTGCGCTTATAGCGCGCCGGCACGTCCGGGTGGCCCGGCGGGAACGCCCGCGTCGCGCCCTTACGGTGGACGCATAGGGTCATCTCCCGCCCGCCCACCCGGTGCTGCTCGATCTTGGCGATGTTGTGGGCGACGTCGTAGACCAGGTGCATGCCGAGGTCATCGCGCGCGTCGCGGCCCAGCACGCGCTGGAACGCCTGCCGCGTCCAGTGGGCGATCAGCTGGCGGTTACAGAAGGCGAAGTTCGCGGCGGCGGTCATCGCCCCCAGGTAGTCCTGCCCTTCCTTCGAGCTTATCGGCGCGCAGGCGAGCTGCTTGTCCGGCAGCTCTATCCGGTACTTGTGCGCCGCCTCCTCCATCACGTCCAGGTAGTCTGTGCAGATCTGGTGCCCCAGACCGCGCGAGCCGGTGTGGATGAACACGAGCACCTGTGCCGGGCCCAGAATGCCCATCGCCTCCGCCTTCTCGCGGTCGAACACGGTGTCGATGACCTGTATCTCCAGGAAGTGGTTGCCCGAGCCCAACGTCCCCAGCTGCGGCATCCCCCGCTGCTTGGCCCGCTGGCTTACCCTGTCCGGGTTCGCGCCCATCAGCGCTCCCCCTCCCTCCATCGACTCCACGTCCTCCGGCCAGGCGTAGCCCTGCTCCAGCGCCCAGCGCGCCCCCTTCACCATCACCTCGTCGATCTCCTTGGGGGAGACGCGCACCAGGCCGTGGCCGCCGATCCCGGAGGGGATATCGCGGAAGATCTGGTCCGCCAGCTCCTTCACCCGCGGCCGTATCTCCTTCTCCGTGAGGTTCGTACGGAGGACGCGCGTCCCGCAATTGATGTCGAAGCCGACGCCGCCGGGGGAGATGACGCCGTCCTCCATCCTCATCGCGGCCACGCCGCCGATGGGGAAGCCGTAACCCCAGTGGATGTCCGGCATCGCCATGGAGTAGTTGACGATGCCCGGCAGGAAGGCGACGTTCGCCACCTGCTCCAGCGCCTGGTCCTGGCCGATTACGCCGAGCATCTCCTCGGACGCGAAGATCAGCCCCGGCACGCGCATCCCTGCCTTGTACTCCCTGGGCAGGAGCCAGCGCCAGTCGTCGATCTTCTGGAGGATGTCCTTCCAGTTTGCCATCGCTGTCACCATCCGTGTAGCCTGGAGGCCTTCAGGCCTCCAGGCTACTGGAAGGCTGAAGCCTTCCTCTACGTACGTCAGATGTCGAACAAGACCTGGGCCCGGTAGCCGCCGTCCTCCGGCGCCACCTCCAGCATGTGGCGCGTGACCGCCTTCACGCCGAAGTGCAGGCGGTGACGCCGCGGGTCTATCCGCTCGCCGTAGGCGCGGGCCCGCAGCCGCGTGTCCGTCGC
>JAUSFE010000082.1 GCA_030649945.1 Dehalococcoidia bacterium | reverse complement strand
GTCACGCCTCACCTCCCCGCAGCGCCTCGGCACTCGGCTCCTGCGCGGGCACGTGGAAGCTGGCCTCACTCAGCCACCGCGGCCAGTAGCCGCCCCGCACGGCCTGCTGCCATACCCGGGACTGCGGCAGGTCCAGCCGGTCGCTGATCTCGCGCAGGATGAACCCGCCTTCACGGACCGGAAAGGGGCGTCCCAGCAGCCGTGCCGCGCGCTCCAGCCGCTTCTCCACCTCCGGGTCATCCTTCGGGCGCTCCCGGTGGCAGAGGGGACATTTGCGTTTCTCCGGCGCCTCGCGGCAGCCGCAGTAGCAGAGACACTCACTCCTGCTCATGGCGCACCTCCGTCCTGCATGTCCGTTAGCGGTCTCATGACCCGCAATACCCCAGGCACTCGGTCTCGAAAAAAGTCCTCTGACCGCGCTCCTCGGGCGTAGAAAGGTCCACCTGAACCAGCGGCTTGCAGGATCGGTGCAGGTACAGGTCGCCGCGCACGCCGCCCTTCCTTCGGATCGCCATGTCGAACTCCGTCACGTCGGACCATGCCTCAGGGTCCTGTTTGATCTCGTGCCACTCTGCGTCGGAATGGAATGGACAGCCGAGGCAGGCGGACCGCGGCGGGATGGGAAACCCGTGCTCCCCGATCCAGCGCTTGCAGTCGTCCCGGCGCATCCATTTCTCGAACACGAGCGGGTAGCGGTGCACTTTCCAACGCGCGTCCGACTGGCGCACCCGGCGCTGCTCGTCGCCGCTGATACCCATCCACAGCTCAACCACCGGCTCTTTCGGCCAGGGGGCGCGGTACTTCAGCCCGAGCAAACGGCGGATCTCCCGATCGATGGGGGCGATCTTGTATTCTTTGGTGCACTGGCGCTTGAGAATGCCGCCCGCGCCTGACTGATCGCGAGTGTAGAAGGGCAAGGATGTATGGCGAGCACCATCCCGGACGCGACCCCTTACGGTCGCGTCCGGGCGCATCATGTCCGCACGGATGTTCCCTGCCGACACGCGGTAGACGGGAATTCCAACCGCCGCCGCCGCCGCTTCCAGGTACTCCAGATGGCGATATACGGCGGCCGGCTCCCAGCCCGTATCGGCAAAGATCGCCCCATCGAGCTTGTCCAGCTCGCCCACGCAGGACATGAGGAGGAGCGTGCTGGACTGTACGCCCGCGCCGAGAGAGAGGAGACGCATCATGGCACGCCACCGCCAGCCGCCGCCAGCACGCTACCCAGCAGCGGCGTGGGGCTGCCGTCCAGCGCCGCTGCTTCGATCTCCGCCCAGAGTGCCTCGCAGGCGAGCTCGTAGCGCGGCTGGAGCAGTTCCATGCGCTCGGTGTAGAGCCGCTTCCGCGCCACGCAGGGCGGGCAGTGCCAGGCGACGCCGAGGCACTCCCAGCCGCCGGCCTGCAGCGCCTCCCGCGTGCCATCGGCGACGGCGAGACAGTCCTCAGCGGCGATGAGACAGTCTCCAACCCCGCCGCAGACGACGCGCCGGGGCTCCTCGGGCTTCGGGAGCGGCTTGACTGCCGGCACGGGAGCCGGGGCCACCTCATCCACCGCCTGGCGCACCTGCGCTGCCGTGGGCTGCCCGCCGGCCGTCTCCACCGCGCGGGACCAGGCCGCCTGCCGGTCCTCGGTGGTGAGCCGTGCCAGGGGCCGCGCCACGCTCTCCGACTGCGGCACGATGTCCGCAATTGCGGACACGTCCTCCACCACCTGCGTCGCCGCGATCATGTCGTGGGCGTACTGCCGGGACATGTCCCAGCGGTCGCGCAGGTATGCCTCCCACGTGGGGTGCGTCTCGCGGTAGAGACGGCGGTCACGGATGGCGGTGAGCGCCGCGCCGACGGCCACGAACACGGCGCGGCCCTGCTCCACGGTCCGCTCCAGGCCAGTCAGCTCCTCGCGCTCGGTGATGGTGAGGGCAGCCGTCTCGCCTGCGGACTCCGGGACCGCGAGCGCGGCCGGTTCCGCCTCCAGCAACCGCAGGCCGGGCGCGTCCCAGCGCACGAGGAGCAAGTGCCGACCATCGTCGATCTCAGCTATGAGCCCACTCGCATGGTATTTCTGGACCGTGCCCGTGTGCGGCAGGCCGCTCGGGTCCGTCCATGCGATCCGGTCGCCGTCCTGGATGGCGGGGCGGGCAGCGGTATCCGTCACGACGCACCTCCCTCGCCGTCGCCGTCTTCCACCAGCACGAGCATCTCCCCGGCCGCGCGCCATACCTCCGCCGGCACCTCGTGCGTCTCGCGCAGCTCGCGGAGCACGTCCTCCACGGCCTCGGCGACGCGGTGCGCCTGATGCAACTCGCGCCCGGTGAGCGTGTAGGTGGGGTCGGGGGGATGCGTGGCAGCGGCGGCGGGCACCTGCTGATCGAGCCTGGCCCGCAGGCTCAAGTATTTCTCCATCAGCGCGCACGTCCAGCACTCCTCATCCAACTTCCGCCAGTGCCCGCAGCCGTGGTTTGTCACCACAGGAGGGTCCACGGACGGCACCGTCCTCGGGGGCAGCGTCTCCAGTA
>JAUSFE010000081.1 GCA_030649945.1 Dehalococcoidia bacterium | reverse complement strand
GCTGGAGGTGTGTCGGGAGGTGTGGGGGGACCTGTCCTTCCGTGCCTTACTGGCGGCGCATCATCCGGCGCTGATGCTGCAGTTGCGTGCCGCCATCGCACACGCCGAGGGTCGCCAGCCGTGAGCGAGCACCGCACCGGCTGCGGCGCCCTGGCCGGCAACAACCCACGCAACATACACTCAACCCAATGACATGGGGCATTATGCGCAATCCCGCGCATAATAGGAGTGAGAGAGATTGACGCCCCCGCGAGGGACACGACCGAGAGGAGAGAGACCATGGGACAGATAGAGACCGTGATCGGCGAGCCGTGGGACCCGCAGGCGGAGACGGCGGAGGACACGGCGCGGGAGGCGCTGCGGAAAAGGTGGGCGGCGCTAACGACGGACCCGGCGGAGACGGCGGAGGAGGCGGAGATATGGGAGGCGTGGTTGGCGCAGGAGGAAGCGTCGGCGGGGGAAGCGTCGGCGGATGCGGAGGCGCGGACAGTGCTGATGGCGGCGGAGGCGAGGGTTGCGAGATTGGCACGAAGCTGCCCGACCTCCGCGACCTGATCGCGCGCGCCGAGGGACGCCAGTCGTGATCATCCTGCACTGCTGCGGGCACAAGGAGGAGCGCCTGCTGGCCGGCAGCGACCCATTGCAGCGCCTGGAGGAGGCGAGCGTCCTCGCCTCCCACCTCTGCGGAGATTGCAGACAGGAGCGGGAGCTCCGGCAGCAGCGCGTGGAACCCACCCAGTCGCCGGAGGTGGCCTGGGGCGCGTGCGAGCTGCCCTGCCAGTCCCTCGCCGCGCTCGCCGCCGCCCGGCTGGAACGGCGCGCGTGGTAGCGAGAACCCCTTGCGGCAACAATCCGCGCAACAAACACTCAACCCACGGACATGGGGCATTATGCGCTCGATGGCACATAATAGGAGTGAGAGAGATTGACGCCCCCGCGCGGGGCACGACCGAGAGGAGACCGAGGACGATGAAGATGCCCACCCAGACCCTTAACCCGGTGGCCGACGCGGGCCGTGAGACGGCCCGCGAAGCGGCCTGCAGTGCGGCCAATGCGGCCCGCGACGCGGCGTGCGCTGCGG
>JAUSFE010000077.1 GCA_030649945.1 Dehalococcoidia bacterium | reverse complement strand
CTGCGGCGCAGCTCCCGGCCTTCGTGGCGTGGCTGGAGAAGATCGCCAGTGCCGAGAACCTCGTGACGCTCTTCGAGCGCACGTGGGCGCTGGTGCGGGCCACCACGGACGCGCTGCTCCGGCTGGCGGGTATCGACCTCGGGAAGATGCTCGATCCGAAAAACGCCGTGGCGGGCTGGCAGGGGCTCTGGGAAGCGGTGATGCGTGGCGCCGACGCCTTCTTCGGTATTCAGCGCGTGCTGGCGGACCTGCCCGGCCTGGCGCAAATGGCGTTTGGCGACATGGGGGAACTGGCGAAACGGCTGGGGCAGGACATCGAGCTTGCCATCAGCCGCGCCATGCTGGGGGCGTTCCAGAACATTCACCACATGGTCCGGGAGGTTATGACCAGTATGGTCAATGACCTCAACCAGTTGATTGCATCCTGGAACAAGACCCCGCTGGGCTGGGCGAACAAGATCGCACTGCTGAAAACGCCCGAGGAAGCGGAACGGGCACGCGGGCCGCGGCCGAAGAACAACCCGAACTTCGGCTCGCAGGACTGGATCGACCAGCAGCGGGCGGCATTGGACCTGCGCGAGAAGACGCGCCCGAAGTTCGTCAGTCTCTTCGGGGAGCGGCTGGGTCAGAACTTCAGCGGGCAGCGCGGTGACATGACCGGCCAGACCCGCTTCGACCAGATGCTTCGTCGTGGGATCGGTGAAGCGCGGGGGCTCATGGGCCCGCAGACGCCGGCGGCTCCTTCGGGTGGGTTGACCGCGCCGCCCGGCCACCAGTTCGGCGGGGTACGGACGCCGGCTACGGTGACGCGAATGTACGGGCCGGGGCAGTTCCCGAGTGCTCCGTCGATGGGGATGCTCGTGGGAGCGACGGCCGACATGCTGGAAGCGGCGATCAAGCTGGCGGAAGCGCGGATTGAGAACTTCCCGGCGCAAGCGGGTCGGATAAATCAGATGGAGCTGCGTCCGCTGCTGATGCAGCTCTATCAGGCGCAGACACGCGAGGCGGGGACGGAGAAGGACCCAGCGAAACGGCTGGGGCTCCTGGCCGGCGCCGAGGGAACGCGCGGCCGGATCATGGGGATGCAGGCAGGGATGCCCACACCTCTTGCGCCTGGTGGGGACCCGTTCGCCCCGGTGCGGCTGCCCGACGGGCGCGTGGTCAGCCGCGTGTCCCTGCTGGCACAGCAGGGCGGGCAGGGCGCGGGAACTGCTGGAAACACGGTGACGGCCGGTCCGAACGGCGCCGTGAACATCAACCTGACGGTGTTCCCGACCAACCGCGAACAGATCCTCGGCACCATCGAAGAGGCGCTCACCCGCGCGGGGGTGCGCTAGCGGTCCCGGAACCAGCGGTACAGGCCGAGCCCACCCCACCAGACCCCCGCGCTGCTGACGAGCGGGCACATGACGGCAGGCACGATGTGACTGCCGTGGGTGCTGCTGGGGAGGAACTCGGAGAACAGCCAGGAACACGCGACCGTCAGGACTGTCCACCCTACCAGGTGGACGGTGCGCTCTACGGTGTCCGG
>JAUSFE010000073.1 GCA_030649945.1 Dehalococcoidia bacterium | reverse complement strand
GGAGACGGCGAGCCCGAAGCTGATGGCGTTGAACAAAAGGTGCGCTATCATACTGGCCAGGATGGAGCCGGAGTAGACGTAGCCCCAGGCGAAGATCATCCCCACGGCGGTGAAGGGGATGTAGACGAGGGGATCGACGTGAGCCAGGGCGAAGAGGAAGCCGGTGGAGAGCGCCGCGAAGAAGAAGCCCCAGCGGCCGCGCAGCCCACCGAACAGGAAACCGCGGAAGAACGTCTCCTCCATAACCGGCGCCAGCGCCAGAGAGAGGATGCCCACCAACACGATCAGGGGCACGCTATCGAACGCTTCATCGGGGATGTTGCTGCTGGGCTCCGCGCCCAGGGCGGCTATGACCGCGAAGTAGACCCAGATCACCATCAGGGCGCCACCCAGCATAGCCAGGGGCAGCCACCAGCCGCCGCGCTCCGGTAGCCGCAGCCCGACCGCGGCCCAAGAGACCTTGTACTTGCGGACGGTGAACAGCGCGACGGCCACGAGCAGGAACAGCTCCAGCAGCAGGTTCGCTCCCAGGAGCACCGCCAGCGCCGCCTTGTCGTTGTCGATGTCGGAGCCGCCGGCAATGACGGCGGCCACCGCGGCCACGGGCAAGGCCAGCAGGATGGTGCCGCCGATGATGATGCCTATCGCCATCGCCATATCGGCGTAGCCCCAGGGTGTGCGACCGCCGGAGTCCGGCGGCCCCGCTATCTGTTCGATGGGAGGGAGCGTCTGTTCGAAGACCATACACCCAGTCTAAGGCGAACAGGGAACGGCCGTAAACCGGAAGGAGGAAGAGGGAAGACGGAAGAGGTAGGCCCCCACCCCTTCCTTCTTCCTCCTTCCCTCTTCCGGGGGGATACTGGGTGGTGATGAACGACAGCGAGCGCTTCTGGGACGAACGCTACCGCAGCGAGGAAGCGGCGCCGGAGCGCGGCCCGGCCGACTTCCTGGTCGAGCACCGGCACCTGCTGCCGGCCGTCGGCCGAGGGCTGGACGTCGCGATGGGCAGCGGCCGGAACGCGATCTACCTGGCGTCTCTGGGATACGAGGTCACGGGCATCGACGTGTCGGGCGTGGCGGTGGAGCGCTGCCGCGCGGAGGCGGAGCGCCGCGGCCTGCGCGTCGAGGCGATCCAGGCGGACCTCGAGTCGTATCAGCTGCCGCGGGAGACGTACGACGTCGTGATCGACTTCTACTACCTGCAACGCGAGCTGGCGCCGGCGCTGGTCGCCGCCCTGCGACCGGGTGGGGTGCTGGTGTTCGAATCGTTCACGACGGAGCAGCGACGGTTCGGCTGGGGGCCCGTGCAGGACGACTTCCTGCTGCGGCCGGGGGAACTGCGGTCGCTGTTC
>JAUSFE010000070.1 GCA_030649945.1 Dehalococcoidia bacterium | reverse complement strand
CGTCTCGTAGAGGCCGTGCAGCTCACCCCAGCGCGCGTGCGGCCGCGCCGCGAGCACCGTCACGCGCACCGGCGGCAGCCCTAGCGCCCGCGCCATCTCTCCGGCGAGCAGCCGGCACGCCGACTCGGTCAGCCCGCGGTCACCGCTCTCGAGGGCCGCGCCCAGCTCGGTCACGAGCGGCCGGAGCGCCGCCGCCCCAGGCAGCATGACCTGCGTGATCTTCTCGCTCCGCAGATAGATGCCCTGCTGGCGCCGCGTCAGCCGCCGGAAGTACGCGAAGGGCATGCGGTCATGGATGCTACCGCCCCATCGCGCGAGGGTCAACCGTGGCTGGACCTCGTGTTGCTAGCACATGATTTGACCGCGGTGAGTAGCACGTGAATTGACCGCTCCTGCGGACAGCGGGGGTAGGGCCATGGTGGACCGAGGAGGTCCGTCATGCCCTATGCCCCGGCTGTCGTGGAGCGCACGATGAAAGTCCAAGAGGTGCTGTTGCAGGCGATCAGCGGCAAGCTCACCTGGCTGCAGGCCGAGGAGATCTTGGGGTGGCGGCCCCGCACGCTGCGGCGCTGGCGGCTACGCTACCAGCAGCGGGGCTATGACGGGCTGTGGGATCGGCGGCGGCAGCAGCCCTCGCCGCGCCGGGCCCCCGTCGCGGAGGTCGCGCGCATCGTGCGTCTGTACCGGGAGCGGTACACCGGCTTCAATGCCGCGCACTTTCATGAGATCGCGCAGCGCGAGCATCAGGTGACCTACGCCTACACCTTCGTGAAGCGGCTCCTGCAGGCGGCCCAGCTCCTGCCGAAACGGCGCGCCCGTGGCCGCCACCGCCGCCGCCGCGAACCCCGCCCGTGCTTCGGGGAGATGCTCCACCTCGACGGCAGCCCGCATGTCTGGCTCGCCCTGCGGCCCACGGAGCGCCAGACGCTGTTGCAGAGCATCGACGACGCCACCAAGCGCGTCCTCTACGCCCAGCTCGTTCCCGCCGAGTCCACCGCCACGGTGATGGCGGCCCTCTGGCACATCCTGGAGACGCACGGCCTGCCCCAGGCCCTGTACACCGATCGCGCCGGCTGGGCCTTCTACACCCCGAAAGCGGGGGAGCCCGTGGACCGCGACACGCTCACGCAGGTCGGCCGCGCGCTGGCCCGCCTCGGCATCGAGCACATCCCCGCCTACTCCCCGCAGGCCCGGGGCCGCAGTGAACGCCTCAACCGCACCTTCCAGGGTCGCCTCGTCAATGA
>JAUSFE010000063.1 GCA_030649945.1 Dehalococcoidia bacterium | reverse complement strand
TTCTCCTGGGCAGCAATTCGGGCTCCAGCGGCGCGCCCCAGGCGGAACAGACTATCGTGGACACCGCGGGCTCGGGAGCCGCCGGGATGCCGGGCTACGTGATGTCGGCATCGGAAGATGTTCAGATGGCTTACCAGTTCGCCATGGACCGCCCGGACATCATGATGTGGATGCCCTGCTACTGCGGTTGCGGCGGGCACTCCGGCCACAAGAGCGCCAAGAACTGCTTCATCCAGGAGAGCAGCACCGCCGGCAACGTCCAGTTCGATGAGCACGGCGCCAGCTGCCAGATGTGCGTGACCATCGCCCTGGACACAAAGGCGATGACGGAAGAGGGGCGGTCGCTGAAGGAGATGCGGACCTACATCGACGACAAGTTCGGAGACATAGGCCCCGGCACGGACACGCCGATGCCGCCGGGATAGGACGGGGCGGTAAAAGTGACGGACGGGGGCAGGGACACAGAGATGGAAGCGACCTTGAACTACTTCTCGCTCCTGGGCATCAGCGAGGACGCGAGCCAGGAGGAGCTGGAGGCTCGTTACAGGGAGTTGGCCGATTATCTGGCTTCGCCGGACCTCCCGGCAGGCCTGCGGGAGTGGGCACGCAGGCAAGCCGCCCTTGTGGACGAAGCGTACGCCGTCCTCGCGGACCCCGAGCAGCGTGCGGCGGTCCGCAAGCCGCAGGAGCGGGCGCAGGCGCCTGTCGCCGCGGCGGCTCCGCCGGCGGAGGAGCGTGCGACCCCGGTCAGGCCATCGAAAGGCCTGGCTGTCGAAGAGCCAACGCCGCCGGCTGGCCGTTTTGCCCGGCTGCTGCCGAGGCTCCGCGCCCAGCCCGTCATCATCGGCGCCGCCATCGGCCTCATCGCGCTGGGCGCGGTGGTCTTCTTCGGCACGAACCTGCTGAGGGGCGGCGACGCAGAGGAGGCGCCGCCGGCCGCGCAGGCGGGCGACCTGATCCCGCTGGACGAGGAGCGCGTCGCCGAGCTTACGGCGGCGGCCGCGGAGGACCCAAACAGCGTCGAGGTGCTGTTTGAGCTGGGTGAGTCGTACTTCCTGGCGGGCGAATGGCAGGCCGCCGTCGACTGGTTCACCAAGCTGGTAGCGATCGAGCCGGACAACGTCCATGCGCTGACTGACATCGGGACATCCAACTACAACCTGGGCTTCACCGAGGAGGCGAAGGCTACCTGGCTCGCCGCACTGGCGATCGATCCCAACGACGTCCAGGTCCACTACAACCTGGGCTTCCTGTACGCCAATGCTGAGCCGCAGGACCTGGCCGCGGCTAGGAAGGAGTGGCAGACGGTGCTGGAGCTGGCTCCAGATTCCAACCTCGCGAAGACCGTCCAGGTCCACCTGGAAGGGCTGTCCGAGCAGAGTACACCGGAGGCGTCGCCGGCGGCGCCGTAGGCGGCCGCCCGCAGAGGAGGTGAATGGTTGGACGGCGAGAACGTAACCCTGCTGGTGGCCTTCGCCGCCGGCGTGCTCTCCTTCGCATCACCCTGCGTGCTCCCGCTGGTGCCCGCGTACATCGGCCATATGGTGACGGTCTCCGGCGCACGGCCGGGCAACCCATCCCGGTTCATCAGCCTGCTCCACGCCGCGGCCTTCGTGGCCGGCTTCTCGCTCATCTTCATCGGCTTCTGGTCGTCGATAGGACTAGTCGGTTTCCTGTTCCTGGACAACGCCCGCTACATGCGGGAACTCGGGGGCGCGGTGCTCATCTTTATGGGGCTGCACCTGCTGGGTGTTATCAACATCGGCTTCCTGAACCGGCATTTCAGCGTGGACCAGGGCCGCGGCGGCAGGGCGGGCTATCCGCGCTCCCTGCTGATGGGCATGACGTTCGCCGCGGGCTGGACGCCCTGCATCGGGCCGGTGCTGGGGAGCATCATCGGCCTGGCGATAATCGAAGGCTCGGTGGCGGAGGGCGCGCTGCTCCTGGCGGTCTACTCCGCCGGCCTCGGAGTGCCGTTCCTGATCGTCGCCCTCACCGCGGACAGCATCTCGGCCCGCCTGAAGAGGCTGCGCCGGCTCACGGCGCTGGTGCCGGCGGTGAGCGGTGTGCTTGTCGTGGCCGTGGGCGTGCTAATGCTGACGAACAGCATGATCCGGATCAACCAGTTCTTCAATTGGGGTTACGTGTAGGAGCAACGGAATGGAGACGCAGGGCGTGAGAGCGGTGGACGGGGCGGAGGCGCTGGCGGCGCCGCCGTCAGCCAGCCGCGCCCGGCCCTCCGGCCACCTCTGGGAGCTGGACGTGCTGGGCCGCGTCTGGCGATTCTTCACATCCGTCCGCATGGCCTTAGTCCTCATCCTCATCCTGACGGCGGCCGTCCTGGCGGGTACGCTCTTGGACCAGGCGCCGCCCTCCGTCATCGCCGACCCGGCCAGCTACGAGCAGTGGCTGGAGCGCGCCCGCGCCAGGTACGGCTTCTGGACGGACATCCTCAACTTCCTCCAGCTGTTCAACATCTTCCACACGCTCTGGTTCAAGCTTATCATCGGCCTGCTCACGACCAACATCATCATCTGTTCCATAAACCGCTGGAAGGGGATCAAGACAACGGTCTTCGGGGCGCGCGTCCGCATGAGCGAAACGTTCTTCCAGCACGCGCGCTACAACGCAAGCCTCGCGGCCGCCATGCCGATGACCACCGCCGCGGAGCGCGTCAGGCGCGCCCTGGCCCTCTCTCACTACCGCGTGCGGACGGAGACGGACGGGTCGTCCGTGGCGATATACGCGGACCGCAACCGCTTCAGCCGGTTCGGTACGTTCCTGAGCCACCTCAGCATCGTCCTCATCCTCGCCGGCACCGTCGTCGGCGGCGTCCTCGGGTTCAAGGACCCGGAGTTCATCGTCGCGGAAGGCGCGACGCGCGAGGTCGGCATGGGGACGGACCTCTCCGTCAAGCTGGAGCATTTCACAGACGAGTACTGGCTGGAGGGGCCGCCGAAGGACTTCCGCAGCGAGCTTGTCATCTACGAGAACGGCCAGGAGGTCAAGCGCGGGATGATCCGCGTCAACTCGCCCATGAGCTACAAGGGCGTGCGGTTTCACCAGGCGTTCTTCGGCCAGACGGCCGTGATGAACGTGACGGACACATCGGACGCGCTGATTTTCGACGAGGCCGTGCCCCTGGCCTGGCAAACCCGCGAGGGCAGCCGGCCGGTGGGCAGCTTCGACCTCAGCGGGCAGAACCGGACGGTGTACGTGATCGGCCCGACTTCGGGCGAGAACGACCCATTGATCCCCGCGGGGGAGATGAGGGTGGAGGTGTACCGGCGCGACACCGGGTCGCTGGTGGCGGCGGAGAACGTCTCACAGGGAACGCCCAAAGCGATCGGCGATCTGAACGTCGACTTCGTTAGAGAGAGCCGGTTTACGGGACTGCAAGTTGTTAAGGACCCCGGCGTCAACATCATCTGGGTCGCCAGCGCGCTGATGGTGTTGGGGCTGGCAATGCTGTTCTACTTCCCGCACCGGCGTATGTGGGCGCTCTGCAAGGCGCTCCCCGACGGGAAGGCGGAGGTCCGTCTGGGCATGACGGCTCAGAGGGACGTTTCGCTGACGGACGAGTTCAAGCGCCTGCGGGAGCGCGTTGGGCTGGCGCTGGGGATAAGGCCGGACGGCGGTAGGACCGCCGGAGGAGGCGACGATGTCTGAGCTGTCTGAATACGCCTTCGTGGCCACAGTGGCCGCGCTGAGCACCGCCATCTTACTGTACCTCGTGAACGCCCTGGGCGCGCGCAGTCTGCGGGCGTTCAGCCTTGCCGACGGTGGCAGCCTCGCCACGCGGTCAGCGAACGGCGCCTACACCACCGCCGGACGCTACGGCACGATCCTGGCGGTGAACGCGTTCGCATTTCTGACGGCTTCTCTAGTGTTCCGGACGATCGCCAGCGGGCACGGTCCCTTCGCCAACATGTACGAGTTCTCGCTCGCGTTTGCCTGGGGGGCGCTGGCGCTTTATCTATACTTCGAGCTGCGCTACCGGCTGCGCATCCTGGGCCTGCTGGTGCTGCCCATAGCCCTGGGCCTGCTGGTCTACGCCACCACGGTGCCCTCGGACATCACGCCGCTCGTGCCGGCCCTGCAGAACGATCTGCTCCTGACCGTTCACGTCGCGGTGGCGATCATCGCCTACGGCGCCTTCACGCTCGCCTTCGGCGCCGCCGTCCTCTACCTGATCCAGCGCCGCGACAGTGTCCGCTGGCTACCCCGGAGCACCGTACTGGACGAGATGGGGTACAAAGCCGTGATGGTGGGCTTCCCAATGATGGCGCTGGTGGTCATCCTGGGCGCTCTGTGGGCGGACATCGCCTGGGGGACCTACTGGAGCTGGGACCCCAAGGAGACGGCGTCGCTGGTGACGTGGCTGATCTACGGCGGATACCTGCACGCGCGGGTACTGCGCGGCTGGCGGGGCCAGCGCAGCGCCATGCTGCTCATCCTGGGGTTTGCCGCCACGCTGTTCACCTACTTTGGCAACCTGTTCTTCGGAGGGCTCCACAGCTATGGGTAGCGGGGATAAGGACCTGCGGCTGTACGGGGAGGCCGCGCTGGGCAGCTGGGGCCCGCCGCCGGCGCCCGACGCGCCGCCCCAGGAAGAGGACGTGCCGGAGGAGATCATCTTCCGCAGCCCGTTCCCCCGCCCCAGGGCCGGCGCCCTCCGGAACATCCTCGCCACTATCGCGGTGGGAGCCATCATCGTCGCCCTCGTCTGGTTCTTCGACAGGCCCGGCGGCGCCGGCAGCAGCCAGGCGATCACGCTGACCGCCGCCGCCTCCGGCCCGCCACCGAGGGTCGATCAGCCAGCGCCCGACTTCCGCGTGCGCGGCCTTGACGGACAGTACTACCAGCTCAGCGACTTCCGCGGCCAGCCCGTCTGGATCAACTTCTGGGCGACCTGGTGCCCGCCCTGCCGGGCGGAAAACCCTGACATCCAGGAAGTCTACGAGGCGAACAAGGGCGATGGGCTCGTCGTGCTCGCTATCGATATCGGAGAGGACACGAACACAGTTCGCGGCTACGTCAAGCGCACCAGTCTCACCTACACGGTCGGCCTTGACCAATCGACCGAGATCGCCGCTCGCTACCGCATCGTCGGCATCCCCACCCACTTCTTCGTGGACCGGGACGGCGTCCTGCGTGAGTGGCGCATCGGCAGCATGAGCAAGAAGACGATGGAGAAGAAAGTCGCGGAGATCATGGGGCCGGCCGCCGAGGAGGAACGCTGAGGCGGGTTCCCCGCTCCGCCTCCGCCGTCATGAGGCCAACCAAGGGTATGAGCGGGCGGAGGTAGCAGAGTGCACCTGCCTGGACGCCCCGTGGAGAGGGCCACCGGAATCCTACGGAGGACACTGTCCTTCTGGACCAGCCGACCCCTTCTCCTGGCCATCGTCGCCGGCGCAGTCGCCACCGGCGTCGCCATCGGCGGCATGAGGGCGCTGACCTGGATGGAGACGCCCGCGTTCTGCGGCCAGTGTCACACGATGCAGCCCCAGGTGGAGGCGCACCTGGACTCGCCTCATGAGACCGTCGAGTGCGCTGAATGCCACGTCGGCAGCGGCCTCAAAGGGCTGATCGAGTCCAAGTGGGCCGGCATGCACCAGATGATCAAGCTGATCACCGGCAGCTACCCGCGACCGATCCCGCCGGGCGCCCACGGCATGCCCCCGCCCGACGACACCTGCCTGCGCTGCCACGACCCCGCCCGCCAGCAGGACGACCTCCTGATCACACGCTCAGTGTTCCAGGAGGACGAGAACAACACGGAGCAGCGGGTGGCGCTTGTTGTCCGCCTCTCCGGTGACGAGAGGCAGGAGACGCGCGGGATCCACTGGCACGTGCTGTCCAAGGTGGAGTTCATCGCCGGGGACGAGGCGGGGCGCAAGATCGATTGGATAGGCGTGGAGAACTCGGACGGCACCAGCGAGGAGTTCATCTCGCAGAACCTGGTCGAGATATCGGAGCAGGCGGGGCTTCGTGCGGCGGAGCTCAGGGCTTCAGGCGATGTCCGCCGAATGAGCTGCTACGACTGCCATAACCGGGTCGGCCACGAGTTCCTTACGCCCGGCCGCGCCCTCGACAACGCGATCGCCGAAGACGAACTTTCGCGCGAGCTGCCGTTTGTCAAGGAGCGCGGGCTGGAGGTGATAAGCGCAAAGTACAGCTCTCTGAAAGACGCCCACCGCGCGATCAGAGAGCTCCAGAAGGAGTACCACCGCGATTATCCAAACCTGTTCCTGGAGATGCCGGAGGCGGTGACGACCTCTCCGCAGACGCTCGCGGAACTCTACCATCGCACCGCCGACCCGGAGATGCAGGCGTTCTCCGAGAGTTATCCCAGCTACCTGGGCCACACGGACTCCGCCGGCTGCTTCCGCTGCCACGACGGCGGCCACTTCAAGATCCAGGACGGCCGCCTGAGCGACGAGCCGATCCCTTCCGGCTGCTCGCTCTGCCACACGTTCCCGTCGGTGGGCCCCAGGGCTCCGAACGCGATGCTCGGACCCGCGCCCGCCACGCACGCCAACCGCCTCTGGGTGTTCGAGCACAAGACGGTGGTGGATTCCGGGGACCCGTCACAGACGAGCTGTAGCAGCTGCCACAGTCAAACCTACTGCACCAACTGCCACTCCACCGGCGCCACCGCCGTCCAACACGACAACATGCTCTTCGACCACGGGGCCGTCATCAAAGAGACCGGCGAGCAGGCGTGCAGCTACTGCCACCAGAAACCCTTCTGCGAGCGCTGCCACGAGAAGGACAAGCCTTGATGTCCCAGACAAGAGCCACGGAGGTATCGTCATGATCGGCATTAGCCAGCTCTACGCCCGCGTCGCCACCACGGCCGACCCGTTGCGCTACGGCCGGGAGAGCAGCCGCCTGCCAGCCCACCTGCTGCGGTTCTCGCAGGACCGCAAGCCTGTCGTCGTCTGGAACTGCAGCCGCCGCTGCAACCTCCGCTGCATCCACTGCTACGCGGACTCTGAGAACCAGCGGTACCCCGACGAGCTGGCCGCGGGCGAGGCGCGCACCATGATCGATGACCTGGCGCTGTTAGGCGTGCCCGTGCTGCTATTCTCCGGCGGCGAGCCGCTGATGCGGCGCGACGTGCTGGAGCTGGCGGCCTACGCTGGAAGCCAGGGCATCCGACCCGTCATCTCCACCAACGGCACGCTAATCACGCGCAGGAAAGCGGAGGAGATCGTGGCCGCCGGCATCGCCTACGTCGGCGTCAGCCTGGACGGCATCCGCGAGACGAATGACTACTTCCGCGGCCGCCGGGGCGCCTTTGACCTGGCGCTGCGCGGCATCCGGAACTGCGTGGCCGTGGGCCAGAAAGTGGGCCTGCGGCTCACCCTCACCCGCCACAACTATCGCGACCTGCCCCGCATCTTCGAGCTGATTGAGCGCGAGGAGATCGACCGCGCCTGCTTCTACCACCTGGTGTACAGCGGCCGCGGGCGCGGGATCGCCAGCGAGGACCTCACCCACGAGGAGACCCGCGCCGCCGTCGATTACATATGCGAGCAGGCGGTCGGCTTCCGCCGCCGCGGCATCGAGAAGGACATCCTCACGGTGGACAACCACGCCGATGGAGTGTACGTCTACCTCAAGCTACGCGGGGAGGACCCGGAGCGCGCGGAGGAGGTGCTGCAGCTGCTCCGTTGGAACGGTGGCAACCGCTCGGGGATCGGCATCGGCAACATCGACAACGTCGGCGACGTTCACCCGGACCAGTTCTGGTGGAGCCACAGCTTCGGAAACGTGCGCAAGCGTCCGTTCAGCGAGATCTGGAGCGATCTCTCGGAGCCTCTGATGGCCGGTCTGCACAACCGGAAGTCGCTGCTCAAGGGCCGCTGCGGGCGCTGCCGCTTCCTGGA
>JAUSFE010000056.1 GCA_030649945.1 Dehalococcoidia bacterium | reverse complement strand
GCCCCCTTCGGCTTACCCGTCGTGCCGGAGGTGTAGTGCATGATCGCGAAGTCCTCGGGGTCCGTGCGCTCGATCTCGAAGGCGTCCGGCTGTCCGTCGAACAGCTCGCCCCAGGCAACGGTGCCCTCGGGGGCGGCGCCGCCGCGGCGGTCGAGGATGACGACGTGCCGCAGTTCGGGCAGAACGGAGCGGATCTCCTTCACGCGGGCCCACAGCTCGGGGCTCGTCAGGAGGACGCTGGCGCCGCTGTCGGCCAGACGGTCGCGGACGGCGTCGGGGCCGAAGGCGGAGAACAGGGGGCCGATGACGGCGCCGAGCTTGAGGGCGCCGAAGACGGCGAAGTACAGCTCCGGCACGCGCTCCAGGAAGACGAAGACGCGGTCGCCCTTCCGCACGCCGAGGGAGCGGAGGGCGTTGGCGGCCTTGTTGGAGCCGGCGGCCATCTGGGCGAAGGTGTAGCTCTCCGCGCGGCCGTCCTTCCCCTCCCAGAGCATCGCCGTCTTGTCGCGGCGGTGCGTCTTGAGGTGGCGGTCGATGCACTCGTAGGCGATGTTGAGCCCGCCGCCGGGGAGCCCGTCGAGCTCGGCGCGGATATCGTCCCAGCGGAAGGAGGCGCGGGCAGCCGCGTAGTCGATAAGGTTAGGCTGGACCGCCATCTGCCCCGCAGGAGGTTTGACGATGGGCTCGTAGTTCATCGCTCCCTCTCCACCCGAGCGTATCCACTCCGGAGATGCTCACAAATTTAGCGCAGCGCCCCGACGCCGTCAACGAGGGCGGGCAGGAGAGGCCGGCGATGGCGAGAGGGGCCAGGAGCGGGGCCAGCCAAAAGCGTAACGCGTAACGGTTCTCTTACGGCTGCGGCTGCCAGGCGGGCTGGCTGCCCTCGGCCAAGTCATTCACCTGGCGAGTCGTCACGTCGATGAGACGTAGCAACGGAGGCTCTGTCACCTCGCCGAAGTAATCTTGGGCAACGTAGGCGACGTAGCGGTCGGACGGGGACCAGGCCGGCGAGTGGGTGGGCCCGTCCACCAGTTTCTCCTCGGGTGGGCCGTCTAGCTTCAGGATGTAGAGTCCGGCTAGGAAGGACTCCAGGAACGGCTCCACGTCGCTGCAGATGTTGACCACGAAACTGGCAACGATAGCTTCCCCCTCCGGCGACCAGTCGTAGCCGATGAGGCCGCCTTGAACGCCGCCGCCGAGCGGGTCCTGGCCACGAAGTTCGGTGATGGCTGGCAGCGTGATCTCGCGGCCATTTGCACCATCGGGGTCGGCCACGGTGAGCCACGTAGGGCCCGCGCACGCGCTCAGATGCCAGAAATCTTGCTGAGCCAGGTGCGCGCCGTCCGGCGAGAAGCGAGGCGGCCGGGCGGCCGCTGGGTTGACCGTGAGCGGCGTGGCTCGGTTGACTGTGCCATCGAGGGGCAGCTCGAAGATGGGAGCCATCATGTTGCCCACGGCTGCCCGCCGCGACTCGCAGTTGGCCGCGACGAGCACTCGCTCCCCATCCGGCGAGAATACTGGCTGGCCGAAGACCAGTGGGTCTGGCTGGCTGCCGGCGCCGCACTGCTGCGGCTTCTCGCCCGTCTCGACCGGCGGTTCCACGTCGAGGCGAGCGGCTTCGCCGCCGTCGCGGTTGAACACGACGACCTGCTCGTCCACAGGCACGACGTAGAGGGCGCCGTCGCGCGACCAGGAGCCGCCCGCCGGGAAGGGCAACGGCTCGGCGTTCCCCCCCAGGTCCACCAGCAGGTGGCCTGACTGATCGGCACCGGTGACTACATCGAGCTCGTCGCTGGAGACCCAGGAGAACGACTCGACGCCGCTCAGGTTGAGCCGCCGCTCGTCAGTGCCGTCTGCGTTGATCAACCAGATATCGCCGTCGCGGATGAAGGCGAGTGTGTCGACGGCGGCCGCAGGCGTAGGTGTAGGGGAGAGGCTGGTGGCGGCTGGCGACGGAGTAGGCTGCTCCTCTTCGCGGCCGCCCTCACAGGCTAAGGCGAGGAGGGCGAGCAGCGGGACGAGGAGCAGAATGGCGTATCGCATAGAGCACCTCCTACGGTTGCGGCTGCCAGCGGCGCCAATACTGCGCCGGGTAGTAGCTGTCATCGGGTGCCAGTCCGGCCGGCACGCCGTTCACGTCGATTGTGCCGGTCATGATATGAGGGATGAACCAGCTCCCATCCTTCTCCCCGACAGCGATGAACATCACCTGGCGGAATACCTGTCCGTCCGTAGCCTCCACGATGGCCGTGGCGATGGCCCCGCCCGGGATGTTCCGCCCAGGCTGGGGGTCCGCGTAGGCGTACACACGCCAGCCAGGCTCGCCGTAGGCGTCCGCCGGCTGCGACAGGTCTGCGGAGGCAAGCTGCTCTTGGAGCCGCTGCCGATAGGACGCCTCCTGGAAGCCGCCGCAGTCGCTGGCGAACTTGCATTGCCGGCGCACCTCTACCGGCCCGCTGTCCCCCGGCAGGCACTCGTCAAGCGATAGTTCTGTCTGAGGACAGGTGGCCTCGGTAACCTCAGCACGCTGAACGAAGAAGTCGATATCGCCGGTCTGCAACGCGGCGTCGATCTCGGCAACAGCCGACTCCAGGGTTGAGCGTTCCGCCGTTGGCGCAGGCGAGGGCGTGGGCGCGGTCACCGCAGGCGATGGCGTGACCGTGGGCTGCGCCTCTTCCCCACCGCCCTCGCAGGCTGAAGCGAGGAGGGCGAGCAGCGGGAGGAGCAGGATGATGGTGTATCGCACGGCGCACCTCCTAGGGCTGTGGCGGGAGTACCACGTCCTCCAGCCCCTGGAGCTGGACGAGCTGGGCAGGCGTCTCGCCGCAGCCGAACTTCACGTGGACGAACCTTTCCCCCTGCACCAGCAGTTCGACACCAATCTCGTCCCCGGCGGAAGCGGCCTTGGAGAACAGCACGGCGTACTCGGCGGCCGGCTCGCTGTCCTGCGGCCAGCGGTAAACGGCGTACAGGCTGAGGTCCGACAGCAGGCCCAGCGGCATCTCATCGAGCTCGTCGGCGCGGCGGTATTCCCCCTCGCAGGTCCCCACCGATAGCACGTCCACGGGGGTGCCGGCGGCCTCGCCGGGCTGGCAGACGGGCCCGCCGAACTCCTCAGTGATGCAGCCGATCTTGGTGTAGACCACGAGGGCACGCATCGCCTCCGGGTCGCCGGAGAGGGCAGCGTCGATGACCGCCTGCACCTCGGCAGGAACCTCGGCGGCGGCGGTGGGCGGGGCCGTAGCGGTCGGGGTGGGCGAAGCCGGAGCGGCCGTCGGCGTGGAAGCGGGCCCGCCCCCGCCTTTGCAGGCGAGAGCGAGCAGCGCAACCAGCGGAACGATCAGGGCTGCGTATCGCATGACTGTCCCCCTTCTATTGCGGCGCCGGCTCCACCACGACGTCAAACAGCGTGGCGGGGTAGTTGGGGTCCTCTTCACCGGGCACAACAACCAGTATGGCCACGCGCAGGTCGTCCTTGACGAAGCTCTTGATAGTGCTGTACTGGGCGAGGTCGATTCCTAGCTCCGTGGTCAGTTCAACGACGGGCGGCTCCTCCGGCTGCCAGCCCTGCGCCGCCAGCTCCTGACGGTAGAACTGGACGATGGCGTCAGGGTCATCCTGGACGCGGTACGCCGACAGCAGCCCCGATTCGGTCTCGAAGCCGGAATGCTGGATCGTGGCGCCTGGATACAGGGGCAAGGACCGACTCACAGCGGCAACAGCCTCGCTCGCTCGTGCCTCTACCACCAGGTCAAGCGCCGTGGCGCCACGGCTGGCGTCCTTCTGGTTGGGCCCCACCAGTATCACCACCCGCAGGTTGTCCTTGACGAAGCTGCTGGCGGAAGTGAACTGCGGGCCCAACGTTTCGGGGATCCATCTAGAGGGGAGCGACCCCTCCGGCTGCCACCCCTGCGCCGCCAGCTCCCGCTGGTAGAACTCCACGACGGCACCCTGCTCCTCCTGGGCGAAGTATGAGGTCCATAGGGAGTTCCCTCCGTAGGTCGGATCACCCCTGATCGTTGCGCCCGGAGGCAGGGGCAGGGCATCGCGCACGGCCAGCAGCGCCGCCAGTGGCTCCGCTACCTGCGGCGGGCTGGCGGTAGGGCCCGTGGCGGGGACCCAGGTGGCGAAGGCCTCGGGTGCGGCCAGTTCGGGCTGGGTGAGGTGGCCGCGGACGATGTACACCGGCAGCAGGTAGGGCTGGCCGTTCTCGGCGATTCCCAGGGTGTAGGCCACCTCCACGCTCTCCACCGTGGCTGAGGCGTCCTGGAGCCGGTCGGCGAGCATGAGTGGCTGATCCTTGCCGCCGATCAGCTCCAGGAAGTTAAACTCCCCGCGCAGGTTCTTCAGGTTGATAAGCAGCTGCTCCGCTGTGTGCAGCGGGTACCCGGACTCGGCGTCGATGCTGGGCCAGTAGCCGTCCACCTGAGCGATGCCGCCGCCGGCAACCAGGAGGCCAATCTGCACGTGGTCAAAGATCTGGTTGGCCGGTCTCTCGGGCGTTACCAGCACATCGCGGAACGGTTGTTCAGACATCACTGGCTCGCCGTCGGTGACTTCACCGGTGTCGTCGGCCTTGTTGGCTTCAGGGAAAACAGGCACCTGCACAGGCTCTAAGACGGTGAGGGTGTAGGGGTCGTCGCCGGTGAGGCCGGTCAGCCGCAGCCACTCCTCGGCGGCGGCTCTCGCCTCCTCCTCCGTGGGCGCCTGGGCGTCCGGGGGCGCGTGCTTTACGTCCCCGCTCAGTTCGTCGTCCTGGTATGAGAAGTAGCCGTCCTCCATCATCTGGAAGAACCGCCCCTCGGAAGCGACCATGTAACTGGCGGGGATGCCGCCGCCCTTGCCGCCGCCGTCCTCAGCCGGTGTGAACTGCACGGGGCCCTCGATGCCCAGCCTGCGGGCGATCTCGGCCACGCTCTCGGCGGTGACCTGCGGGGGCCGGAGGCGGTAGGCGAGGGCGGAGGCAGGCAGGGACAGGTCCGGCGACAGGGTATAGGTGATGGTTCCACTGCTGCCGGGGATCGTCACGCCGCCGCCGCCCTTGCCGCCGACCGCCACGGGGGCAGGCAGGGCGCCGAACGCCTCCTCCTCAGCGGCGCGTTCGCCGAAGGGGCTGAGGACGAGGACGGCGAACGCCGCCACCACACCGGCGAAGAAGATCGCCATCGCGATCCGCGGGGCCAGGGCCAGCGCGCGGAGCCGCGGCAAGCCGGGCACCGCCGGGAAGGAAGGCCATAGCCGACGCGAGGCCTTGGGGAAGAGCTCTTCCCTAAGCTGCGCCTTAAGTTCGGGGGCCGGCAGTCCGCGCAGGCCGGAGGCGACGCGCGCCAGGGCGTCGAGGCCGGGGTCGCCCGTGGGCGTCAACTCACCCCGGGAGATGATGGCATCGATAGCCCTGTCCAGTTCGTCGTATCGTAGTTGCTCAGTCATGGCTCTCACCCACCCACACCCGCAGGGCTTCCAGGGCACGATGCTGGAGCTGCTTCACCGCTCCCTCGCTCCGGCCCAAGGCCCGTGCGGTCTCCTTGCTGCTCCTGTCGTGTCCAAACCGCATGACGATAACTTGTCGCTGGTCTTGGGGTAGCCGCTGCACCAGCTGGAATAGCTCCGCGCGCGTCTCCACCTCGATCAGACGGGCCTCCCACGATTCGTCCTCTGCGTCGGCGGCTTCCGGCAGCCATATCTCCCTGGAGGACCGCTGGTGGTGATCGGCGGCCGCGTTGGCGGCGATGCGAAACAGCCAGGCGGAGAACGGGACGCCCCGCCACCGGAATTGCGCGAGGTTCTGAAGGGCCCGGCGGAACGTCTCCGCGGTCACGTCATCGGCCGCCGTGCGGTCGCCGGTTCGGGTCAGAGCGAAGGCGTAGACGCGGTCGAAGTACCGTTCGTAGAGCCGGGCGAAGCGGCGGGGCTCCCTCTGGGAGGCCTCGATCAGGCGTCGCTCCGCTTGCAGTTGTTGGCGCTGAGCACCCCGTGGCTCCTCACTATGCCGTTGGTCTGACAGCATAACCGCCGAAGAGCGAAAGAAGTTACGCAGCGGTCCCCGAAGAAATGCGCGCCCTGGGTGCCGCGGGCCCGGTCCGTTAGCTCGGTTGCGGGCGTTCGAGGCGGCAATCTATGATGGTAGATGGAAACGTAGGAGACAGGGATGGACATCCTCGAGGTCGGCGGGGTGAGCTTGTTCGTGGCGTTCGCCGCGGGGCTGCTTTCGTGCGCCTCGCCCTGCGTGCTGCCGCTCGTCCCGGCCTACCTGGGCTACCTGACGGGCGCGGCCGTCGACTCCACAACGCCCGCGCCGGTGGCCGCCGGCGCGGGGCCGGGCGCCGCCTCAATCGCGCTGGGCGGAGGGCCGCCGGCGGGCGTGGCCGGGCCGTCGCCGTTCCTGCACGCGGTCGCATTCGTCTCCGGCTTCTCGCTGGTATTCATTGCCTTCGGCGCGTCCATCGGGTTGCTGGGTTACTTCCTGGGCGGCAACGAGTTCGTTATCCGCGATCAGCAGGACACGATCCTGAAGGTGGCAGGTGGAGCGCTGATCATAATGGGACTGCACCTGAGCAGCGTCATCACGATCCCCTTCCTTGACCAGGAGAGGCGGATCAACATCAAGGGCGGCGACAGGGCGGGCTACGCCCGCTCGTTCGTGGTGGGATCGTCGTTCTCGGCCGGCTGGAGCCCGTGCATCGGCCCGACACTGGGCGCCGTGCTGACGCTCTCGGCGGCGAGCGCCAGCGTGTGGCAGGGCGTGGTCCTGCTGGCGGTCTACTCCACCGGGCTGGCGGTGCCGTTCCTGGCGATGGGGCTGGCGTTCAACACGCTGAAGCCCGCCTACGCCTGGCTGAAGCGCTACATGGGCGTTGTGAACTACGTAAGCGGAGCGCTGCTGATTATCGTGGGGATCCTGGTCTTCACAGACAGCCTGATCAACCTCAACAGCATGTTCAACTTCGGCTTCCTGGGCGACCTTTCGACGGAGGCGTAGGGTGGCCTACCGAGAGGCATTTGCGAAGTTCTGCGAGGCGCGCAGTGGTTGCCACCGTCGAGATTCTTCGCTTGCGTTCGCCTCTCGGCGAACTTGCCGCTCAGAATGACAGGGGGTAATCGTCCTGTCATCCTGTCGCCAAAGGCGACTCGCCTGGGCGAGAGCCGAGCGGGGCGGGGAACGCCCACGGGGCGGAGGGCGAAGGATCTGGCGCCGCGGAGTTACCCATCGCGTGCCAGGGACCGCGGAGCGACCGCGGGTAGGTCGAGATTCTTCGCTCAGGTCCGTCGTTCTGCAGGAGGCGTGATTCGGGGTCGCTCAGAATGACAGGGTTTTGCGGCGGGGGCGAGTTTCGTGCTGCGGGTTTCGGCGAATTGCGCTATACTGCCCGCGGATAACCCTTACGCAACCGTCAAGGCCATACGGCCAAGGAGGACGCCATGAGGGACGTCGCTATCATCGGCGCCGGCATGACGAAGTTCGGGAAGTTCCTCGACCGCAGCATGAAGGACCTGACCCGGGAGGCCGTTGACGGGGCCCTCGGCTCGGCGGGGATCGACAAGTCGAAGCTGGAGGCCGCCGTCGTCGGCAACGCCGCCGCGGGGCTGATCACCGGCCAGGAGTGCATTCGAGGCCAGGTCGTCCTGCGGGAGATGGGGATCGGCGGCATCCCGATCATCAACACGGAGAACGCCTGCGCCAGCTCCTCGACCGCCTTCCACATGGCGTGGCTGTACGTCGCCTCCGGCATGTACGACGTCGCCCTGGCCGTCGGCCTCGAGAAGCTCTACCACGAGGACAAGCGGAGGTCGTTCGCCGCCATCGGCGCCGCCGTGGACGTGGAGTGGGCGGCGCAGATGCAGGCGGCGATGGCGGCGGCCAAAGGCAACGGTGAGCGCGGCGAGCAGCCGGCCCCGGCCGAGGGCGCCGGCGAGAAGCGCTCCATGTTCATGGACTTCTACGCCGCCTTCGCCCGGCAGCACATGCAGCGCTACGGGACGACGAAGGAGCAGTTCGGACGCATCGCCGTGAAGAACCACTACCACGGCTCGCTGAACCCGCACGCCCAGTACCGCGAGGTCTACACGCTGGAGGACGTGCTCAACTCGCCGCTGGTGGCGGAGCCCCTGACCCGCCTGATGTGCTCCCCCATCGGCGACGGCGCTGCGGCGGCGATCCTCTGCTCCGCGGAGAAGGCGAAGCAGTTCACCACGAAGCCCGTGCACGTTCTCGCCTCCTGCGTCGGCTCCGGCAGCGACCACGCTCCCGGCGAGCCCGGCATCACGGAGCGGATCTCGCAGCAGGCGTACAAGCAGGCCGGCGTGGGCCCGGAGGAGCTGAGCGTGATCGAGCTGCACGACGCTTCGGCGCCGGCGGAGCTGGTGCTGTACGAGGAGCTGGGGCTGTGCGGCCCCGGCGAGGGCGGCAGGCTTATCGACGCCCGCGCGACCTACTTCGACGGGCCGGTCCCGGTGAACACGAGCGGCGGCCTGATCTCCAAGGGCCACCCGATCGGCGCGACCGGGGTGGCCCAGATCTACGAGGTGTTCACTCAGCTCCGCGGCGAGGCCGGCGACCGGCAGGTCGCCAACCCGCGCGTCGGGCTCACGGAGAACGGCGGCGGCATGGTGAAGGGTGAGGCGGCGGCGCTGGCGGTGCACATCTTCTCCGTCTAGAACGCCACTATCGAGGGAGCCACGGTGGAGTACGAGAGCCTGATCGTCGAGAAGACCGGCGCCGTCGGGACGGTCCGCCTCAACCGGCCCGAAAAGCACAACGCCCTCAACGCGCAGCTTTCGCACGAGCTGATAGACGCCCTGGACCGGCTGGAGGCGGACGACGACGTCAACGTCATCGTACTCACGGGCGCCGGCGAGAAAGCGTTCTGCGCCGGGGCGGACATGGCGGAGGCCGTCGGCGGCAACGGCCCGGACTCCAGCAACGTCGGGGCGCCGGCGCAGGCGGTGGCACGGGTCCTGCGCACCGCCAAGCCGATAATCGCCGCCGTCAACGGCTACGCCTACGGCGGCGGCGCCGTGCTCGCCATCAACTGCGACATCCGGATCGCCTCGGAGAACGCGAAGTTCCGGTTCGTCGGCGCCAGCTACGGGCTCGTCGTGGGCGCGTTCCAGCTGCCGGGTATCGTCGGGGCGCCGCTGGCGAAGGAGTTGATCTTTACCGCCCGCACGATCGACGCGCAGGAAGCGCTGAGGATCGGGCTGGTGAACCACCTGGCGCCGATCGAGAAGCTTGAGTCGACTGTCATGGAGGTGGCGCTGGCGATAGCCGCGAACTCGCGCGCCGCTGTGATGGCGTCGAAGCAGGTGATCGACACCGCCACCTCGAACCACGAGGCGCTCCGGCAAGAGGTG
>JAUSFE010000049.1 GCA_030649945.1 Dehalococcoidia bacterium | reverse complement strand
GGCGACGGCCTGTGCGTGGTGATGAAGATCGAATCGCACAACCACCCCTCGGCGATCGAGCCGTACCAGGGGGCGGCGACCGGCGTGGGCGGCATCGTGCGTGACATCTTCGCCATGGGCGCGCGGCCCATCGCCATCCTGTTCACAGGAAGGTTCCCGCGCGGCCTCTTCGATTTCCTGGTAGGGGTCAACCGCTGGGGCCTGCGCGTCAACGCCTACGCGTTTCTCCTGATGAGGGACGACTACCCGCCGTTCAGCCTGCGTTAGCCGTCCGCTTGTGGTAGGATGGCGGCTGTTATGGCGGAGACTACGGCCGTCCGTAAAGGGGTTGAGCCCTGGCACACGCGGCCCTGGGTGACCATCGCCGCGATGTACGTCTTTCTGCCTGTCGGCCTGTACCACATGTGGCGGTTCCGGGACTGGCCCCGCTGGCTGAAGTGGTTCAGCACCGTCTTTGGCCCCGCATTCGCCGCCGTATGGGGGTACTTCGCCTCGGTCTATATCTGGCCGCGCGTCTTCTAGCGGCCCCGCGGCTCGCCCCCGGATGGCCGAGATTCTTCGCTTGCCGCCCGCCTGGCGGCGGGCTGGCTCAGAATGACAGGGTGGGTGGCTGGCCGCGCGTCTCCGGCTCCGCCGTCGGGTTAATCTTAGGCGGTGGTTGGTGTAGTGTAATGGCGGACGGTGTAGCCGCGCCAAAGCCGGATTCGTCACTTTACTCAAGATGACCGGGGGGAACTGCGCAAAGCCATGGCCATAGAACAGCGCGTCCTGGATACCATCGCCCTCAGCCGCGACGAGTACGAGCTTATCGTCTCCCGTCTGGGCCGGGAGCCCAGCGAGGTGGAGCTGGGGATGTTCGGTGCGCTCTGGAGCGAGCACTGTGGCTACAAGAACTCCCTCCCACTCCTGCGCCAGCTCCCCGCGGAGGGCCCCTTCGTCCTCACCAAGCGCGGCGAGGAGAACGCCGGCGCCGTCGACATCGGCGACGGCCTGTGCGTGGTGATGAAGATCGAATCGCACAACCACCCCTCGGCGATCGAGCCGTACCAGGGGGCGGCGACCGGCGTGGGCGGCATCGTGCGTGACATCTTCGCCATGGGCGCGCGGCCCATCGCCATCCTG
>JAUSFE010000040.1 GCA_030649945.1 Dehalococcoidia bacterium | reverse complement strand
TGTCGTTGGCCTGTGATTCTGTCAGGTTAACTGGCCAGTGAATTTGTCACCATGCTTCTTGTTGGCCGCCCACATAAGAGTACGCCAGGGGTGGGTGGAAGACGGCTTGGACTTGGCACGAGGCGACGGAGTTTGCTTTGGCGGGGCTATCTTCTCTGGCTGAATGTAGGTTGCCGAGCTGCGATCGCGTCTCTGCTGCCTTGCCCGTAGCGGCGACTGAGAAGAAGCGGGCTGGCGTGCCAAAACGCGGCCCTGGTAGACGACAGCGAGTGAGCCGTCCAGGCGTTCCTGCAACTGCACGCGGCAGCCGGCGTAGCTGCGGCCGCCTGGTCCGGGCTGTATCTGGACGAGGCGTTCTTCCAGCCGCACAGTGTTGTCGTTGGCGACGCGGCGGAAGTAGTGGAAGCTGCAGACAGAGGCCAGGTCCGTGCCGGGAGGCAGCGGCCGGTAGGCGGACTGCGGCTCGGCGGGCTTGTGGGCGAAGCGCTTGCGGAAGCGCGGGAGGTATGTCTTGAGCACCCGGTTGGCCTCCTCCAGAGTGCAGGCCCCCGCCTGTCGCAGTTCCTTGACGAGGCGGTCCTGGAGAGTGCCCCAGCAGCGCTCCACTCTTCCCTTGGCCTGCGGTGAGCCAGCGAGGATGAGGTTGATGCCTAGTTCCTCCAGGGCGCGGGCGACTTGAGTTGGCTCCCGGCGCCCGGCCAGTTCTTCAGCAAGCGTCCAGGGTTCCTTACCGTTGCGCTGAAAGATGCCGTGGCGATCGCTGTACCAGGAGAGGGGCACGCCGCGCTTGCGTACCGTCTCCCGCAGCAGCGTGAGGTAGCCGGCGGCGTCCTCCTGCTCGCCGAAGAGGGCGTGGACCAGCTCACTGGTGGCGTCGTCCACCGCTCCGATCAGGACAAGCTGCGGCCCGCGGCCTTCCAGCCAGTCGTGCCGGCTGCCGTCCACCTGCAACATCATCCCCGCCCTGGGCAGCGGCGGGCGATGCGCCCGGTGCTTTCGCGTCCGGCGCTTGCGGGGGCTGCGCAGGCCCACCGCCGTCAGGATCCGAGAGACAGAACGCCGGCTCAGCTTGATGCTGTGTCCCTCCTCCAGTTCCTCCTGCAGGTGAGTATGGTTGTAGCCTGCGTACACCAACGTCGCCAACTGGACCACTTCCTGACGCAACCCTTCCTGTATTGCGTGTGCCGGTCTGCGGCCCCGGTTGCCGTGCGCCAGCGCCGCTGGCCCCTCCTCGCGGAACCCCTTCTTCAGCCTTAGCAGGTGACGCTCCGAGACCCTCAGCAGCCCAGCTGCCTCCTCCGTCGTGCACCTCCCTTCCAGGACTATTGTCAGTACCTTCCCTCTTGTCTGTTCCTTGCGGTTCAACGTGATTGTCTCCCTCATAAGGTGACAGAATCACAGACCAGTTAAGGGGTGACAAAGTCTCAGGCCAAAGACACTCAGACCTGCCCCTACTTGACCAACGCCCCCCAACCCGCGACCCTATTCGTATGCCGCGGCAGCCCACGGCCATCGACCCTGACTCCCCTGCCTGGCAGGCTCTCGCCAAGGGCATCCAGGAGTTCAACTCTTGGCGGTTCTATGACTGTCATGAGACGCTTGAGGACGTCTGGCTGGAGGCCGGCGGCAAGACCGGCGATGCCTCGCTGGCCAACCTGTACCAGGGCCTGATCAAGGTGGCCGCCGGCTTCCACCACCTCCTGCGCGACAACCACAGGGGCGCCGTCAGCCTCCTCGCCGACAGCCTGCGCCTCCTGGAGCCCTTCCGGCCGGCCGCGTTGGGCATCGACGTGGAGCGGCTCGTCGCAGACGTGAGCGCGGCGCTGGAGGCCGTGCGGGCGCTGGGGCCGGAGCGCATCCGGGAGTTCGACCGCTCGACGATTCCGGCGGTCGGTTTCCAGCGCCCGCCTGTCCCTGCGCGCGGGCGGAGCGGGAGTCGCCGTGCCACCTGACGAGGGGTTCATCGAGGCCAATGGGCTCCGCCTGCATTACCTCATGTGGTACCCGGGCTCGGAAGGGCACCTGGGCTTCCCGCCGCTGCTCATGCTGCACGCCAACGGCTTCCTGGCGCGCCTCTGGCAGCCCGTCGCGGAGCGGCTCGCCTCGCGCTACCACGTCTACGCCTACGACGTGCGCGGCCACGGCGATAGCGATAAGCCCCCGCCGGCGGACGCGGACAACTACCACTGGCGGCACCTGGTGGCGGACCTGCGCGCGTTCATGGACGCCTTCGCGCTGCGCGACATCCCGGTCGTCGCGCACTCCTCGGGCGGGGCCACGGCGGCGTACCTGGCCGGGACGCAGCCGGGCTACTTCTCGCGGCTCGTGCTCATCGAGCCCATCATCATGCCGCCGCAGTTCCGGCCGCTGGCCGCCCCCCGCGACGCGATGGCCCAGGCCGCCCGCCGCCGCCGCCAGGTCTGGCCGGGCCCCGGCGAGATGATCGAGTCGTACCGCAAGAGGCCAACATTCGAGCGCTGGACGGAAGAGTGCCTGCGCCTGTACGCCGAGCACGGGACGTTCCCGCGGGAGGGTGCGGACGGGCACGGCGGCCAGGTGCAACTGAAGTGCTCCGGCGAGGTGGAGGCCCGCATGTTCGAAAACAGCGTGTCGCTGGACGTCTGGGAGGTGCTGCCCGATATCACCTGTCCCGCCATCGTGATCAGGGGGGAGCACACGGACGCCTTCCTGGGGTCCATCGTGGACGCGGTGGCGGGCGAGATACCGGACGCCCGCGCCCTGGCCATCCCCGGGGCGGACCACCTGGCGCCGATGGAGCAGCCCGAGGCGTTGGCGAAGGAAGTGCTGGCGTTTCTGGATGGGGGCCGTCCGTGAGCGGCGCTCAGGTGCTGCGGGTGAAGCTGCTGCGTCCGGGCGCCCGGATACCCGTGCGGGCGACGCCGGGCGCCACCGGCTACGACCTGGTGGCGTGCTTGCCCGCGGGCCCGGACGCCGGCGCGGCGCTGGAGGTGGGGCAGGCGCCCGTGCGCGTGCCCACGGGGATCGCCATCGAGGCGCCGGACGGGTGGGATGTGCAGATACGCCCGCGCTCCGGCCTCTCGGTGCAGGGGGTGATGGCGGTGTTCGGGACGATCGATAGCGACTTCCGGGGCGAGCTGCTGGTGACGATGTACGTGCTGCCGTACCGGGGCCCGCACGCGGTGCGCCACGGCGATCGTATCGCGCAGCTGGTGGTGAGCCGCATCGCGGAAGTTTCGCTGGAGGTGGCGGAGGAGCTGAGCGCCACGGCCCGCGACGCCGGCGGCCACGGGTCCACGGGCCGTTAGCGTAGTGTCTCAAGAACAGCCTTACCACGGCGCACTCTTGAAGTGAGAGACGGTACACGAGGGGTCAGGTGCGCCATCATCCCTCGCTCGCAGGTCTGCCCCACCCCAGATCCCTTCGCGAAGCTGCGCAGAGCCACGTGGCAGATGTCCTCGCGCTCAGGATGACAACACGGGACGGGGCCGCGCTCAACGTGCCACGGGATACGGTCAAGGTATTTTGGAGACGGTGCACTAGCGGGGCGACCCGACTAGGGCTGCGACTCCGCCCAGACTGCCTGCATCCGCGCCAGGTCTGCCCGCCCGTTCAGGTTGAACAGCGAGAGGCCGCGGGCATCGAACCGCTCCCACTCTTCCGGTGGCACCTCGCGCGTCCTCACCAGCGGCAGCAGCGCCTGCAGCCTGCGCTCGCCCGCATCGAGCAGCCGATCGGCCGCCGGCAGACACGCGCGAGCGTAGATGGCGTGCAGCGGATGGCTGCGGCCTGCGGACACGGGGACCAGGGCGTCGTACGTGCGGGGCAGGTCCGCCATGTATGCGAGCAGGTCCGGACTGAGGAAAGGCATATCGCAGCCGACGAGCAGGACGCGATCGGCCAGCGCCGCTGACAGCGCGGCATGAAGCCCGCCCAGCGGGCCGGCGCCGGGCGTCCGATCGATCACCTCGCGGACGGGCAGGCCCAGCTCCGCGTAGCGGCCGGCGCGGTCCACGACGAGCAGGACCTCCGTCGAGAGCCGGCGCAGCTTCTCGACGGTAGCGGCCAGCAGCGTGCGGCCGTCCGGCAGGCTCAGGAGCGCCTTGTCCGAGCCGAAGCGCCGCGAAGCGCCGCCGGCGAGTACCGCCGCCGCGAGGTCGCTCGTCACGCCCTTACGATAGACCAGCGGGCACACGGATGGATACACGGCGCCCCGTATAATGGGGCGCGTCACCGGAGGGCACCAGCGCCGTGTACGGCTTGTTGCTCAAACCTGCCCGCGCGGCGTTGCGTCCCTCCGGGGTTGAGTTCAGGAGAGTGAGATGACGACTGCACACTTGCCGGATGACGCTGAAGTGCCGCCTCCCAGAGTGGAGGAGGTGAGCGAGGGCATCTTCGCCTACATACAGCCGAACGGAGGTTGGGGGCTGAACAACGCCGGGTTCATCGTGGGGCGCGAAGCGGTGACGGCTATCGATACGTGCTTCACGGTGAAGCGCTCGCGGGCGTTCGCGGAGGCGGTGCGGACAGCGGCCGGCGCCAGGCCCGTGCAGACGCTGGTGAACACGCACCACCACGGGGACCACACGCACGGGAACTTCGTGTTCGCGCCCGGGGCCACGATCATCGGCCACGAGCGCTGTCGGCAAGAGGCGATCGCCACGGGCCTGGGCACGACGGCGTTCTGGCCGCAAGTAGACTGGGGAGAGATACGATTGGCGCCGCCCTTCGTGACGTTCGCGGAGCGGCTGAACGTCTACGCGGACGACCTGCGCGTGGAGTTGATCTATGTGGGCCCCGCGCACACGACGAACGACATCGTGGCCTGGGTCCCGGAGCGTAAGCTGCTCTTCGCGGGAGATGTGATCTTCAACGGCGGCACGCCGTTCGTGGTCATGGGCTCGCTGGCCGGGTCGCTGGCGGCGCTGGAGACGCTGCGCGGGCTGGGCGCGGAACGGATCGTGCCCGGGCACGGGCCGGTGTGCGCGCCGGCAGTGATCGACGACGTAGCGGCGTACCTGCGGTTTGTGCGCGATGTCGCCGGCAAGGGGTTTGCGGCCGGCGCGGGGCCGCTGGAGCTGGCGCTGGAGACGGACCTGGGGCGCTTCGGCGAGTGGCTGGACCGGGAGCGCCTGGTGGCGAATCTGCACCGGGCCTACAGCGAGCTGCGCGGGGAGCCACAGGGGACGGCGCTGCCGCTGGCGGGCGTGATGCCGGACATGGTGGCTTACAACGGTGGGCAGATGCCGCGGTGCCTGGCGTAGCGTGGATAGTGGATAGTGGATAGTGGATAGTTCCCCGCCCCGCGCCCCGGGGGGCGATCTCTGTCTACTTGCGTCGCTGAACGCCGGCCGCCTGATAGCGATTAGCCGCGCAGTTGGAACGAGGCCACCAGGTCGAAGCTTGGCACGGTTTCCGCCCAGACGGGCGGGCGTCTGCCCGAGAGGCGGGCGCGGATGAGCTGGACCTCGCGCACCCGGAAGGTGGGGCCGCCGGCGCCGCGGCGTAGCTGCGCCAGGGCCTGCTTCAGCTGCGGCAGGCCGTCGCTCGAAATGAAGCGGGCGATGCTGATGTGGGGCAGGAAGCCCCGCCCGTCGATAGGATAGCGGGCGAGCCCCGCCACCTCTTGCAGCAGGCGGCTGTTCAGCGCGCGCACGCGGCCGCCGTCGCTCACCTCCAGGAAGACCACTTCGGGGAAGCCGTTGGCCAGGCCGATGCGGATGTCGAAGGGAGGTTCGGCGGCGAAGATGGCCCGGGCCCGGGCGATGATGCCGTCTATCGCGGATGCGGCAACGTCGTCGTCCAGGGCAGGGGAATCCACCTGAAAGCCTGCGCCCTTGACGGTGATGTGCCAGTAGGAGGGCGGGTAAGCCTCGACGCCGGCGATCCCGCAGATGCCTTCGATGGTGCGGGCGATATGGTCCTGCGCGGCCGGGTCAGCCACCGGCACCAGGAAGGCGAGGTAGTCCGTGCGGCCGCGCGTCCATTCGGACTCCAACGTGTCCTGGGCGAGCCGCAGGCAGTCCAGCGCCTGGAAGCGTTGCCAGGCCCGCGCGAAGTCAGGCGATGTTTCGTGCAAGGTGGGAAGAATCGTAGGAGAGGGGCCGGGCCGGGGTCAAGGGCGCTGAGGGATGGGCAAGGCGACGAGCTTCCCGCTAACGTGAGGGTTATGGTATGTTGGCGGGAGACCGCGCACCCCGCCGGTGCGCGGCTTGATTTAGGCAGAGAGACAGCAAGCGGGAGAGGCATGGGCACGATCATCGATATGCACATCCATACGGTCGTGGGATCGATGGATAGCGACATATCGCCAAAGCGGCTGGGAGAGCAGGCCAGGGCCGTGGGCCTGACCGGCGTGGCGCTGACGGAGCACTTGAACCAGTGGCGGCCCGACGAGCTGGAGCACTTCCGGGATGAGCACGGGCTGTTCGTGTTCAACGCCCGGGAGTGGTCCACGGACATGGGGCACATCGTTGTCTTGGGGTTGCCGCCGGACGTGAAGGGGATACACCGCGCCCGGGACCTGCGGGCCGCGTGCCAGGACTTCGGCGCGTTCATGGTGCTGGCGCACCCGTTCCGCTACTTCCCCGGCCCGTCTAACTTCCTCTTCGGCGACCGGCGCGACTCCCAGAGCCTTCCCATCGAAGCGCTTGCCGAACACCCCTTCTTCTCGCTGGTGGATGCCATCGAGGTGCTCAACGGAGGGTGCATAGACCGGGAGAACCGCCTGGCGCAGGAAGTAGCGTCGCACCTCGGGCTGCCGCAGACGGCGGGGAGCGACGCGCACATGCCGCTGGAGGTGGGGCGGTTCGCCACGGTCTTCGAGAAGGACCTGGCGAGCGAAGAGGAGATGCTGGCGGAGCTGCGCGCAGGCCGGTTCCGTCCCGCCCGTCGCATCACGCCGGGGCAGTTCGAGTCGCTGGCAGTCTCCGCCGGCGAGCGCGCTTAGGCGCGGGGGCGCCTTTGACCGCCGCCACGCGGCCACGTTGAGGAACGGGCGCCTAGCTGTGGTTCCCACCAAGATTGTTTACGGCGAGATGAGTTTCGCCAGCGGTGCTGGGCTCCACCCAACCCCACCGTGCCGCAATCGTGATGCTGTGCGTCCCACCCGCCCGCCCGGGATGTAAATCTGGGGGACACCCCCAGACCCCCGACAGGGGGCAGGGCCCCCTGTACCCCCGCGGTACGCGAGAAGGCAGCCGGCCGCGGCACAACTTAGCGGTATCTGTAAACACCGTCCGTGGGAACTACACCTAGCGCCGCGAGGAGCCGCGGCGCCTGAGACCGCCCAGGAACCGTGACCAGGAGGCTTCGGCATCGCCAGCACGGGCGAGGCCGCGCACGCGCTCTGCAATGATCTCGCGCACCCGGCCTTCTTCACCCCCGTCGAGCCAGTAACCGTGGTCGTCGCAGACGTCCAGCTCCAGGTTGTAGGCCCGGTAGTTGAACGACGTCATCGCCTTGCCGCAAATGGGGCACAGCAGCTCGCTGCGCCGCTCCCCATAGCGGATCGTTGCCCGCCTTTCCGCGGGCGTCGAGGCGACGGTGGCCTCGAGTTGGTCAAGCTCATCGCTGTCCAGCCAGCGGCCTTCGCACGATGGGCAGCGGTCAACGACGATCCCGTGGTACTCCTGCTCGGCGAGGAGGTCGGCATGGCAGCGCGGGCACGTTAGTGTACGTTCCATGGGTCTCAGCGTAGCACAGCCGTCTGTGAGCGTCCCCAAACCTCAGGCGGCGGCCACGATGGCCCTGGTCTGGCCCGCGTGCTCCCGGTCGTGGGCGGCGGCGTTCTCCAGGACGCTGAGCACGCTGTACTCCTCGTGGCCCATGCGGCGGAGCTGGTAGAAGCGCTCCTCGTCCACGCCGTCCAGGGCGGAGAGGAGGGCGCTGCGGCTGGAGTCCAGCTGGCAGAGGATCTCCTGCGCAGCCTGCCCGGCGCAGGAGACGGGCCCGCGCTGAGCGACCGGCTGCTCCCGCAGGTGGGCGACCAGGGCGGCGTAGAGGTTCTCGGACTGGATGACGTGCTCCAGGACGCGGCGGACCGGCCAGCCGCCGCGGCGGGCGCGGTCCAGGTCGCCGTCAGCCAGTGCTTGCACCGTTGAGACGAGGTCCGCGCGGGCGTGGGTGAGTTCGCCGAGGATGGATTCGAGGTCTGCGTGGAAGTTGAGCGACTCAGTCACGGGAAAGCTCGTCCATGAATTCTCGTGGTGAAAGGGCCCTGAGCGGTGGGTCCAGGCGGTGGCATTCCTCCAGCAGCCGCCGGTCGCCGCTGACGAAGTAGTCCGCCCCGCAACTCATCGCCGCCGCGACGATAGGGGCGTCCTTGAAGTTCACAACGTGTGATATGGATTGCACCTCCTCCTGGGTCGGGTTGTCTGCGACTTCGGGCGGAGCGGTGATTAGCACGGTGCGCAGCTGGTCCAGGCCTCCGGCGAGTTTGTTTCGCACGGTCTGCACGAGTTCAGCCAGAACTTGCTGCGACACGACGGCCCTGATGTCTCCGCCGGCGTGCAGGGCGAGGATCCTGGCAGGCGGATTGCCTGGGGAGTGGATCGCGGAGTAGATGACGTTCGTGTCGAGAAACACTCTAGGCCGGCGGCTGGCGGCCATAAACCTTCTCGGTCATCTCAGCCCGCACACGCCTGCCTTCCTCCAGTAGCTCCTCCTCGGGTATGCCCGACTCCTGGAAGGCCTTCTGAATGGCCGCGAGAGCGTCGACGGCGCGCTTTCTGGACGGCGTGAGGCGCACGTAGCCGTCCTCCACTTCCAGCATGACGCTGTCGCCTACCTCAATCCCAAGACGGCGGCAGATGTCGGCGGGGAGCGTGATCTGGCGGCGGTTGCGGATGGTGCTGCGTCTGACGTCTGACATCAGATGTACGATATCAGACGCACGGCCGGGGCGCAATGTTGCCGGACGCGACGGCGGGCGTGGCCCGCGAGGCGTTGCGGGGGCAGCTCCCCGTCACTCCTCTCGCCGTTTGAGAGCTTCGTTCAGCGACCCCGGGCGGTAGCCGCCGAGATCCAAGGTCACGTACAGGTAGCCGAGCGATTTCAGGTGCTCCGTGATCTGCCCACGCAACGGCAGGATGATCTCCATGCCGGCGTCGTCCGTCTCGATACGGGCGACGGCGTCGCCGGCCGCCAGGACGTGGTGGCGGACCCGCAGCCGGCGGACCCCCAGGGAGCGCAGGTGGGCCTCCGCGGCGCCCACTTGTGACAGGTTCTCGATGGTGACGGGCGTGCCGTAAGGGATGCGCGACGAGAGGCACGCCATCGCCGGCTTGTCCCAGGTCGGCAAACCTCGCTCCCGCGAAAGCTCGCGGATCTCCGCCTTGGTGAGGCCGGCCTCCACCAGGGGGCTGCGCACGCCGTGCTGCGCGGCCGCGCGGCGGCCGGGCCGGAAGTCGGCGGTGTCGTCCAGGTTGCAGCCGTCGATCACGAACGCGGCGCCGCGACAGCGGGCGATGGCCTGGAGACGGCCGTAAAGCTCGTTCTTGCAGTGGAAGCAGCGGTCCGGCGCGTTCTTGACGTAATCCGGATCGTCCATCTCGCGCGTGTCGATCAGCTCGTGGCGGATGCCGATCTGCCGCGCGAGCTGCTTCGCCTCCGCCACCTCCGACTCGGGGACGGACGGCGAGACGCCGGTGACGGCGAGCGCGTCCTCGCCCAGGGCATCGTACGCGACGGCGGCGATGAAGGTGGAGTCCACGCCGCCTGAATAGGCGACGATGACAGAGCGCATCTTGCCGATGATGTCGTGGAGGCGCGCCAGCTTCACGGCAGCTGCGGTCTCGGTGGCCACGGAGACGATGATAGCACGCTGTGGCGGCTGGAGGTTAGCGGGGGTGCTGAAGTACCCCTCAGGGCGTGATGGCGATCTTGAGCACGCCCTCCGCCTTGCCGCGGAAGAGATCGTAGGCGGCGGCGGTGTCGGCCAGCTTCATGCGGTGCGTGAAGAGCGGCGCCAGGTTGATGTTGCCGTTGGCCAGAAGGCCCAGCAGGTGCTCCATGCGGTCGCGGCCGGCGGGGCAGAGTGTCGTGATGATCTGGCGGTGGAGGAAGGACGGCGCCAGTGTGGGCATGGAGACGGCGGGCGTCAGTCCGTAGACGCCGACGGAGGAGACGGTGCCGCCGCGGCGGACGGCGCGGGTCGCCGCCTCGAACGTGGCCTGGGTGCCGACGGCCTCCACGGCCACCTCGACGCCCTTGTTGTCTGTGAGGGACATGATCCTGGCGATGGGGTCCTCTTCTCTGGGGTTGATGGTGACGTTGGCGCCGAACTTCTTGGACATCTCCAGCCGCTCCGGCACGGTGTCAACGGCGACGATCAGGCCGCAGCCGCGGGCCCGCGCCCCGGCGGTGGCGCAGAGGCCCACCGGCCCCTGCGCGAAGACGGCCACGCTGCCGCCGAAGCCGGCGCCCGCACGCTCGATGGCGCCGAAGCCGGTGGACATGATGTCCGTGGCGAGGACGGCGTGCTCGTCGCTGACGCTGTCCGGGACCTTCGCCACGTTGCCGTCCGCGAACGGGACCAGGTAGTACTCCGCCTGGCAGCCGAAGAGGACGCGGCCGCCGCCCGTGCACGTGCTGAAGTCCACGGCCATGCATTCGTGGCATTTGCCGCAGCCGATCATACAACCGGCGATGACGCGGTCCCCGGGCTTGACGCTGGTCACGTTGGCCCCCGCCTGGTGCACGATGCCGATGGCTTCGTGGCCCATCAGCAGGCCCTGCGGTGTGGCGTGCGGGCCGGGGAAGGTGGCGCTGAGCAGTTCGTTCGGGTACTCGTCCACAAAGTGCATGTCGGTGCCGCAGACGGTGGCCATCGTCATCTTGATCACGATGTCGTCGGGGCCGGGCGTCGGGACCGGTATGTCCACGATTTCGACCTTGCCGTTAACGGGCTTGGCAGCGGCTTTCATGGGCGACCTCCTGGGCTTCGGTGTGTACGGGCTCATCTGAGCATAGCGGTTGGCGACGGTCAAGCGTAGCGGAGGGGTTCTGTACGGGTGCGCAGCCTTACGACAGCGCATCCTGGCGCTGGGAGACGGCACACGAGGGGTTCGGGTGCACCATCGTCCCTCGCTCGCAGGTCTGCCCCACCCCAGATCCTTCGCGAAGCTGCGCAGAGCCACGTGGCAGATGTCGTCTCGCTCAGGATGACAACAGACGGGATGGCGCCGCGCCTGCCTACCGCAGGCAGGCTCAACGTACCACCGGATACAGTCGAGGTATTTCGAAGACGGTACACCAGGTTGGCGCGGCATGCTGCGCCCCTACGCCATCGCCCGGCGCGCGGATATACTCGCGGCATGAACGCGAAACGGCGCCACAGGGCCCGGCACTGGTGGCTGCCGTTCGCGGTTGTGGGACGCGCCCAGGTGGGCGCGGACCGGGCGCTGGACAATGCGCAGGGGCAGCTGTTCCGGGTGCTCTGGTTCTTCCTGCCGGAGCCGGCCATCGCGCGGAACCTGCAGTTCCAGCACCTGCTGCTCTCGCGCTTCCTCTCGGAGGCCGGGCAGCAGACGCTGGCGTTCGGGGCGTTGGTGGCCACTGCCCGGGGAGGGGGGTCTGCGCTGGAGGTGGCGCTTGTGGGTGTGGCCGCGCTCGCCTCGCCTGCGTTGCTGGGCCTGTATGGGGGGGCGGTGGCGGACGCGCTGCCGAATCGGGTGGCGCTGGCCGGGGCGTATACCGGGATGGCGGCGCTGTGCTTCGCACTGCCGGGACTGCTGGGTACTGACCTCATCGTCGTGCTGGCGCTGATCTTCGCCGTCAACGCCCTGGGCCAGGTGTCCGCCCCTACGGAGTCTTCCGTGCTGCCGCTGGTGGCGACGGAGGCGGAGCTGGCGAGCGCCGCCTCCATGATCAACCTGGCGGCGGCAGCGGGCGCGGGCTTCGGGACGGCGCTCTTCGCGCCCGTGCTGGTGAAGGCGTTCGGCGTGACGCCGGCGGTCTACCTGGCGGGAGCGCTGCTGCTGCTGGCCGCGAGCCGCGTGTTCGACCTGCCGGTGGGTGACAAGGCATGGCGGCGCCGTATACCGGTGCCGAGGGCCCGCTTCCAGGCGGCGGTGCGCTGGCTCGTGCGGCACCCAGCGGTGGGGACGATGATCGTGATGTCGGTGCTGGCCGGGTCGGTAAACGTCGTGCTGCAGACGCTGGCGCCGCACTACGTGCAATCGGTATTGGACAGCGACGCTACGAACACGGCGTACGTCTTCGCGCCCTCGGCGGCTGGGGTGGTGCTGGCGCTCGTGGCGGCGCCGTTCCTGATGGGGCTGCGGGGCGAGCGCATCGCAGCGCTGGCCGGCCTCTTTCTGGCGACGGCGAGCCTCTTCCTGCTGGGCGTCGTGGACGAAGTGGGGAGGGCAATCGACACAGTCAACCCTGTGCACGCGGCGGAACTGGTGGGCATCCACATGAACCGCGCCATGCGCACGGCCGGGTTCCTGGCGCTGCCCCTGGCGTTCGGCGTCTCGCTGACGGCCACCTCAGTGCAGACGTACATCAACCGGCGCGTGCCCATCCCCTATCAGGGGCGGACCTTCGCCATGCAGAGCTCGCTGCGCAACGGCGCGTCTATCGTGCCGCTCGTGGCGCTGGGCGCCGCGGCGGGGCAGTTCGGCGCGGAGAAGGTGCTGCTGGTCTCGCCGCTGGTGCTCTTCGCGGTGGGCTACGGGTTGGTGACCGTCAGCTTCCGCTTCGCGCGCCTGGGGCCGCCGCCCTCGCAGCTCGCCGTCATGGAGTCGTTCTGGGAGGAACCCACGGCCGCGCCGCAGAAGAGAGCGGATGCCGGCGGTTAGCAGGTGGGAACACGCGCCGAAAGCGGAAACGGGGCGCTCCGTGCGTCTCTGCGCCCCCCGCTTCGCCTTCTCCGCCGGGCGTTTTTCTAGTGGACCGGGACGGCCTCTTCCGCGGGTCCGGCGGGGGCGCGCCGCATGGAGGGCGCCGCTTCCTTATCGCTGATCAGGAGCGCGGCAAGTATTCCGAAGACGGTGAGGACGGCCCCGACGAGGAACGCCTCGTGGAACGCGGTGAGCGCGCTGCTGCGCGTGGCGGGGTTGCCGAGAACGGCGTCGTGGTCCGCGAGGCGGGTGGTGAGGACGGTGGCCAGGAGGGCGACGCCGAAGCTGGCCGCGACCTGACGCCCGGCGCTAAAGATGGCGCTGGCACGCCCCATGTCCTTGGCCTCGATGGTGGCGAACGTCGCCGTCTGTAACGATATGAGAACGAGCGCGAACGAGAGGCCGCGGGCGAACATGATGCCGCGAATGGTCCAGGCGCTGGTCTCCAGGTCCACGAGCAGGAAGGCGAGCGTGGTGAGCGTGCCGCCGAACATGCCGGCCATCATGATGCGGCGCGGGCCGATGCGCCCGTAGAGACGGCTGGCGATCTGCACCATGGTGATGACGCCCAGGGCCTGGGGGAAGGTGGCAAGGCCGGACTTGAAGGCGCTGAAACCCATCTCCGCCTGCAGCAACAGGGGCAACAGGAAGAGCGCGCCCATCAGGCCGCCCTGGCCCACCAGCTGCACGGTGTTGGCCGCGCTGAAGAGCCTGTTGCGGAAGAGTCGTATATCGATCATCGGCTCGGCCGCGCGCAGCTCCACAGCTGTGAAAGCGGCGAGGGCGGCGAGACCGGCCAGGCCGAAGGCGATGACCTCGCGGTCGTCGAAGCCGCTGGTCCCGGCCTGCGCCAGGGCGTACATGAGAGACGCCAGCCCGCCGGCGGCGAGCACGAAGCCCGGGATGTCCAGGCGGCCGGGGTGCGGCTGCCTCTCCTCACGCAGGAACGCGCCGGCGAAGAGAAGGCCAAGGACGCCGACCGGGATGTTGATGAAGAAGATCCAGCGCCAGTCCTGGTAGTCCACCAGGTAGCCGCCGATGATCGGCCCGCTGGCCGGCGCGACGACCATCGGGATCATCAGCACGGCGGCGCCCTTGGCCCGCTCCTCCGGGGGGAAGGCCCGGAAGAGCATGGCAGTGCCGACGGGCGTGAGCATTCCGCCGCCGACGCCCTGGAGCACGCGGAAGGCGATGAGGGACTCGATGTTCCAGGCGAGGCCGCACAGGAGCGAAGCGCTTGTGAAGAGGAAGAGGGCGGTCATGAAGATGCGTTTGGTGCCGAAGCGGTCGCCCAGCCAGCCGCTGACGGGGATGAAGACGGCCAGGCTGAGCAGGTAGCCGGTGACGACCCACTGGATGGTGGTCGCGCCCTGTCTGGGGTCTACGTCAAGGTCGCGCCCCAGTACCGGCAGGGCGACGTTGACGATCGTCATGTCCAGGAGGTCCATGAAAAGGCCGAACACGAAGACGATGCCGACGATCCACTTGTATTCGAGCCTGCCTAGCATGGTCCGCTCTCTGTTCACCCGGTCTTTTCCCGCCGCACCGCCGCCTACAGCCTCGCGGCCTGCGGGATGACGTCTCGCGCCATGGCCTCGATGGGGCTGCCGCTCTCGACGCCCATGAGGGCGCCGATCACCGTCTGGACACCGGCCTCAGCGAAGGAGCCGAGCTGGTCTAGGAGCTGTCCCGCGTTTTCGCCGTTGGGGCCCGGGTTGAAGATGAAAAGGATCGTCTTCTCAATGCTCTCATAGCGGCGTCCCTCGCGCTCGCAATGGGCGCGCAGGATGTCCAGCTTGCGCTTGACGCCCTCGGGCCCGATCTGGCCGAAGATGTTGCAGGCATCGGCGTACTTGGCCACCAGCCGCAGCGTCTTCTTCTCGCCGCTGCCGCCGATGAGGATGCGGGGGCGGGGCCTGGAGATGGCCTGCGGCGAGTTTAGAGTCTCGCCCAGCTGGTAGTGCCGGCCCTGGAAGGCGCCGTTGTTGTCCCGGTCCCACATCTGATGGGCGATCTGCAGGGCCTCCTCCAGCCGTTCGAAGCGCTCCTTCAGGGGCGGGAAGCGGACGCCCAGACCATCGTGTTCGCGCTCGTACCAGGCGGCGCCGATGCCCAGCCAGGCGCGGCCGCCGGAGAGCACATCGAGCGTCGTCGCCTGCTTGATGAGGATGCCCGGATGGCGGTACGTGACGCCCGTGACCATGGCGCCGAGAGTGACACGAGACGTGTGGGCGGCGATGAAGCCGAGCGTTGTGTACGCCTCCAGCATGTCCAGCTCGGCGGCGCCGACCATCGGGATCTGGAAAAAGTGGTCCATGACCCAGATGGAGTCGAAACCGCCGTCCTCGGCGGCGCGGACGGTGCGGGCGAGTCTGGGACCAAGCTCCGGCGGTCCGCCGGGCCAGGTGAAATACGGGATCTGCAGGCCGATCTTCACAGGCGCCTCCTCACTAAGGGACAGTAGAAAGTGGACAATCGGTAGAGGTCACGGGGGCGGCTCCGGCGCCGGGACGAGGCCGCGGGTGATGGTATCGGCGGCGGTGAGCAGGATGTGGCGCGCCTTCTCGCGGCTCTCGCCGAAGCAGGACTGGAACACGAAGCCGATGGCGAACCCGAGGGCGGAGATGGAGTAGGCCACGGCCTGGAGGCCGGCGTCCTGCCGGATGCGCCCGGCCGCCTGGTGGCGCCTCAGCTTTCCGGTGATCAACTCCACGTGCGCGTCGTTGATCCTGTGGGCGATGGCATGGCCCACCTCCGGGTCGATCATGGCGCGCGAGATGGAGACCCGCATGTAGTCGCGGCGCTGCCAGAAGGCTTCCCAGTACCAGAGCAGCAGCTGTTCGAGCTCCTCGCGCACCGAATCGCGATCGGGGAGGACGGACGGCAGGTCATCGCGGATCTGGGAGCCCTTGCTCTCCAGGATGGCGAGGAGGAGGCCGTGCTTGCCGGAGAAGTAGCGGTGGATGAGGCCCTCGGCGCAGCCGGCGCGCGAGGCGATCTCCCGGGTCGTCGCGGCATCGTAGCCGCGCTCGGCGAAGACGGTGTTAGCGGCGTCCAGGAGGGCGCGCTGGCGGCACTCCTTGTCGTGTTTGCCACGCTCGGGGGTTGAGCGTTCGGCTGTCAGCATCAAGACGATCCTCCCGGCCCGTTAAGTGCGTGCGTGCGCACTTACGATGTTGCCCGGGCGTCCGCCGCCTGTCAAGTGACGCCGGCCGCACCCGCTCCGCTCGTTAGAGATGCGGATGCTCGCCGCTCCGCCCGCGTGCGTTTGACCCTGGGACGGGGGTGGGCTAATCTGGACTGCGTACTTCTGGAGGAGATCGCACATGGCCCAGGCTACGAAAACGGAGCTACAGGTCCGGCGCCGCGAGGTGCTGGGCAAGAAGGTGAAGCGGCTGCGCCGTGAGGGCCTGACCCCGGCAAACATCTACGGACACCACGTGGAATCGCTCGCCGTGCAAATGCCGACGGACGACCTGCGGCAGGTGCTGAAGGAGGCCGGGCGGAACGAGCTGGTGTACCTGCACCTGGACGGGGACGAGCGGCCAACATTCGTCAAGGACGTGCAGCGCAACCCGGTAAGCGATGCCATCCTGCACGTGGACTTCCTGCAGATCTCCCTCAGAGAGAAGGTGAAGATGGAGGTGACTATCCGCCTCGTGGGGCTGGCGCCGGCCGTGGACCGCTACGGCGGCATCCTTATGCACGGCCTGGACCACGTGACTGTGGAGGCGCTGCCCGCGGACGTGCCCTCCGCCATCGAAGTAGACGTCTCGGAGCTAGAGGAGATCGACGCCTCGCTGCACGTATCGGACCTGCGCGTACCTGAGGGCGTGGTAGTCCTCACCGACCCCGAGCAGGTGGTGGCGAAGGTGGCGCCCCCGGCCGTCGAGCGCGTGGCGGAAGAGGAGGCTGCGGCGGCGGAAGAGGCGGCTGCCGAGGAAGCCGCGGCCGCGGAGGGCGCAGCGCCCGCGGAAGAGGCGTCGGAGTAGCGAGCCGAGGGTCAGGCTTTGGCCTGGCCCGCCGGGGACGAGACGAGGCGGCGGCCGAGCAGGCCGGGCATCCCCCGCAGGAAGTCGCCCGGCGCCAGGGCGCGGCGGCCCGCGCGCTGGATGCGCAGGACCGCCAGCAGCCCGCGTCCCGTCTGCACCGCGAAGGCCCCGGGGTCAGAGCCCGCGGGAAGCGCCCGGCGCTGCTCCGCCGTCAAGGCGACGACGGCGCCCGCAGGCTCGCCGCTTTCGGCTCCGACAGGCCAGGCCTCCCAGATGTGCAGGGGCTCGCCCTCCAGCGCTGTGTAGGCGCCGGGCCAGGGGTTGTAGGCGCGGACCTGCCGCCAGATATCGATGGCCGGGGCGGACCAGTCGATGGCCCCGTCCTGCTTGCGGATGAGACGGCAGGTCGTCGCCCGCGCCTCATCCTGCGGCTGCGGCTCAATCTCCCCGGCCAGCCGGCCGCGAAGTGTGCGCGAGAGGAGTTCCGCACCCAGCGCGGAGAGCCTGTCCGTGAGCGAGCCGGTGGTATCGGCCGGGCCAATGGCGTCGCGCTCCTGGGCGAGGATGGGCCCGGTGTCCATCCCGGCGTCCATGAGCATGATGGTGACGCCCGTCTGTTCGTCGCCGGCGAGGATGGCAGAGGCGATGGGCGAGGCGCCGCGCCAGCGGGGCAGGAGGGACGGATGGACGTTGAGCACACCCCTGGGTGGGATGTCCAGGAACTCCTTCCGCAGTATCTGGCCGTAGGCCACGGCGAGGATGACGGCAGGCTGGAGAGCAGCGACCTGAGCCAGCGCTCCTGGATCGCGCAGGCTCTGCGGCTGGAGCACGGGCAACCCCAGCTCCGCGGCGGCCAGCTTGACCGGCGGCGCACTGGGGCGGCGGCCGCGGCCGGCGGGCCGGTCCGGCTGCGTAATGACGGCCGTGACCGCGTGGCCGTCCGCGACGACGCGTCGCAGGGAGGGGACGGCGAAGGCCGGGGTGCCGATGAAGACGATGCTCATACGGTCGCGGGTCTCGGGCGATTCTAGCACGCGCGGTCTCGCAACGCGAGACGGTTGGCAAGCGTTGTAGTCAGTAGAGCCAGTGTGAGGACTATGAAGTACTGGAAAGCCGGGTGGGCCTGCGTGCTGGCGGTGCTGGTCGCGCTGCCGCTGGCGTGTGGCGGGGGCGGCGGTGAATCGCAGCAGCCGCCAGCGGGTCTGGTGATCGTGCCGCTGACGCCCACTGGCCAGGTGACGCCCAGGCCGCGCAAGACGGCCGCGCCTTCGCCGACGCCCACGGCCTCGCCGCTCAAGGTCTGCGCCACCAACCCGGACCCGGCCTCGCCGAAGCTCCTGCAGGTGGGGCAGCCCCTCCCGGAGCAGCAGGTCAAGATCCCGTTCTACGTCAGCGGCTGGGGATCGAATATCGGGTTCCAGGACACCGGCGTCGCGCTCTCTGTGGTGGACGCCAAGCAGACGGTGCTGCAATCCCTCGATCTGCCGCCGCAGCCGCGGGAGTTCCGCGTGGCGCCGCCGGGCCTGGAGATCACGGACTTCACCCGGCCCTTCGGCGCAGACATCGTGGTCAACAACGTGAAGGAACCCACGCCGTATTGTCTCTGGGTGTACCAGGAGACGACGGAGACCGGCCAGCCGAAGGGCGTCGTCCAGGTGCCCGTGCTGGTGTTGCCGTAACGGCGCAGCAGGCCGCCCGGCGCCGACTCAGCCGCCTCTTATGTCCGGCGCCTTCTCGATAGTCCACTCGGTGACGTTCTGAAAGCGGGAGGCGGTGGTAAAGAGGGTGCCGAGACGGATGTTCTTGACCTGGTCGCTCACGAAGTAGGTGTAGACGGGATAATAGAGGAGAACGCTGGGAAAATCGTCCTGAAAGGTCTGCTGAAAGGTGAAGTACAGGCGCTGGCGTTCGTCCAGGTCAGACGTGCGGCGCGCCTCTTCCATCAGCTTGTCCGCCTCCTCGTTGCGGTATGCGGCCAGGTTCCGCCCGTTGCCGCTGGCCTGGGAGCTGTGCCAGGCCGGGTAGGGGTCGGGGTCCGGGCCGGGGTCCCAGGCGAAGATCGCGGCCTGGTATTCGCGCGGAATCAGGAAGTCCTTGATCAGTGATGTGGCGGCCTGGCGCACAACGGTGGCCTGGATGCCGACCCCGGCAAGCTCCCGGGAGACTTCGTCGGCGATGGCGCCGCGCAGTGTGTCCTGGTCCGTCATGAGGGTGAGGCGGAGTTCCACGCCGTTGCGTTGCCGCACTTTGGCGCCGTCCGGCAGCGCCCAGCCGGCCCGGTCAAGCACGTCGCGGGCCTTGCCGGGATCGTGCGGATAAGGCTTCAGGCCGGTGTTGTAGGCCCACGTCCCGGGAGGGATCGGCGAGCCCGCGCGGACGGCGCGGCCGCCCAGGATGTCGCCGATGATGGCCTCGGTGTCGACGCTATAGGCGACGGCCTCGCGGACGGACTCATCGTTAAGCGGCGCGGTGCTGTTGTTCAGGTAGAGAGCAGTATAGGCGCTGCGGCCGGCTGCATAGGCCCTGAGGCCGTCTGTGGAGCTGAGGGTCTCGAAGTCCTTCTGGCTGGTGCCAAGGTCCACGAGGATGCCGTGCGCCTGACCCCGCACGACGTCCGCGGCCGCGGAAGAGACGTTGGGGTAGAAGCGGAGCTGGATCTCGGGCAGCAGGGTCGGGGCTCCGTAATAGTTCTGGTTGGCCTTAAGGACGGCGCGGGTCTGGTCGAACTGTGCCAGCCGGTACGGCCCCGTGCCGATGGGCGCCTTGTTGAACGCGTCGTCCAGGATGGCGGCCGGGTCCACGTTCTGCAGTATGTGCTTGGGAACGATGCCGATCGTGGCGAAGGAGAGGAAGGGCGCGAAGGCGTCCGGCAGCGTGCACTGCACGGTGAGCTGTTCCGGTGCGGAGCACGCCAGCGCCTGCCAGAGCGCCGCCTGCTCCGGGTCGCCCTGGAGCCTGGGGTCCGCGAGCAGCTGGTAAGTGAAGATGACATCGTCTGCCGTAAACGCGACGCCTGTGTGCCAGGTGACCCCCGGCCGCAGGTGGAAGGTGATTGTCTTGCCGTCTGCTGAGATGTCCCAGGACTGGGCAAGGTCCGGCAGGACCCGTCCGTCCGCATCCAGGCGGGCGAGTCCGGAAAAGACAAGGCTGCTCAGGTCGCGGTCGGCGTCGCTCAGGTAGGCGAAGAGGGGGTTGATGCGGGCGGGCGCGCCCACCACGGCCTCCACATACGGCACGGACTGCTCACCGTCCGAGCCGGTAAAGGAGCCGCGGACCGCGAAGAGCGCGGCGGCGATGATGCCGATGCCCGCTGTGAGGATGACCAGCAGGGGCCAGCCCGGCCCGTGTCTGGGCGGCAGGCTATCCTTTCTCATTCTTAGCGGGAAAAGATGTCCGCGTCAGCGGACGTAAACGGCGAGGGCGGCGATGCCCAGGAAGAGGACGCTGAGAACGATGGTGAGCTGGAAAAGGGTCTTCTCCAGGCCGCGCCGGGTGCGCACGAAAGAGCCGCTCTGCAGCCCGCCGACGCCCTCCCCCTTCACCTGCAGCAGGATGATCGCGATCAGGGCGATAGAGATGATGATGGAGGCGAGTGCCAGATAGTCTTGGAGGCTCATCCGTCTTTCCGTCTATAGCATCTTGTCGGCGGTCACCAGGTCCTGCTCGGTCTCCGGCAGCGGCGCCACCTGGTCGCGTTCGTAATAGACGCGCATCACGGCCTGTGCCAGCTTCGCAGAGTCGTGGTGATAGGGGTTGCTCTCGCTGATGACGTCGTCCAGGATCAATCGTATCCCATTGTTAATGCCATCGTCCAGCCGCACCGGCTGCGACTGCTCCGCGTGCGGGATGCTCTCCGTGACGACGTTGCTGTTGGCGAGGACGTAGCTGATGATGCCCTTGCCCACGTGGTCCTCAATGGCCTTCACGTGGTCCGCCACGCCGAAGCCGTCCGTCTCGCCGTGCTGGGTGGCTACGTTGCAGACGTAGATCTTGGCGGCGGGCGAGGCCGTGATGCTGCGGCGGATGCCCTGCACCAGCAGGTTCGGCAGGACGCTGGTGTAGAGGCTGCCCGGCCCCAGCACAATCAGGTCCGCCTCCAGGACGGCGCGCACCGCCTCCGGGTGCGCGGGCGGGTTATGCGGCAGCAGGTAGACCTCTTTAATGCGGTGAGCCGTACCGTCTCCGTTCTCCAGTCCGCTGCCGATAGAGGATTCGCCCAGGAGGGTGCGGGCGTCGTCCGTGCGGGCGCCGAGCGTGACGTCGGCAAGCGTGGACGGGATGATCTGGCCGCGCACCGCCAGGACCCGGCTGGTCTGGCGAATGGCTTCCTCGAAGTTGCCCACGACGCCGGACATGGCGACGATGAACAGGTTGCCGAAGGAGTGGCCGGCGAGGCCGGAGCCGTCCGAGAAGCGGTACTGGAAGAGCTTCGTGACCAGGGGCTCGGCGTCGGCCAGGGCGGCGATGCAGTTGCGCACGTCGCCGGGCGGCAGCACGCCCAGCTCCCGGCGCAGGACGCCGGAGCTGCCGCCGTCGTCCGCGACGGTGACGATGGCGGTGAGGTTGCCGGTGTACTCCTTCAGGCCGCGCAGCAGAATCGAGAGGCCGGTGCCGCCGCCGATGGCCACGATCTTGGGGCCCCGGCGCAGGAAGCGCTGATTGTAGATGGTGTTCACCAGGCTCGCCGCCGGGTCGCGGTGCGGCAGCAGAACGGAGATGAGCGACTGGTTCAGCTTCCAGATGGAGAAGAGGATGAGGCCGCTCGCGCCGGTCATGAACATGGCGCCGCGGACGTAGCGGGGGATGAACTGCAGCGTGACCCAGTACATGAAGCCCGGGAAGGTGAAGCCCGTCAGGTAGGCCTCCCGCACAACGTAGCTGAGGCCGAACGTCATGATGGCGACGCCGATGACAGTGAGGGCAAGCCATCGTTTGATGTGCATGCCCGGGTAAAACCACTTCAGGAAGTCGAACTCGAAGAGGCGGTTCATGGCTCTATCCTAGTAACGCGCCACTTGCCGATTCGATTACGGGCTGCCATTCAATTTCTCTTTCAGCACCTGGATGACGATGTCCGGGCGGGCGCGCCCCTTGGTTTCGCGCATGACCTGGCCGACCAGGAACTTGATGGCCTCTTCCTTACCGCGGCGGTAGTCCTCCACGGGCTTCGCGTGTTCCTGGATCACCTTCTCGACGGCGAACGAGACCTCGTCCGCGGAGGTGATCTGGATGAGGCCGGACTCCTGGACCGCCCGCTTCGGGGAGATGCCGGCGCGGTAGACCTGCTCGAAGACGTCCTTCGCCGTCTTGCCGGAGATGGTGCCGGCGTCAAGCAGGTCCAGCAGCTCCGAGAGCAGCTCCGGGGTCACCTTAGAGTCCTCGATGTCCGCGTTGTCAGCGTTGAGGAGGCGGGCGAATTCGCCGTTGATCCAGTTGGCGGCAGACTTGGCGCGGGCGGGGTTGTCGTTCCCGCCCAGGGCCACGCTGGCCTCGAAGAAGTCGGCCCGGGCCCGGGTCTCCGCCAGCACGGCGGCGTCGTAGGCGGAGAGGCCGTACTGGTCCTGGAAGCGGCGCTCTTTGGCGTCCGCCAGCTCCGGCATCCGCGTCCGGATCTCCTCCACCCACTCCCGGCTGATCGTGAGCGTGGGCAGGTCGGGCTCCGGAAAGTAGCGGTAGTCGTTCGCGTACTCCTTGCTGCGCTGGGAGACGCTCTGGCCCAGGTCCTCACGCCAGCCCCGCGTCTCCTGGGCCACGCGGCCGCCGGATTCGATGACCTGCGTCTGGCGCGCTACCTCGTACTTGATGGCGTCGTAGGCGTGCTTGAAGCTGTTGATGTTCTTCAACTCCACCTTCTGGCCGAAGGGCTCGCTGCCCAGCGGGCGGATGCTCACGTTGGGCTCGCAGCGCATGTTGCCTTCGTCCATGTTGGCGCGGCTGGCGCCGATGTAGCGCAGGACCTGGCGCAGCTTCTGCAGGTAGGCGCGCGCCTCCTCCGCGGAGCGGATGTCCGGCTCGGAGACGATCTCCATCAGGGGCAGGCCCGAGCGGTTCACGTCTATCAGGCTGTAGCTCTCGCCCGTGGGCGCGGCGACGTGCATGGACTTGGCGGTGTCCTCCTCCAGATGGACGCGCGTGATGCCCACGCGTTTCGTCTGGCCGTCCACCTCTATCTCCAGCCGGCCGTCCTTGCAGAGCGGCAGGTCATACTGGGAGATCTGGTAGCCCTTCATCAGGTCCGGGTAATGGTAGTTCTTGCGGTCGAACTTGGCCTCGGGGGGGATGTCGCAGTTCACGGCGAGGCCGGTCATGATGGTCAGCTCCACGGCGTGTTTGTTGATAACCGGGAGAACGCCGGGCATGCCCAGGCAAACGGGGCAGACATGGGAGTTGGGAGGAGAGTCCAGCGAGGGCACAGGGCAGGCGCAGAACATCTTGCTCAGCGTCAGGAGTTGCGCGTGAACCTCTATGCCGATGACGGTCTCATAGCGGACCGCGGCGGTAGTCGTCATAGCGTCGTCAGCAGTATATCAGGGGCGGCGGCGCGGTGACAGCGCGGCCACCCGCGGGCTTGTTGAGAAGGCGTTCACGGGAAATTCCACCATTTCCGCGCGAATGTCAGTCACCAATGGCCCGCCTCCTTCGTTAGGACTAGCGATTCATGGCGCCGCCCCCCGCCGCCGGGCGGCCCGGCAGGAATTATAGCCGCTCATATTGGCTGAAGGAGAGGCAGGTCATAAAATCGGCGGTAATGGCACGAGGCAAGGGCTGAGGGGTGGCACTCCCCCTTCGGCCGAAAGCGGTGGCGCCCGGTGTTGACGGATAGACGGCGGTTCCGGGCCGGCCTGACGGTGGGGGCGCTCCTGCTCCTGGCGCTGGCGCTGTGGGCGAAGGAGGGCCAGCCACAGCCGGGCGTCTTCAGCCCGCACCGCGCAGACCAGCTGCTGCCCGGCGAGCTGATAGTCCGCTTCCGGCCCCAGACCTCCCGGGAGCAGCGCCGCGCGGTCTTGGCCTCGTACGGCGCCACCGTCAAGCGCGAGATGCTCCTGGATGGCTACGTCGCGGTTTCCGTGCCGCCCGGGCAGGAGGAGCCGGTGGGCCGCGCGCTCGCCGCGAACTGGGCCGTGCGCTCCGCCGAGGAGAGCCCGCTGCGCATCCCCTATACGCACAACGACCCGGCTGTGCCGGACGATCAGTACTTCGACCAACAGTGGAACATGCGGCTGATCCAACTGGAGCAGGCCTGGGATGTGGCCAACGACGGCGCCGGGGTCGTGGTGGCGGTGGTGGACACGGGCGTGGCGTTTGAGGACTACCACGACCCGAACACGGGAACCGATTTCGCCCTTGCCCCGGACTTCGCCGGGGCGGTGTTCACCGATCCGCACGACTTTTTTGATGGCGACGACCACCCGAACGACGACTTGGGGCACGGCACGCACGTCGCAGGCACGATCGCCCAGACCACCAACAACGAGATTGGTGTAGCCGGCATCGCGCCCGGGGCGACGATCATGCCGGTGAAGGTCTGCGGCTATCTGGACCCGCCGGGCGTGGAGAACCGGCGCTACGGTTGCCCGGCGGCGGCAATTGCGGACGGCATCGTCTGGGCGGTGAACCACGGAGCGCGGGTGATCAACCTGAGCCTGGGAGGGCCGGGCTCTACCAGCGATGCCGAAAGGAGCGCGGTCGCGTACGCTGTGCAGAAGCGGGTGGTAGTGGTAGCGGCGGCGGGCAACGGCGGCGACGACCTGCAGGGGGACCCGCAGCTGGACTTCCCGGCGGCGCTGCCGGGAGTGATCTCAGTGGGCGGCGCCGGCACCGGGGGCATCGCTGCCTCCTACTCCAACTACTCGCCGGATCTGGACCTCGTGGCTCCCGGCGGCGACCCAAAGGAGGGCGCGGACGGCACGTACATTCTTCAGAACTCCTACGGGGTGCCGTGCGCCACGCCGCCGAACTTCACGCAGTTCTGGTGGTGCCTCCGTTACGGCACCTCCATGGCGGCGGCGCACGTCTCCGGGGTGGCCGCGCTGATCCTGTCCCAATACCCCGCGTTCAAGCCACCGCGCGTGCGACTGCTGCTGACGAACTGCGCGCAGGACGTGGGACCGCAGGGGTTGGACGACCAGAACGGCTTCGGCCTGCTGCAGGCCTACAACGCACTGAAGGACGTGAACCCGGACGGCCGGCCGAACGGCGTGCTGGACGGTCTGGAGGACGTGGACAACGATGACATCTGGGACTGCCGTGACCCGAGGGTGGAGACGCGGGTGCCGCCACCCATTCCCACCTGCGATGCTCCCGCGCCGTCGCCCCTGGCGAGTCCGGGGGCGGGCGCCGAGTCGCCCGCGCAGGCCGCCAACGCGGGGCCGACTGCCACGGAGACGCCTACCGGCACACCGACGCCGGTGGCAACCGCTACGGCGACGCCCACCGCGACCGCCACCGCCGCGGCCAGCGAAACGCCGGCCGGGTCGCCGGCGGCCACGGCTTCCCCGGAGCCGTCGCCCACGGAGACGCCGACGCCCGAGCCCACCGTCGCGCCTACGGACACGCCGGCGCCGACGCTGTCAGCTACGCCCACGCCCACACCGGCGCCCCAGGAGTACGCCTGCGGAGACGTGAACTGCGATGGGTCAGTGGACGCCAGGGACGCGCTGCTGATCTTGCGCTGGGTGGTGCACCGACACTCCCGGAGCGCTCTCGAGGCGCAGCGGATGGACCTGCGCTGTCTGGGCAACGGCTACGTCACCTGCGGGGTCGACGTCACTGTCGCGGATGCCCTGGCCATCCTCCGCTATCGCGCCGGGCTGCCGCTCAACCTGCCGGCCGGCTGCTTCGGCATTGGCTAGGCGCCAACGACCGCTTCGCTGGATACGGAATCGTGGTGCCGGGGGTGGGATTCGAACCCACACGCCCTTGCGGGCAGCGGATTTTAAGTCCGTAGAACATCGGTTCTGGCCATCCACCGGCGTCCACCGACGATAGGAAATCGTAGGCTCTCGGTTGCTACTGTTCGCTAACGTCCACGTCTGTCTGTCGGCGTTGCTGTCACAATTGCTGTCAGTTCGGCCCGGCGTCAGACCCCGATCGCGGCGGCCACTGCGCCCCAGCTCTTGTCTTCCTGCCCTTCCAGCCGCCGCAGGTACACGGTCGTTGTCGCCAGCGAGCTGTGATCCAAAAACCTACTCACGTCCTCCACTGACTCCCCAACGTCGCGCCGCAGCTTGGCCGCTGCGTGGCGCAGGATGTGCACGCCGGCTGGCGGTAGCCCGGCGTTCTTCATGTACCGCCTGAGGTTCGTGTAGAAGGTCCCGCTGGTTAACCCTCGGCCGTTCGACGCTGCGGATGGCCAGAGCGACTCGGCGGGCGCCATCGTCTCCAGGCTCTTCCCCCACGCTGCTAGCGCCGTCTCGATGGCGTCGAGGGCTGGTCGCGGCAACTCACGCTTGCCCTGCTTGCCGCCCTTGCCGCGATAGGTGTAGAACAGGCCGCCGTCGCGGCTGATGCTGGCGGCGGTCATGTCCAGCACCTCCGAGCGACGCCGGCCGGTGAGCGCCAGCGTGATGACGATCGCGCGGTCACGCAGGCCGCTGGGGCTGTCGGGCACGACCGCCAGTAAGCGGCGAATCTCGTCCGCGCTGAGTCCGCGTGGTGGCGCTGGCGACACCCGTGGTCGCTCCAGTTGGTCGCAGGGGTTGGACTCGACGATTTTCATCCGCATGAGGAAGCGGTAGAAGCTGCTGACGCAGGCCAGGCGCGCGCCGATGGTGATCGCCGCCGGCTTCCGGCCAGAGGGCCCGATGCCGTGTGCGAACGCGAATACGTCCGGGCCAGTCACTTGCTCCGGCGTCTTGCCCAGGGTACCGAAGAAGCGCTGCAGCATCCGGGAGTAGGCGTCCACCGTGCGCATAGATCCGCTACGTCTCTCCTTCTCGGCCAGGAAGGCGTAGAACGCCTGCTCCCAGGCGGGTAGATTTTCGTCGAACGGTACGAGCGTTTGAACCATGTCTGCTGTCCTCCTATCTTGAAGTCGTACAGCAGTGACGCTCTGCGTCGTCAGTAAGTCAAGTTAGTGATCGGACTGGTGCGGACCGCGCGGTCCGGGAAGAGGACGCCGCGGTTGTGTCAAGCTGGGTTACTTGCGCGCAACCAAGGATCCCGATCGTCATCGTCGTACAGTCGGTTCAAGAACTCAGCCAATTTGCCACTTGTAATGAAGTGACTGAAACCGTTTTCCGTTACGTAAGTCTTCACAGACGCAGCTTGGAATTTGGGAACGGCCTGGCGGAATCGCTCTAAGACGGTCCGGCCATCTCCGGCTGCGACCACCCCAAGGGTCATTACCAACCCCATTTCGTCGCGAAGTAGATCGGTCAGGTCATCGTCCAGGCCACTGTTGCCGATAATGAGGAGGTTGTGGCTTGCCTTGATGACTGTTCTAAGGCGCTCGATGTGCGAGGCCGGGCACATGTACTCGTACTTCCTGGCGATCGGAGCCACTAGCGCCGGATACAGTGAGCCGCTCTCGTTCCACAGTCTCTTGTCCTGCCACAGGATAGGGGCAGTCCCCAGACGGGCCGTGAGAGGGTCCAGATCGCTCTTGGTAATGTCGTCGAGAATGCGGAGGTAGCCTTCGAGACGATCTGGTATCTTTGAGCCTTGAATGGGCCGAGCCCAATCGGCAGAACCGTGCAACTTCACTAGAACCCATCGCGGATCGCTTACATACGAGTCCAAGGTCTTGAACTTGGCATCCACCACATGCTCCAAAGCTCGCTCTAAGAAGGTATCGTAGTTTGTGGTGACTAATCCGACGCTCTGGAAGTCACCCCCAGGATGGCATTCAGCAAATTGGTGTAGTTGACCGGCTCGGTCGTGTAGTTCTTGCTGATCTCCCAGAACAGATGCCGGAGATAGACTGGGACCTGCACGAATTGGCGGCGGAGGTGCGTTTCCGTGGAAGCCTGCATTCTGTTCATTGCCTCTTCAAGGGTTTGGTCGCCGCGGACGCCTAAAGTCGCCGCCGCCGCTCTGGCACGCGGGTATTCTTCAAGAATCGCCTGCGCCACGTCGACCGAGCCGACCGGCGAAGCAGTGAACAGGTCACGGGCTAGAGGCGGGATGTACTCGTCCTTGATCGTTGCGCTGCGGTTGTGCAGAAGATCGTGTGAGGCGCCGGCGCCGAATATGACGGTTAGCGTTTTGCTCATCGACTAGACGGTTTCAACAACGGCCAGGATCACCGCCGCGTTTGGCAGGGCAAGGGCCAAGTAGAAGAGAAGCCATCGGATCAGCTTCCACCCAGTCATCGGGACGTAGACACGCGGGGCGCGAGCACCTGTCATGAGTGCGATTCTAGCACCAGTCTCGAGGTTGCCCGTTAGACGGGGGCCATCCCACGCCGTGCCCCCTGTACCAGATCACGCCGGTACGTTTGTCCCGGCGCCCAGGTGAGCCGGCGACGCCGAGCGCGGCGTCACAGCGGGCGCACAACGGCTCGACGGAGCGCACCCACTTCGGATTACGGCGCCAGTCGTAGGACGTGACGGCGAAGCGACCGAGCGCAGAGCGAGGACAGAAGGCGCACCGCATACCGCATTCTCGCCGGGGTGCGCGCGAAAGTCCGAGGGCTCGCTGTCGCGAACACTATGGCGCAATAGTGCGGGGCGCTTCCCTGTGGTGTTCGCATCTTTCAGTGGTGCTCGCCGACTGGGCTCGTCGGAGCAGTGGACGCCTACGATTATTTCGTCATGCGCAGCCTGTGGCGTTATGATGCCTCCATGGACTGGGGAAGGGTTCGCAGGGTACTAGGCGAAGCCTTCTTTCCGGCGACCACCATTTCAGATTGGGTGCAGCTTCTTGCCTTCGCGGCGGTAGCGTTTGGCGGCGCTGCTGTATTCGGCTGGTTGACGGGCCTCATACCAGCCATTGTTTGGGCGGCAATCGGGTTGGTAGTTCTCTTCTGTAGCGCGTCGTATCGCTTGCTCGGCCGGCTGGATGAGACTGTGGCCAAGGCGCCTCAACTCGTTCTCAGCGATCCTATGACGTATCCGGACGAAATGACGCCACTCACTCGTTGTCCGATACACCTTTGGCGAATCCGGGTCATCAACGCGCAGCCGCAAACTGCCGCAACCAACGTAGTGGTCAAAGTCACTCGAACTGATCCGAACATTCCGTTGCCCGCGTTCGAAGTCCACAAAACGCACACGGATTATCCTTTCACCCCGGTCAGCGCCCGTTTCAACGAACCGCTTGATTATGATCTAGTTGCTAAGAGGAAGGACCACTATCACCTATTCTTCTTTAGGAGTGACCTCGGTCCGAATCGCTCATACGAATATCAACTATCAGATACCGAGTTGGACAAAGTCCAGAATGCCCTCTACAAGGGCGAAGGCTTCAAGGTAACTGTAGCAGTCTACGCCGATCCGCCTGCGGCGGTTCCCGAGCCGCGCTCCTACGTATTCAGAGCAGATCCCGACAAGGACAAGGGCTTGATGTACGTTTCCTCCCCACCGAGTTGATGTGCTGGCTCTTCATTCGGATGCGTGAACGACTCCGGCTTGGAAACGCAAGGCCGCTGCCCGAGGGCAACGCATCAAAACCTTTGAACCGACGCTATGACCTGATAGTGGCCCACGTCCCTTTCGGGATTCTAGGAAACTGTCAACTCATGCTGGCGATGAGGTCTGTCAGTTCGTCCTCGTCGCACAGGTCTTCTGTGCCGACCAGTTCGGGTTTCGAGGGACTGTCGATGTAACGAACTAGAATCCAGCGCCCGTCCGCTGTCTCCTTCACAACCTCCGCGATAGCGCCATCCACGGTGCGCACCCTGTCCCTCGGCTTCAAGGAATGCAGATCCATCCCACGTCTCTCCTTGCTGGTATATATTCGTTCTAACCAATCCCGTTCGATTCGAGTTCCAAGACATATGTTCGCTCAATTGGGGGAGAAGTCAAGTCTGGACTGAAGCGGAGCTAGCGCACCGCGCTTACCTCGTCTCGTCGGCACCAGCGGGGTGCACCAAGTTTCCGCCGCGTCCTGATTATTCCAGTCAGCAAGCGCTGAATTGTTGTTCACAAAACGATGCACCGGATGGCTTCGACTTATAGGACAGACGGGATATACGCGCCACACTTCGTGAAACCGTGCACGTCATTCCGATCAGGCGTGGTTGTGCGCTTAGAATTGCAGACGGTGACGTTTTTCTCGCCCGCAACGCGCAAGAAAGTGTTCCTCCCGCCTCCTAACGCTCGTACAGCAGCGTTAACTTGTGGCAAGATTGCGGTCGGGCGATTAGCGAGGCCTTCTTGACACGGGGAGGCGAGACAAATCGCAGCCCCGCATTCTACAAAAGCCAAGACATGAAGGCTCTGCCATGTACATCGACCCTCTGACGGGGGTTAACTTTGCGAACTGTTAGGGCCGACCCGAAAGCGTCAATGCTAATCGAGAGCATGCGCGATATAGGGTACTCCCTCGAAAGCGCCCTGGCCGACATCGTAGACAATGCTATCACGGCCCGAGCGAAGACCATCAACCTCTTCGCGGACGCAACGGGAGCCGAGCCCAGAATCGGCATCCTAGACGATGGCGAGGGGATGATCGAGGACGACCTGCTGTCAGCGATGAGACTCGGCAGCCGCAATCCGCTGGACGATCCGGGCCGCTCCGACCTCGGGCGGTTCGGGCTGGGCCTCAAGACCGCCTCCTTCTCCCAGTGCCGGCGCCTTACTGTAGTGACTCGCCAGAACGGGGCGACCAGCGGCGCTCGCTGGGACCTGGACCACGTCGCTGAAACCGACGAGTGGCTTGTGCAGATCCCCGATGATCTCAATGCCATCCCTTGGATATCCAAGATGGGCGAGCAGGGGACGATCGTCGTGTGGGAACACTTGGACCGCGTTGTCGACCATGCAGGTTCCGAGCTGAACGTGTCGCGGTTCGTCGAACGAGTAGACGACGCGCGGTCGCATCTGGAACTCGTTTTTCACCGTTTCCTGACCGGGGAGCCCGGCCTCCAGAAGGTGAAGATAGTCCTCAACGAGCGTCCGCTGGAACCCTTTGACCCCTTCAACTCGAACCACCCCGCTACCGATCAGGGTCAGGTCGAACAGATCAAGCTGGGTGACTACCTGATCACCGTTCAGGCATTCACGCTACCTCATCATCGCAACGTCAGCCCCGCCGAATGGCAACACTATGCCGGCCGTGACGGCTATCTGAAAAACCAGGGGTTCTACGTCTATCGAGAGAAACGGCTCATCGTGCACGGGACCTGGTTCGGCCTCGCGCGACAGATGGAACTGACCAAACTCGCGCGGGTTCGTATAGACATCCCCAACGGTCTGGACGCGCTCTGGAAGATCGACGTAAAGAAAGCGTCCGCCCAGCCGCCGACCCCTGTTCGCGAAAGGCTCCGCCGAATAATCGAGCCACTTGGCGCAGCTTCGAAGCGCGCCTATACGTCTCGCGGAACAAAGCTCGTCTCGGCAAACCGGCTGCCGGTTTGGACGAGGATCCTGACTGATAACCAGATCGTATACCGGCTCAATCCTGAGCATCCGGTACTGGCGGATTTCGTGTCACGACTGCCGCCAGAGTTGATAGACGACTTCCGCCAGGTGGTGGAGATCGCGGGCTCCGCGCTCCCCATGGATGCGCTCTTCGCAGATCTGGGAGGCGAGCCGGAGAAAGTGGCGGGCAACACCCTCAGTGACGAAACGCTCAGCTACGCAGTTGCTAAAGCGTATGAACGCCTAGCCGCCATGGATCTCAACAAGGAAGCAATCGCTGAGATGCTGCATGCGGCAGAGCCGTTCCGCTCCAACTGGGAACGCACCGAGGAGATACTTTTCGGCCTGATGGAGGACGAGGAGGAGGACTCCGATGTCTGAGAACCTTGGGAATCTTGAAACGGCGGTCGGAAGCTTCCTCGCGAAAGATGTGAATCCGACGCCGGAGCGAATTCGGGAACTGATTCAGACCTTCCGCGTGCTTCCTACCTGCGACGTGGATGACGCGACGGCTGAGGCGCTCGCCAGAAGGTTCGAGGCGCGCCACTCGGTGACCATGACGATCGGCTCGGTTCTCACTGAGCGCGGCCATGAGCCGTGGCTTGATGCGGCTCGATCTGAGATTGACCCGTACTACTGGGACCGCTACAGGAAGCTATTGGCGGAGCAGGGCTTGTCCAGTCAGGTCATGGCCACCTTGGACGATGTAACCGATCGCATCCTCGGGCTCATGGAGAATCCAGCCAAAGGCGATTCCTGGGACCGGCGCGGCATGGTTGTCGGCCACGTTCAGTCGGGGAAGACGGCTAATTACATTGGATTGATGTGCAAGGCAGCGGACGCCGGATACAAGCTGATAGTGGTGATCGCCGGCATCCAAAACAACCTTCGTAACCAGACTCAGCTGCGCATCGACGAGGGCTTCGTCGGACGCGACAGCGCTCGGCTGCTCTCCAAGAAGGGAGAGCGTTTCGTCGGGGTCGGCCGCTTCGACAGGTCGCGCAGACCCGTCACCTTCACGAATTCAGTAAGAGACTTTAACAAGGCAATGGCCACGGGCGTTGGGATCCCACTCCAGAGCCTGACGGAGCCTGCCGTTTTCGTTATCAAGAAGAACTCCAGCACGCTCAAGAATCTGCTGGAGTGGCTTACCGAGCACAGTGCCAGGAGTGGGGGGACGGTCGACGCTCCAATGCTGCTGATTGACGATGAGGCTGACAACGCTTCGATTAACATCAGTCACGGCAGTGGCGAGGTATCGAAGATAAACGGCCAGCTAAGGGCACTTCTACAAACGTTCGAACGGAGCTGCTACGTCGGTTATACCGCGACGCCTTTTGCGAACATCTTCATCGACCCGGACACCGACGACGAGATGATGGGGCACGATCTGTTTCCCAGGCACTTCATCCTGAGCCTGGACCCGCCATCGAATTACTTCGGCGCGAACCGGGTCTTGATTGACCATCCCGAGGACTTCATCCGATATATCGAGGACAATGAGGACTGGCTGCCGTTGAAGCACACGAAGGAGACGCAGATCCGCTCGCTGCCACCGAGCCTCAAAGATGCGGTACGGACCTTTATCGTCGCCCGGGCTATAAGACTAACGAGGGGCCACGAGAACGCGCACTGCTCGATGCTGGTCAACGTGTCCCGATTCACCAATGTGCAGAAGCAAATCCGAAATGAGATTCACACGATGCTGGATCTGGTTCAGGCCAGCCTGCGAGTGAACGGAGCGCTGCCGCCGGATGGCGCGCTCAGGGATCCCGAGATCGCCGCGCTGCACCGCATGTGGCAGACCGAGTTCTCCGGAACCAGCTGTGAGTGGCCTGATATCCAACAGCACCTGCACACCGCGGCGGCGCCGATCCGGGTTGTCGAGGTGAACAGCAATTCATCAGGCACGCTCAACTATGCGGATCACGAGAAGACGGGGCTCAACGTGATCGCCGTCGGTGGCTTCTCCCTATCCAGAGGATTGACTCTCGAGGGCCTCACGGTCAGCTATTTCCTCCGCAACTCCATGATGTACGACACCCTCATGCAGATGGGCCGATGGTTCGGATACAGGCCTAACTACGACGACCTCTGCAGGATCTGGATGCCAGAAGAGGCGGAGGGCTGGTACGCGCACATCGCCGAGTCGATCGAGATGCTTCGCGAGGAGCTAAGGAGTATGGAGGCGGTCGGAGCAACGCCCGAGGAGTTCGGCCTCAAGGTACGCAGCCACCCCGATACTCTAGTGGTCACAGCTCGCAACAAGCTGGGCTCTGGCCGGCGCATAGTCGTGAATATTGGGCTGGGCAACAGCTTCATCGAGACAGCGTTCCTAAGACGAGACGCGACCAGTCTGCATGCTAACAGGACGGCCGCGCAGACGCTGGCCAGCCAGCTCTCGGAGGCCGGACATCCCCTATCTGCGGCCGAGGAGGTGTCCGGCGGCTGGCTGGTGCGCGGGGTTCCGGCCGGCCCTGTCCTCGATTTCATCGGCAGATTCCAAAACCATCCCGGTGCTATGCTCACCGACCCGGGTCCGGTCCGTCGGTATATAGAAGATCGCCAGGATTCCGAACTGGCGGCCTGGGATGTCCTTTTCACGAGCACGAGGGGCGGTGACGACGCGCTGGTTGATACCTCACTGAGTATCGCAATCAACTGCCAGCGGCGCTCGGCCGGCCGGGCAAGCGATGCCGGCACACTGCGAATAACAAACAAGCAGAGAGTTGCTTCGCGCGGGGTGGAGAAAACCGGACTGACGCCCGACGAGATCGCGGCCGCGGAAAGCCGGTATCGGGCGGAGAGGGAGGCGGAAGGCCGGGCGCCTGTCGGAGAGACGATCAACTATCCAGACCGGATATACCGATTCGAGCGCCAACGCCCGCTGCTCATTGTGCACCTGCTGAAGATTGCTCCCGGGGCTCAAGGTGACGAGCGGAAGCAGGCGGTTGTCGCTTACGGCATCAGCTTCCCGAGGACCGAGAAGGAGGAGAAGCGAGTCGAGTACGTGGTCAACACCACATGGCTTCGGGAAAACTTCCCTGAGGACTTTGAAGACGACGAGCTCACCGATGATGACGGTGACGCCTGACGACCCGTGGGCCGACCTGGCTGCTCCGAGCAGCGCCGAGGTGATCAACGCCCGGCGCGTGGACCCGGACGTCGCATGGAACTTCTTCTGGGGCCGCGATATCGACAACAAGTGTCTGCTCGTTCTGCGCCACTCGCCGGATTCGGCTCCCACTGGCCGCCTGCCGCGACTGAGAGGGATGGAAGTCAGCCTGTCCGGATCTGACACGCAGGGGGATCAAGCCCTCATCTTTCGGCTGACCGAGTCTGCGCACCAAGACATTTTCCATCGCCTCTGCCTCGACATAATGGGAAGCGCCACCAGAGCCACGACTGAGAAGGAAGCTGTGGACATCTCGCTCGCTCGAACGTGGCGGTGGCATCACCTGTTGAGGGGTGGCGGGGACGACAGGCTGTCTCCCGAGGAGCAGAAGGGTCTGATGGGGGAACTGCTGTTGCTGGAGCGGTATCTGTTGCCACATCTTCCGCCCTCAGAGGCTGTGGCCGCCTGGCGCGGGCCTCTCGGGGCGCCGAAGGACTTCGAGATAGGCAAGATATCCATCGAAGTGAAGGCCCGGAGGGGAGCAGCAACGCCATTCGTAACCATTAGCTCGGAGCATCAGCTTGATTCATCCGGAAGCGATGCAGTGTACCTATACGTCGTAGAGCTTGGTCAAGCGCCAGCGGACACCGACGGAGCCTTCACCGTAACCGACGTCGCTCAGCGGGTATCGGGAATTTTGGCGTCTGACGGCAGCGCTTTGACTGCGTTTGAGTCTGAGCTTCTCGCCGCAGGGTTCAAGTGGGCGGACGACTACTCCGATTACTCGTGGGTTGAAGGGAGCGGCCGATTCTACCGCGTGTCTCAGGACTTTCCCCGCATCACCGCGGAGCAGATAGGCTCCGGAGTCTCGGACGTCAGGTACTCGATCTCGCTGGTCGCGTGCGAACCGTTTGCCGTTCCAGTGGAGGTTGTTCAACAATCACTTCTCGGGGGTTCAGATGTCGACGGAGCTTGAGGAATTTCACCAGGAGTTCTTCCAGGACGTACTTGGGACCGCGGACGCGAGCGGTCAGTATCTTGAGGACGCGTTCTTCGAGGTCTTCTGCGACAATCTAGTTGAGGCAGGTGAGCTAGACACGGCCGACCGAGTGCACTATTCACGCCGGGGCATCCGCGTGGATGGATACGGCGGTGACCCGATAACCACTGACGGCACGCTCAGTCTAATTGTCGTCGACTTCAATCAGGCAGCCGACGTAGCAACGCTCACTGCTACGGATATGGAGGCAGTCTTCAAGAGGCTCTCGAACTTCCTGGAGAACTGTCTTGACCCTGAGTTTCGGAACTCACTTGAAGAAAGCTCTCCTGGCTTCGGGCTGGCTGATCTGATCAGTGAGAGATGGCAGGGTGTCGGCAAAGTGCGCCTGTTCCTGATCACCAACCGCCAGCTGAGCGCTCGTGTCGACGGACGGTCGGCGGGCGAGCTGCTGGAAATCCCTGTCACATACAGCGTGTGGGATCTCGGACGGCTCTATCGCTACGTCGCGCAGGGGCACGGGCGAGAAGACATTGAAGTGGATCTCACGAGGGACTTCGGCGGGCCGATCCTGGCTCTCCCGGCTCACCTTGATGGAGGAGGTTACGAGGCTTACTTGGCAGTCGTCCCGGGGGCCCAGCTCGCCGCAATTTATGACAGATGGGGCGCGAGGCTGCTTGAGCAGAACGTGAGGTGTTTCCTCCAGGCGAGAGGCAATGTCAACAAAGGCATTCGCAACACCATCGAGAACGAGCCAAGCATGTTCTTAGCGTATAACAACGGCATCACAGCGACGGCCGAGAGCATCGAAGCGCAGTCCTCCCCCCGGGGATTGCTCTTGACGAAGCTACGGAACCTGCAAATCGTTAATGGCGGTCAGACGACCGCTTCGATACATGCTGCTAGCAAGAAGAAGGACGTCGATCTGTCGCGAGTGTTCGTCCAAATGAAGTTGTCGATTGTAGAGCCCTCACTGGCTGTGGAGATGGTTCCCAAAATCTCTGAGTACGCAAACAGTCAGAACCGGGTCAACGCTGCAGACTTCTTCGCGAACCATCCGTTCCACATTCGCATCGAGGGGTTTTCCAGGCGCATCTTCGCGCCATCCGCGGAAGGCACGTTCAGGGAATCAAAGTGGTTCTACGAGCGAGCGCGCGGACAGTATCAGGACGCAACGGCATATCTCACGCCGACCGCAAAGAAGAAATTCCAGCAGGACTACCCAAAGCGCCAGGTTTTCTCGAAGACTGATCTGGCGAAGTTCTTGAATCCCTGGCGAGGACAACCTCATATTGTGAGCCGGGGTGCACAGAAGAACTTCGTCGATTTCGCAAATGCAATCAGCAAGGAATGGGCAAGCCAGCCCGACTCATTCAACGAAGCGTATTTCAGACAGCTGATCGCAAGGGCTATCGTCTTCCGCGAGACGGAGAGGCTGGTGACGGAGCAACCGTGGTATGAGGGCGGGTATCGAGCCAACATCGTGGTCTATGCGATCGCGAAGGTGGCTGCCGATGTGCACCGCATGGACATGAGCGTGGACTTCGAGGCGATTTGGAGGGCGCAGACTATCTCGCCTCGGTTACGTGAGGCATTGCTTGTGGCGGCGAAGCTGGCCAACGAGATAATCGTCGACACTCCCCGGAACGTTACGGAATGGGCGAAGCAACAGGCCTGCTGGCATCGCATTGAATCGGCGGAGGTCGAGTATCCGAAGGCCTTCCTTTCTCAACTGATTACGCTCGATCAGCTGGCGCAACAGATGACGGCGGCCAAGAAGGATCAGAAGGTACTAAATGGCATCGCCGCACAGACGGCGGTAGTCGGCGCGGGCGCAGAAGTCTGGCGCGAAGTTATAGAGTGGGGTATGGGGAAGGGTCTGCTCACGCCAACGGAACTGGAGATTCTCAGAGTAGCAGCGGCGATGCCAGCACAGGTTCCGTCCGACAGGCAAAGTGCCAGAATCCTTGAAACGCTGAGGAGGCTTCGTGAAGAAGGATGTCAGATAGGCGCTGATGTGATGTGACCGCGGCTGGCGCCGGCAATGGCGCCTCAAGCCTGTGAGTGTGAGAGGTACCAGTGACAGCTGCGAGACAGGGGGCATCTCTCGCACTCGGGATGCGGGCGGCAAACCGACATAGCGAGATCCAGGATCGCGTAATTGAAGTCGCGGTGGCGTCGCTTGGGCGTTAGCCGTTCCGCGACGTTGCGTAGCCAAGCCCGCCTTCGAGTCTCGCCGTCGTAGGACCTTCCCGTGTAGCGGCACATCAACCGAACGACGTTCGAGTCGATGAGGATGGCTCGCGTTCCGGTGTGCAGACTTAAGAACGCCGATGAACAGTATTCGCCAACAGCCGGAAGCCCTGTAAGCCCCCGCTTGGTCAAGGGCACCATGCCGTCTCTGTGAGCGAGTTCTGCTATTAGATCGTGCAGACGGGCCGCGCGCCACTCGAGGCCGAGAGGGGCAACCATCGCATACAATTTAGACTGCGACACTCTCGCAAGTGAAGACGGCGTCGGGAACCTGTTGACCATATCGGTCCAGATCGGAACTACCTGGTCCGCTTTGGTCCGCACGAGCATGACCTCTGCGATCAGTCGCTGCCAGAGGGGCACGCCCTCCCGCCGCCAGGGGTATTCGGCCCTGTTATACCTGCCCCACTTCAGGATTGCTTTGCGCAGTGAAGCGAGCTGCGCAGGAGTCAGGTCAGCGTCTTGCTTCGCCTTCTCAACCAAGGGTGTCAAGCGCGCGACCCAACGTTTCCGCGATCTGGAGAGACAACAGGGGAGGTACGGCGTTGCCGACTTGCACATACTGGCTGGTGCGCGGCCCCTCGAAGAAATAGTTGTCGGGAAACGTCTGCAGGCGCGCGGCTTCCCGGACGGTCAGGCTGCGGCACTGACTCGGGTCAGGATGAATGAAGTGGTGTCCGTCCTTAGACATATGAGAGGTGATAGTCGAAGAAGGGCGTCCATACCTCTGGACTCGAAACCGGTCGTTGAACAATCCTCGCTTCAGAGCACGATCGACGTTGGCGTGGTCGGGGAGGAGTTTCTCGGGAAAGTCCTTCAGCGTCGGTGAGCGACCTGTGAGAAGGGCGTGGGCCGACAGGAACAGATAGCGATGCAGGTCGGTCGTCATGTGGGACCGACTCTCGTGGTTCAAGAACCCGCCAATTAACGGATCTGCGTACCAGTCGGTTCGGTACTGAGGAGCTGGGCTTCCAGCGACGAACTGTCCGCCGCGCCCGGGAGGCCGCGCCAGCTTCTCGGTGAACCGAAGGGCTGCGGCTACGTCCCCCGCTTCAATGGCAATAAGCTTCTCGCCTTCGCTCAGGGCAGCGCTCCACGCCTCGAAGCTGTCTACCGGGGACACCCCACTCCGAAGTCTGGGCGCGTCCGAAAGCACGTCCTCGATGGGGACAGGTGAGCGCTTTTGAAGGCGAGCGACAGTGAACCCTTCGTGTAGCAAGTCTCGGCGGAATCCCACGATGATAACGCGATGACGCGCTTGGGGGACGCCGAAGTCTTCGGATCGCAGAATGAAGTCCTGCGGCCGCATGGCACCCATCTGGTCATCAGGCCCGTCAGGTGAGATGGCGACGAGCTGGTACTGATGCATCGTGTGATCCATCCCCAGAGCGAGCCCCGGACTCACCAGGTCGTCCAGTATCCTTCGGAATATCGGCTTACTGGCGTGAGTCGCAGACAGGAGTCCCTTGACGTTCTCCATGACGAAAGCAGTGGGCGCGTGCTCGGCGAGTAGCTTCAGGTATTCCCGGTACAGCAAGTGGCGGTGATCTGCCTCGAATCTGGCGGGGTCGACGCCCCTCATTCTGGAGCGTCCCACGAGGGAGTAAGCCTGGCATGGGGGCCCTCCAATCAGGACCCAGCGCGGTTGGCCGGCGATGACCTCCCGCACTCGCGCAGCTACCTCGTTGTGATTGGGAGGTCCAAGTTCAGCCAGCCAGGCCTCCTGGTCCGCAAGGGCGGCCTCTTCCGGACAGGCCGCCAGCAGCTCGTTCATTTGAATCGCCCCACGGACATATTCGTAGTAAAGAGCTATCTTGCTTCGATCGCTGAGATGCCTGAACAGCGCCCTCAGCCGCAGTGTTCCATGCGCCCATGGGTCCTTTTCGATCGACAGGACCGGCTTGAACACACGGCGGCCGTCACCGCGCCGGAGGGATGCGAATCCTTCGCAAAGACCACCGGGGCCGGCAAAAAGGTCCACTAGCGGGTATGCCGGCGCGGGATCCGGGGTCACTGGCTGAGCGCGATTGGCCACCATAGCAAACACAATATGATAACCGCGCGCCCGCGTAAACGGACCGCGTTAGTGGCGCGCTTGGCTGACACTAACCACACATAGTGTCATATGCGCCATCATGACTTGACCTCGACCCCGGGGTTTTAAGTAGGCACAAGGATAGAGCGCGACCACACTCCGCGTCTGGACCGGGAACTGACCGTTGCCCACCGCATTCCGAGCCTGCAGCCAACGTCTGCTCTTTGCGACTGGGAGAAGGTGTGACACTAAGAAGTCGGCCCGCGTGGGCGCGCCCCGATCATGCATTCCACGCCTGGCGATCCGTCGACACGCCACAGTAATTGTTGACCGCTCAGCCCGTGGGGAGGCTATGCTGATGGAAGAGGCCATGGAACCGGTCGAATCAGAAACTTTCCGACGTCTGCGCCTGTTCAATGCGGCGATGGTGCCGATCCATGTCGCCCAGGGGATCGCCATACTCGCGCTCAGCACCGATTTCGCGCTGCCCGTCACGACGTCGTTCCTGAAGTTCGACGAGGCCGCACGGAAGCTCGTCACCGAGGACAACACCCTCTTCGACCTCCGGCTCGCGCCCCTCGTCGCCTCATTCCTCTTCATCTCCGCTTTCGACCATCTCCTCCTGGCCCTGCCGAGGGTCTACCCCTGGTACGTTCGTAACCTGCAGCGCGGCATCAACTACGCTCGCTGGTGGGAGTACGCGTTCAGCGCCTCGCTGATGATCGTAGTCATCGCCATGCTCGTGGGCGTGTACGACCTGCCCAGCCTCATACTGCTCTTCGCGGTCACCGCCATGATGATCTTCTGGGGCCTGATGATGGAGGTGCACAACCAGACAACAGACCGGGTGAACTGGACGGCGTTCCGCTTCGGCTCGCTCGCCGGCATCGTTCCTTGGATCGTGATCGGGCTCTACCTGCTGGCTCCCGCCTCCCGCTCCACCGGCAGCGTGCCCACGTTCGTCTACGGCATCTACGTCTCGCTGTTCCTCTGGTACAACTCGTTTGCCGTGAACATGCTCCTCCAATACAAGCGGGTCGGCCCGTGGAAGGATTACCTGTTTGGGGAGCGGATGTACATCATCCTCAGCCTCACGGCGAAGTCCGCCCTGGCCTGGCAGGTGTTCGCCGGCACCCTCCGTAGTGTCTGAACGAGCCCGACCGCCGGCGGCCGTGGTGGACGGCGAACGCCTGATCCTCATCGCCGGGGCGAGCGGTTACGTCGGGGGACGGCTCCTCAAAGCGCTGGAGGACGCTGGCCACCGGGTGCGATGCCTGGCCCGGCGCCCGGAGTTCCTCCGGCCACGCGTAGCTCATTCCACTGAAGTTGTGCAGGGTGACGTGTTGGAGGCGGCCTCGCTGGGCCCGGCGATGGAGGGCATCGACACAGCGTACTACCTGGTGCACTCGATGGGCTCCGGCCGCTCCTTCGCAGAAGAGGATCGCCGTGCCGCCACGAACTTCGCCCAGGCCGCGCGCGAGGCCGGTGTGCGACGGATCGTCTACCTGGGCGGCCTCGGCAGCGGGCCGCAGCTCTCTCCCCACCTGGCGAGCCGGCAGGAGGTGGGGCGCATCCTCAGGGAGTCCGGCGTCCCCACGATCGAGTTCCGGGCCTCGATCATCATCGGCTCGGGCAGCCTCTCCTTCGAGATGATCCGTGCCCTGGTTGACAGGCTGCCGCTGATGGTCACGCCGCGCTGGGTGCGGATACGCGCCCAGCCCATCGCCGTTGAGGACGTCGTCGCTTACCTCGTGAGGGCGCTGGACGGGCCGGTTGACGACTGCGCTGTGATAGAGATAGGCGGTGCCGACCAGGTCTCGTACCGCGAAATCATGCAGGAGTACGGACATCAGCGAGGTCTGAAGCGGCTGATGATCCCGGTGCCCGTACTCACGCCGTGGCTTTCCAGCCTCTGGCTGGGCCTGGTGACGCCGGTGTACGCCGGCGTCGGCCGCGCGCTCATCGACAGCATCCCTCACGAGACCGTGGTTAAGGACAACGTTGCCCTTCGCCTGTTTGACGTCCACCCCCGGGGCATCCGCGAGGCCATCGAGCGAGCGCTGCGCCACGAGGACCGGGAGATGGCCGCGACGCGCTGGTCGGACGCGCTGTCATCACGAGCCGCGGCGCGCACGTGGGGCGGCGTGAGGTTCGGGTCGCGGCTGGTGGACTCCCGTTCGGCGCGTGTCCCCTGCCGTCCCGTGGAGGCCTTCGGGCCGATCCGGCGCATCGGCGGCCAGGCCGGCTGGTACTACGCCAACTGGCTGTGGCGCCTGCGGGGCTTCCTTGACCTGCTAGCGGGCGGGGCCGGCCTGCGGCGAGGCCGACGGGACCCCGAGCAGCTGCTGCCCGGCGACACCGTGGACTTCTGGCGCGTGGAGGCGTTGGAGCCGGACCGCCTGCTGCGGCTGTTCGCCGAGATGAAGCTGCCGGGGCGCGCCTGGCTCCAGTTTGAGGTCGAGGGAGACGGCGCCGGGTCCACAATCAGGCAGACGGCAATCTTCGACCCAATCGGGCTGTTGGGGCTGCTGTACTGGTACGCCCTGTATCCGTTCCACGCGCTCGTGTTCAGGGGCATGCTCCGGGGTATCGTGCGAGAGTTGGAGAGGAAGGAGATCTCCTAGAAGTCCAAAAGCATCCCCTCCACTCAGAAGCAGGGTGAGCTGCGCTGGGAACCGAGTTCCGCCACGACGATCCACCGGCGGCGAGACGCAGACTACGCAGACATAGTGTGCTGTTTACCGGCTGCGGACAGTAGGAGAACGCTGTCGTCATCTTCCTATTGGCGCGCGTTGACATCACTGAGGCTAATGAGCCACGATTACCGCGTTCCTAAGAGCTCTCTGGGATTGGGGGCATGCTGGCTTGCTTAGTGGGTCGTGCGGGATCTGCATTGGGCTGCCAGCCTCGTCTCCTTCTACCCATTCTGGAAACTAGAACGGAGGTGACCCGTGGCCCGCGAGGCCCTCATCCATCGCGTCAACCCTTACCTGCTTCATGGCGAGCAGTACTACGAGATCGTCTACTCCTACACCAACGAGCCAGACACACTCCGCCAGTCCCGTGTTGCCCACGACTACATCTACCCGAGCCCTCAAGAGGGTGATCACGTGACTATCGACGCGATCCTCAGCGTCATCACCGAGATCAAGAAGAAGGAATGACTAGGATATCCGGTCCGCACCCGTCTACAATCACTGACCTTTACTCGCTAATAGCTCCACCTCGTTACCGTCCGGGTCATCCAGGTACATCCCCTTCACGGGCAAGAAGGGATGCTCGCCGAAGCGCACCTCGAAGCCTAGGCGTTGCAGGCGGTCGCTCTCGACCTCGAAGTCATCCGGCGCGATCTCAATCCCAATGTGATGCAGTGGCCGCTGTGCGCGCTCACTAGAGAAGGCGGGAGTGCCTTCGGGCAGCGGCACCAGCACGATCTGCTGAGGGACATCAGCCCCAGACGGTCCCGCCTGAAGGAAGACCGCACCCCTGAAGTCGGGTGGGGACATTACGGCCAATCCCAGAAGGTCGCGATAGAAGTGCAGCGACTTTTCGATGCTATGGACCCAGATCACTATCTCTGTGAGGCCACGAATCCCCGGCATGATGTTGTCTCCGCTCGAACTATTCCTGTGGTGTAAATGGTAGCACGCAGGCGTTAGAACAACAGCGTAAGAATTCGGCGAGCTTCATGACTCAGCCGGTACGGGTTACGCGCTGATGCGCCCTAGGCCACACTAAGCAGAGAGGCTGTTGAAAAAGTCGTCATGCCTGTGCCACCAAGACGCCATGGCCGGACTCCCGGACTCGCTGTCACTCTAATCGGCTGTTTTCGTCGAAGCCAGTGCTAGTCCTTCGAAAGCCGCCAGGGTGGGAACCACCTAACTGCGGCCGCTGGATCAAGACTCGTTTCCGTCGGTCACGTTCCACCGGCCATTCCCCCAAGGAGCAAATCGAGCGGCCGGCGCCTCCAAACCAGTCAGGAGAAGTAGCGGGTAGACGGCGAGACGAAGTCCCACGATATGGAATTCTATCCAGAAGTTGAACCAATCTAGCGCGATGTCGGGCAGATCCATGACCGTGATCTCGTCGCCCCCATCGCTGCTGATGTCGTCTCCCCTCGTCACAGCATTACCTCCTTAAGAAAGATGTCTCAAGGAGGAACGACGGCGCAGGGCGGCCCGGCGTTGCATCGCCCGGCCGGAACTGCCGTTCTGTGACTCCACTCGGTCCTAATGTGCTGAACCTGCGAGCATTGACCCCTTCCCCGTAGTGCCCTAGACTTGCGCTGTCCATCCGGTCGGCGCCAGGCCAACCCCCTGTCGGCCGGCACGCCCAGTTACTGCCACGGGTGTCCAATGGGCGCCCGGTTATCGAGCCCTTCTTCAGTCTGCCATTGAGGAGGCCAGTGATGGCAAGTCAGCGCACCGATCGCCTTATCGCTGCCCTAGATCGCAACGTAAGCGCCTTGTTCGAATTGCTCGGCGCCGGCAACGAGGTCAGCCATCGCTTTTCGAGAAGCGTGATCGAGGAGGTTAGAGGAGACCCAGAAAGAGCGACTGGAGTTGGCCAGACGCTGGGCAAACTCCCCGGCGGATGCCGTCGGCGTCGGCAGAATGGCGCTCGCAACGTGGCGACGACAACAGGGGAGGCGTCGGGGCCTGAGCCGCGCCTCCGTCGCCGACCTTCGAGACGAGACGAGACGTCTTGCTCGACGATTGACGAGCGGCGGAGATGTCGGCCAGCCGGTGAGGAGCGACGATCAATCGGTGACATATCAGATCAGCGGGGCGAGCGGCAATGCCGCTCAAGCCGATGCAGCCCTCAAGCGTCGCAAGCGCCGCCGGGAGGTCGAGCAACCTCCGAACTTGAACTTGTGAGCCCACCTTTCGATGGAGGCTCTGGGCGGGGTGTCAGACGAGACTCCCGACCGGCTGCAGCTCTGGGTCCACAATGAAGTCATGGTGAATCTGCCTGCGCCCTTACACCCGGTGGCACGTGGCGTGGGTGGTAGCGTTCGAGGGCCCAAGTCGCGATCAGGAAGGCCTGATTGGGCTACGGCGAGACGGTCTGCGCCGCTGAGGTTGGACCCCGGTTACTGACTGTGCTGCCGATCACCAAGCCAGCAGTTATTAGGACCAGGTTCTTAATCACGAATTCACCAGTCATGGTAAGGAGGAGAGGATTGCCAGATTGAAACGATAGACCGGGGTGCACGACCAGCACCAGGAAGGTTCCCGCCATCTGGGCCCAGAACAGGAGTAGGGTCAACCGGAGTGCAAACGGCAATAGCAGACCGAGGCCAACCACTATTTCCCAGGCCCCAAGGAAGCGCACGAAGAAACTGGCGGGCAGCCAGTAGATGGTGCCTGCTACTAAGTCGGCCACTGGGCTCCGGTCTGCCACTTTGAGGAAACCGAACCAGAGAAAAACCAGCGCCACGGCAGTCCGCAAGAGCGCAATCCCGTGCCGCTTCATAAAACCCACGAGAAGATCGTCGAGGCGTTGCCAGGTCCGACGTGCCGCCGCCGGCACCACCCTAGACAAACGTTGCTCCGAATCCAGGCCAGCAACAACATCGCCAGGCGCCATGTCTTACCACCTCCGTGCTCAATCCTACCCCAAGAAAGTCCGCTGCCCTTCCGAGTGCGAAACGGGCGTCACTGGTGCAAGTGATGCGACCGCTGTGATCGAATCGTAACAGAAAGCCCTGATCGCCACAGGCCTGCTCGCGTCATAATTGGCTCAGCACCACCTAGGAGGAGAAAGCGATGAGTTCTAGAGACGACCTGATCAAGGAGTTCGATGCGGCATTTCAGGATTTCCGTTCAGTGCTCTCCGGCCTGACTGAACATGACTTTGACACCAAATGGCTCGACAAGAGGTGGGGCGTGCGAGAGATTGCGGCCCACTTCACTGGCTGGCTGGGACAAATGGCCGGCGGCCTCGAGCGCATGGGCCGGGGCGAGAAGCCGGCGCTGGAGGGTGTGGACTGGACTGACGTGCAGAGATGGAACGACACCTTCGCCGAGCACGTGAAAGGGAAGCGCGTCACGCAGGTTCTGGACGAGCTTGAGCACGCCACGAACGCCTTCAAGCAAGCCGCCATCAGGCTGCCCGATGAGCGTTACGGTGAAGGGAAGACGGCGTATAGGATGTTCCAGGCGGTGGGCAGCCCGCACCTGCGGGAGCACACGGAGATGGTTCGTACATGGCGTGATGAGGTGGGCCCCACGGCGCGCTAAAGCATTTCGGCGCCCGTCGCCAATCGTCAATCTACCCTCGGTCTCCGTTGTCGTTAATGATGTCCGCGATAGCGTACGGGATAGGCCTCCTGGCGGAGCGTCCTCAACGATCGGCAAGGGTCGCAGACTTCCAATTCATCGCACAGTGAGATTGCAATGACGATCTGCATGGCCAAGGACTGTGAACGCAACGCCTTCATCTTCGAACTGGAAAGCACCGTCGGCCTGTGTTATGAGCACTGGCGAAGCCTCTGGACGAAGACCAACTTCTATGACCCTCATGGCCGTCCCGGCTTTCCCGTCGATTTGAAGGATGGCAGACGGTTGAGGCTCGATTCATCGGCCTCGATATTGCGGGTGGATGAACCGCCTCGTTGACCGCCGGTCCGGAGCCAGGGCTTCATGAGCGAGTGGCGCACTACGGTTTGTTAGTGTCACGTCCGCGCGGATCGTCTCAATTGCAAAGGTGATTTGGCATGCATCTGCACGCTCTTCACGTAATTTCAGTGACCCCTACACTGTGGCGTCAGCTTTGACGGTGTCATGAGAGAACTGGGCAATCGACAGTTATCATCCGACCATCACCAGTCTGGTTGATCGTTCACTGGAGAGCGAATCTTATTCGAGCCACGTCGACGTTTTCTTGCCCCTTGGTCTCGATGATGTAATACTGTCCGCCGCCGCCCGCCAGGTGCCCGATACCGCCGAACCGTCGAGTTGCTGACCGCGAAACCGATCTTGCGCAGCTCGCCCTTGATACGCACTGCCTCAGAGCACGGTCTCCGCATCCATGCGCCGGATCCAGCGGCTGTAGCTCGCGGTCGATCCGGGGCCGTCCACAGCGACGAACGCGGTGCCGGCGTAGATGCCGCCACCAGGGTGTCCTGCGCCAGCGCAAGACCGTCGCCGACCCGTGAGCACCTCACGCCATCCAAGCCAGAAGCGTGAAAGGAGACAACTGGTGCCGCAGCGCCAGATTCTCCACGAGCAGGTCGAGGCGGTCGACGAGACGCACCTTGACGCGAGCACGCCGGTCACGGAGCTGCTTGAGCATTGCGCACCTTGCCAAGGCCTATTCACTGGTGGATTGTGCCGGATCAGGTTTTCGCGCCCCACAGCCGGGCTAACACTGACCTCCGTGCCAGCCGTGCGGACGCATCAACTGGGCCGATTCAACCTAACCTCACTCTCGATCACGCATTCCCAACAGTGCGGTAGCCGAGAGGGCTGCGATGAAACCGGCCAAGACTAGAATCCACGAGGCTGCGTTGCTGGGATCAATCGCTGAATCCACAAAGCTTCCTCCCGTTCGGGGCAACGCGGCCGCCGCGAGGGCAAGCGGGGTGGGCGTTGGCCTAGGGGGCTGATGTTGCGCTGGCAGCACCATCGGCGCAAAGGGGTATTCTACCAGCACCACCGGCGGGTCTGGCCTAGGGGTCTGATGTGCCGGTAGCGGCGCCAGCGGCGATGGCGTAGGGGTCTCATGTGCCGGTAGCACCACCGTCGGGATAGGCGACGGTGCAATTACAGTGAATGCCGTGCCTGCGCCTGTGCAATCCATGCGGGAGAGACCGATCGAATCAGCGCACTGGTCGATCGCGAGGCCTACGCTGACAAGTCCGCTAACGGTGCGCGCGATGGTGAAGGTCACACTGGTCACCACACCGGACAATTCGTCGGTGCTCAATACGGCGAATCTGACATCACCTGCACCAAACGACAAGTTGCACGGGCCGAAGACTTCACTGCAGGCTACGGGTGTAAGCTGGCTCGCGTCGAACAGCACAGCGCCGACCAATCCGCCCACAGCGCTTGGTCCCGTGCCGGAGACGTTCACGCTCATGGTGACCGTCTCGGCCATGACATTTGCGCTGAGGAATATCACCGGCGTCGGCGCAGGCGACGGAGTCACCACCGGCGTCGGCGACGGCGAAGCGCTTGCGCTTGGCGGGAAAGACACTGGAGTCGCTGGCGCCTGTGTCGACCTCGGCGTCGCCGTTGCTGTGGGTGTGTGAGACGTCGCAGTGGGAATCTGTGACGTTTGCGATGGATCGGGCGCCGGGGGCGGTGGCATCGGGGCGAGTGACGACGGCCCGAGCGCGGCGAGCCCCGAACGCTGGCAGACGCTGTCCTCAAGCCAATGCCGCGGAGTACCGCATCCGTCGGTGTTCGACTCCGGCCTGGTGATCCCCGCCGTAGCGGGAGTCGGCGAATGGAGGGTTACACTCCACGCCAAGACGGCCACAATGATCGCGGCAATGCCCGTGGCAGTTGCGAAGCGACGAATTGATCGCGATCTCTTTTGCATTGACACTACCAAGGGGCGATCGGCGTCCTCAATAGCCGGCGACGACATCGCGAGTGCTCTCCACTTGGCGAGCGAAGACTTCGATGCGGCTGTTCTGGTAGTCCACAACGTATGCCGAACCGTCTTTTCCAAACGCTATTCCAGCCGGACCGTCGAATTGTCCGTCACCGGTTCCGCGTTCGCCCCATTGGTCAACGAACCTCCCATCTGGCGTGAAAACTTCGATGCGGCTGTTGTCCCAGTCGCTAACATACACGTACCCGTCGGGATCGATTGCGACTGCCCCGGGGTGTCGGAACTGGCCGTTGCCGCTGCCCGTCGTGCCCCATCTCGCCAGGACGCTACCTTCGCTGGTAAGCCTCACAACCTGATTCCCGCTCCAGTCGGTAACGTATACGTTACCAGCACGGTCAAGAGCTATTCCACCCGGCGACTGTAAGCCCGGAATGGTTTCGTTGCCCCAAGCCGCTACGGGCGTTCCATCACTCGCGAACTTTTGGATTCGATGGGTCCCGGCATCAGCCACGTAGAGGACGTCATCGGCGCCCACAGCGATTGCGATCGGGGTCACCAGTTGATCGGGCTCGAAAATGACGTCACCATTCACAGTGAACTTATGGATCGTCGCGTTCTCTTCATCAGTCACGTAGACGTTCCCTGCCGTATCTATCGCAAGATCGTTGGGTACCCAGTCGCCGACGCTAGCCCGTTGCTTGACCAATTGACCGATGTAATTGCCGCCAGGATCCAATTTCTGGACGCGACCATTCAGCGAGTCTGAGACATACAGATATCCAGCGAAATCGACGGCGACATCGAGCGGGTGATTGAACTCTGCCGGTCCAGATCCCGCCTGACCCCAGCTTGTCTTGAAGATATAACTAGGCGATGCTTCCGACCCAATAGGGCGGGCAGTCCCTCCGAATGCAAGAAGTGCGATGACGACGACCGGCGTGAGCCGCACCCAGGCGAATGCCCGGCTGCCAGGAAGGATGGTTAGCTTCTTCGTCTGCGAGACCCTGACCGGCGTTACTGGCGTGTCTTGGCTGGAGGTGTTCGCCTCCAGGACAGACCAGATCGCTACGCGGAGTTGGCCTGGGTGCTGGAAGCGGTCTTCCGGGCGCTTTTCCAGGCAGCGCTGCAAGAGGGCGTCTGCCTCTTTTGGCAGGTTCTTGACCACGCCCCGCAGCGGCTTCGGCTTCTCGTTAACGTGCTTGTAGGTGATCACGTTCGGGCTATCTCCTTCAAACGGCGGCTTTCCGCCGATCATCTCGTAGAGGACGATGCCCAACGAGTAGATGTCGGAACGGACGTCAGTTGCGTCAACTATGCCCACACACTGCTCCGGCGACATGTAGCGGGGCGTGCCCAGGATCGGGTCATCCGACCTCAGCGAGGGGTAGTCGGTCGCCCGCGCGACGCCGAAGTCGCCCAGGAGCGCGAAGTCGTTCTTCGCCGTAAAGATGTTCTTCGGCTTGATGTCGCGATGGACGATTCCCTTTTCCTCCGCCTCCTCGAGCGCCTCCGCCAGTTGAGCCGCGACGAGAAGCGCCTTCCTAATCGGGAGCCGTCCCCGCCTCAGGCGCTCCTGGAGCGTCTCTCCCTCCACGAACTCCATCACCTGGAAGTGGGCGTCTTCGTTGCGGACCTGCGCCTGGCCGGTATCCAGCACCTTGACCACGTGCTCCGACTTCATCATCCGGGCGATGTCCGCCTCCCGACGAAAGCGGCGCTGGTAATCGGGATCATCCGCGAGATCCGAGCGGAGGACTTTGATCGCGACCGGCTGCTTCGTCTTACGATCTAGGGCCCGGTAGACGGTCCCGTAGCCGCCCGCGCCGATCCGCTCCTCGACGACATACCGGCCGTCCAGCACATCGCCCTTAGTAAGTGCCATCGTTACCCCTAGCCACACCGTTGGGCCCAGTCATGCGCGCGATCGCTACCGCGATGTTATCCCGCCCGCCTACCGCGTTGGCGCTTCGAATCAGCTCCCGGACAGCGTCACGCGGCAGAAGCGACGCTGCATAACGGGCGATGTCGGGCTCGGAGACCATCGTGTAGAGGCCATCGGAGCAGAGCAGGACGACATCGCCGTCGTCCAGCGGACCGCAGTTGAAAATGTCCGCCCCCATAGCGTCCGCCGCTCCGAGGCTGCGCGTGATGACGTTCCGGTGTGGGCTGTGGATCGCTTCCTCTTCGTTAATGAGGCCGGCCCGCATCCGCTCGGCGATGAGCGAATGGTCCTCGGTCAGTTGGACGATGCGCCCGTCCCGGACGAGGTACGCGCGGCTGTCGCCCATGTTCGCGATCCATAACCAGCCGTCGACGATGAGCGCGACGACGAGGGTCGTCGCCATTCCCGTATACTTCGGGTCGTTCTGGGCGCGGAGCACGATTGAGCGGTTCGCCTGGTCGACTAGCTCGCGCAGGACAGAGTCTGGGTCAGCGCCTCGCAGGGTGCGCACCGAGTCGAGAGAAGCGACAGCAAGTTCGCTCGCGGTCGCGCCGCCTGGAGCGCCGCCGACTCCGTCCGCGACGGAGAGTAGACAATCGCTTGCGACCCCGCCGTCCAGACGCCGGGCGAGCGCGCGGTCTTCGTTAGTTCGGCGGCGGCGCCCCCTGTTCGTCGCTGCAGCTAATTCGACATACAACATGCCCGCCTCTAAAGATCGGCTTGTTTACCACTGATCTTCGGTGACCGCCGTTATGATAAACATCCCTCGGCCCTTATGAAGTGCTTATAGTTTCCGCGCCTCTGCTCACTCTGGCGATTCTTCTGTGCAGGCCAGCCGGTAGCCGACGCCCGGGACGCTGACGATGTACCGGGGGATGGCGGGGTTCGGCTCCAGCCGCCGCTTGAGACGATGCACCAGCTGATGAAGCATTTCGTGGGTGTAAGCACCGTCGCCCCACAATTCGGTTCCGATCTCATCTCGCGCGCAAACAGCGTTCGCACGACCGTATAGGTATCCGAGCAGCTTGAATTCGAGCACCGAAAGCTTCTGCCCCAGCCGCTTGCCATCTACCCAGACCTCCCACGCCAGAGTGTCGACCTGGACAGGGGACTTCAGTTGATCTTCACTCGGCGGCTGTAGGGCTTTGGTTGTACTCTGGCCGGAAGTCTCTTCACGGAAGGTGAGCTCCGTTTCGCCGATGCGAATTTCGTCACCGTTGCGCAATTGGCGGTCGCCCCGGACGTGTTCATCCTTGATGAGGGTTCCATTCGTGCTTCCCCCGTCACATATGAAGTAGCGGTCACCGCGCCGCTCAATCGCGGCATGATTCCGTGAAGCGAACTCGTCGTCGAGGATCACCTCAGAGTCCTTGCTTCGTCCGATCTGGACGCGATTGCGGTCGAGCGGTATCTCGTACTCAGACCCGCCGTGGCTGCGGATAACTAGTTTGGCGACCTTGTCTACAGCCTTCACCGTTGTAGCCCCCTCGCCGAAGTCTCCGGCTTCTTAGTGGTCGCAATTCTAACACGCCGATGTGGGTGAGGCATAAGCGGCTCGTAAGCGGCCGACTATGGTTGGGCTCTCCGCAGCCCCCTAGTCTTGCCTCAACAACAGCAAAGGGAGGAAATCAAATGTCGAACAGGACCAATTGGAAGCGGATCATAGGGCTTCTGACACCAGCCCTTGTGATCGTCGCACTAAGCGTCTCGATCTTCTGGACAGCTGATTCGGCCATGGCTCAGACAATTACGCCATTCCGCTGTCCCGGCGCACCTCTGACTTTCCCCGTTCAGGACGGGGGCCACATTCAATGGATCTATCGATCTCCAAGCACAGACCCGTCTGGTCCCCACTCGGGCGTTGACTTCTTCCCAGGTGTTAATGCTCCAGTGGCAGCGATGGGTACGGGTGTCGTCAGTCGCGGCCCCGATTGGCATTCGGAGAGCCAGACATGGAGCGTCGGCATTGACTATCCGTCGATCGGCCTTCAAACCTACACCGGGCATCTTGGAAGCGCCCAAGTCACCAACGGCACCCAGGTATCAGCCGGAACGGTGATTGGCTACACGGCCGCCAACGATGCGCACGTACACGTATCATTTGGAACTTCGGGCTACAACGACCAGAACACCGACTTCACTGCCTCCACGCCGCATCGTGATCCAACGCCTTTCTGGACGCCCCAGGGTAATCTCGATTTCTCACGCGGCGCGACAGAACAATGGAACTGGACATATGCGCAATGGTGCGGCAGCACCTCGAGTGCAGTAATCACCAGCCCTTCTCCAGGCTCTACCTTTGGCGGGTCTAGTGTTGCCTTCACGAGAAACAACGGCGTGGGCGTCACAGGTTGGTGGCTGGGTCTTGGCTCGGGAACGTGCGGGGCTGGCGACATCTTCTGGAACTACTTTTCGAACAACTCGATCACTGTGAACAACATCCCAACTGATGGCCGTGCGATCTGCGTCCGGCTGATATCGTTCATCAACGGCTCTTGGAGTCAGTACAACGACTACTGGTTCAGCGCGGCGAGTCCAACGGTAACTCCGCCTGCCGCGCCAACAAACCTCTCGGCCCAGGCTCTGTCCGCCTCCCAGATCAGGTTCTACTGGCAGGACAACTCCAGCAACGAGAGCGGCTTCTACGTTTCACGCTGGAACGGCTCCAGTTGGGTGCAGATCGCCAATGTAGGCGCGAACTCGACCAGCTACACCGACGGCGGCCTCGCCGGCTCGACCACCTACTACTACTACGTGTGCGCCTACAACAGCGCGGGGACTAGCTGCGCCAGCTCTTACGCGCAGGCGACCACAGCGTCGTCAGGCACGACCCGAAGCACGGTCATTGTGGACGACCAAAGCTCCGGTTTCGTCCGCGGTGGCCCAACCAACTACTGGTACCAGGCGTCGATCGGCTACAACAGCCACATGTATTGGACTTACGTCCGCCAGTCCGGCGTACAGAACTGGGGTAAGTGGACGCCGCCATTGAACGGCGCTGGCAACTACGAAGTCTACGTATACATCCCGGCGAACTACGCCACGACTGGAAACGCTGGATACCGGATACACCACAACGGTGTCGACGATGTTCGGCGGCCGGTCAATCAGATGCAGTACTCCAACGTCTGGGTAAGCTTGGGAACCTACTACTTCAACGATGCGAGCGACGAGTACGTCTTCATCGGAGACGAGACCTTCGAGACGAGCGGTTCCAGGATGATCGGCTTCGACGCGATGCAGTTCGTTCCCCGTTAAGGCTAGTCGCCTCTGGGTTGCAGCGGGCAGCACAAGCAAACGTGCTGCCCGCTGCGCCATCACCGTGAACCGGGGTGGGTTTGATGGAGACTCAGATCCATGGAGTCCCGGCCCCGGCGGGGATGGGTCGAGGGTAACATGTCGCTGCGTACTCCTCGGGTGGGACGTAACTATCTGTTCTTCGGCGAAGGCCCGGATCAGGGCATCGCCTAGCTGCCTGACGATTCCAGCATCCTGGTCGCCGGAATGTCACACATTGGATGTGTTCGACTGACCTACGCCAAATTTCCCCGAACAGCAGAGATCTTCGACTACGTGGTCTTAGTGTCATATGGCGCTGATGCGCGCCACGCTCAGAGCGAGGCGTCCACCCCGGCCAGGTGTCGCACGCGCGACAGCGTATCGTCGTCCACTTTCGGAAGGGGGTCCTTGACTCCGTTCTTGTGCAACTGTTCGTGCAACTCGGCCAGTGACGCCCGAATACTTTCGAGAAGTCCGCGGGCGACGGGCACCAGCGGGTCTTCGCCCCCGAACTCCTCCTTGATCTCGTCGACGACGGCGTCGATCGCCAGCACCTCCCGCCAGTAGTTCTGCGCCCTGGACGCAACCTCGTCCAGGAGCGCCTCAGCGATCTCGTCTCCCCAGGACGGCTCACCAGTGCGTTGGGTGCGGGGCAGCAGATCGGCACGCGGAGTGGCGGCCCTCTTGATGACTGCGCGCACCCTCGCCCGCTCATCCCTCAGGCGAGCGACCTGCACGGCCTCGCTGTCCGGGAAGACTGCGAAGTCGAGGCCCCAGTCGGGGTGCTGGCGCTTTTTGCCGCCCCGCTTCTTGTGTTCTGTCTCGCGAAAGATGTAGAGCCTGAGTTCCGCAACGTCGGCGCCCCAGACGCGCATGGCGCAGTACCACCCGTACCTGATGTCGATCTGCTCCACGAACGCCGCCAGGATCACCAGGTACGGCCCGAGCCGGCGGTTGGCGCCGTTCATGAGGTCGATGTAGCGGTTGAACTCCGACACCTGGCGGTCGGGGATCGTGGAACGCACCAGGCGGTCTTCCTCGGTGTCCTCCTTCCAGGCCTGGAGCACGAGCAGGGCGCGCTCGCGGGCGCTGAGGCCGGGGTACACCTTGTTCAGGCGTTGTTCCGCGCTCATCGCTTCCTCAAGAGCCTGGGCCCCACAGCGGCCTCCAGGGCGGCGATGCGATCCGCGAAGTCGGCCACCTCCAGCACCTTGAGCCCGACCTGGGCGAGGTAGGCAAGGGTGCGTGAGCGGGCCACCGAGTTCTCCAACCCCAGAGTGTCGAGGACGGCGATGTTGAGCAGGCGCTGGATCTGCCCGATGGTCTCGACGCCCTCGAAGTCGTAGGCGCCAGAGACTGTCCGCTCCCGGCGCCGGCGCAGGCCGCCCAGCTTGCGCGCCTCTGCGACCTCCTCGGCGTGCTCCGGTGAGTGCCAGAGGCAGAAGTCGCCGTCCTGGAGCGGAGGCGCCCGGCACGGTTCGCCGCTGTCCTTACGGAATTTGCAGGCCCGTGCCGCCACCAAACGCCACCTCTGCTAACAAGGCAGACCCCCGAAGGGGTCTCCCTTGCTCGGCGCTATTCGGTTGTGGGGGCGGGCTAGCTGGCTTCCTGGTTCTCCGGGCTGTGGCCCTGCGGACAGCCGATGGGCTCGATGTCCGCCGGGGCGAGGAAGGCGTCCATGCAGCCGCTGCAGAAGAACTTGGCCTGGCCTTCGGGCAGACCCTCCTCGTCGGGGAGTCTTTCGATGAGGCCGTTGCCGTTCTTCCCGATACGCTTGGCGGCCTTCGCGGGCGCCTTCTGCGCCTTCGCCGTCGGGGCCTTGGCCTCGGGGGCCTTGGCCTCCTCGCCGGCCACACTCCAGAAGCTCCAGCCGTTGCAGGCCGTGCCGCCCATCACCGCGCTGCCTGCCGAGGACGGGCTCTTGAACTCGCGGCCGTCCTCCAGGCGGTAGCGGATGCCCTCCTCGATCTCGACCACCTCCGCTGAGTAGTCCTGATCCTTGTAGCGGGCCACCAGCTTCGTGCCCGGCTTCAGGTCCCTGTTCTCGATGCTCACTCTGTTCCTCCTTCTCTGGGATCGCCGTACAGACCGAAGATGTGCGCGGCCAGGACGTTGAGCGACGACTGGACCATCGCGACAGCACCGACGACCTGGTGGCGGATGATCCGCTCGTCCTCCTCCCCGTCCGCGTTCTCAGCCTCTGAGTCGGGAGCGGGGAAGTCGAGAAACAACTCGCACGATTCCCGAAGGCTGGCAATCTCTGTCCAGACGTTTCGTTTGACCAATCGAGCACCTCCTTTCCTTGGGTGCTCGTACAACTCACTCTGTCGGCGAACGAAGTCAAGCTATTTCCCGGCCTTCTTGGCCTTCTCGCCGGAGAAAGCCTCCCAGCGCCGCAGCACTAACGCACAATAGTGTGCATTCGGGCGAAATCGCCGCCGAATTGACTTGACTTCGGGCGCGCGAAGAGTGAGTAGTAGTGGCGCAAAGGAGGACGCGATGGAGACCACGGCTTTCAAGTTTAGGGAACTCGGGTCGGCGCTCTCGTTCCAGGGGCGCTGCCTTCGCCTGATGCGCCTCGTCCTGGGCGACGACGAGATGTTCTGGGTCGTGACCCCCGCCGATGCCGCGAGGCTGGAGCGCCTGGGTTACGAGCTGGTCGGATAGAGTAAGGAGGCCGCGATGGAGACCAACGTCAAGACGATGTGCGAGGAGTGCGGCAAGCGCCCCGCTGTCCGCTGGGGAATGTGCGATCTCTGCCATCTGATCCTGGGAACCAAGCCCTTGCTCCTGGACCTGCCGTTCAAGGTCCTGAAGAACTAGCGCCAGCGTCTCAGCGATCTCCGGGCCGGCCCGCGCCGGCCCGGTTTGCGTTACCGCCGTCAGGGTGCCCATCGCCCTACGTCTCCCGCCCAGCCTTCTTGCCAGAGAAGGCCTCCCATCGAGCAATGATGACCCGGCAATACGCCGGGTCAATCTCCATCCCGTAACACCGCCGGCCCGTTCGCTCGGCGGCGACGAGCGTTGTCCCGGAGCCGAGGAAGGGGTCGGCCACGAGGCCGTTTAACCCGCTGCTGTTCTCGATAGCGCGCTCGCAGAGCGCTACCGGCTTCATCGTCGGGTGCTCGGGTGACGCCATTGGCCGGTCCTCCTGCCAGACGGAGTCCTCCTTGCGCGAGCCGTTCCACGATGTCTTCCCGCGCCATCCGTAAAACACGTGCTCATGACGGTAGTGGTAGTGAGAGCGGCCAAGCACGAGCTGGTGCTTCACCCAGATCAGTAGCTGGCGGGGCTCGATACCGGCCGTGTTCAGCGCGGCCGCCAGCTCAAAGATCAACGGCCCGGAGGGGCCGAAGACGTAGGCGTCGCCGGCCAGTGGCCAGTGGCGGAACGCGTCCGTCCAGAACGCGGCCTGGTCCTTGCCGAGGTCGTCGTTAGCGATTCGCCTCTGTGTGCGAGGGATGTTCTTGTCCACGCCGTACGGCGGGTCCGTCACCATCAGCGATGCCGTCTGTCCGGCCATCAGCGCCTCAACGTCGGCCTTCTGGGTGGAATCGCCGACCATGATACGGTGATCGCCAAGCTGCCACACGTCGCCCCGCTCAACGCCCGGGTGGGCCTTCGCCGCAGCCCACGCCCCTTCGAAGTCGAAGTCCTCGGGCCGGTCTCGCTTTTCGCGGGCGCCGATGGTCTTCAGAAGCTTCGCGATCTCGTCTTCGCCGAAGCCGGAGAGGCTGATGTCGATGTCCGGCACTGATTCCAAATCGGCGAGAAGCCGCCCCAGCAACTCCCGATCCCACGAACCAGAGATTTTGTTCAGGGCGAGGTTGAGCAGCCGCGCGTTCTCCGGCGTGATGTCGAGGAAGACCACCGGCACCGTCTTGAAGCCCAGGCGCCGCGCCGCAAGCAGGCGCTGGTGGCCGCCGATGACAGTGTTGTCCTCGCGCCTAGCGATGACCGGGTCAATCAGGCCGAACTGCTGGATGCTTCGGGTGAGTGACTCTAGCTCGGCGTCGGAGATGCGCCGCGGGTTCGCGGGGTCGGGCCGGAGGGCGTCGATGGTCACGTGTTCGATTGCCAGTTGGGCCTTCATACCGAACACCCGCACCAATCGCGCGGCAGTCCGCAGCGCGGACACTCGTTTGGATCGGGTGCGTCCGGGATCGACATGCGCGTCCGGCTCCCGGGCGTCATGCCGAACTCGACGGCGAAGGCACGCATTAGTTGGCTGTACTGGTGCGCCATCTTTACCTCCGGCCTTTCGTGGACACGTCCACCGGCCGTCACGTAAACCGTACCGAGGCTCTCGATAGCAGCCAGACAATCGCGCCAGCGCCCGAAGGCCTGGCAGTACGTAGCGAAGGCTGCGCGATCAAGGGGTGTCAGAAGCCCCCGGCTTGTGAGCTGCGGGGCAAGGCGTCGCCATTCCTCCTTGGCGGCGGCCGTGAGCCACTGCGGGCAGTCAACCCTGCCGGAAGACACTTCGGCCCGCCGCGTCTTTAGGGGCCTCTTCCCGGGGTTGCCGGATAATATTTTCAGGCTGGTGGGCGTTGGGCTAGGCCCGCGTCGTCCCATTAATCACCTCCGAAAAATACGCCGAAAACCTGCGCACGCACACGCGTTGCGAGCGCACGGTCTTTGGGATCGAGACCTGTAGAGATGTGACCGGCCATCCCCGTCCGCTGACGAGTGCTGACGTTTGCCGCGATGCGCTGAGGCCAAGCGACACTCTGAGCGGTGTGCCTCTTTGCGCGGTAACTGTCTTCGTCATCGTCCCTCCAGGCAACAGAAAAGCCGACCCGATTTGACCTGGGCCGGCCTGTGTACTCCACGCAGATGACCTGCGAAACTCTATTCAGTTTGTGCTCATTATTATACTCGATTCGCGTGTTCGAAACGCAGGGATTATCGCAATGGCTACATTAGCCCAGCCGACGCACGTGGCTCGCGGGGCTTCCTCTTGCGAATCGGCAATCGCTTCCTCTCCCTTAGCGGAACGGCAGGATCTTCCATAGGCAGCTTAAGCGCATAGCGCGTTCGTTCGAATAGCGCAGCAGCCGTCGTAAAGTTACAGCCCCTAGGGTGTACTACTACCTGCCCGCTGTCCTTGCGGAAGTGCTCCTGCCATGCCGGGCGCTGAGCGAGAATCTTACCTAGGGCCAAGGTCGCGTCCTGGCCCGGTTGACCGCTAATCCTAATCACTTGCCCGCCGCGGTAAAACATCTCCGAATTGAACGCATACTTCGTGACATGGTCGCGTCGCTTGTCATGACACACCAGAATGTAACCATGCTCCCGGGCCCAAATGAGGTTCAGGGTGTCGTCATTGGCGATCTGTAAGGCAAGCACGCTCCGGGCGCGGAAGCCTACCCGCTGCAATAGCCTGACCAATTCTGGGTCGCAGTCCGAGTCTATGAGGAACTTTTCTCTACGCTGCTCGCTCATCCAGGTACTTCTCGTACTCGAGCGCCTTCTGCAGCTTGACCCTTTCAATCGGTCGATAGAGGGCCGCTAACCTCTCTAGGCTTCCGTACTTGCGATACATTGTGCGAAGGACCGCAGTAGGCAGCCGGGTGCCCAGTACAACGGGCTCGCCACCCATTACGAGAGGGTTTATCTCGACATACTTCCGGAACTCGAGTGGCACCAGGATAGATGCCCCGTCCTCTAGGCCACGGAGTTCCTCAAAGATGTCCCCAAAGAAGACGGGGATGAGCGTCTGGCCCATCTCGGTTGCGTCGGTGGTTCCCCATTGGTCCGGACGTTCCGCGTACACCCTGTTGCCCACGACAAATACCTTTTCGTTTGCCCACCCTTCGCCCGGTGGTCCCAGCCTCTCATAAAGATGTCGTAGGCTCCTCGCAGCGCCATCGAAGGATAGCTTCCGTTCCCGCATGGCTCGAATGATTCGCACAAAGGTGAGGTCTGCGTAGGAGTATCCTTGATCTACGACATCGCCATTGTGGATCAGCTGAAGTGATGGCGTGACGATGCCGCGCTTCTTCCATTCGTAGAGCGTTGCAGCGGGGACGCCCGCAAGCCGCGACACTTGGGCGGTGGTGTAGAAACCTTGCCAGTCAGACAGGGGAAGCCTCGTATGGAACCGGATGATCGTCACCGCAGTATACACCTAACCACGGCGACCTCTCAGCCCAGACCTGCAAATGGCATTGCTGGGTGGCTGGTACTCGCAGACAGGCTCACCGTCCACGCCGCACAAGGAGACGTAGACGATCTCGTCACATCTTTTGTGTCGCAGCACCTCAACTGGCGTGCCGTTCTCGGAACCGCTTCTGAGGTGGCGGAACACCCGTCGCCACTCCTCTCGCCTCCGCGATTGCCTGCAGCGCGGACAGTAGACGGACGGCCTCCTGCCGTCGTTATCGGAGACGTCAACCATCCGGTCCATCACGCCTCCGCTCGCCGTCTCTTCCGAAACTCACGCTGCCGGCCCCACCAGCCGCACCCGCAAGGACAGCCGTACTCCCACTTCGCTCCTGCCAGAAGACCACGCCTGCAGGCGGGCGGCGAACATGTCGCCCCTCACTTCTCCGACCTCTGCCTTGAGGTCGAGAGCCTCCGCCAGCGCCGCTTCCTTATCTTTGGCCTGCAGGATCACGTTCCAGGACTGCTTGCCGAGCTCGAGCGCCAGCTCCTCGGCCTGCGGAGAATTGCCATTTCTGGCAAACTCCTCGAACTCGCACCATACCTGGTGACGGGGATAGGCGGCGCGCCAGGAGCTGTTGATGATGCGGCCGACGACGTGCGGCCAGTACGGCTCATCGTGAGGGTAGGGCTTCCCCTCGCGCCACCAGCCAGGCGTGTTCCTCGGCCACTCCTCGAAGCGGTAGCGATCGCGCAGGATAGCCACAGTCAGGCAGGACAGCATGTTAGCAGCGCTGGGCGAAGGCCTCGGCCTGCTCGTAGACCACACCCATGGCCTCATCAGAACAGTCGACAAGGCGCTCCCTTAGGTCCACCAGAGGCGGAAGGCCGGTGGTAGGGATGAACGCCGCCACGTCCCGAACGGTGTCCTCGTCCTTCCAGTTGGCCACCATGCAACCCAGCCGATCGTCGAGCCGCACCGGGACGTCACGCACGGTGTTGCCCGCATCATCCCAGCAGCGGTAGCGGCCATCCTTCAGCTCGTCGCGCCAGCCGCCAAACGTTATGCGGTCGTGGAACTGGCGCGCCAGCAACACGGGCTTCCTGGGGTCTAGGTGGGAACCGGGATCACGGGAGCGGCGAAAGTCGCCCGGTTCGTGGTAGTCGAGCTGAGAGCAGCGCCCCGTGATGATACAGGCACCCTTGTCCGTCACCTCAGCTTCTATGTAGGAGCTCATCACGATCCCTCCTGTCCTCTTACCTGTGGACCGACGCCAAACCCAGCAACCTCCCGGGCCATATCGCGTTGCGCCTGCAAGAGCAGCTTGTCCATGTCTCGCGTCCGCGGTAGTCTGTCGCGCTGGTTCTTCAGCCGGTGCTTCCGCATAGCGGCGTCTTGGCGTGTACCCCTGCGCGGTAGCCTGTTCTTGAAGCCTGTGTTGTTCATGTGCGCCCCTTTCGTTTGCGGCCTAGCGGCCGCTTCCAGAGGGAAGAGCTTGAGGAGGAAGGCAGAGCAAGCCCATCGAACGGCCCGCTCACGCCACCTTCCGTCGGGTTAGGCCCTCGGTCGGTCGGCGTCGCAAGGGGTACTTCTGGCTCGGACGGTGCTGGTGCCCTCCCGTGATGCCCACCGTGCTAAGCTCGCCATTTTCCCCAGGGCGGCATTCATCCCAGTCCCACTCACCGGTTCAGTAGTCCGCTACCCGGAAGCGGGGCCCCGGCTCAAGTCCGGGCACAGGGCCGGCCTGCATGCTCTTTCGCCGAAGCTACGTCAAGCAGAAACGCTATGTCCCCAGCGGCGCCGGCCGCCCTGGTTCTTGTTCCCCCGGCCTCTCCCCCTTTCTAGATTCCCGTCGCTGGCCAGTTGGGAGAGGGCGAGTATGCGCTCTGCTCTTCGGCGGCTTGAAGCCACTCAACGTAGCTCGCCAATGCTGCGACGGGCACACGACGCGCGCGACCGAGTTTCACGCTGGCCAATTCGCCTCGCTGGATCACCCCGTACAAGAACGATCTCCCTACACCCAGCCTCTCCGCCGCTTCGGGGACTGTAAGTAACACCTTGTCGCTGATGTCATAACTCCTGTGAACCGCGATGAACCTGTACGAGCCCATTGTGGACGGGATTGGACGAACATGATACCCTGTATGTATGTTCAAACCGTCTGAAAAAGCATCCAGCTTTGTCGCGGAGGCACTCGACCTGGATCGACCTCTGGCCGGGTTCTGGCAAAAGCCGGAACTTGGCTACGAGTGGATCGATTGGGAGGTAGGCCCAGACGAACACTTCGACGGATTGCCGCCTGATCTTGGCCCGTGGTTGATTCCAAAAGGACGGGAATGGATCAGGTACCCGATTCTCCGTAGGCGCCGCCTACTTCCGGTCCTGGTTGAACTGGGCATGAAGTGCACACCGGAGCGAATCCTGACTTTCGCGAACGAGTGGGGTTCGCTGGGTCGGGGAGAGCGCGTAGTCCCCGGGAGATTGGGCCGCGGGTTGTCAGGGGCGTCACTTGGCACCTGGCGAAGCAGTGCCGGTATGTTCTCGGCGCTCTGGCATCTCTGGGAGTGGGTGAGCCGGGAGGATCGGGACCAGATAGCACCGTTCGTGCGGTGGGAACGCTCGCCGACTCGGGTCATCGTATCGATGATCGTGCGTGGCGGCGTGCCAGATCGGAGTCTAACGCGGTCGCTCGACCCAGAACGCGGAGATGTTTCGTTGGATGCCTTCGGGGGCGCCGCACCTGGCGAGTGCCTGCAGGGGAGATTCAGGGTCTTGACCGAGGCGTCGAACGATCCTTGGAACTTGCTAACGAAGTGGCCGACAAGCGATGTCTTTGAACCGATGCGCTACTACGTTGCGCACTCGGTTAATGAAGCGCTGCGAGGAGGCATCAGCCGCGCTGTCTTGCCATATGTCGACTATGCGGTCCGCTATTTCCCGGACTCACTCCTGAGCGCCGCATATGTCCTGTTACAGGATCATATCGCAGGTGGGACTGCGGTCGAACGACAGTGCCTGGCACCCTTTTGTCCCAACGGCGGCAGGTTCATACCGAAACGCCGAGACCAACGCTACTGCGATTCTCTATGTCGTAACAGAGCTTATTACCATGCGAAGAAAGCGAGGCTTTCCGGTGAGTAGGCGAGCGAACGGTGAAGGATCTGTCTACCAAAGAGGCGACGGAAGATGGGTGGCGAGTCTCAGCTTAGGTCGCGGCAGGCGAAAGCACTTCATGGGCCGCACGCGTCAGGATGTGTCGACTAAACTGGCCGCAGCACTCAAAGCCCAGCAGGATGGCGTTCCGCTCGTCGTAGAGCGCCAGTCGTTCAGCCAGTTCGCTTCAAGCTGGCTGACCACGGTTCGGCCCTCGCTCAAGCCGCGAACCTGGTATCGCTACGAACAACTCCTCCGAGTGCACGCACTCCCCGCTATCGGCCGCTTGCCGCTGAGCAAGTTAGCGCCGCAGCAACTGCAGGCGCTCTACGCAGAGATGCAGGCGAACGGTAGCGCGCCGGCCACGATTCGCCAGCTTCACGCCGTGGTCCACCGGGCGCTTCGACAGGCCCTTCGATGGAATCTGGTCGCTCGCAACGTGGCCGACCTCGTCACGGCGCCCAGAGTCCCGCGGACCGAGATGCAAGTCCTCTCTCCAGAAGAGGCGAGATGCCTACTGGAAGCGGCGCGCGGCGACCGTCTCGAAGCGCTCTACGTCCTCGCCCTCACGACAGGGATGCGACAGGGCGAGATTCTCGCGCTCCACTGGAAGGACGTAGACCTCGATCGTGGCACCGTCAACGTCCGCTTCACCCTCCATCACGTCCGAGACGGGTTCGTCTTCACCGACCCCAAGTCGTCCCGCTCGCGGCGTCAGATCGCCCTCACTGAAGCTGCCCGGTCGGCGCTGAGGCAGCACCGCATTGCGCAGGCCGAAGAGCGGTTGCGGGCCGGGCCAGCGTGGCAGGGGCAAGACCTGGTTTTCGCCAACCCGCAAGGCGGGCCGCTCGATGGAACGTTTCTACTGCGCCGCCGGTTCCACCCGCTGCTCGGCAAGGCCGGACTGCCGAAGATTCGCTTTCACGACCTGCGACACACCGCAGCCACCCTCCTGCTCGGCCAGGGAATTCACGCCAAGATCGTGTCAGAGATGCTGGGCCACTCCAACATCGCGATCACCATGGACCTCTACAGCCATGTGACGCCGACGATGCAGCAAGAAGCGGCTCGGGCGCTTGACGCGCTGCTCGCTCGTCCATAGTTGGTTGCCCCAGTTGCTGTCACAATTGCTGTCAAATCGATTCTGACAGCAACGCTTGATCCTTCCCCGTGACACGAAATTAGATACGAAATGCTGGTGCCGGGGGTGGGATTCGAACCCACACGCCCTTGCGGGCAGCGGATTTTAAGTCCGCCGCGTCTACCGTTCCGCCACCCCGGCCCCATGGCAGATTGTAGCGTCTTCCAGGATTACGAGACGATTGTGCCCGCCGCGCCGCCGGCCCCGCCCCGCCGGCTATCCCGCACGGCCAGGAGCTCGCCCCGGCCGATGGGCACGACGACAGCGGAGACGCGCGGATCTGACAGCGCGCGCTCCCGGAAGCCGGCAAGCTCCTCCGCGTGGGAGGTAAGGTTGTCCGCGACAAGAACGCCGCCGCCGGCCAGGAGCGGGACCAGCAGCTCGTAGAAAGCGAGGTAGTCCTCCTTCTCCGCGTCCAGGAACGCGAAGTCAATGGCTTCCTCGCGCCGCCCAAGGTAGACGAACGCGTCTTCCTGCAGGAGCGTCACCGTCTCACCAACGCCGGCTTCACGCAGGCTCTCGCGCGCCGTCCGCACCTTGGCCGGGTCCATCTCCAGCGTCACCAGCGAGGCGCCGACGGCGCGGGCGGCGGTGGCAAGCCAGATGGTGGAGTAGCCGCCGGACGTGCCGACCTCCACGACCGACCCCGGCTTCGCCGCGAGGACGAGCGTGTGCAGGAAGCGTCCCACGTCGGGCGTGACCTGTCGCAGGCGCTCGGCGCGGGCGGCGCCGCTCTCACGCTCGAGGGCGTCGCGGCGCTCGAGGCGGCGGAGGACGGCGGCGGCGGTGTCGTCGATCACGGGCGATTCTCAGCGAGACGCAGGAACCCGTCGCGCAGATCCGGGATCTGCCAGTCCGTCTCGATGGCATGCGTCCATGTACTGGATGAGCGGCTCCATCACGCCCCCTGGTTTGCAGGTTTGCCGGTTTGCCGGCTTGCCTCATCCCTAACCGCCCACACCCGCACCTTCTCTCCCACCCCCTTCAGCGCCTGCTCGCCCCGGTCCTCGAACCCCACCCCCGCCGACGTCCGCGCCAGCGAGCGCACCGTCTCGGACACCAGCACCTCCCCCGCCGCCGACAGCCCCGAGATCCGCGACGCGACGTTGACCGCGCCGCCGTAGACGTTGTTCTCCTCGCGGATGACATCCCCCGCGTGTATCCCCAAATGCAGGGGCAATCCCTCGCGGTTGCCCGCATCCCCGCACATCAGCGCCGCCCCAATCGCCTGCCGCGCGGAGGTGAACACCGCCAGCACGCCATCCCCGAGCAGCTTCCCCTCCACCGGCGTCCCGCCGTTCTCCCGAATAACCGTCCGCAGCACCCCATCCAGCCCCCGCGCCTTCTCCCGGAACGCCGCGTCTCCAATCCGCTCCGTCAGGCCCGTCGAGTCCGCGATGTCCGCGAAGAGAATGACTGCCGTGCCGGAGGGGAGTTCAGGGGCGCGGCCCGCTGGCGGTTCGCTGTCGAGGACGAACGCTTCGATAAGCTCGGGCACAGGGGCGTAAGTAACGTCGTCTATCAGCGTCAGGCGCGCGCCCGGGATGGCCGCCGCGATCCGCTGGCCCACTGCCGAAGGGAACCATCGGCTGTTCCTGTTGTGGACGACGAGTGTGGGAGCGGTCACCTGCGGCAGGAGTGCAGTGACGTCGTAGCTCTCCCACGCCTCCCAGGCCGCTCGGTGCGCCTCCGGTTCACAGCACAGCTGCATGAACTCAGCGAATCGGCGCCCATACGAGGGGTCTGCGTACGCCCACAGGACCTGGCCGAATGTCTCGGTGAAGAGCACCCAGTCCATCTCCCGCAGCTGCGCCGCCACCTGGTAGACGGAAGACTCGGAAATATCGGAGATCTTGGTCCAGCCGTCGCAAAGGACCAAGTGCGACACACGCTCCGGATGGGCAGCCGCGTAAGTCACAGCGATCGGCACAGCGCTGATGTATGCCGATAGCACAAATGAATCGAACCCGGCTCGCTCCACAACCGCCTCGAGGTCTCGGATCATCGCCTCCATCGAGAAATCGACCGCGCTGCGATCGGAGAGGCCGGAGCCGCGTGCGTCATAAAGCACCATGCGGAACTTGGCCGGGAGAGACTGCAGGGCAGGCGCGAACATCTCCCAGCCAAGCTCGGCGTGGCTGAACGCCGGCACCGGCATACTAATGTAGGGCCTGCCCTGGCCCGCCTCGGCGAACGCGATGTTCACGCCATCAGAGGTTTTGACATATTGAATGCGCGGCTTCATCACTCTCCCTGGGTTGCAGGTTGGCCCCTTTAGGCCGTCTTCGTATCTGGAAATTTGGAGGCGACGGGGGGATTCGAACCCCCGATCAGGGTTTTGCAGACCCCTGCCTTAACCACTTGGCTACGTCGCCCCGGTTCTCTGGTGCCGAGGAGGGGATTTGAACCCCTACGCCCTTACGGGCACCGCCCCCTCAAGACGGCGTGTCTACCTATTCCACCACCTCGGCAGCAGCCAATATATTAACGACTTCGCGGACGGCCCGGCAAGAATAAGACGCCAGCGAGAGGCCCGACAGCGTGGAGCACTGCCGGGCCTTGATTACATTATACAGCGTCGCCGGGCGGGCTAGCCGCTTAGCCCGCGACGTCGAACGGTGGCTTGAAGTCGTCGTCGGACACGTTACGGCTGACTTCTGTGGCTTTCATGCTGAAGTCGCCCGCGCCCCCCACACCCTTGAACTCGGAGCTGAGCAGCAGGCCGTCGTCCGCGAAGCACCAGCTCGATTCGCCCTGGTTGGCGGCGAAAGTGCCGCTGGCCTTGAAGCAGCTGGCGTCCTGGCCGGCGATCTTGTCCTCGAACTTGTCGATCGTGACGCCGGCGGTGCCCGCCAGGGCGCTGTCGATGCTGTCCGGCGATGCGAGATCACCGAAGAAGGGCAGGGCGCTGCCGAAACTGCCCTCGCTGGGTGAAGCGAGGCACTGGCCCTGTCCCGCTATGTCGCTACAGATGTAGCTCTTGCCCCCGGCGTCGATGAAGATGGACTTGCCGACGCTGGCGGTTTCGTAGTCCACGCGGGAGTCCGGAGGACGGGAGTAGAAGGTCATTGTCGTCTCTGTGGTCGTCCCTTGAAAGGTGCTGTGGAATTCGTAGGTGATCTTCGCGGAAACGGTGGACCACTCCTTGCCCAGAGTCTTCAGTTCGTCGCCGGCGTCACCGCCGTTCTGGTCTCCGCTGGCGCCCGGCGTCTCCTCAGCGCCGCCCGGGGTTTGCCCGCGGCCGGTGCTGGTGGCGGTCGGCCGGATAGTGCCGGTGGTTTCGCTGTCATCGTCGCCGCCGCAGGCGGATGCAAGAACGAGGAACAGGGTAGCCGCGATGGCCAGCGCGGCGAGTCGGGCCGGCCAGCTAAAGCGGCGTGCCTCAATCAGGTTTGACATGCTTCCATCCTCCTCTCAGGGGTATCTTGACGCGTCAACGGGCGGGCGTCAAACCGCGGCGCGGAGCGGCCCGTCAGCGCCGGCGGCGAAGGGATGCGGTAAGATAGCGCCACAGTCCAGACAGGAGGCCCGCCATGCCCGATGTGCTCTTCGACAAGCGACCCGACGGCGTAGCCGTCATCACCCTCAACCGCCCGGACAGCCTGAACGCGATGGGCGGCGAGCTCATGCCGCTCCTGGCGCAGCACCTTGCCGGTGCCGCTGCGGACCCCTCGGTCCGCTGCGTCGTCCTCACCGGCGCCGGCCGCGCCTTCTGCGCCGGCGGCGACGTCAAGAACATGGCCCGCGCCGACGGCCGCCCGGCGCCGGAAGGGAACCGCTCCGCCGCCGCCGCCTTCTCCCTCGGGGTAGAAGGGCTGCGCCAATCGCAGCGTGAGACCAGCTACGTCCTGCACACGATGCCCAAGCCCACCATCGCCATGGTGAACGGGCACGCCGTGGGCGCCGGCCTCAGCCTGGCGCTGGCCTGCGACATCCGCATCGCCTCGGACAGGGCGAAGTTCGGCACCGTCTTTCGCAACGTCGGCTTCAGCGGAGACTTCGGCGGCTCCTACTTCCTGCAGCGTCTCGTGGGCATGGAGAGGGCCCGCGAGCTTTACTTTACGGGCCGGATCATGGAGGCCGATGAGGCGCTGCGGACCGGCATCGTCGGCCGCGTCGTCCCGCATGAGCAACTGGAGGCGGAGACCATGGCCTTCGCCACCCTGCTGGCCGCCGGGCCCACCCTGGCTTACGCCCGCATGAAGGAGAACCTGAACCGGGCGGAGACCGCCGACCTGCTCACGCTCCTGGACCAGGAGGCCCTGAACATGCGCCTATCCGCCACGACGCAGGACCACCGCGCGGCGGCGAAGGCGTTCGTGGAGAAGCGCACGCCCACCTTCACCGGCGAATAGCTCTCGCAGAACGGAGGCCCGCAGTGGAAACCGGTAACTTCCGCGGCTTCGAGGTCGCCCTCCAGGACGCCGGCATCGCCCTCATCACCTTCAACCAGCCCGAGCGCCTGAACGGCATGACCCAGGACCTGAAGCGCGACCTGGTGGAGACGCTGCTCCAGGCGCAGATGGACGATGCGGTGCGCGTTCTCGTCTTCACCGGCAGCGGCCGCGCCTTCTCCGCCGGGGACGACATCACCGGCCGCCCGCGGGACAGCGCCGGCGCCCGGGCGCTGGTCCCGAAGATCCCCGGCGGCCACCAGGACCCGATGGGCACGTACGAGGGGCTGCGGGCACTCTCGCAGCCGCTCAACACCGCCCTGCGCCACCTGGACAAGCTCACCATCGCCGCGATCAACGGGGTGGCCGTCCAGACCGGACTCTCCCTCGCTCTCGCCTGCGACTTCCGCATCGCCTCCACGGCCGCCCGCCTGGGCAGCGCCACGCTGCGCTTCGGCTTGATGCCGGACGAGGGCGGCCAGTTCCTCCTCGTCCAGATTCTGGGCGTAGCGAAGGCGATGGACTTCCTGATGCGCAGCCGCATCGTGAGCGCGGACGAAGCGCTGGCGCTGGGCCTGGTGCACCAGGTGGTGCCGCCGGAGCGTCTGCAGGACGCCGCCCTGGAGCTGGCCCGCGAGCTGGCCAACGGCCCGCAGACGGCCATGCGCCTGCTCAAGCGCTCCCTCTACAACGCCGCCGAGATGACCTTCGCGCACGCCCTGGACGACATCGCCGCCAAGACGGCTCTGAGCGATCACCACGCCGACGCACGGGAAGGAATGACGGCTTTTCGGGAAAAAAGGCCGCCGCGCTTCAATCAGGGCCTGCGATGATACGCGTTTGCAGCCGCCAGGTGTAGTTCCCACACAGGTTGTTTACGGGGAGATGAGTCTCGCCAGCGGCGCCTGGGTTCCACCCGGCTCCACCGTTCCGCAATCGAGATGCCGTGCGTCCCACCCGCCCCCTCCTGAGGCGGGCAAGCGCCCGGGATGTAAATCTGGGGGACACCCCCATATCCGCCTGAGGCGGACACCGCCCCCCTGCGACCGGGCTCAGGACAGGCCTGTACCCCCGTGTTGTGTGAAAAGGCAGCCATCGTAGGGCGCAGCACACGCCAGTCCCCGCGGTCTGAACCGCATCGTCTTGACCTGATGAAGGCGTGATATCCGGCCGCTGCCGCGTGTGCTGCGCCCCTACACTCGCAGCGCGGCACACTTAGCGGTATCTGTAGACAACGTCCGTGGGAACGATGGGTAGGCCGGCGATTCGCCTGGGGCGCCGCAACGTCGAGAGAGCGAGTAAGGGGCCGCGCTGTGCGGGGGCCGGGCGTCAGGCTTGGGCCCGGCTGCTCCGCGCCTCGTCCAGAAGCGCTTGCATCACATCCCTGTTCGCCAGCGTCTCCGTCGGCCTGTCCTCCGGGTGCGTCAGGATCAGCCCGGTAGCCCCCGCCTTAGCGTAAGCCCGCACCATCGCCCGCGCCTCCTCGACGCCGGCGGGGGGCGGAACCTGCGCCAGGAACGGGAACGGGCCGGAGCGCCCGTACTGAGTGCGCAGAGCCTGGAGACGTTCGCCGACGCGGCTCAGCGTTTCGGCGGGCAGAGTGACGGAGAGGAAGCCATCGCCGTACTTCGCCGCTCGCCGTAGGCCCGGCGGCCCGCCCGCGCCCACGTATATCGGCGGTCCCCCCGGCGTCAGCGGCGGCACGAGCCCCACGGGCGGTATCTGGAAGAACTTCCCGTTCCACGGCTCCTCCGGCCTGGTCCAGAGGTGCCGCAGCAGCCGAATGACCTCGTTCAGCCGCCCGCCCCGCGTCTCGAACGGCACGCCCGTCGATGTGAACTCCTCCTCCACCCAGCCGGCGCCCGCCCCCACAATCAGCCGCCCCCCGGACAGGCGGTCCAGCGTCGCCAGCTCGCGCGCCATCAGCACGGGCGGCCGCAGCGCTATCTGGCTGACGCTGGTCCCCAGGCGTACGCGCTCCGTCACCGCCGCCACGAACGCCAGCGCTATCCAGGGGTCCACCATCGGCCTGTACGGGTGTGGCTTGTCCAGCGGCGTCGCCACCCGCTCGCTGAGCCAGACGTGGTCGAGCCCCAGCTCCTCCGCCTGCGTTGCGGCGCGCCGCAACGTCTCCCGCTCCGTGGCCGGGCCTATCTTGATTCCGATCTCCATACGGGGCGCTCCTAGGCCAGGACCAGCTCCGCCACCGTCTCCAGCAGCTGCGGCGGCCCGCTCACCAGCATCGTGGTCAGCACCGTGTTAGTCCACAGCGGCAGCTCTTCTTTGATCTTGGCCAGCGGCCCGATGAGCGCCAGGTCCTGCACCATCTGCAGCGGAATCGCGGCCATCGCCGCCTGCTTCTCCCCGCTCAGGTACAGGTCCTGTATCCGCTGGCACTCGGCCTCGTATCCCAGCCGGGCAATCGCATCGTAGTGGAAGTTGGCTCCGCGGGCGCCCATGCCGCCCACGTACAGCGCCAGCATCGGCCGCAGGAAGTTCGCGGCCGCCTCAATGTCGTCGCTCACCATGATCGGTACCATGCAGGCTACCTCAAACTCTTCAGGCCGGCGCCGGGCGCCGGGTCGCGAGAACCCCTCTGCCAGCGCGTCGCGGTACCACTTGTCCATCTTCGGGCTGAACCACATCGGCAGCCACCCGTCGGCGATCTCCGCGGCCAGCGCCACGTTCTTCGGCCCCTCGGCGGCCAGATAGACGGGGATGTCGGTGCGGCGGGGGTGCAGTGTGGACTTCAGCGGCTTGCCCAGGCCCAGGCCGCCCGCCTCCGCCGGGTACGGCAGTTGGTAGTGCTTCCCCTGGAACGTTACCCGCTCCTCCCGCGCGAAAATCTGGCGCAGTATCGCCACGTACTCCCGCGTGCGCTCCAGCGGGCGGGGGTAGGGCTGTCCGTACCAGCCTTCCACCACCTGCGGCCCCGAAGCGCCGATGCCCAGGATGACCCGCCCGCCGGACAGGTGGTCCAGCGTCATCGCCGCCATGGCCAGCGCCGCCGGCGTGCGCGCGGAGATCTGGGCGATGGACGTCCCCAGCCGCAGGCGCTGAGTCTTTGCGCCCCACCACGCCAGCGGCGTCAGGCAATCCGAGCCGTACGCCTCCGCCGCCCACATGGAGTCGAAGCCCAGCCGCTCCGCCAGCTCGATCTGCTGCTCCACGCCGGGCGGGGGCCCCGCGCTCCAATACCCGGTACCCAATCCAAGCTTCATGGCGACCTCCTGTGCTCTTGCGGCCCAATCGTACCAGCGTGCAGTCTACACCACGGCGGACGCCCATCGCCCTTCGTCCTTGTTCCCGGTCCCCCGTTCCCGTAAAGTCATATCTGCCCCGCTATGTTGCCTGACGCCGGGAACCCAGCCGCTGTGGCCTACTTCTCCATGGAGATAGGCCTGGAGTCCGCCATGCCCACCTATAGCGGCGGCCTGGGCGTCCTGGCCGGCGACAGCCTGCGCGCGGCGGCCGACCTGGGCATCCCACTGGCCGGCGTCACTCTCCTGCACCGCAAGGGCTATTTCCGCCAGCGCCTGGACGGGCAGGGCCGCCAGACGGAAGCGCCGGAGGTGTGGTCGCCGGAGCAGTTCCTGGAGCCGCTCGAGCGGCGCGTCAGCGTCCTCATCGAAGGGCGGCAGGTGCACCTGCGCGCGTGGCGCTACCTGGTGCGCGGCGTCTGCGGCCACGAGGTCCCCGTGTACCTCCTGGACGCCGATCTGCCGGGCAACACGCCCGCCGACCGCCGCCTGACCGACGAGCTGTACGGCGGCGGACCGGAGAACCGCCTGTGCCAGGAGATCATCCTGGGCATCGGCGGCGACGCCATGCTGCGGGCCCTCGGGCACACGGACATCGGCACCTACCACATGAACGAGGGCCACTCCGGCTTCCTCACCATCGCCCTGCTAGAGGAGGATCTCGGCGGCCGCGATGCGGACGCCGTGACTGAGGCCGACCTGGAGGCCGTCCGCCGCCGCTGCGTCTTCACGGTGCACACACCCGTCGCCGCCGGCCACGACACCTACCCGCTGGACCTCCTGGAGCGCTTCCTGGGCAGCGCGCGTTCGCGCCTGGCCGCCCGCGCCGGCGCCGTGGCGGACGGCGTCTTCAACCTCACCCACCTCGCCATGGCCTTCGCCCGTAGCGCCAACGGCGTTTCCATGCGCCACGGCCAGGTCTCGCGGGAGATGTTCCCCGGCCACGCCGTCTCCGCCATCACCAACGGCGTCCACGCCGCCACCTGGGCGGCGCCGGCCTTCGCGGAGCTGTTTGACCGCCACCTCCCTCTCTGGCGGCACGATAACCTCTTCCTGCGCTACGCCCTCGGCGTACCGCCGGAGGAGATACGCCTCGCCCACGCGCGGGCCAAGGAGGAGTTGCTGGCGGCAGTGGCGGCGGTCACAGGCGTGAAGCTGGACATGGACACGCTGACCGTGGGCTTCGCGCGCCGCGCCACCGGCTACAAGCGAGCCGGCCTCCTCTTCTCGGACATGGGCCGCCTACGCCGCATCGTCCGCCGCGGCGGGCCGCTTCAGGTCATCTACGCCGGCAAGGCCCACCCCCGCGACGAGAGCGGCCACGCCCTCATCGAGAAGATATTCGCCGCAGCGGCCGCGCTCCGGGATGTGGTCCGCGTCGTCTACCTGGAGGGCCACGATATGGCGCTGGCCCGCGACATCTGTGCGGGGGTGGACCTCTGGCTGAACAACCCGCAGAAGCCCCTGGAGGCCTCCGGCACCAGCGGCATGAAAGCGGCCCTCAACGGCGTCCCCAGCCTCAGCGTGCTGGACGGCTGGTGGATCGAAGGCCACATCGAAGGCGTGACCGGCTGGTCTATCGGCGAAGACTGGCAGTCCGGGAGCGATGACGCCGCCGAGGCCCGCTCCCTCTACGATAAGCTGGAGTACACCGTCCTGCCGCTGTTCTACAACCGGCCCGCTGCGTACACTGCCGTCATGCGCTCCACCATCGCTCTCAACGGCTCCTACTTCAACGCCCAGCGCATGATGTCGCAGTACCTGCGCGCCGTCTATGACCCGCCGCCCGCAGGCGATCTGCCGCCCGAAGTCGCGCCCGCATGAAGGCGGTCGCGTTCGCCGCGCCCGGGCGCATGGAACTGCGCGATGTGCCCGACCCGCAGCCGGGCCCCGGCGAAGTCGCCGTCGCCGTCCGGTACTGCGGCATCTGCGGCTCTGACCTGCACGAGTACACGTCGCAGGCGCCCTCGTTGCGCGCCGCCGGCCTCTTCCAGCCCATCATGGGGCACGAGTTCACCGGCATCGTCGCCGCCCTCGGCCCGTACGTGGACGGCCTCGCCGCCGGCGACCCGGTTGTCGTCCACCCCGGCGGCGCCTGCGGCGGCTGCTGGCACTGCCGGCGCGGCCTCGCCAACCTCTGCGCGGAGCAGATGGGCACGGGCTACCGGCGCCCCGGCGGCTACGCCGAGCGCACCGTTGTCCGCGCCGACCAGGCGCTCCGCCTGCCGCACGAGTCCTGGCTGAAGCCCGCCGCGCTGACGGAGCCCTTCGCAGTCGCCCTGCGCGCCGTGAACCGGGGTGCCCTCGGAGCGGGCGAGACCGTCTTCGTCGCCGGCGGCGGGCCCATCGGCCTGCTCAGCGTCCTCGCTGCGCAGCGCAAGGGCGCGGGCATGGTCATCGTCTCCGAGCCCGCCGCGCCGCGCCGGGAGCTCGCCCTCAGTCTGGGCGCGGACTTCGCCGTCGATCCCGCGCAGTCAGCGTCGCTGCAGGTGCGCGAGATCACGCACGGCCTGGGCTGCGACCTGGCCGTGGAGGCGGCCGGCATCGCCGCGACGATGGACGATTGCCTGGCCGCCGCCCGCCGCGGCGGACGCATCGTCGTGGCCGGCGCTTTCGAGCAGCCCTATCCGGTCAATCTCCTGAACCTCCTCGTCCAGGAGCAGTCGATCGCCGGCACCTTCGGTTATACGAGCGAGTTCCGGGAAGCGCGCGATCTCATCGTCTCCGGCGCTGTGGACATGGCCCCGCTCATCTCGCGCACCGTTCCTCTGGCGGAGCTGCCGGCGGTGTTCGAGCAGCTCGCGACGGACCGTGGCAGCGGCCACAAAGTCCTGGTCGCTCCCGGCGGCTAGCTGCCGGTCCGGCCCCCTCCGCGTGCTATACTTGCGCCACCAAGCCACGGAGGTGTGCCCCATGGTGACGACCAACGTCTACGGCGATGTCCAGGCCAGCGACGACTACACCCACCCGCTGGGCGCCGAGAAGAACTTCAACGAGAGCATGTACTTCAATTTCTTCGACGTCGCCGGCAGCCGCGGCGGCTTCTTGCGCGTCGGCAACCGCGCCAACGAGGGCTATGCGGAGGTCACCCTTGTCCTCTACCAGCCGGACGGTACGGTGCTCTTCAACTGGAAGCGGCCGGAGATCGCGAACAACGACGCTTACGATGCCGGTGGCATGCGCTTCGAGACGCTGGACCCCCTTCGCCGCCTGCGCACGACCTACGAAGGCACGGCCGTGTATCTGACCGATCCGGCGCAGCTGGCGGATCCGGGCCAGGCCTTCCGCAGCAACCCGCACAAGCCTGTCTCCATAGAGCTGGTCCACGAGGCTGTGGGCCCTGTCTACGGCACCAGCGGCGCGGGCCGCGAGGTCGCCGACCCGGAGAAGGAGTTCGCCAGGGCCCACTACGAGCAGCACATGCACGTCACCGGCAGCGTGGCCATTGACGGCCAGGCCGTGCAGATCGACGGCTTCGGCCTGCGCGACCACTCCTGGGGCCCGCGCTACTGGCAGAACATCCACTCCTACCGCTGGCTCACCTGCTCCTTCGGGCCGGACCTCAACATCATGGTCTCGGAGGTCACGCCCACGCCGGAGTCGCGCCTGCAGAACGGCGTCGTCATCCGCAACGGCGAACTGGACCGCGTCGTCAAGGTGGACATAGACTCGCAGTTCCAGCCGGGCTCGCCGTACCACACGGGCATGACGGCGCGCCTGGGGCTGGACAGCGGCGAGACCGTCGTCGTGGAGGGCAGGGTGACCTCGTTCATCCCGCTGCGCAACCGCCGCTCCGGCCAGGTGACGCACATCGGCGAGGGGATGACGGAGTACCGCTGCCTGGGCCGCATCGGCATCGGCATCTCCGAGTACCTGGACCAGATCCAGTAGGCTACGGTCTGGTCGCCCTGGGCGCAGTCGCGGGGCAGCGGCGCCGCCGGAGCGTGAGCGCGAAGACTCACAACCACTCGCCATGACTGAGGACAGGCCGGCAGCCCCGGCGACCCGCACCGACCACACTGCAGACGTGGCCGCGAAGCTCCATGCCTTCCTCCAGCGCTCCCACGGCGCGCGCGCCGTCCGCATCCTGGACCTCCGGCTCCTCACCGGCGGCGCCTCCCGCCAGACGTGGTCCTTCGACGCCGTCATCGAGCACGCAGACGGCCGCGCCGAAACGCTGCCCCTGGTCTGCCGCAGCGACCCGCGCCGCGCCCAGAACCTGATGTCACGCGAGACCGAGTTCGCGCTGCTCCAGGCCGCCGCCGCAGCGGGCGTGCCGGCGCCCAAAGTGCATCTCATCGGCGACGACTCCCTGGGCATGCCCTTCTTTCTCATGGAGCGCGTCGAGGGCGAGACGATCGCCCGCCGCCTTCTCCGCGATGACGAATACGCGCAGGCCCGCGGGGTGATGACGGGGCAGCTCGGCGCCATCGCCGCGGCCATCCACCGGGTGCCGGCCTCCGGGCAGGGGCTCGACCTGCCGTCTCCCCCGCCGGGCAAGTCCCCGGCGGAGACGGAGCTTGAGCGTTACGAAGTGACCTATCGCGCCATCGCGCCGGAGCCCCATCCCGCCTTCGAGCTGGCGCTGCGCCGGCTCCGCCGTCACCCGCCGCCGGCCGGCGACCCCACCCTGGTCCACGGCGATTACCGCATCGGCAACGTCATCTTCGGCCCGGAAGGTGTGCGCGCTGTCCTGGACTGGGAGCTGGCGCACATCGGCGACCCCATGGAGGACCTGGCCTGGTTGTGCGTGCGCTCCTGGCGCTTCGGCAACGACAACCTGCCCGCGGGTGGCATCGGCACTCGCGAAGAGCTGTGGCAGGCCTACGAGGCCGCCGGCGGCCGCAGGGTGGACGCGCAGGCCGTCCGCTGGTGGGAGCTGTTCGGCAACCTGCGCTGGGGGATCATCTGCATCGGCCAGGCGCGCACCTACCTGGAGCCCGCCACCCGGGCCGCCCTCTCGCCCGGGCGGGCGCTGGAGCTGGCGGCCATCGGCCGGCGCACGGCGGAGACGGAGTGGGAGCTGTTAGCGTTGATGGGGGAGCCGGGATAAACCACGAAGACACAAAGACACGAAGAAGGGCCGGAGTTTGTTTGGCAGAAAAGGGGTTTCACGGGTTACGGGGTCCACAGATGGACACAGATGGTTCACAGATGGACACAGAGTTTGTTTGGCAGAAAATGGGTTTCACGGGTTACGAGGTCCACAGATGGACACAGATGGTTCACAGATGGACACGGAGTTTGTTTGGCAGAAAATGGGTTTCACGGGTTATGAGGGCTGATGGGGGGGAGCACCCCAGCATAAATGCTGGGGCATCGATTGGGCGGCTGGTGCTAGAAGCTGGTTACCGGAACAGGGAGGCTTAGATGCAGGATAGGCCGGCCTTCGGCGAGCTCCTCGCCGCTATCGAGCACTTCCTGGACGCCGAAATCGTGCCCAACGTCCCCGGCTCCCGCGGCTTCCACGCGCGCGTGGCTGCCAACGCCATCCGCATCATCCGCCGCGAGCTGGAGCTGGAGGACGAGGTCCTGGCCGCCGAATGGGCCGGCCTGGATGCCATCCTGGGCCCGGAGGACCGCCCGGTGGCCCGTGACGCCGCGCGCGCGGCTCTGCGCGCCCGCGAGGCCCGGCTCTGCGAGCGCATCCGCGACGGCGAGGCGGACTCCGGCGTGTTCGCGGCGCGGGTGGCGGGGCACGTGCGCCGCACCGTCCGCGATAAGCTGCGCGCCAGCGACCCGGACCTGCTGCGCCGCTCGGGCGGGAGGGAAGAATCGGGGGAGTAATCTGCAACCTTGGTGTCTTTGTGTCTTCGTTGGTGAGGACTCCCCGGGATAAACACGAAGGCACTAAGACACAAAGGTTCCTTGCATTGAGTCACTCCACAAGCCCGTTCGCGGGTGCATGGGGAGCCGGCGCATGGCAATCGGTGCAATCTGTGCGCCCGCTTAGAGCGTGAGGTATTAAAGGCACGCCTGTGGGCCACTCCCTGTGGCACGCGGCACAGGCCTCATCGCGAAGATCGGCATGCCCGCGCAGTGTGGCGAGCGTTTCGGATGGATGACAGCTGCTGCAGGCACGTTGGCCAATCAGCGAGTGAGGCACCGAGGGGGCTTTCCTGCTGGTGGCGCTGTGGCAGAGGGCGCACGTCAGGTCAGTGCGTTCCGCGTGGTCGGCGGGCAGCGGCGCCAGCAGGCCTTCGCTGTGGCACGACGTGCACCCGCCTTTCAACTCGGAGTGATCCAGCATCGCCTTTGGTATGCCCGGCGGAGCTTGAACTGCGTCGTGACATCGGATGCACTCTTCGTCCTTGAGATCTTTGTGGCCGCCTTTCACAGGTGCCAGGCGACCCGCCCCGTGGCAGAAGCTGCACTCCTCCCACCCTTTGACCTTGTGAGGCACGGCCTGGGCGGTCAGCGTCCGTGTCTCGTGGCAGAGCGAGCAGGTCGCCACGGACCGCCCCACGTGGTCTGCCGGAGGGGCAGCACGCTGGTTGCCACGATGGCACGAGTCACAGGCCTGGGCGGCCGCGATCTGCGGCGCCAGCGGGCGCGGCGCAAGCTGCGCGAGGTCGCTGTGACAGAGCGTGCAGAGTTCCTGGGTGGCAGTGTCGCCGGGCACGAAGTGGACCGCGGCCGGCGACGGCTCTGGCGCCGGCGCGTGACAGCTGTCGCAGGCTTGCCCCTGCAGAGCGGCGTGAGTGTCGGGCAAGAGCCACCCGCCGTCGAGACGGTGGCAGCTCTCGCAGAGGAACTGTTGGCGGACAGTGCTTCGGTGTGTCAAAGCGGAAGGTGTAGGCTCGGCGGTCGGTGCGGGAGTCGCGCTAACGGGCGGGGAAGCGGCCGGCGAGGGTGTCGGGGTGGGAGTGGCCTCCAAGGAGGGGGGACTATCGTTGCTTCCGGCAGACAAGCCCACTGAAGCGGTCAGCAGGAGGCCGCCGGCCACGAGTAGCGACACAAGCGTCGGCGTCCTCATGGTACGAGCTTCCTTCGAACCAGAACCGCAAACTTCCGGGCCCGCACCGCCCAGGCGGTGCCGACGAGCCCGCCAACCCACCTGGCTGCATTCCGAGCGACCGCGCTGCGAGCGGCGCCCTCACTCGCGTCTGGCCGCCGTCGACCCGCCCTCGGGGGCGTCGCCGCCGGCGCCGCTCGTCCGGCCGCCTCCAGGCGGGCCCACTCAAGGGGATGGTCCTCGGCGTAGCGCCTGGCGCTCAGCTTGCCGGTGAAGATGGCCGGGTTGAAGGGGAAGACCCACGGCGCCAGGTGGACATTGAACATGTGCATGATGAGGATCCAACCCACAGCCAGTATTGCCTCGTGGGTATGAAGGGTGAGAGCGAGACTCACCGTCTGGCCTGGCATCAGACTGGTCACAGCCACGGGGAACATCAGGATCAGCCCGGATCCGCCGATGATGACAATCCCCCAGAAGACCGCCCAGTAGTCGAACTTCTCGAGGTAGCTGAAGCGGTCGAATTTCGGTTTCTCAGGCGCCAGGCCCAGGAAGTACAGCATCATCTGAAGGCCCTCGCGCAAGTCCTTGAACGTGGGCACCATCCTGAGGCACTCGAAGCGTCGTTGCACGCCGATGCGGTACATGAGGTAGCTGAGGTGGTAGGCGCAATCGGTGAGCATAATGAAGGCGGCCACGTGATGGATGGTGCGGACGGTCTCCAGGCCACCGAGGCTTGCCACCCACCATTGACTGACGCCGAGTTCGCTGAACTTCTGCGGCAGCCCGGTGAGCGCGAGCACGATGAAACTGCTCATCATGAGGAAGTGCTGGATGCGTTGGTGCGTGTCGAAGCGGACGACCTTTGCGTCCTCAGTCGTTGACCGCTGCCCCGCCGCCACGACTGCCGGCTGGTGTCGACTAACTTGTGTGGCCATGGCCTGTAGTCCTTGCCCCGCGTCCCCGGCCGAGGCGGTGGACGAGCCAGCGAAAGCATTTCCAGTTCCACGTGAATGATGCCGAATGCCAGGGTCGCCGTAGTCAGGACCGTGAGGAGGATGCCGGCGAAATAGGGCGTCGACAGGAAGCCGGAGGAAGCGGATTTGTGGCCCGGCGCAGCATTTAGGAAGCTGGTGGTAGCCCCTGAGTGGCATTCCGCACAGGCCTCGGCACGATCGTTCACTGTCCACTGCTGGACGAATGGCAGGTAGTGGGTATTGCCGTGGCAGTCGCTGCACGTGGGCGCCCTGTCATCGCCCAGGTTCACCATGGTCCCGTGGTGGCCATCCATGAAGCCCTCGTAGGCATCGCTGTGGCACTCCCGGCAGGCGAGGGCGCCACTGGCATTCGGCAGCCCTGGGCCCTCCCGTTGCACGTGGGGCAGAGCAGACTCCGCAGCATGGCAGTCAACACACGCCATTCCCTTGTGGGCGGAGGAGTCGAACCCCTGCCGCTGAACAGAATCCACGGTCCGCTCTTGGCTGGTGTTGGCTCCGACTGTCAGCTTGTGGTCGTGACACGAGAGGCAGAGGGCATTCTGAGCACGGCCGCCCTCCGCCGGCGGGGGCGGGTCGGCGCCGGCCGATGTGAGGCCGATTAGCCACGCGGTGGCCACCGCCGCGAGGGCGACCGAGATCCGCCACTTCAGACTGAGTTCCACAGCGTCTCTGCCTTCCCAGCTCCACCTACAGATGCACCGCCAGGCGGGCAGCATAGGCGCCTGCCGCCACCAGAAGCGCGCCGCCCAACGCGGCCGCGGTGACGGCACTAACTGAGGGCAGGAGCCGGACCTGATGAAGGTTCCGGACAGACCCGGCGATCAGGAATAGACCGAGGCCCAACGCCAGGCAGCCGGCCGAAAACAGCGTGGCTGTTGTGATGATTGCCATTGTCAGTCACTCCTCCCGTTGCTCCCGGGCCACGTCACATATCCCCGGCGCTGATGATGCCGCGCCGAAGGGCATACTTAAGAAGCTCCAACCGGTCGTGAAAGCCCAGCTTCTCCATCAGCCGGGCCCGCACGTTGTGAATGGTGCGCTCACTCAGGCGCAAGATATCGGCAATCTCACGGTTCGTGTGGCCGGCGGCTGCCAGGCACAAGGTCTCCCTTTCGCGGTCACTCAGGAGATCGTATGAATCGCGCAGGTCTGCGCGGCGTGTCTTGCACACGTAGGTGCTCACCAGCAGGGTCACGATGGAGGCGTTGACGTAGTTGTGGCCCTTGCTCACGCAGCGGATGGCGTTGACCACCTCCGTCGGCTCTGCGTCCCGCATCAGGTAGCCGTCGGCTCCGGCTCTCATCGCCATGGGGAAGAGATCACCTGACCCCTGTCCAGCGAGCACCAGTATGTGGAGCCATGGGGCCACGTTCTTCACAGAGCGCATCCCGTCGAGCCCACTGCCGTTGTCCATGCAGAGGTCGGTGACGATCACCTCCGGCCTGGCTTCGTCAATCAGATCGACGGCTTGGGTGATGCCGTCAGCCTCTGCCACCACCTCCATATCCCTCTCGGCGTTGATGATGGACCGCAGTCCACCGCGCATCACGGGCACATCGTGGCAAAGCATGACTCGCAGCCTGACTCCGCTCTCGCCCGATCTTGCGTTCTCGCTCATGTGTCCGCTCCTGACACACGCCTCCGGGCAATGTTCCGTCTGCCGGGCCTATCGCTGTTCGCCTGATCTGAGCAACGCCCACCCCCAGAAGAATGGGATGGACGCCAGGAACGTCAGGATCAGAACAGCCCCGATGCTGGCAGCCACGTGTCCCAGCCAGAACAGCAGGACATAGAAGACCACCAGGCCACCGAGAAAGGCGAGACACATAGAGGCCACGCTCAGCAACAGCCACAGGACGACCATCGCCGCTATCCCGACGAACTTCATGTCCATTGGAATACCCCTGCCCAGTACGGACATGGCCCCGCCGTTCCGATTCCAGGCAATGACGCCGATCACAGCCAGCACCAACGTGAGAAGGGGCAGATCAACCAGGAAGACGCAAATCGTGCCGTCCATTTCCCTAGCCTCCTGTTCCAGCGCTACAGTCCGGGTCTCTTTTTCGCTCCTCGCCACCATCCAACCTAGGGCCATCACGATGGGGGTAACAATGGAGCCGAGGCGCCTTGGTTGTTCGACGCGAGCCTCGAATGATTGCCACCTTGGTATCTCCTCTTGACCTTCCATCCTCACTGTCGCACCGCCAGTGGTGCCGCACGTCGGCCAGCAGAATGCATCGCCCTCGTCGTTTAGATAGGTACGCGTCAGTAGATTGAGATAGGTACGGGTCAATAGGTTTAGTACTAAAGGTTCTGGACAGCATTCGTGAATCGTCACACAATATCCTGTGGTAGGGGTGGAGCAGGAGACATGGAAAGTGATTAGCGTCGTGCTGGTGGACGATCACAGCCTGCTGCGAGAGGGCCTGCGCAGGGTTCTGGAGAAGGAGCCGGACATGCAGGTCGTTGGCGAAGCGGCCAACGGCGCGGAGGCCGTGGCAATAGTCCAGGCCCTCGAACCCGATGTTGTCCTGATGGATGTGGTGATGCCGGAACTCAACGGCATCGAAGCGACTAAACGGATCAAGGTGTCCAACCCCACCACCGCAGTCATCATCCTCAGCGCCTATGACGATGACCGGTACGTGCTTGGCCTGCTAGAGGCCGGCGTCGCCGGGTACCTCCTGAAGCACTCGTGCGGTCAGGAGGTGATCCAGGCCATTCGCGCAATCCACGCGGGGGACGCCGTGCTTCATCCGGCCGTGACGGCCAGGCTCCTGGTCATGGCGGCCCGCACGCCCGGTCCCGCCCTGCCGTCCACCAGCGGCGAACGGCCGACAGAACGCGAGTTGGCGGTACTGGGCCTCGCTGCCAGCGGTTTAAGCAACAAGGAGATCGCCACCGAGCTGGCCCTCAGTCTCCCGACCGTGAAGGCCCATTTGGTCAACATCTTCAACAAGACGGGCGTTGGCTCGCGGACCGAAGCGGTGCTGCAGGCTCTGCGCAAGGGCTGGATCCGCATGGAAGACGTGACACCGAGGGCCCCTGACGTTGGCGCTCAGGAGCCAATTTAGGACTTAAGACCCTAATGGAGATCGCGGCACCGCGAATCGACGTCCGCCGCTGGCAAGATCGCCTCGGGCTGGCCGGGCCAAGAGCGGACGGATACCTGTTTCGCCTTTCGCTCACCGTCGCCATGCTTTCGGCGGCCATCCTGGCTCACTACGCAGATATGCTTCCCCTCCTCTCCGCCGTAGCGGATGGTTGCCCGATCAACATTACAGTCAGACAGAGCATAGAGCGGATTCTGATACTGTTGCCGGTGGTATATGCCACATTTGTGTTCGGCGGCAAGGGTGGAGGCGCCACGGCGGCAGTCGCCTTTGCGTTCTTCCTTCCGCGGGCGGTGGTGAACTCGCCGCACACCGACCACGCATTGTCGGAGATGGCCGGCATCATGGTAGTAGGTGGGCTCTCGGTCGTCGCCGTAACCCAACAGATCAAGGAGGCGGCGACGCAGAGGAGGATGCGCAATGGCCTGCGTTACTTCGTGCGCCAGGTACTGACGTCACAGGAGGACGAGCGCAAGCGCATCGCCATGGAGCTGCACGACGACACGGCGCAGGCGCTTCTTCTTACCTGCCAGCGGCTGGACCGCCTGGCCGCCGACGAAGGCTTCCGCCTTTCGTCAGAGGTGGCGTCGGAGCTGCAAGATCTGCGTGCCGAAACGGTCAGGACCCTCACTGACCTCCGCCGTCTCACTCAGCACCTGCGGCCGCGCGTCTTCGATGATCAAGGCCTCGTCGCCGCCCTGAAGTGGCTCGCCGATACCCTCCTCGACCAGTACGGCATCGAGGCTCGTGTGGAGGTGGTGGGAGCCCTGCCGGAGCATTCGCAGGAGACGCAGTTGCTGCTGTTCCGCATCGCCCAGGAGGCCTTGCGCAACGTCGGCCGGCACTCAGGCGCGACCGCGGCCGTCGTCTCTCTGCACGGCCGGCGGGGCCGGATCACGCTGACCGTGGCGGACAACGGGTGTGGATTCAGGTTGGCGGGACCTCTGAGCGAGCTGGGCGAGACGGGCAAGCTGGGGCTGCTGGGAATGGATGAGCGGGCCCGTCTCGTGGGCGGCACTCTGGACATTCGTTCAGTGCCCCGCGAGGGCACCACGATCACGGCAGAACTGCCCTGCATCGACCCGGGTGACACCGAAAAACAGCCTTAGGATCGCTGCCAATTCCGATGGCCTGGATCGGCGCGGCGTTCCGCCACCTTTCTCGTCCCGACACTGACCTGAGCCTTGCCTCGGCATTCGCCGTGGTTGCGTCCCCCCGGGTCATGGTGCCTGGGCGGGCCTATTGTACAGACAAATTGCGCCCATGGGATGCGCCCGCCTACAATACGGGTCGCAGCGAAAGGAACCGCCGGCCACGCGCCCCGGTGGGCCGCCCCGGCCGGCTCCTGCGCTCAAGGCCTGACACACAGGGGGCGATGGACGAGTGGAACGCTGGCAAACGCGAATTGACACGGACTCTGAGGGCTTCCAGGCGAACCGCGAAGCCATGGCGGCGCTGCTCCAGGAGATCGAGGTGCAGCTGGAGCTGGCCCGGGCCGGCGGCGGCGAGCGCAGCGTCGCCCGTCACCGGCAGCGCGGCAAGCTGCTGGTGCGCGAGCGCATCGAGCTGCTGCTGGACCCGGATTCGCCCTTCCTGGAGCTGAGCCCGCTGGCGGGCTACTGCACCAACTACACCGTCGGTGGCGGGCTGGTTACGGGCATCGGCGTCGTGTCCGGCGTGGAGTGCATCATCGCGGCCAACGACCCGACGGTGCTGGGCGGCGCCATCACGCCGGTCTCTATGAAGAAGACGGATCGCGCGCTGGAGATCTCCCGGCTCAACCGGCTGCCGTATGTCCAGTTCGTCGAGTCGGCGGGCGCGGACCTGCGACGCGGGGAGGACTCCGCCGAGGCCGAGATGCAACGGCAGCTGGGCCACTTCGCGGAGAGCGGGCGGTTCTTCCACGACATAACGGCGCTCTCGGCGGCCAGGATCCCCACGGTTTCGCTTGTCTTCGGCAGCTCGACGGCCGGCGGCGCCTACCAGCCGGGCATGTCGGACTACAACATCTTCATCCGGGGACGCTCCAAGGTGTTCCTGGGCGGCCCGCCGCTGGTGAAGATGGCGACGGGCGAGGACTCGAGCGACGAGGAGCTGGGCGGCGCAGAGATGCACGCCACGATGTCCGGCCTGGCCGACTACCTGGCGGAGGATGAGCTGGACGCGCTGCGCATCACGCGCAGCGTCATAGCGCACCTCAACTGGCGCAAGCTGGGCCCGGGGCCGACGCTGCCCGCGGACGAGCCGCTGTATCCCACCGAGGAGCTCCTGGGCCTGCTGCCGGTCGACCTGCGCACCCCGATTGACATCCGCGAGGTGATCGCGCGCGTGGTGGACGGCTCTCGTTTCGAGGAGTTCAAGCCGCTCTACGGCCGCACGCTGGTCACCGGCTGGGCCTCGGTCCACGGGTTCCCGGTGGGCATTCTGGGCAATAACGGTGTGCTCTTCTCGGAGGAGTCGCAGAAGGCCACCCAGTTCATTCAGCTCTGCAACCAGATTGACGTTCCGATCATTTTCTTGCAGAACATCACCGGCTACATGGTCGGCAAGGTTTACGAGCAGGGGGGCATCGTCAAGGACGGTTCCAAGATGATCAATGCGGTCTCCAATTCCACGGTGCCGCACCTCACGGTGATCATCGGCGCCAGCTACGGCGCGGGGAACTACGGCATGGGCGGCCGGGCGTACGACACGCGCTTCGTGTTCACCTGGCCCACGGCGAAGATCGCGGTCATGGGCCCGAAGCAGCTGGCCGGCGTCATGTCGATCGTGCGGCGCGGGTCAGCGGCCGCCGCCGGGCGCCCGTTCGATGAGGAGGAGGACGCCCGCATCACGGCGGCGGTGGAGGACCGGTCGGAGAAGGAGTCGCTGGCGCTCTACGCCACCGGCCGCGTGGCCGACGACGGCATCATCGACCCTCGCGACACGCGCACGGTGCTGGGGATCGCCCTTTCCGCCTGCCATAACGCCGAAGTCAAAGGCGCCGAAGGTTACGGCGTCTTCCGGATGTAGCGCAGATGCCGCGGATCACCAGGCTGCTGATCGCCAACCGCGGCGAGATCGCCCGCCGCATCACGCGGACAGCGCGCGAGATGGGCATCGCGACCGTCGCCGTCTACGCCGATGCCGATGCCGCCGCCCCGTTTGTGCGCGATGCGGACGAGGCGGTGGCGCTGTGGGGTAACACCAGCGCGGAGACCTACCTGGACGCGGCGAAGCTCCTCGAGGCCGCCCGGCGCGCGGGGGCGGATGCCGTCCACCCCGGCTATGGCTTCCTCGCCGAGAGCGCGGAGTTTGCGCGCGCCGTCATCGGCGCCGGCCTCATCTGGGTGGGCCCGCGGCCGGAGGCCATCGCCGCCATGGGGGACAAGCTGTCCGCCAAGAAGCTGATGACGGAGGCGCGGGTGCCCACTCTGCCGGCCGTTGAGGTCACGGGCGGGACCGCCGCCGAGATCTGCGAGCAGGGGCGCCCGGTGGGCTACCCGCTGCTGGTGAAGGCAGCGGGCGGCGGCGGCGGGAAGGGGATGCGCGTAGTGGGCAACGAGGCCGCGCTGGCGGAGGCTGTGGCCGGCGCCCGGCGCGAAGCCGCGGCGGCGTTCGGTAACGACACGGTGTTCCTGGAGCGCTACCTGCAGGGCGCGCGCCACGTAGAGGTGCAGGTCATGGGCGACAGGCACGGGAACGTGGTGCACTGCTTCGAGCGGGAGTGCTCCATCCAGCGCCGCCACCAGAAGATCATCGAGGAGGCGCCCTCGCCGGCGGTTGATGCGGCGCTGGGGCTCAGGCTGGGAGAGGCTGCCGTGGCGGCCGCCCGCGCTATTGGTTACGACAACGCCGGCACCGTCGAGTTCCTGCTGGACAAGCGCCGGAAGTTCCATTTCCTGGAGATGAACACCCGGCTGCAGGTGGAGCACCCGGTGACCGAGGAGGTGACGGGCCTGGACCTGGTCCGCGAGCAGATCCGGGTGGCGGAGGGCGACCCGCTCTCCTTCGGCCAGGAAGACCTGCGCCTCAACGGCCATGCGATCGAGGCGCGCGTGTACGCCGAGGACCCGGCGCACGATTTCCTGCCGGCCACCGGCCGCCTGGTGGCGTGGGAACCGGACCCGGCGCTGCCGGCGCGGTTCGAGTCCGGTGTGGAGAGCGGCTCCGATGTGTCGGTGCACTTCGACCCCCTGCTCGCCAAGGTCATCGTCCACGCGCCCACGCGCACGGAGGCGGCCCTGCGGCTGGCGAACGTGCTGGAGCGGCTGCGAGTGCACGGCGTGACGACCAACCGCGACTTCCTGGTGAACGTGCTGCGGCACGATGCCTTCCTGGCGGGCGACACGAGCACTGACTTCATCGAGAGGCACAATCCGCCGCGCGAGCGCCATGTGGGGGCTGAGGAAGTGCGGGCGGCGGCGCTTGCGGTCGCCCTGGGCGCGCAGCAGGCGCACCGGGCCGAGGCGCGCGTGCTCAAGACCCCTCCCTCCGGCTGGCGGAACAACCCGTCGGTGATGCAAGAGGTGCGCTGCGTGCACCGCGGCGAGGAGGTCATCGCCAGGTACTTGCGCCATCGCGATGGCGGCTTCACCTACGAGATCGACGGGCAGGTCGGCCGGGCGCGCATCATCCGGTCGGGAGACGGGCGCATTGAACTTGAGATCGACGGCGTGCAGCGCGCGTTCTCGGTGGTCAGCGACGGCCTTCGTCACTGGGTGCAGAGCGCAGCGGGCGAGGTACGGCTGGTGGAGACGCCCCGCTTCCCTGAGCCCGAGCGGGAGGAGGTGGCGGGAGGCTACGCGGCGCCCATGCCGGGCAAGGTCGTGGTAGTGAACGTCGAACCCGGCCGGCGGGTGAGCGCGGGAGAGGTGTTGATCATCCTGGAAGCGATGAAGATGGAGCATCTGATCACCTGCACGCAAGACGGCACCGTGCAGCAGGTGCGCGTCACCGCCGGCGCGCAGGTGGAGGCCGGGCAGATCCTGCTGGTTGTGGACACGGGGGAGAGCAAGACATGAGCACCACGCCGGACGAGATCATCGACGACCTGGCGGCCGAACAGGCGGCGCTGGGGAAGGTGCTGGACGCCTTCCCCGCGGCGGTCTGGGACACGCCGACGCACGCGCCCGGCTGGTCTGCGCGCGACCAGGTCTCCCACCTGGCGTTCTTCGACGAGGCGGCGTCGCTGGCGATCACGGACCGCGAAGCCTTCGCAGCGGAGGCGCGCGCCTTCATGCAGGCCGCCCCGGATGCGGAGGCCCGCTACCTGGCGCGCGGGCGGGAGATGGCGCCCGCCGGCGTCCTGGGCTGGTGGCGCGCAGCAAGCGGCGGGCTGATCGCGGCGGCGCGCACCGTGGACCCGAAGGCGCGTCTGCCCTGGTTTGGGCCGGACATGGGCGCGGTGTCCTTTATTACCGCCCGGCTGATGGAAACCTGGTCGCACGGCCTAGATATCGTGGATGTGGTTGGGGGCGACCGCCCGGACACGGACAGGCTGCGGCATGTGGCGTTCCTGGGGGTGCGCACGCGCCCGTACAGCTACATGGTCCGGGGCCTGCAAGCGCCGGCCGCAGGAGTGCGGGTCGAACTCACGTCGCCTGCGGGCGAGACGTGGGTGCTCGGCGAGGCGGACGCGCAGGACGTGGTGCGGGGCACGGCGACCGACTTCTGCCGGGTGGTCACGCAGCGCCGTCACGTAGCGGACACGGGCCTGGAGGTCCGGGGCCCGGCGGCCGAGGAGTGGATGTCCATCGCCCAGGCGTTCGCCGGCCCGCCGGGGCAGGGGCGCCGGCCCGGGCAGTTCGCCGGGGAGAAGCGGGCGTGAGCGGCGAGCTCGTGCGCCTCGAAATTGCCGGCGGGGTCGCCACGGTCACGCTCGACTCGCCCCCGAACCGCAACGCGCTCTCCCGCGGCCTCATGGCCGGGCTTCAGGAGAGCCTGGACGCGGCGCTCGCCGACGATCGCGCGCGGCTGATCGTGCTGACCGGCGCGGGGCCCGCCTTCTGCTCCGGCGCCGACCTGAAGGAGGCGCGCCCCGACAGGATCGGGGGGCCGGGCGCGGGACCGGGAGGGCTGGTGGCCATCCTCAAACAGATCTGGCATTCGCCCAAGCCTGTCATCGCGCGTGTCAACGGCCCCACGCGCGCCGGCGGCATCGGCCTCGTCGCCGCCTGCGACATCGCCGTTTCCGTGGACAGCGCGACCTTCGCCTTCAGCGAGGTGCGGCTCGGCCTGATCCCCGCGATCATCTCCGTTGTCGTCCTGCCGAAGCTGGGTGTCACGAAGACGATGGAGCTCTTCCTCACCGGCGACACGATCGACGCGGTTGAGGCCGCGCGCCTGGGCCTGCTGAACGCCGCTGTGCCCGCGGACCAGCTGGACGCGGCCGTCGGGCGCTACGCCGCCAGCATCCTTAAGGGCTCGCCGGCGGCGCTGGCGGGCTGCAAGCGGCTGGTGCGCGAGGTGCCGGGGATGGACCTGGACGCTGCCTTCGCGATGACGTCCGAGCTGTCGGCGCAGTACTTCGCCTCGGAGGAGGCGCGCGAGGGGATGACGGCGTTCGCGGAAAAGCGGCCGCCGCGCTGGGCGGAGGGCTCGTGATGCGAGAGCCGGCGAAACCAGTCCTCCGCGTCGCCAACTGCTCGGGCTTTTACGGCGACCGTCTGGCCGCCGCTCGCGAGATGGTGGAGGGCGGGCCCATCGACTTCCTCACCGGCGACTATCTGGCCGAGCTGACGCTGCTCATCCTCTGGAAGATGAAGCAGAAGGACAGCAATGGCGGCTACGCGCTGACGTTCGTGCGGCAGATGGAAGAGGTGCTGGGGACGTGCCTGGACCGGGGCATCAAGATTGTCACGAACGCCGGCGGGCTGAACCCGGCGGCGCTGGCGGCGCGCCTGCGCGAGCTGGCGGACGGCCTGGGGTTGCAGGCGAACATCGCGCACATCGAGGGCGACGACGTGCTCGCGAAGCTGCCCGAGCTGCAGGCGCGCGGCGAGAAGCTGGCGCACCTGGACAGCGGCCGCCCGCTCGCCGGATCCGGCATCGAGCCCGTGGCCGCCAATGCCTACCTGGGCGCCTGGGGGATCGTCGAGGCGCTCAACACGGGCGCCGACGTGGTCGTCTGCCCCCGCGTCACCGACGCCTCGCTGGTGGTGGGGCCGGCGGCCTGGCACTTCGGCTGGGGCAAGTCCGACTGGGACCGCCTGGCCTCGGCAGTGGTCGCGGGCCACATCCTGGAGTGCGGCGCCCAGGCCACCGGCGGCAACTACTCGTTCTTCCAGGAGGTGCCCGGCCTTCAGCACCCCGGCTTCCCGCTGGCGGAGATGCGCGAGGACGGGTCGTTCGTCGTCACCAAGCACGAGGGCACGGGCGGCCTCGTCTCCGTGGGCACGGTCACGGCGCAGCTGCTCTACGAGATCGCGGGCGAGCGCTACCTGAACCCGGACGTGGTGGCGCGGTTCGACACCATCCGCCTGGAGCAGGAAGGCCCGGACCGCGTGCTGGTGACCGGCGTGCGCGGCGAGCCGGCCCCGGATACGGCGAAGGTGTGCATCAACTACCTCGGCGGCTTCCGGAGCACGATGACGTTCGTCCTCACCGGGCTGGACATCGAGGAGAAGGCGAAGCTCGCGGAGGAGACGCTGTTCGCGGAGCTGGGCGGCAAGGAACGCTTCGGCGAGGTGACCGTGAAGCTGACGCGGACCGACCGGGAGGACCCGCCGTCGAACGAGGAGGCCGGCGCCACCCTGCGGGTCACCGTAAAGGACAAGGACCCGCGCAAAGTGGGCCGCGAGTTCTCCGGCAAGGTCGTGGAGATGGCGCTGGCGAACTACCCGGGCTTCCACATGACGTCCGGGCCCGCCGCGGAGAGCGCGTACGGCGTGTACTGGCCGGCGCTCGTCGCGGCGGACGCCATCGACCAGGTGGTCGTGGCGCACGACGGCTCGCGGGTGCACGTCCCGCTGGTGCAGGCGGATGTCCGTGCGCCGGTAGAGCCAGTGGCTGTGCCCCGCGTGTCCGCCTCAGGCGGCCCGGGCGGCCCGACGGCGCGCGTGCCGCTGGGCGCGGCCTTTGGCGCCCGCTCCGGCGACAAGGGCGGCAACGCGAACGTGGGCGTCTGGGCGCGCAGCGACGCCGGCTACGCCTGGCTGGCGGAGTACCTGACGGTGGAGCGGTTCAAGGCGCTGGTGGCGGAGGCGCGGGAGCTGGAGGTGCGGCGCTACGAGCTGCCGAACCTGAGGGCGCTCAACTTCGTGGTGGCCGGGCTGCTGGGCGAGGGCGTCGCCTCCTCGACGCGGACGGACCCGCAGGCGAAGAGCCTGGGCGAGTACCTGCGGGCGAAGCTGGTTGACCTGCCGGTGGCGCTGCTGGCGGACGCGCCGGGGCGGTAGCGGGCGGCCGGCCCGGATAGCGGGAAGCTGTGCGCCAAGATCACGGGTGGCCAGGCAGCACAGTTTACTCATGGGGAAGCCATGCGCCCGGCACCACTAGTTGTGCTGGATGCGCGGTCCGTCAGCACACCAAACTTCGCAAAGAACTCGTTGGACGTTCGCTCGAGAAGGGGATTCCGACGAAACTCGTAGACCTTGCGGCGCTCGTGGAAGAAGGTGCGAAAGTCTTTTTCCATCTCACCAGCGGCTGCTTTGTCGGAGAGAACCTGATGGATTCCGACGGCATCATGCAGGGCCATCAATTGCTCGAAGTCCCCAGTTGAGAGGAGGTGGTAGGCCACTGGCCTGTTGAGCTCGGCATCGATCAGTGCCCTGATGCGCGCGACTGGTAGCAAGGGCTCCTTCAACACAACCAAAGCATGCCATGTGTCGATACCGGTGAGCCCATAGGCTTGGGCGTTCTGCTGAAGCGCAGCGATCTTGGTGGGGAGCTTCTTGATCGTATTTACTGCGATCTTTCGGAGATCGGCGTCGATCAGCGCGAGCCCTCCCGTAGACTTTGCGGACAACGAGAAGTCTCCGGTTCTGCACTCGATGACGATCGCGTGACTGCCGACACGCACCACCCAGTCCGCTGGGCCCGCGGCGTTGTCTCCCAGCTCCGGGAATATGTCCTGACTAGGCACCGCGTCCCGCAGCAGGAGTCCTACGTAACTCTGGAACACGTGGCCGAAAAACGCTCTGAAGGGGTTTTTGGCACCTTCTTCCATGAAGACGTCAGCCAATTCGTAGAATGGGGCCGTGTAGAGTCGCCAAACAACGAGGTTTCGCATCGGCGCCATGCACTTCCCGTTCCCAAGGTCGATGACCGGGTACTTGACGAGTGGGTTGAAGTCATATCGGCTCTCAGCGGCCCCGGCCGGGCGTAGAGCCGCGTCCTCGTTCCGAAAGCGCGGTCGATCCGCTGCTACGGCCCTAAGGAAGGCAGTCACGTTCTCTTTCGTTAAGACGTCGCGCAAACCGGGGACGCTTGTATGCCAGCCCACGAGAGGATAGAACACAGGGTCCGACCAGAGCTGCGCGAACAGGCAAAATCCGATCGCCACGAAGTTCTCAATCGAGAGGCCACAGACCTTCCGGAACTCCACGTCGATATCCATTTCAGGACTATCAAGAGCGCGGCACGCGTCGAGATACATCAGCTTGGCACGCGCCAATGGCTGCCACAATGCCTCTTGGTATGGCGACTGTTCGTAGGCGACTCGCAGCTCATATTCGGGGTTGGCTACACTATCCGCTGGATCGAAAAGTTCGCAGCCTAAGCGTAGGAGCCTTAGAAACGATTCTTCCGTCGTAGACCCTGGTGCTAGCTCGCTCCCTCTAAGCAAGGACATTCGTGCGACGAGGGCCAGCAAATGATGGGCAACATTGATCCCCTGGTAGCTACCACTCCTCCACACACTACGGGGCAAGTCCACGGGCATCGGGACGTTGCCATGCTTGTGTTGGTAGTCGTCGAGCGTTGTTGTCCACTGCGCCACGTGCAGCAGAATGTCACTCGGGCGGTAACGACCGACTGCTTCGGCGAGTTCGTCGAACGTGGCCTCCCCATAGCTGCCCCAAGTCGACGGGAAATATGGAGCAAAACTCATGTGCGGAATCATATCAGGCGAGGTTCCGGAGTTCTCCTCTGGTCCGGATGATCCGCGGTGCCCGACGGCCGTCAAGCTGCCCGCCCGCCATCGCCGTTGGTTCGGCGCGGCGACGCCGGCGCGCGGGAAGGCGTCTGGCAGGGGCGGCAGGATTCGCCACGACGGGCGGGCGTCGGCCCGAACCCGCGACCTGGGCGCTGTGCGCCAAGATCACGGGTGGCCTGGCCAGCGCATGACTCAACGGCAGTTGGCCACTGCTACGAACTTTCCTGCTTACTGGTGAACAGCGGACCTGAAATGACCGTAAAGGTCGTTTTCCCCTCCTCTTGCCCCTCGATTCTCGCGGTGATCGTGTAAGTTCCTAGCTCCCGGATCTGCAGAACGAGGTTTCCCGCCACCTGAGCTCTTTGATCCCGCCCACGCGCAATGCCCGGCGGCCGTCCAACCTCCATTGTCGCGGCAATCTTCGCGAGGCTCTCGCCTCTCTCGTTGGCGATTTCGATTTCCACGGTGTGCTGCTCGTTGGTCTCATTCCACCCGACAACAAACGACGCAGCGACTCCCATCGGTTGCGGCAGCGGAAGAGGCTGATTGACGGTCAGCACATCCCAGCCGCCTCCCATAAGGTAGAGCTTTCCGCCCACTACTTGTACGAAGTCCCCAAGTATTAGCCATTCAAGCTTCATTTGACATCCCTCGCTGGTGATACTACAATTGCACTACAAACTGTAGTAGAAGGATGTCGGCGTTGTCAACACCAGATATCCGGAGCTTCCTGATCGATGACACCAACGAGCGCAAGTTCAATAGGAATCACGTCTATGCACATCAGGTGGAGCAGATCCTCGAGAATCGCCATCTGGTTGTCCCGAACCGGCGCAACCGCAGAGGAGCCTTCCTCATCATTGGACTAGATCACGGCGGCAAGTGCATAAGCGTACCGGTAGAGGCGACGAACGACCCAACGATATGGAGACCAGTTACTGCATGGCCATCCAAAGGTTACGAGGAAGCCAAACTGAAGCAGAAGGGAGGCAAGTTATGAGCCCACGCCAACAAATCCAGGACTCGAAAGAATGGGATTGGGATAGCGCAGAAGCGCGGCCCCCTGTCAGAAACCGCCGCGTTGTGCTGTCGGTGGCGTTCAAGAGTCCCGAGTTTCAGCGAGTTTCGTCGTATGCGGCCAGGATTGGCAAGAGGACGTCGGAATTTGTGCGGGAGGCCGCAATACAAGCGGTTCCGGCTGGCCACCCATCGGTCGTACCATTCACGCCGATCCTGACTACGGCGCACGGACCCAGGGTCACGCCCGCGGAGACAGCTATGACCGCGCCCGCGTCGGCGTACCAACTGCGCTGATCTCAGACGCCATTCGCTTTGTCTGTTCCTCTTCGCCGAACCCGCCTATGGCCGGCGGCGACACCAGCGCGCCGGAAAGCGGAGTCTGGCAGGGGCGGCAGGATTCGCCCCGACGGGCGGGCGTTGGCCCGAACCCGCGACCCTTCGACGGGCTCAGGACAGGCCTGCGGTCGTCTTGGCGTCAGGCACGGCGTTCGCTAGCTATGACGGGCAGCAGACATCGCTGTCCCAGAGTGGCCGTTGGCCTGTAAGACTGTACCCCACAAGAATGCTTAGTCTGTAAGGGTTTCCCCCACAACTTCGCTTGACCTGGGGGTTCTCGGTGCAGTATCTTAACGAAAAACGTGCCCAGGAAGACAACCTAGAAAACCGTGCAGGGAATCTGCACAGAAGGCCGGGGGCGAGCTTTGCTATCCCATCACGAATACGGCGCTGAGAAGGCCAGGGAATTCGAGACCATGCGCGCGGCGACGGCGGCGGCAGAGCGTCGCGCCGGCCCTCAGATAGACATCCGGCCATCACCGTCTCTGAGACTGGGAGACAAGGCCCCAGACTTCATACAGGATTCAACGCAGGGGGCCATCCATTTCTACGAGTGGATGGGTGATAGCTGGGCAGTTCTCTTCTCGCACCCCGGTGACTTTACGCCAGTTTGCACGACCGAACTGGGAATGGTGGCACGCCTCAAGCCAGAATTCGACAAACGCAACGTGAAGGCGATCGGCCTCAGCGTCGATCCTCTTTTCTACCATGAGATGTGGGCGGGCGATATCGCCGAGACCCAGGGAGTGGAGCTCAACTTTCCCTTGCTTGCTGATGCGGACCGGAAGGTCGCACAGTTGTATGACATGATTCACCCAAACGCCCACGCCGCCGAGACGGTGCGATCCGTGTTCATCATCGATCCGAAGAAGTCGGTGCGTCTAATACACACTTATCCTGCCTCGACGGGACGCAACTTCGACGAGGTGTTGCGAGTTATCGACTCGTTGCAGCTTGGTGATGACCACCAGGTCGCGACACCCGCGAACTGGCAGCTTGGCGATGACGTTGTGATTCTGACCTCCGTCCGCAATGAGGAGGCTGACAAGCTCTTTCCGCAGGGCTACAAGCAACTGAAGCCGTATTTCCGTACGACGCCCCAGCCTGAACACAAGCTCGGCGGCGACAGTCTCTAAGGCGCGGCAGGGGTAGCGATACGAGCCGCCTCAGCCGTACGGCGCCCGCCAGTTGACACCCTCGGTCAATCCTGCGCGCTCCTGAGGGCCGATTTCGTAACTGGCAGGGGCGGAGGGTCTCGAACCCCCGACCTGCGGTTTTGGAGTCCTCGCCATAGCGTCCGGGGACGTTCACAGACAACCGTTTTAGATACGAAAACGCGGGCGTTTGTCCGCCCGCGTCCGTCGTTGTTCACCCGCGTTGCTGTCAAATCTGCTGTCAAACTGCGACGGTGAATAGCGCCTCCATCTTCGCGGCGGCGTCGGCCTGCATCGTCGGCGTGACGTGGCTGTAGAGGTCCATCGTGATGGCGATGTTGGAATGCCCCAGCATCTCGCTGACGATCTTGGCGTGCACTCCCTGGCCGAGTAGGAGTGTCGCGGCGGTATGGCGGAGATCGTGGAACCGGATTCGCGGCAGATCGGCCCGTTCGAGCAGGGGCCGGAATGACCGGCGGAGCAGGTTGCTTGCTTCGATGTGGCGGCCTATCTCGTTAGTGAAAATCAGATCGTTGTCCTCCCACGCGATGGCCCGTAATCGCTGCTCGGTTTGCTGCGTCCTGTGCCGTCTGAGAGCGGCGACGACTAGGGGCGCGAGTAGTACACTGCGGCGCCCGCTCCGCGTCTTAGGCTCACCCTCAACTGACCCCAGGCCAGTCACCCATCGCACACTGCGGCAGACGGTAAGACGTTCAGCGCCAGCGTCGAAGTCGCGCCATTTCAGCGCCAGCAATTCGCCTTGCCTGAGTCCGGTTAAGATCGCCAGCGTGTAGACCGCTTCCAGAGGGTCGCCAGCAGCGGCGGCGATCAGGGCGCGGGCCTGTTCAGGGCCGAGAACCTGCATCTCCGCACGTGCGACCTTCGGCGGACTCACGGCGTCGCAGACGTTGCGGGCGACAAGCCCCCAATGGAGGGCATCGCGGAGAGCCCGGTGCAAGACGCGGTGGACGTGGCCGACTGTGCGGGGCGCGAGGCGCTGCGCGAGCTTCCCGTAAAGGGCGTTCAAGTCCTGGGGGCCGAGCTTCGCGAGCGGCAGATGGCCGAGCGCGGGGACCACGTGGCCGGTGAGCAGCTCGCGATAGCGGGTGTATGTGCTCGGGCGGACTGTCGGCTGCGCGACTTCGGCCAGCCATCGGGTAAGGAAATGGCCGACCTTCTGGCGGTCGGAGCTAACGGGCAGGCCGTCGTCTATCGCCCGCTTCGCGGCCCTGAGCTTGTCCTGGACGGCCCCACGGGTGGCCCCGTAGAAGGCCCGGCGCTTACCCCCGTCCAGCGTCACGGCGGCGCACCATCGCCCATCTGTGCGCTTGTAGATCGTGCCTTCGGCGTTCCCGCGCTTACCTGCCATCACTCTTACCTTCCTTCTGGGCGTGATAGTGCGCCCGCTTCCTGCAGAGGTTGCTGCAATACTGTTGATCGCTGCGCCCCGGTATGAATCGCCCTTGCGGGCACCCCGGAGCCGTGCATTGGCGCTCCTGGCGGACAGCGCCCGCTATCCGGTCCTGGAGGCGTAGGTATACGGCGCTCAGCAGGGAGTCCGGGAAGTAGCGGACGGCGTAGCCGTAGTACGGCAGGACGGCCCGGTTAATGTGCCCTTCCAACGCCTGATTCACGGACTGGCAGACATAGTAGCGCATCGGCTCCACAGGGTCGCCATGCTCCCACTGGCGCAGAAAGCCGTTCGGGTCATGGGATGCGCTCGCGAGAGTGTAGACCGGCCCCCAAGAGTTGGGCGGAAGCGCCCCGACACCAGTCATCCGGGCTGAACGCCCGGCGTCGGGCAAACCGTTCACGGACACTAACGCTATGCTCACCATCGCCGGGCGCGACTGCCAGCGGATGTACGGCTCCAGGCGCTCGGTATCTCCCAGCCGGACCCATTCCCATAGGTGACAGAGGGTCGCAACCTTGCGGGCGTGAGCGCCCCACGTATTGAGCGACGCGCCTGACCGCTTCCCAACATTGCATTCGCCCTGGCCGAGCGGCCCCCATTCGTTCGCGAACGTAAGGACGCGCTCGGGCGAGGCGTTGCGGCCCAGATCGGCGAACGCGGGCAGGAGACGGCTCCGGCGCAGCACGGCATAGCGAGTCCCGGTATCCCCTCTTGGCACCAACCACGGCCCCTTGTCAGGCACAGGCTGGCCGCGTTCGTCGTATACCGGCACGCCCGGCCTGGCCCACTCGAACCCGGCGTCCGGCTTGAACCAGTAGCCCGCGAGCGGGCTGTCCATCTCCAGAAAGTCGGACGTCTCTTCGGACGGTTGCATATCCTCTGTATATTGCCACGGCGCTTGCCCTGTGTCAACGTGAGTATGGCGAACGAGTAAAAACACTACCCCCAGGGAGGCGACGATATGGAACAAATCTTGCTGACAATCCCGGCTGCGGCTTCCAGGCTGTCGCTGGGGCGCTCGAAGCTGTACGAGCTTCTCACGGCGAACGAGTTGCACGCGGTCCGGATCGGCCGCGCGGTCCGGGTGAGTACGGCTGAGGTTGACGCCTACGCGGCGCGGCTCCTGGCCGAAGCTACGGCGGACGCCGTCCGGTGACTGCCTCCGAGATCGCCCAGGCCCTTGCCTGTGGCCGCTCAGGCTGCGAGTGCCAGCGGGCGAAGGGCAAGGTTCACTGCCCTTCCCACGCCGATGAGACGCCCAGTCTGGCCGTGGGCACCGGCAAGGACGGCAAGGTGCTAGTCAAGGACTTCGCGGGATGCTCGCAGGACGCCGTGATCGCCGCCTTGACGGAACGCGGCTTGTGGCCGTCGCCGCCGTCAAGGAACGGGCGCAAGCCGAAGCCGCGCGAGACACGCTACGAGATTCGGGACACTGGCGGCGAGCTGGTGGCCGTCCATATCCGGCGTGATCTTCCCCACGGCGATAAGAAGTTCGGCTGGGAGCGGCCCGGCGGCTCAATGGGCCTGGGCGGGCTGCCAGTATCGGCGCTGCCGCTGTACTTCACGGTGCGGCTGGCCGATCTCCCTGACGGCGCCCGCGTAGTCCTGACGGAAGGCGAGAAAGCGGCGGAAGCTCTCACGGCTCGCGGTATCCCCGCCGTGGGTTCGGTGACGGGCGCGGCGGGGACGCCGGGGCACAATGCTCTGGGGCCACTTGTGCGGCTCTCCGTCGCCCTGTGGCCTGACAACGACGAACCTGGCCGGTTACACATGCAGCGTATCGCCGACGCGCTGGCCCGGCTGGGGTGCGCGGACGTGCGGACCGTGGACTGGCCGGACGCTCCCGATAAGGGCGATGCTGCCGACTACCTGGGGAATGATGACGCTCTTCGCCAGCTCCTAGATGCGGCGGTGCCCTGGGCGCCGGGGGAAGCGGACCTGGCCGCGCTGCTGGACGACGTGCGCGTTATCATCCGCCGATACGTGGCCCTGGCGGACGCTCAGGCGGACGCGCTCGCACTCTGGACGGCTCATACGTGGGCGCTGGACGCGGCGGAGAGTACGCCTTACCTCGAAGTAACGTCGGCGGAGAAGAGATCAGGCAAGACGCGGTTGCTAGAAACCCTGGTTCACGTAGTAGCCCACCCGTGGTTGACCGGCAGGACCACGGCGGCGGCGCTGGTTCGCAAGATGGGCGACGGAGTGACAGCGTTGATAGACGAGTCAGACGCGGCGTTCAAAGGTCCGGCGGAGTTCAGCGAAGCGCTCCGGGGCATCCTCAATAACGGGCATCGCAGAGGCGGTTGCGCCACACTCTGCGTTGGTCAAGGTGCCTCAATGGAGGTTAAGGACTTTCCAGTCTTTGGAGCGAAGGCGATTGCTGGCATCGGGCGACTGCCGGATACGATCAGCGACCGCTCAATCACCATCATCCTAAAGCGTCGCGCTCCTGGGGAAACCGTGGCTCGGTTCCGTTGGCGTCACGCTCAGACCGAAGCGGAGCCGTTGCGCCAGCTCTTGCAAGCATGGGCGTTATCCGCTCTGCCTGCGCTGACGGATGCTCAGCCCGACCTACTAGAGTTAGACGATCGTGCTGCTGACGGATGGGAACCACTACTCGCCATCGCGGACTTGGCAGGCGGGGACTGGCCGCAACGTGCGAGGGCGGCGGCGCTGGCGCTCAGCGTTGGGGATGGCCGCGAGGACAATAGTTTGGGTGTGCGGCTCCTGAGCGACATACAGACCATCATCACGGGCAGGGACAAGATCACCATCGCCAACCTGGTGGCGGAGCTGGTTGTCATAGAGGATGCGCCCTGGGGAGACTTGAACAGCAAGCCGCTAGACACTCGCCGGCTGGGCTGGCGTCTGCGGCAGTTCGGTATCAAAGCCAAGACGATTGACTACGACGGAAAGAAACCGAAGGGGTATCAGGCGCAACAGTTCGAGGATGCGTTCTCTCGCTACCTTGAAACAAGAGCAACTAAGGAAGAAAGAGCAACCATAGATACGAACGAAGTTGCTCTTGTTACCGGGGTTGCTGTTCTTTCAGGGATGGGCGACAAGGCCCAACAGCCCCCCCTGTCCTCCGTCTGCATCTGCGGCTCGCCCGAAATCGAAGGCTACGCCCCCGATGGCACGCCCCGATGCTTCGCGCACTACCTGCAGGAGACGGACGGGCCGCTGGTCCGGGCCGGAGTCGAAGGGTCCGGCCTGCCCATCATCGCCCGGCGGCCGCCTGCCCAGGAGTGGGCGCCCTGTTGTGACGACGCGGACCCCGAGGCGCCGGGCTACGCCGCGAGTTGGGAGTTGCGGGCGTGACCCTGCTGGCCGCCCCATTCGAGGGATACGAAGACCGCCCGCCTTCCGATAGAGATCGTGAGCTTGAGCGGCGGGACCGGGAATACCTCGCGCTCGCGGCAAGCGCCTTCCGGCGTCCACTGCCGGGGCCGCTCTCGTGTGATAGCTGCGGAGTCAGTCTGCAACCCGCTGACGCTCGCCGCCGGGCTCAAGATGTCTACTTCGGCGCGGCGCACCTACCCGTCGATGTGCTTGTCCTGGTTCATTGTGACCGCTGTGCCGGACCGGAGGCGTTCTGATGACGACGGCCCGCAGGCGATACCAAAAGACAACTACGGTTCATCTCCCTCCTCCGCAGTCGGCGGGGTTCGCTGTCTGGGCGGCGGCGGCCCCGCCGGCTGAGGTGCGTGGTCAACCCCCATAGGTGGCCTGCAATTGCTGTGGCTGCCATGCTTCTAATACGCCGTGATCGCAGATTTCTCTGTGTACGGGTTGGGGGGTTGAAGTGCCGAGCCGCGTGAACACCCCGTGTCGGCTCTCCGCCTGTTCGCACCCGGCCAAGCGGGGCGGGTTATGCGCCGAGCACCTGGCCAGTTATGAACGCGGCCGCAACCCACTGCGGCGCGGTGTCTATGGCCCGGACTGGCGGAAGGTCAGGGACGCGTACATCGCGGCTAACCCGACCTGCGTCCGATGCGGCAAGCCGGCCGAGCAGGTGGATCATGTACGTCCCGTGAGCCAGGGGGGCGCGCGCCTCGACCCGGCGGGGCTGGAAAGCCTTTGCCACTCCTGTCATTCCCGGAAGAGTGCGACGGAGCGCCTGAGGGACGGTGGGCGATGGTCCTAACCCCCAATATCCGGGCCAAATCGCTGGGCCTGCCATCGCTTCTAATACGGTGTGCAGCGCCGCGTTTTTGCCCGCGTATTCGGCAGGGGGGGTCATGTCTGAGAAACTAGGTTGCGCCAAGTGCGGAACGGCTCTTCAGCAACCAAAGACGGGACGCCCGCGACTGTTCTGCGGCGAGATATGCAGGCAGGCCGCGGCTTACGAGGTCCGGCGCGTCCAACGCCTTCTCAGCTCCCTGGAGGCAGACGCCAGCCACTACCGCACCCTGCCAGACGACGAATACACGCGGTACGTGTACGGCACGCGCTGGAAGGACCGGCTGAAGGCGACTAATTCGCGCATCGCTGCCGCCGAGGCCCGCCTTCGCCTGCTGTTGGGGAAGACGAGAGGCACCCCCCTCGGTGTCGCACGAGGTACATGACCGGAGTACGAACCAAACGACTAGCCAGGAAAGGGGCAACAACATGACAAACCCAACGCTCACGCAAAGGGTTTTGGACAGGCTGACTTCCGGGCCGATTGGGCAAAGAATCATCGAGGAAGACGCCCGAGAGCAGCTCGCACTCCGCAAGGCAAAGGCGGTGCAGATAGCAGCGCTGACGGCGGACTTTGAGGCGGCGTTACCTGCACTCGTTGACGCCCGCGCCAAAGCCCAGGCCCGCGTGGGAGCTGCACAGACGGCGGTGGAGACGGCGACGGCCGCGCTCCGGGAGGCCGCCATTGTGGAGAGCAACCTTCGCGCCCGCTTCGCCCGCGAGCGTGACGCGCTGAGTGCGGAGCTTGAGGCGACGGCGGACCCCGAGATCGCCGCGTTCCTGGGCGAGCTGAGCGTCCTCTTCGAGCAAGTCCGCCGGACTCCAATCAATGTCTCAGGCGGGACGCTGAACCTGGTGACGGAACAGCGCTCGCCGCTTACTGGCAACGGGGAAGCCGTGCAAGCCCAGTTGGCAGCGATCAACGAGGCCCGGTTGCAGGCGGAAGCGCTGAAGTTGGAAGCGCTCAGTGCTGGCGAAGTCGCCGGAAGGCTCGCCGCGTTGAGGGCGATGATTGCCCAGGCGGGAGAGGCGAAATGACACTGCGATACGCGGACCCGCCGTCGCTCTTCCGCCCGGCTCTTCCGCCGGGGCTGATCTCGGGCGACATTCTCGAAAGAGCGCGGGCAATCGTCAAGGAGCAATCGAAGCCGTATCGCGTGGAAGTGCCGCTAAGACCTGTCATCTCCGTACTCGCCGTCGCCGCCAGTCAGGCCGCTACCTTCAAGTATGGGCGCTGTCACTCGCCGCCGGCGCTCTTAAAGGCCGCCACGGAATACGCGCACTTTTTGGCCGGTGACGAGCTTAACGTGGCGGGCGATATGGGTTACTTCGAGGCGTTTGGCGGCAGCGGGCGAGTCCTCATTACCTCCGACGTTGAGTTGACCGGCGTCGCCCTATGGGAGCGCGGGCAGTTCTGGGTTAGCGCCGAACAGGACGCTGAATCCTCCGTTCGCACCGTGGCCCATGAAGTCCATCATCTGCACTACACCCCACTACATCCCGGCGCGACTTACGAGCAGCAAGAGGCGGCGGCCAGCGACTACGCAAGCGCCTTCGTGGCCCATCACGGCGCGCGGATCATGGCAGCGGCGCGCCTACAGGTAGCGGACCCGCCGCTCAGCGTGTTGCAGCGCTAACTAGTCTTGGCGGGGCGCTATTAGCAGAACTGGAACGCGAGCAGGGCAAGCGTGACGGCGAAACCACTTCCTTGCAGGCTGCAATGAAGTCTGCCGACAACAACTCCGGGGAAAATGAAGGGGGGGGTAGTGGCCTGCCGTGCGCCTGGCGCGGCTGCGCCCCGTGCGGGGCGTGGTAGCGGGCCGTGGTAGTTGCGAGCCCGGCTAACCACCCCTTGCGGCCTACATTTGGGACGGTGCCGGGGACTGAAACCTATGTTTCGGCGGGTAAGAGCGCGTCCCGCTCAGTAGCCGTCAGCCTGGAACCCTTCGGCTTCGTAGATGTCCTGCAGGACCTGGAGTTGGGACGCGCTGGCACCCTTCGCGAGGGTGTGAAAGATCGCTGTCGTGTCCGTGCCTTCCAGGGTCAGCACCTCGCCGAGCCGGTCCACAAGCGGGGCATTAGGGGTGCCCTTTGTGGCATCGCAGAGCGCCTCGAAGCGCCGCGCGAATTCGATTGCGTCTTTGGCTTTCCAGTAGAGCCGTGTCATCGATGCATCTCCTTGCTTTAAGTCAGGATGATATCACCTACTGAAGCCTTCGCGCGGCTTGCCCTGCGGTGATCGTGGCCGTGGCCGAGAGCGTTTAGCACCCCGTTGCGTCGCTGGTTGCTGTCAAATCTGCTGTCAAACGCCCACGGCTCGCGGACTGGACGGCGCTCTGAGGCCGATTTCAGATACGAATTAGTGGCAGGGGCGGAGGGTCTCGAACCCCCGACCTGCGGTTTTGGAGACCGCCGCTCTTCCAACTGAGCTACGCCCCTACCTTGCTCTCAGTATAGCAAGGGGGCGCGCGTCAGTCAGGACGCCTGTGGGCTGAGTAGCGCCAGGGCGCGGTCCGGGTAGTTGGTGCAGACGCCGTCTACGCCAAGGGCGATCAGCCGCGCGATCTCCTCCACCGGGTCCGCCGTCCAGGCGTACAGCGCCAGGCCGCTGCGCTGCGTGTCCCGGCGTATCTCCTCCGTGATGCCATAGCAGAAGACGCTCACCGCCTGCAGGCCCAGACTCAACGCCAGCCTGCGCATCTCCGGCCACTGCGGCAGGGTCTGTGGCCCCAGGAGCAGGCCGCCCGGCAGGCTTGGCTCGGCTGCGCGCATCGCCGCCAGCGCCTGCGGGAAGAACGACCAGACCATCACGTCGTCCACGGCTTCCGCCTCGCGTACCGCCCCCGCGAGATGCTCCTCGATGCCCGGCTGCTTGATCTCCGCGACGAGGAGCGCGCGGCCCTTCGTGAGCTGGAGGACATCGGCGAGCGTGGGTGGCGGTTCGCCGCCGGCGTCCAGCCCTCGCAGCTGCGCCAGGCTCATCTTCGCCAGCTCGCCGTGGCCGTTGGTCGTGCGGTCCACCGTCAGGTCGTGCATGAGGACGGGCACGCCGTCGGCCGTCGTCTGCACGTCGATCTCGATGCCGTCGGCGCCCAGCTCCAGCGCGCGGCGGATGCCGGCCAGGGTGTTCTCCGGCGCGTGGCCGGCGCAGGCGGCGTGGGAGATGACCAGGGGGCGCACGGGATGAGTGTACTAGTGGATAGTGGATGGTGGATAGTGGAGATAGTGGATAGTGGATAGTGGATAGTGGGTAGTGGGTAGTGGGTAGTGGACAGTGCCCCCGGCCCCAACCTGCGTCGTCCGAGCAAGGGAGCAGTGGAGCGTGGGGCCGCCTGTTCTGTTGCTCTATTGCTCTATTGTTCTACCGCTCCACCTACAGCACGGGGTCTGTGCTGAAGGCGGCGAGAAGCGCGCGACGCTTATCGACGACGGCGGGCGCCAGGTCGCGCGCCAGCACTGCCAGCTCGAAGCGTCGCGGGGAGCTGCCGTACTGCCGCATGTCGATCTGGTTGGCCAGGCTGTGCAGGCTCTGGGCCATGAAGCGGATGGCCACGCGCCAATCGATAGCGGGGTCGGAGATAGGGGGCACGTTCTGGTCGCGGCAGAAGAAGCCGCAGGCGCGGTCGATGTCGGATTCCAGCCGCGTGGAGACTATGCGATGGAAGGCGCGCAGCAGCTCCGGGTCCTCTTCGGCCTCGCCCACCAGCGGCAGCACGCGGCCCAGGCGGGTGCGCAGGGTCACCGGCGGGTTGAGGGAGTCCATCTCCAGGTTCAGACGCCTCTGCTGGGCCAGGAACAGGCTCAGGATGTAGACCTCGTCCTCGTGCAGCGAGAGGCCCCGGGGCAAGACGTTCACCACGGACTGGGCCCAGTTGCGCACGCGGCGATCGATCTCGTCGGCCCGGCGCTGGATGCGCTGCAGCGTGCGTTCGTCCTGCGGGATGTAGAGATCGTCGAACTGACGGAGCAACTGCGTGTCCTTTCTCCTGACTGCTGTCTGGCTCTCCCGTTAGGTATGAGGCGGCGGGCGCCGGCATCGTTACCGGCCGCCGGTTGACGCGGGGTGAACGTTCGGTAATCAGCCGCAGACCGTGCGCAACCCGGCCGGCCGGCTGCTAGAATGGGCGGAGCACTGGAGGTGCCGCCATGCCCGTGGACAGCTTCAAATACCTGCCGGGATCCATCGCCGCGTACTACCGCAACCTCGCGGTCCAGCGGCAGGAGCCCATCCCCTGGACGCCCCTGCGCAAGCCTGTGCGCGAGGCCCGGTTCGCCCTGGTGACCACCGCCGGCATCTACGTGAAGGGGGTGGAGCCGCCCTTTGACGCCGAGCGCGAGCGGCGCGAGCCGATGTGGGGCGACCCGACGTACCGCCGCATCCCCAGCGACGTCCGCCAGGATCAGATAGGCGCCAGCCACCTGCACATCAACAATCGCGACCTGCTGATGGACGTGAACATCGTGCTGCCGGTGGAGCGGTTCCGCGAGCTGGAGACGGCAGGCGACGTTGGCTCGCTGGCGCCCACCAGTTACTCCTTCATGGGCTACCAGAACAACACTGCCGAGTGGCGGGAGAAGTACATCCCGGAAGTGGCCGGGCTGATGAAGGACGAGGCGGTGGACGTGGCCCTGCTGACACCCGCCTGACCGGACTGCGCCCGCAACGTGCCCGTGCTGGCACGCGGACTGGAGAGCCTGGGGCTGAGCACCGTGATCGTGACGAACATGCCGTACTGGTCGGAGAAGATGGGTGCGCCCAGGACGATCGGCGTCGAGTTCCCGTTCGGCCACCCGCTGGGGATGCCGGGGGACCGTGAGACGCAGCTGCGGATCATCCGCGAGGCGCTACGCCTGCTGGACGAGGCGTCCGGCTCAGGCGGAGGCGAGGTGCGGGAGCTGGAGATCGAGTGGCCGCAGCCATTCGACGAGGCAAAGCGGGACTGGCAGCCGCTGGAGCCATCGCCCATCGTGAAGATGCTGATCGACCAGCGGCGGGCGCAGGCGGTGCAGGAGCGGCAGGAGGGGGAGTAGGTGGTGGAGGGCGCGCCGGCGCCAGGTCTCTCAGCCTGGCGAGCGGTTTCCAGTATTGACGGACTCTCGCGGTGAAGTCGCTGGTACTTCCGGACAACACAGAGTTCCTCGTCGCGCCCTCGGCCCCGTTCCATTTCGACGGGACTTTTCACAAGCCGTCTCACTTCCCCGATGGGTTGAGCGCCTGGGAGCCCGGCAAGTACTGGCAGGCGATCCGCGCGGGCAAGAAGCTCTTTGGATTGAAGGTCGAGGACAGGACGGAAGCCGGAAAGCCCAGTCTAGGGGTCTCAGTCTTCCACGACGGCGCGATTTTTGACAGCGAGATAGAGACCGTCAAGCGCGAGATTGTCTGGCGCTTCGACCTGGACGCCGACCTGAGCGAGTTCAACAAACTGGCGAAGGCCGACAAGTGCTTCTTCCCGGTCTTCAAGAGGTGGTTGGGGATGCGGAATTCGACAGCCCATGGCTTGTATGACCTCTTGATTGTCGCCGTGGTCCTTCAGAATGCGACTGTGAGGAGGACCGTGCAGATGATGAGCGCACTCCTCGAGAACTACGGCACGAGACTCGAGTTTGACGGCAGGAATATGTTTGCAGTCTGGCTGCCGGAAGACCTCGCGAACGTTTCGGAACAGGACTTGCGAGACTTGAAAATCGGGTACAGAGCAAAGTTCGTGAAGCGCTTGTCGCAGGATTTCGCCGAAGGAAAGGTGGATGAAGACCGGATTCGAGGCCTGGATAAGGACGACGCCAAACGGGAACTGATGATGCTGTACGGAGTTGGTCCCGAAAGTGCGCGCATTCTGTTGTTTGAAGCTTGCCATCAGTACGACACGTTCGACCATATCGCCCCCTGGCAACAGAAGATCTACTCCCGCCTCTTCTACAAGAGGCCGCTGGTGCCGGCAGACCTGATCAGGGACGATATCACGAGCCGGTACGGCAGGTACTCGATGCTCGCGGTCCACTACATCTGGGAAGACGTCTTCTGGAGGCGAAAGAACGAGAAGATCGACTGGCTGGAGAAGGAGATACGGCTTTGACTGACGCAAGAAAAATGGACGGCTGATGACTAATCCACTGGCGTTTCCGGAAGGCTTCCTCTGGGGGACGGGCCACCTCGTCGCACCAGGTGGAGGGCAACTGTCGCAATAACCAGTGGGTCTTGCGGTGCAGACGCGCGAAGCGCACGCTAGGGATATCTGATCCGACACACTTTGCCGCCGGCGGGATGAAAGCGAAGGAGGAAGACCGATGCCGTTCTACCTGACCCGGTTCAGCTACACACCGGCAACGTGGGCGAAGCTCATCAAGAACCCCGAGGACCGCCGAGCGGCAGCCAAGCAGTACATCGAGGCGGTCGGCGGAAAGTTGCATGGTTTCTGGTATGCCTTCGGCGATCACGACGCATACACCTTGTGGGAGGCCCCGGATAACGTCTCGATGGCAGCCACGGCGATCGCAATCAGCGCCGGCGGAGCACTGAGCTCCCTCCAGACGACTGTCTTGCTGACGGTTGAGGAGACGCTCGCAGCCCTGCAGAAGTCCTCGTCGATCACATATCGGCCACCGGGAGATAAAGGATAGGAGATCAGTGGCACTTGCTAGAGGGCTCCCACTGCCCAGGGCCGGGGGCTCGCTTTGGCGATGGTCGCGCTCGCCGATCGTCAAGGTGATGCTGGAGCAAAGACAGCGTCGGTAGTCCGGCGGAGCGAAGCGCATGGGGCAGGAGCTCAGGTTTCCAGACGGCTTCCACTGGGGGACGGCGACATCCTCGCACCAGGTGGAGGGGAACAACCGCAACAACCACTGGTGGCGGTGGGAGCAGGAGGGCGGGCACGTCAAGGACGGGACGACCTCCGGGCCGGCGTGCGACCACTACAACCGGTTCGAGGAGGACTGCCGGCTGATGGAGGAGTTTGGCCACAACGCCTACCGCTTCTCCATCGAGTGGAGCCGCATCGAGCCGCAGGAGGGGCGCTGGGACGAGAAGGAAGTGGAGCACTACCGGCGCGTTGTGGACTGCCTGCGCCGGCACAACCTGACGCCGTTCGCCACCCTGCACCACTTCTGCAACCCCGTCTGGTTCGAGGAACAGGGCGGCTGGTTGAACCCGCAGGCGCCGGCGCTGCTGGGGCGCTACGCCGCCTACATGGCGAAGCAGCTGGGCGACGCTGTGCCGTTCTGGCTGACGGTGAACGAGCCCTCGGTGACGCCGGCGGCCGCCTATCTGATGGGCGAGTTCCCGCCCTGCCATCGCGATCCGCGCGAGTTCCTGACCGCGACACGCCATGTGCTCATCGCCCTGGGACGCATGCACCAGGCGATCCGGGAGTCGGCGCCGCACAGCCCACAGATCGGCCCGGTGATCAACATGACATACGTGATGCCCGGCGGCGACACGGAGGAGGACCGGCAGGCGGCGCAGCTCATGGACCAGTACCTGAACGCGTACTGGCTGGACGGGCTGCGGGACGGCGTCATCGGCCCGCCGGCGGGGGATGGCGAACCGGTGGAGGGGCTCAAGGGCGCGTGGGACTTCGTGGGAGTGAACTACTACTCCCGCGCGGTGGTGAAGGCGGGGCCGCCGCCGGCCATGATCGAGCAGGTTCCGCCGCCGGCGGACGCGGAGACGAGCACGATGGGCTGGGAGGTGTATCCGGACGGATTTTATCAGTGCCTGAAGAGGGCGGCCGGGTACGGGGTGCCGGTTTACATAACAGAGAACGGCATCGGCACGGACGACGACGAGCAGCGCCGCCGGTACGTCGTGCGCCACCTGGCGCAGGCGCACCGGGCCCTGCGCGAGGGAGTGGACCTGCGCAGCTATCTGCACTGGACGTTCCAGGACAACTTTGAGTGGGCGGAGGGCTTCCGCCAGAAGTTCGGGCTGTTCGCCCGCGAGGAGGGGACGCTGCGCCGCATCCCGAAGCCGAGCGCGGCGATGTTCGCCGAGATCGCGCGGGCGAACGCGGTGCCGGGGGAGATGGCGGAGAGGTATCTGTAACGGGAGGGCGGGCCATGATCGTGAGGTGGACATGGGCCGTGGTGGTGCCGGTGCTGCTCCTGGCCGCCTGCGGCGGTGATAACGGCGCCCGTGGCGGGCCGCCGAGCGGAACGGCGTCGCCGTCTCCACAGGTCCACGTGCTGGCGGTGGTGTCGCCGGCTTTCGCCGAGGGAGGTCAGATCCCGGTCAAGTTCAGCTGCGACGGCGCTGAGGCGCCGATCCCGCTATCCTGGAGTGGCGAACCGGGGAACACCGAGTCGTTCGCTCTCATCCTCGATGATCCGGACGCTCCGGGTGACGAACCGTTCGTGCACTGGGTGATGTACGACATCCCGCCGAACAACACTGGATTCGAATCGGTGTCGAAGGACGGGCGCCTTCCGAACGGCGCGGCGCAGGGGACGAACAGCAGGGGCGAGATCGGCTACGCAGGGCCGTGCCCTCCCGGGGGCCAGACACACACATATGTCATGACGGTGTACGCGCTGCACGCCGCGCTCGGCCTCGAGCCCGGCGCCTCGCGGGGCGAGGTGGAGGCGGCGATGCAGGGGCATGTGCTGGCGGCTGGCGAGATCACGGGGACGTTCTCGCGATAAGAAGTGGGAAGAAGGAAGGATAAGGAAGGAAGGGAACATGCCGGCGATATTCGTACACGGGGTGCCTGACACGCATCATCTCTGGGATGGGGTTCGAGGGCGCCTCTCCCGCAAGGACACCAGCGCGGTTTCGCTGCCGGGGTTTGGCACGGACCTGCCCGATGGGTTCGGGTGCACGAAGGAGGAGTACCTGGAGTGGCTGATCGGCGAGGTGGAGAAGGTTGGGGCGCCGGTGGACATCGTTGGCCACGACTGGGGGGCGCTGCTGACGGCGCGGCTGGTTCAGGTGCGGCCGGACCTTGTGCGGACGTGGGCGATCGGGGGCGCGGCGATCGACGAGGGGTACGACTGGCACCCGCTGGCGAAGATGTGGCAGACGCCGGGGACGGGCGAGCAGGTGATGGCGGGGTTCACTCTGGATGCGATGGTTACTGCTTTGACCACCGAAGGGGTGCCGGAGGAAGCCGCCCGGCAGGTGGCGTCCAGGGTAGACGACCGGATGAAGGCGAGCGTCCTGCCGCTGTACCGGTCGGCGGTGACGTACATGAAGGAGTGGCACGCGGACGTCGAGGGGATGAGCGCCCGGCCCGGGCTGCTGATATGGGGCGAAAAGGACCCATACACGCAGATCGAGTTCGCGAAGCGGATGGCGGAGCGGGCGGGGGCGCGCCTCGTGACGCTGCCGGGGAGCCACTGGTGGCCCGAGCAGTTCCCGGCGGAATCGGCGGCGTACCTGGAGGAGTTCTGGGGGCCGGTTTGAGAGTTCCTAGTGTAGTGTCTCAAGAACAGCCTTACCACGGCGCACCCTTGAAGTGAGAGATGGTACACGAGGGGTTCGGGCGCGCTATCGTCCCTCGCTCGCAGGTCTGCCCCACCCCAGATCCCTTCGCGAAGCTGCGCAGAGCCACGTGGCAGCTGTCGTCGCGCTCAGGATGACGGACGGGAAGGCGCCGCGCCCGCCTACCGCAGGCAGGCTCAACGTACCACGGGGTACAGTCAAGGTAGTTTGGAGACGGTACATTACACCCCCTGGGGGTTGCGGACGACGGCGATGGAGGCGTCCGGGCCGTGGCGCTGGAGGGCGTCCGCCAGCGCATCTTCGACGCTGTTGGCCGGGATGAAGCCGGCGTGCCGGGGCACGGCCGGGTCGTCGGGGCCGGCCACGTAGACGCGCGCGGCGTGCTTCAGGCGCTTCAGGGGGTGGGTGGCCAGGATGCCGTGGATGGGGTGGAAGGCGACGCCGAAACGGTACTGGTCGATGTAGTCGCGGCGGCCCGCGAACTCCTCGCCGAAGCGCTCCGTGATCTCGTACGGGTCCTTCGTGGCGGGCAGCACGCGCTCCCAGACCTCCTTGTACGAAGGGTGGTGCTCCATGTCCCACTGCTCCGGACACGGCGTGGCGATGATCACGGAGCAGCCGGGCTTGCCCAGCGCCTCGATGTAGCCGCCCAGGTAGCCGAGCGCGGACGAGATCAGCGTGAGGATGGGGTTCATCTGCGCGAACGTGGCGTAGGGGCTCCAGTTCGGGACGCCGTAGACGACGATATCGGCGGGCTCGCGGGCCTGCGAGCGCCGCGGCGGGTGCATGGAGGCGAGCAGGTCCAGGGCCGCCGCCCGGCATTCGTCGACGCCCCCCGCCCAGCAGCGGCCGATGGCGGCCGGGGTGGCGAGGACGGTCTCGAATTTGAAGATGCGCCTGCCCAGCGCCTGCTCGATGTGGCGCCCCTGCTCCTCGAAGACGGCGTGCATACGGTTGCTGCGGACGGACATGGACATGCCGTCCGGGGTGTGCGTCCAGCGGATGGAGCGCCAGGTGGACAGGCCCACCGCCACAGACTTCCAGCCGCCGTTGAAGCCCAGGTGACAGGCGGCGTTGACGTAGACCGTGAGGTCGGACTCGGCCACCAGGCGGTGCACGTCCACGTCGTAGCCGGACGCCGTCTTGCCCAGGCTGACGATGTTGTCCGCATCCTCGGCGTCGTGGCACTGTAGTCGCTCGCCGAAGCCCTGTACGAGCTCCGGGCCGAGGATGCGGGCCAGCTCCTCGCGCGTCCACTTGCGGTGGAGGGCGTTGGCGCAGACCAGGTTGACGTTCTCTTCCGGCACGCCCGCGGCGCGCAGCTCCTCGAGCACCCCCTCGATGGCGAGGCGGCGCACAGGCCCGAACGAAGGCGCGGTGGGGTCGTCGAAGGCGATCAGGACGCGGTTGCCGGGCCTCACCAGCTGCCCGATTCGTGGCAGCCCCAGCGGCTTCGCGAGGGCGTCTCGCACGGCCGTTTCCTGGCCGGCAACCGGCTGCAGGTGGGGCCCGCCGTCGCCGCCGCCGACGAGCACGGCGCGCTCCGGCAGCTCCGCGCGCACGGTCGAATCGCCGTACGGGAGCGTGACCTCAGGCATGGCGGGGCGATTATATCAGGTCAGGGCCCGGCCCAGGTGTGGGCGAAGGCGAGGGCGTTGCGCGCCGGGTAGTCGAAGTCGAAGTCGCCGGCGCGGACGCGGAAGCGCCGCGTGGCGTAGAAGTCTTCTTTTGTGGTCATCATGCCGGTGGGCAGGAGGGCCGCAGCCTGGTGCTCCTCGCCGGTTACCGGGTTGCGGATGGCCTCCAGCGCAACATCCACCTCATCGCCAACGCGGTACCAGCTGTCCTTGCCCGCGAAATGGAACTGGATGGGCGCGACCCGGACCTCGATCCCGGCGGTCACGGTGCTCATGAACACGCCGATGGGCCCGCCCGCGCGGCCGCAGGCGATCTCTGCCAGCGCCGCGCGCTGTTCCGGCGTCGCCTGGGCGTCCAGGTAGATGATGCTGCGGCCGTTGCGCTCGTGCAGGGGGCCCGGCCAGAGCGAAGCGTGGGCCCAGAGAAGGCCGTCCAGGCTCAGGCCGCCGTAGTCGCCCCGGGCGATGCGGAAGGCTCCGGAAGCCTCGCAACTGCCGAAGGTCGGCGGCGCCTCAAAGGAGCACGGGCAGCCGTAGTTGCAGTTGCACGCCATGAGGTGCTCAACACTCAGTCGCCAGCGGGGAACGGTCATCGCAGTACGGCGGGGATTATAGCACGGCTGGAGAAGGGGTTAGGCGCGGGTTGCGGGGACCCTCCGCCTACGGCTTCTCTGTAGCGCGCCCATCGTGATCGTAATATCGCATTGAGAGCGCATCCCCGGGACCGAATGTGTGAAGGCTTTCCGCAGTCTAGGGCTTCTGTGCGGCGGCGCGTACCGGAGAGGCCAGTCCTACGTACTGCTTCACTGCCAGCCAGGCCACGGCGAGCGGCGCCATGAGCAGCGCCAGGCCCCAGAGCTCCCAGCGGTCGTAAGCAACGGCGATGAAGAGCGCCAGGACGCCCATGGTGACGTAGTACGGGGCCATCCAGCGGAAGGATTCGTTCCAGACGGTGAGCGGGGGCCGCGCGGTGTGCAGGCCGATGGCCGCCGCGACCAGCGCGGAGTTCACCGCGAAGGCCGCAAGGCTGCCCAGGATCACGGGACCAATCAGACCGTCCCAGTCGCGCAGGCTACCTGCCGATGCCAGCGTCTCAAGGACGCCGACGTGAGCGGCGCCGGTGAGCAGCAGCACCCCGAGGTTGAAGACGCCCTTGAAAAGCGGCTTGCGATGGGCCACGTAGTCGGCGGCGGCGGCGCTGCCGGCGACGACCACCACGCCGGGGAGGCCGCAAAAGGTGGCGGCCGCCAGGATCGGCGCTATGGTCAGCGAGATGCGGCTGTGAGGGAAGGGTGCAAAGTCGAACAGCTCGCTGGCTACGGCGATGGCCACCAGCGTGATCAGCAGGACTACGTCCTCGTGGTGCCAGTCAAGGTAGCCGCCGGCGAAGACGCCGAGGCCGAGCGCCGCCACGCCTGCTATCAGGAGCTGGAGCGCAATGTTCCGGCTCATCAGGAGGCCCTGTCCAGTCCGGCCGCTTCCAGGATGGCCCGCTCCAGCGCCTCGCTCAGGCGCGGCTCAGTAGTGCGCCGGGGATGAGCCTGGACGCGCTGTCCGGCGCCCACAAAGCGCCTGCGGTAGACGCTGAGGAAGCCCATGACGCAGATGGGATCGAACTGGGTGCCGCTGTGCCGCAGGATCTCCGCCAGCGCCTCCTCCGCCGCCATGGCGGTCCTGTAGGTGCGGTCGGAGGTCATGGCGTCAAAGGCGTCGGCGATCATGAAGACGCGGGCGCCCAGCGGGATCTCCTCCGCGGTCAGGCCGTGTGGGTAGCCCTTGCCGTCGTACCGCTCGTGGTGGGCGAGGACGATGTCTGCGGCCGGAGCCAGGAAGTCGACCGACTTGAGGATCTCGAACCCCGCGTGCGGGTGGGTGCGCATGGCGTCCCACTCCGTCTCGGTCAGGTGGCCGGGCTTGCGCAGGATGCCGTCCGGGATGGCGATCTTGCCGACATCGTGGAGGAGGGCGCCCCAGGAGAGGTTCCGCCACGGCTCCGTGTCCGGCTCGAACCCCATCTCGGTGGCGATGGCCATGGTCAGGTCGGCCACGCGCTCGGAGTGGCCGGCGGTCTCGCTGTCGCGCGCGTCGAGGGCGGCGACGAGAGAGCGCAGGGTGCCGTCGTAGGCGCTGCCCAGGCTGGTCATGGCGGCGGTCAGTTGCGCGTGCGCGGACTGCAGCTTGCCGTGCGCCTCGCGCAGCTCCAGCACGCTGCCGGTCGTGCGGTCCAGGTACTGCTTGATGGACAGCCGCATCATCAGCGGCGGCGCCAGGAAGACGGCGATGCCCCAGAGGCCCATAGCCTCGTAGGCCGCTACGATGGCGAGGGCCAGGACGGAAAGCACCAGGTAGTGCGGCCAGAGCCAGAGGAAGTGCTCCGCCCATACTGTCCTGACCCGGGAGCGGCCGTTGATGGCGATGGCGATGGCCACGAGAACGCTGTTGGCGGCGAAGTTGATGCCGCCGGCGACCAGCGTGACGGCCAGTACCCTGGCCCAGTTGTAGCCGTGCTCTGTGTCGCCGAAGGCCGGGAAAATGAGACTGGAAGCGGCCCCGGCGATCATGAGCGTGCCGAAGTTGAACGCCGTCTTGTAAAGCGGCCGGTTGAGGGCCGAGGCCAGCATGGCCACGGTGACCACGATGGCGAGGCCTGTGAGCCCCGCCAGGATCAGCGAGGCGAAGATGGGCACGAAGGCCAGCGAGACGCGGCTGTCGCCGTAGAGGCTCAGGTCTGTGCGCTCTGCGATCACGGCCAGGGCTGCCAGGACGGCGAGCACCTGCCAGTCCACCCCACCGGGCAGCAAGGCGCCGCGGATGGCGAGGGCCGCTCCGGCCGCCGTGACGAGGGCGATCAGCAGCCAGAGGGTGGCGCTGGGGCGCGTGCCGCCGCCCGCCTGAGGCGGACGGCTGTCAGCGTCGCTGGGGGCCGGGTTCCCGCCCGCCGACGCGCTCTGCCGGGGCAGGATGAACCCCTGCTGAGCGACGATCCCGAATCTCTGCATCTTAGCCATTCCTCAACTTATGACGCTTGCATCCACCGCTTAGTAACAACTCTGCTAGTGGTCGTCGTCGAATATGTCCGACTCAACGTGATCGGACTTTTGAGAATCGGAGCCGCCGTTACTCGGGGAAAACGGACCATTTGATGGCCGACCACTTGATCGCATCGAAGTCGACAGTGCCGCCGCTCCACTTGATGGCCGACCATTTGATCGCGCTCCACTTGATCGCAGACCACTTGATTGCCGACCACTTGATGGCGTCGAAGTTGACGTCAGAGGACCACTTGATGGCGTCGAAATCGATGGCCGACCACTTGATGGCTGACCATTTGATGGCCGACCACTCGATGGCGCTCCATTTAATCGCGCTCCACTTGATGGCAGACCACTTGATAGCCGACCAGTCAACCGTGTCGAGCGTGGTGCCGGGACGACCGACGGCATCGAGATCGAGGCCGACCGCAGCGGCCTCAGCGACCGGATCGTCCGAGCCGAGGACGTAGGCCACCACGCCGACCTGCACGATGGGCGCCTGCGAGAGGAGGAAGTTCGGCGTAACGCCGTCGTTGCAGCCCGTCGCCGGTGCGATTGCAGCGACGAGTCTGGCGACATCGGGTACCACGCCGTCCCCGGCGCTGAGGTTGCGGCCCTGCGCCGTAACGGTGCATTTCACTTGCTCGGTCGTCCACTCCGGGTGGGCCTGTCGCACCAAAGCGGCCACGCCCGACACGACGCCCGCCGCCATAGAGGTGCCGCTGAGACGGAAGTAGTCCTTGTCGACGACTTTGTCCGGGTAGGTCTTGTACAGGATGCTGTTGGAGTCTATGACCGATACGATGTTGCGGCCGGGCGCCACCACCTCCGGCTTGGCGAAGCCGTCCTGGGTGGTGCCGCGACCGGACCACGGCGCCAGAGTATCGTCGCCGAAGTCCGGCGTCCCTTGATCGCCGAAAGCGCCGACCGTGATCACGAAGGGGTCGTTGGCGGGCGGGTAGTGGACGGCATCGGCGGCGTCGCCCGAGTTGCCCGCGGCTACCACCACCACCACGTCGTTGAACCAGAGGAACTCCACCGCTGCATCCAGCGGGTCCACGGTGTAGCTCTGGGCAACCGACGAGTGAAGCGAGAGGTTGACTACGCGGATGTTGTAGGCTTCCTTGTTCTCGAAGACCCACTCCAGCCCGGCGACGACATCAGCCAGGGTAGCGCTGCCGTCCTCACCGGCCACCTTGACATTGATAAGGTTCACTTCGGGAGCGATCCCCACGTACTTGCTCGCCAGCAGGCTGCCGTCCCCGCCGACGATGCCAGCCACATGGGTACCGTGGCCGTACCCGTCGGTGACGTTGCTGGTAGTATCGTTGACCACGACCCGAGCTATGACACGAGAGTTCCCAGCGCTGTTCTTGAAGTCCTCGTGGCCGCGGGGCGAGATGCCCGTATCGATCACGGCCACGCTCAGGCCACTGCCGGTGATGCCGGCGTTCCAGACGGCGGGCGCGTTGACGGCGAAGGGATAGGCGCTGGCCAGGTTACCTGTATCCACGAACCCGGTGGGGACCACCGGCGCGTCCAGGCTGATCCAGGAGACGGCCGGGTCGCTCGCTATCGCGCCGATCTCCCCCGCCGGGATGCTGGCGTCCAGCGCCTGCACCAGGGCGAGCTCGCGCTCCACGGCGCCGCCGCTGCCGGCGATCTTCGAGACCAGCCCGCTGCTGTCGCCGTTGGTCTGGACGATGACGGGCACCTGCTGCCCCGGGTGCTGCCGGGCCCAGGAGAACACGGACTCGTGTACGTTGCCGGGTGCAGAGAAGGCGCCGCTGCCCGAGAGTAAGAGGGCCGCCAGCGCCAGGGCGAGCAGTGGCAACGACCACCGCCAGCGCCATCTCTTCTTGAAGGTCGCGCTCCGAGCAAAGAAACCAGCCATAACCGTGCCTCCGACTACATGGCCCAAACTGGAGGCAGGCCGCTGGTGCAGCGATGAGTATCCTGTTTCTCCACTGCCAGCCTCCTTGCGTAGGCCTCGTTGATTAGCCCGGACCCTCCCGATGGGCTGGCTCGTGGGAGCAACTCGCTTTGTTACTCTAGAACCACACTACCGGTGTGTGGCGCGGGCGGTCAAGCGCTTTGCCGAACCTCTGCGCCCTTTTCACCGTTAGTTCACCGTTGCTCTGTTCTCATTTACTTTTCGAGAACTCAGGGATTGGTTCGTGCGACGGGTGGCGCAGAGGGCGCGGCACCCCGGCCTGCCGGCAGGCAGGCCCCGCCCTGCCCCCATTCCCGAGCGGGGTGCGGGCGAGCCACTCGCCCCTACGGCGGCCCGTGTTCGCCCGACGCGGATGTTCGTGCGACGGGTGGCGCTGAGGGCGCGGCACCCCCCGCCCTACCCCCGTCCCCGAGCGGCGCCCCTACGGCGTGGTTCCGCTCCTTTCGCCTAGCAGCCAGCCCAGGCGTGACGCTCGTGCCCGCAGCGGGCCTGCAACCGGCGCGGGCGCTTTCGCGTCCTGCAGGACAGCGGGCGGGAGCGGCGCGCGGCGCAATGGCGTCTGTATCTCCCGCCCTCTATAATTTAGTGACTGTGTGTGTCTAGCGCGGGTCGAAAATGGAGCGAGCGAGCGTAAGGGATAGGGCGTTAGAGTTCTGGGTGGGCCTCTGGCCGGAGGCGCTCCGGGCCTTCCTCACGCGTCACCGGGCCCTCATCGTGGCCGGCGCCTTCTTCATCGTCACCTTCCTGGTGTACCGCCTCCTGGGCGCGCCCGCCACTCCCTACAACAACTTCGTGCGCCAGGCGGACGCTTTCCTCCACGGCCGGGTCAACCTGGCCGAAAACCTGACTTACCTGGAGCTCATCCTCCACGACGGCAAGTACTACGTCATCCCGCCGCCGTGGCCGGCCATCGTGATGCTGCCCGGGGTCATCCTCTTCGGCCTGGCGCTGAACCAGACGCTGGTCTCCGTGGTCATCGGCGCCGTCAACGCCTCCGTGGTCAGCACCGTCGTCGGGAGCGTCACGAGGAGGATCACCACTCAGGTCTGGCTGACGGTACTGTTCCTGTTCGGCACGGTGTACTGGTACGCCGCGGCCAACGGGGGTGTGTGGTTCTTCTCGCACACTGTGGCGGTGCTCTTCCTGTTCGCGGCCATCTACTTCACGATAAAGGACCGGCGCCCCTTCTGGGCTGGCCTCTGCCTGGGGGCGGCCTACTGGAGCCGTCAGCCCACGGTGCTTGCGCTGCCGTTCTTCGTCATCATGTTCTCTGACCTCTGGCTGCCGCCGGCGGCGGGCAAGTCGCTGCGGGAGAGGCTGAACATCCGGCCGCTGATGGCGCTGGGCGCAGGCCTGGGGATCTTCCTTGTGCTGAGCTTTATCTACAACTACCTGCGCTTCGGCACGCCCCTGGACGCCAGCCAGCACCTGCTGCCGGAGAGTGTGCTGGCGCAGCCCTGGTTCAACCACGGGCCCTTCGACTATCGCTACATCCCGCGGCACACGGCGGTGATGCTCCAGAACATGCCGATAATCCGAATGGAAGCGCCTTACGTGCTGCCTTCCTGGGGCGGGATGGCGCTCTGGGCCACGACGCCGGCCTTCTTCTACGCGCTGTTTGCGGGCGTCAAGGACAGGCGGGTGGCAGCGGCGGGCTGGCTGGTGATCCTGGTGACGACGGGGATCATCATCTCCAAGGCGACGGCGCGCGTCTGGGGCGACCTCGCCCTTGAAGCTGGAGCGCCCCAGTGGCTGCTCCGCGCAGCCCAGGATGCCGAGGGCTGGCACACCTACCAGTTCCAGCACCAGCTGAACCTGCTCCCCTTCTACGCCCTCATCGCCATGGCCATCTACACCGGCCGCCACGACAAGTTCGTGCTGGCCTGCTGGGCGGGCCTGCTGCCGGTGGCCCTTATGCTGTTCACGTTCGCCGGCACCGGTTTCGCGCAGTTCGGCTATCGCTTTGGCCTGGACTTCATGCCCTTCCTCTTCCTGCTGACGGTGAAGGGCATGGGCGATGACCTGAAGTGGCACCACAAGCTAATGATTGTCGCCAGCGTCATCGTGAACCTCTGGGGCGTGGTCTGGATCTACCAGTTCGACAGGCACCACTATCTGGGACTGAGCTGGGTCGGATGGTAGAAACGCGGGAGCGATGAGGGGGAAGGGCGAAAAGGGCGACGGGGCCGGGCCGGAGGACGCGCAGCTCCTGTCGCTCGTCGTGCCCACCAGGAACGAATCGGCGACGGCGCCCCTGCTCATCGCCCGCCTGGCGGATGTCCTGGCGGACGTGCCCGCCGACGTCATCTTCGTGGACGACAGCGACGACGACACGCCGCAGATCATCGAACGCGAGGGCGCGGAGAGCGGGCTGCAGGTGCGAGTCGTGCACCGGGACGGCGTGCGCCGGCGGGGCGGCCTGTCCACCGCCGTGGTCGAAGGGATCCGCGCGGCCGGCGGCCGCTATGTCTGCATCATGGACGCGGACCTGCAGCACCCGCCGGACCTGATCATTGCCATGCTCCGGAAGGCGCAGGACGCCGATGCCGACATCGTGATTGCCAGCCGCAACGTGCGCGGCGGGAGCGACGCCGGGCTCAACGGCCTGAGCCGCAAGGCGATCTCCTGGGTCGCCAAGTGGCTGGTAAAGGCGCTGTTCCCGTCGCGGCTGCGCGGCGTCACGGACCCGCTGTCGGGCTTCTTCCTCGTCAGGCGGGGCCTGCTGGCGGATACGGTCCTGAGGCCCATCGGCTTCAAGATCCTGCTGGACATACTGATCCGCACGGATTCGGCGCGCGTGAAAGAGGTGCCGCTGCGGTTCGCACCGCGTGCCGCCGGCGTCAGCAAGGCCACGCTCTCCCAGGGCAAGGACTTCCTGGCGCACACGCTGATCCTGTTCTGGCACCGGCGCTTTGACGGCGCCTTCCGCCGGCGCCGGTCAGGCTGATCCCGCGGCGGGGCGTGAGGCCGCCGGTCGGGCGTGGCAGGTGCGGGGCGGGTCCCGGCCCGCTGAGTGCGCAGGGGAATCTCGTTCCCGGACAGACCCTTCCTTCGTCAGGGTGACAATTGCCGGCGCGTGTCAGGAGGGGGCGATCTTAACGGCGCGCAGCATGCCCAGCAGGAAGCGGTTGTCCTGGACGATGCGGAAGCCGGCTTCCGCAATGAGATGGTCCAGGGCCTTGCCCCCGAAGTCCTGGACGTGCGCGTGGTGCCAGACGCGCCCCTTCCCGAAGCGAGTCCAGAGGAACCACAGGAACTTGAACAGCGGCGTCTCGCTGGGCACCGCCACCAGGCCGTAGCCTCCCGCACTGAGGCAGCGCCGTACCTCAAGGAAGAGCTTCTCCGGGTGATGGATGTGCTCCAGGACCTCGGAAGCGAAGATGGCCTCGAAGCTGCCGTCGCGGAAGGGCAGCCGTTCGGCGTCGCCGACGAGCAGGTCGAAGTCCGGGCGCTTGCTGCGGGTGTAGGCGACCGCTTCGTCCGAGAGATCGATGCCGACGACGCGGGGCGCCTGGGCCCTGGCGGCGATGTGCTCCAGCAGCGTGCCGCCATCGCAGCCGATGTCCAGGACCGGGCCGTTCACCTTGGAGACCATGCCGGAGATCTTCTTGAACCGGCGGCCGTGGTAGACCCGCTGGATCAGGTTGGTCTTGAGGGACGTGTCGTAGTAGTCCGGCGGGACGTCTTCGTGAATCTCCTTGAGGGTGCGCTGGCCTGTCATGGCGCCGCTAGCCGCCGGCCCCGCGCCCCGACGGGCGCCCGTCTGGGCGCGGCCGCCAGATCACTCGGCTGTCCAGGACCCAGTTCCAGACGAAGGCGGTGACAAGGCCCACGGGCACCGCCAGCGTAGGGTGCACTCCCGCGGCCAGCGTCAGCACGTTGACGGCGACGGTGAGGATGCCGAGGGTGGACACCAGCGCGCGGCCCTGGAACTGCAGGAAGCGCAGCCAGAGCGGCCGGGGCACGGACTGCCGGTCCGCGAAGGTCCACAGGTTGTGCCCGGCGAAGACGGCGATGATCGAGAGTTGGGTGCCGATGAGCGTGGTGATAAGCAGCAGGGAGTCGTCGTGAGTGAAGAGCAGGAGGTCCACGCCGGCGCCCTTCGCCGGCAGGAACGGGAAGACCTCCCGGTCGTACATCACGAACAGCAACGCCAGGTAGATCACGTAGCCGATGGCGCCGACGGCCGAGAACTTGACGAAGGTGCGATGCTTTTCGAGCTGCCTCCGCGCGAGCTCCACCGCCGTCCGCGGGAGGCGGAGCGGCAGCGCCCATACGGGCGCCCGGCGCGGCGTGGCGGCGGCGGCGAGTGAAGGCTTGTCCATGAGGTTGCTATCCAAAAGGGCCGTCTAGGCCGGGACCGGTGCCGGAGGTGTCGCTGTTTGCATGCGGAATCCAGCATATGGGCTAGCAGGGGAGCGGCGCAATACAGGGCGCAACGGCGACGAGTTAAGGATGAGGAAATAGAATAGTCACCAGTGCGCAACCCTGTTGGAGACCTGAGAACCGTGGTGGCCGGCCGTGGCCCTTGAGCTGCTGGGCCTGGCCGCCCTGGGCCTGGTGGTAGGGGCGTACGGCACCATGATCGGGGCGGGCGGCGGCTTCATCCTGGTACCGTTGCTCCTGCTGCTCTACCCCTCGTACGGCCCGGAGGAGTTGACGGCGGTCTCGCTGGCGGTGGTCTTCGCCAACGCCACGTCCGGCTCCGTGGCTTACGCCCGCCGGCGGCGCATAGACTACGTGACGGGCCTGCTGTTCGCCGTCTCCTCGGCGCCGGGAGTGCTTGCCGGGGCCGTCGTCGTCCACTTTGTGCCGGAGCGGGCCTTCACCACTCTCTTCGGGGCCATGCTCCTGGCGCTGGCCTTCGTCTCCGTGCGCGCCGGGGGCTCCCGCGCGATCCGCCGGCCCAGGGCGGGACCGGGCGTGCTGGTGCGCACGGTGGTGGACCCGGAAGGCAGGACATACCGTTACGCCTATGATATCCGGCAGGGGGTAGCGCTCAGCGCCGGCGTCGGCTTCATCTCCAGCCTCTTCGGCATCGGCGGCGGTGTGATCCACGTGCCGGCGATGATCATCCTGCTGCATATTCCCGTCTCGTTCGCTGTGGCCACTTCCCACTTCGTGCTGGCGTTCATGGCCGGCGGCGGCTCCGTGGTGCACCTGGCCGATGGCAGCCTGGCCGGCGAGCAGATCGTGAGGGCGCTGGCGCTGGCCGCGGGCGCGATACCGGGCGCGCAGGCCGGCGCGCTGCTGGCGCACCGCATCAAGGGACGGAACGTGCTGCTGTTGCTGGCCGTGGCCATCGCCGTGCTGGGCCTGCGGCTGCTGGTGAAGGGGCTGGCCGGGCTGTAGGCGGCCCGTGGCTAGCCCGGCGCGGATGTTCGTGCGACGTGTGGCGCTGAGGGCGCGGCACCCCCCCCGCCCTGCCCCCCGTCCCCGAGCGGGGCGCGGGCGAATGCCATTCGCCCCTACGGCGGCCCGTGGCTAGCCCGACGCGGATGTTCGTGCGACGGGTGGCGCTGAGGGCGCGGCACCCCCCGCCCTACCCCCGTCCCCGAGCGGCGCCCCTACGGCGTGGTTCCGCTCCTTCGGCCTGGCGGCACCTGCAAGCCCGTGGGAACTACGGAGTCCGGCGGGCGCGTTACAAATGTGGCGCCCCGGACAGGACTCGAACCTGTGACCTGCGGTTTAGGAAACCGCTGCTCTATCCTACTGAGCTACCGGGGCTCCGGGCGCCAAAGGGGGGAAAGAAACTGGTGGAGATAGCGGGACTCGAACCCGCAACCTCCGCATTGCGAACGCGGCGCTCTCCCAATTGAGCTATATCCCCACCTGGCTCCGATTATAGAACAGCCGGGCGGAATCGGGAAGCAGCGGGCGGGAAGCAGGAGGCCTCGGCACTCACGGGAGCAGCCCCGGGATCACCTCAATGGTGACGACTCCCGCTTCCAGGTCTATGCGCTGGATGACGTCGTCCGTGGCGGGGAGCAGGACCTCGCCCGCCGCCCCCGTGACGACGAAGACGTCGTTCGCGGCCGTGGAGAGCACCTCCTGGATGCGGCCCAGGTCGCGGCCCTCGGTCGTGCGGACGGCGAGGCCGATGAGCTGAAAGCGGTAGTAACTGTCCTGCGCAAGCGGAGCGAGATCGCTTTCGGGCACCTGGAGGTAGGCGCCGCGCAGGTCGCCGGCGTCGCGGGGGGTATCGACGCCCTCCAGCTTGACGTAAAGAAACCGCGCGCGGCGGCTAGAGCTCGCGATCTGGAAGCTGCCGCCCCGTATGGCCACGCTGCTTCCCGCCACGAACGCCTCGTCCGGCGCCAGAGGCTCCACCTTCAGGTCGCCGTGGACGCCGCGGGTGGTGAGGATACGGCCGATGGCGACGAAACCGGGGCGGACCTCGTCCGAGTACGGCCGCAACGGCTGCTCCCCCTTCCCGTTGGCGGATTGTCTCACACGCCCGCCCTGACCTCTGCGGCTCCCGCTAGGGCGGGTCTTGCCTGCCGGCGGCGGGTTCGCCGATCTCCAGGATGGCGCGGGCGCCCCTGCGGATGGCCGCTACCTTGAGCAGCGTGCGCATGGCGTTGGCGATACGGCCCTGCTTGCCGATGACTCTTCCCATATCCTCTTCCGCGACCTTGAGGTGGAAGACGATGTGGTCCCCGGCGTCCTCCTCGGAGACCTCGACGTCGTCAGGGTTGTCCACGATGGCGCGGGCCATGAATTCGATAAGCTCTTTCATGGGGGTTACTCCGTGGGTTCCCCGCCGCCCGGCGGGGGTGGTTCTGCTTCAGGCGCGGGCTCGGCGGCCGGCGGTTCGGCTACGGCGGCCTCCGCTGGCGTCTCGTCTACGTGGACCTCGGCTGCTGGGGCCTCGGCTGCCGGCGCCTCGGCTACCGGGACCGCCGCGGGGGCCGTGGCCGCGGGGGCCGGCGCTGGCGCCGGTTCGCCCTTCTTCGCCATCTTGCCGGGCGGGAAGTCCTTGCCCTGGTACTTTACCGGCGCTCTGCCGGCCTTCTCCATCACGCCGGCCCGCGTCAGGAGCTTCGCGGCAGTCTCCGAGGGCTGCGCTCCTTGCTTAAGCCAGGCCACGGCCTCCTCTTCCTTCACTACCAGCGTGGCCGGGTCCGTGAGCGGGTTGTAGTGGCCGATTATCTTCAGGAACGCGCCGTCGCGAGGGGCGTGCGAGTCAGCGACGACGATGCGGTAGGAAGGCTGTTTCCTCTTGCCTACCCTGGTCAGGCGGATTCGTAGCAATTAGCACCTCCGAAGTGGATTAAGGGGATCATCGGCTTACCGGAGGAACGGCGAGATATCGGTGCCGCGGCCGGTGCTGATCATCTGGATGATTCTCTTCGCTTCCTTGTACTGCTTCAGGACCCGGTTGATGTCAGCCGGTTGCGTGCCGCTGCCCGCGGCGATGCGCCGCCGCCGGCTGCCGTCTATGACGTCGGGCCGGCGGCGCTCCTCCTTCGTCATGGAGTAGATGATGGCCTCCACGTGTTTGAAGAAGCTGTCGTCCATGTCTGCCACGTTGAGCTGCTTCTTGATCTGGCCCAGGCCCGGCAGCAGGCCCACAAGCTGGCTCAGCGGGCCCATGCGCTTGATGCGCTGGTACTGCTCCAGGAAGTCATCCAGCGTCAGGTCGCCCTTCTTCATGCGCTGCGTCAGCGATTCGGCCTCGGTGTCGGTGAGTTGCGACTTCGCCTTGTCGATGAGCGTGAGCAAGTCGCCCATACCCAGGATGCGGGAGGCGAAGCGGTCCGGGTAGAACTCCTCCAGGGCGTCTGCCTTCTCGCCGGTGCCCATAAACTTGATGGGCACGCCGGTGACGGCGCGAATGGAGAGGGCCGCGCCGCCGCGGGCATCGCCGTCCAGCTTCGTGAGGATGAGACCGGTAAGGGGGACGGCGGCGTTGAACTGCTCGGCGGCGTGGACGGCCTCCTGGCCGGTCATGGCGTCCGCCACGAGCAGGACCTCGGTCGGCGAGAGCGACTTGTGGAGCGATTTCAGCTCCTTCAATTCGCCCTCGTCCAGTTGCACGTAGCCGACGGTATCGACGATGACGCTGGAGGCGTTGGTGCGGCGCGCCTCCTCCAGCCCCTTCTTGCAGATCTGCTCCGGCCGCGCCTTGCCGCCGTCTGCCACAACGGGCAGGTTCAGCTGCTTGCCCAGCGCCTGCAGCTGCTCGGCGGCGGCCACGCGCTCCGGGTCGGCGGCCACCATCAGCGGCGTCAGGCCCTCGCGCCGCAGGTGCAGCGCCAGCTTGGCCGCGGTGGTGGTCTTGCCGGAGCCCTTGAGGCCCACGAGCATGATCACCGTGGGCGGGCGGGCAGCCTTCTGCAGCCGGCTGGCGCCGCCGCCCAGCACCTCCACGAGCTGCTGGTTGACGATGTCGATGATCTGCTGCATGGGCGTGAGGCTCCTGGTCACGTCGGACCCAAGCGCCCGCTCGCGGACGCCCTGCACGAAATCCTTGACGACGCGATAGTGGACGTCGGCCTCGAGGAGGGCGAGGCGGACCTCGCGCAGCGCTTCTTCGAGGTCCTTCTCGGTAATCGTGCCGCGGCCGCCCAGCCGCCGGAAGACCCCTTGGAGTTTATCGGAGAGGGAGTCGAGCATATCTACAAAAGCTTATTGTACGGTGGGCGCCGCCAGAGGGCAACCAAAGCGCCCAGCCGTCAGCGATCAGCGATCAGCCTCTGACAGCCCGGCCGCCGGCCGCTAGCCCACCAGCAACTGCTGCAGCGCGGCCTCCAGCTCTTCCAGGCTGACGATACCCTCGTATTTGCCGGCGATCTTGCCGTCCTTATCGATGAGGAAGACCCACGGCTCCGACTCCAGCTTCCATTCGTCCAGCAGCGGCGAGCGGCACTCGAAGAGCGAGTCGCATTGGGCGTTACGGATGCGCTCCACGTCGTACGGCTCGATGTGCACGAAGTTGGCCTGGGAGCCGTACTGGCGGAAGAGGTCGTCCACGATGCTCTTGGTGGGACCGCAGATCTGGCTCTCGCAGAAGGCGGGTGTGGCGAAGACGATGACGGTGGGGCGGCCCGACGTCACGGCGTCTGCCACCGTCATCTGGTGCATCTCGGGTATCGGCGGGTCAGAGGTGTCGATCGTGCGGATGTCGGCGACGTCCTTGAGGATCGGCTGCACGCTGCGGGGGGCGGGATCGCCGGCGCTCAGGCTGAAGGACTTCTCGTTGACGCTGAAGGTGGGTGTGACGGGCTCAATCTCCTGTCCGCCGGCCTTGCCCGTGACCTCCACCTGCCAGGTCCCGGGTGCGTCGAAGCTTACGTTCGCGATGTAGGCCCCCACCTCGCCGGCCTCGTGCGTTTCTCCGGTGCCGTCGGTGTGCGTGTGGGCGTACGTGCGGGTCACCGTCACAGCGCTGGGGTCTGCCTCCGCCTTCGGGCGGGCTTCGTCGCCGCAGCGGAGCGCGAAGCGGAGGTGGAGCTGGGCGCCGGTGACGGGGGTGTTGTCTTCCTGGTCAATGAGGCCCAGGCTGAAGCGGTTCTCGCCCACAGCCAGGTCAGACGAGATGACAATGGGCAGGTAACGGCTGTCCACGGGGGAGTGCACGATTTTCGGCGAGGCGCAGACGGCGGCCGCGCTGGGGCCGTTCGTGTCCTCCTCGCCGCCGCCGCAGGCAGCCACGGCTACAGCGGCCGCGAGCGCCGCGACGACCAGCAAGAGCGGGGAGCGGGGAGACCGCGGTGTGTGCAGGTAGGGGCGCATCGTGACGCGCCCCTACAGCCCCTTCTTCGCTATGAAGGCGCAGAGATCGCCCACGCGGCAGGCGTATCCCCACTCATTGTCGTACCAGGAGACCGCCTTCACCAGCTTGCCTTCGATCACCAGCGTGCTCAGCGCGTCGAAGATGGAGCTGCGCGGGTCGCCTCTGAAGTCGGAGGAGACGAGCGGCTCGTCGCAGTAGCCCAGGATGCCGCGCAGCGACTCGGAGGCGGCGTCGCGGAAGGCCTCGTTGACGGCCTCCACGGTCGCCGGCCGCTCGACCATCGCCACGAAGTCGCAGACGGAAACGGTGGCGGTGGGTACGCGGAAGGCCATGCCGTCCAGGCGCCCCTTCAGCTCCGGCATCACCAGCGTCACGGCCCTGGCGGCGCCGGTGCTGGTGGGGATGATGTTGACGCCGGCAGCCCGCGCCCGCCGCAGGTCCTTGTGCACGGTGTCCAGGATCACCTGGTCATTGGTGTAGGCGTGGATGGTGGTCATAAACCCCTTGTCCACACCGAACGCCTCGTGCATGACCTTGACCACCGGCGCGATGCAGTTGGTGGTGCAGGAGGCGTTGGAAATGACGCTGTGCTTCGCCGGGTCATACTTGTCCTCGTTGACGCCCAGGACAACCGTGAGGTCCTCGTCCTTGGCGGGGGCGCTGATGATCACCTTCTTCGCGCCGCCGCCCTCAACGTGGGCGCGGGCCCTGGCGTCTGTGAAAATGCCGGTGGACTCCACCACTATCTCTACGCCCAGGTCCTTCCAGGGAATCGCCGCCGGGTCGCGCTGGGCCAGCACCTTGATGGTGCTGCCGTTCACGCGTATGGAGTCGTCCGTGGCGGAGATGTCGCCGGGGAAATGGCCGTAGATGCTGTCGTACTTCAGGAGGTGGGCGTTGGTGCGCGGGTCTGTGAGGTCGTTGACGGCCAGGACCTCGAGCGCGTCCGGGTGGAAATCGTGGATGGCCTTGAAGACCTGGCGGCCGATGCGTCCGAACCCGTTGATCCCAATCTTCACAGACATGCGGGGCCTCCTTCACTGCTGACCGGGTTCCAGCCCCAGTATAGCAATGCGCAAGGAGAAATGGGGAAAAGGCGCCCGCGACGCGACGGCAAGCCTAGCTGGCGCGGCGGAAGAACAGGCTTACCATGGCGCTCCCTGGAGGCGAGAGACCATACACGAGGGGTTCGGGCGCGCCATCGTAGGGCGCAGCACGCGCCAGTCCCGCCGTCTGAGCCGCACCGTCTTGACCTGATGAAGGCGTGATATCCGGCCGCTGCCGCGTGTGCTGCGCCCCTACACTCGCAGGTCTGCCCCACCCCAGATCCCTCGCGAAGCTGCGGAGAGCCACGTGGCAGACGTCGTCGCGCTCGGGATGACAGACGGGATGGCGCCGCGCTCAACGTACCGCGGGAGACAGCCGAGGTATGTTGGAGACGGCAAGCCTAGCTGGCGCGGCGGAAGGCGTAGTTCAGCTCGCCGTCCAGCAGGTGGCGCAGGTTGGAGAGCGCCCGGAACTGGATGACGCGCACCGCGCCCACGCTCTTGCCCAGCACTTGCGCGATGTCCGGGTAGCTCAGGTCGTCCACAAAGCGCATGACAATGACGCGGCGCTGCTCCTGGCTGAGCTTGCGCACCTCCTGCCACACGCGCTCGCCGTCCACCGCCACCTCGCAGGACGCCTCCGGGGAGTAGAAGCTGCCGGTGGCCTCCAGCGTGTCCGGCAGGGGTGCGTGGCCGTTGTTCTTGTGCGATTTGCGATAGTTGATGACGAGGTTGCCCGCTATCCGCAGCAGCCAGGCGACGAAGGGCACGCCGCGGGACTCGTAACGGCAGATCGCCTGCATGGCGTTGAGAAAGGTCTGCGCTGTGAGGTCCTCGGCAAGAGCCACCTCGCCTGTGAGGAAGTAGGCGTGACGAAAAACCTTGACTGCGTAGCGCTCGTAGAGATCCCCAAACGCTTCGCGATCGCCTGAAGCCGCAAGGCCGATGAGCGCCTCATCATCGGTCTGCGCGGGTACCGACCGACGCATTGTTCCCTCCCCTGGGCTCCTATAGCACGACGGCTTTTCGGCTGAAACCGTCCCTCGGGCCTTCGCCGGCAGGGAAACCGCGGGATGCGAAGTTCCAGTCGCGCACATTGTAAACGGGAATTGGGAGTGGCGTCAAGTCTTTCTACAACAAATAATGAGGAATTGTCGTTCTACTATTGATGTTTGACATTCCCGCCTTAGCTACTCTAATAATGGGCTGATTTTGGCCCGCCTGAGGCGGGGAAAGGGGGGCTCCAACTTGGAGTTCAAAGAGGTCGTCGGCCGCCGCCGCTCCATCCGCTTTTTCGAACCCGATAAGCCTGTGGAACGCGAGAAGATACAGATCATTCTGGAGACCGCCCGCCTGGCCTCCTGCGCCGTCAACGCGCAGTGGCTGCGGGCCATAGTGGTGGAGCGCGACAAGCTGCCCCCGGAAAAGCTGAGCCAGCTTAAGACGCCCGTGGCGGCGCTCACGCTGGACCTGGCCCCCGTTCACATCTACTTCTTCGTAGACCTCGGGGTCGTGAACCGGATCAAGGGCTCGCGGTTGAAGGAGCTGGTGGACGCGGGGGCGCTCGCCCCCACCCACGGCTGGAGCCACAAGTTCGTGGACGACTTCGTCTACCCCCAGATACTGGAGCCCATGACCCGCAATCGGGAAGGCTATCTGGCGGCCGCCTGCGCAGACGCCGGCGGCGCCGTGCACAACGCCCTGCTCGCCGCCTTTGACGAAGGCCTGGGCGCCTGTCTCAACACGCCGAACCCCATGCTGACGCGCCAGGTCTTCGGCGTGCCCGAGGACTGGATATCCCTCTGGGTGATGCTCGTCGGGTACCCCGCTGAGTCCTGGGAGGCGGGGGGCCAGCGGCCGCGCCCGCCTTTCGAGGAGCTGTATTTCGAGGGTGAGTACGGCACGCCCTTCCGGCGCGATGCGGCGGTTGTGGAGAAGCTGAAGGCGGCGAAGATGATCCAGGCGCCGGCGCCGCTGCCCGGGCGCCGCGAGGAGATCCGCGGTCTGGCGGAACGCCTGGGCCTGCCGGAGTAGGCCCGTCTTGGCGTTGGCGAACCAGATCCTGGACTACGCCGCCGTGCAGACCTGGGTCAGCGGCCTGCGCGAGCAGTGGGGCGAGGAGCCGTCCGATCTGGACGTCCGCCTTGCCGTCCTGCGCCGATTTTGCGAGTTCGTTGAACGGGACCCGGATGCGGTCATCGCCGAGAGCTGCCGGGAGGTGGAGGGCGGCAAGCGCATCCGCATCAAGATGAGGCGTCACTACACCGAGAAGATCGCGGAGTTCCAGGCCGCGCTACCGGGCGACGCGCGTGCGCAGGGCCGCGCCGGCAACACGGTGCGCAGCTTCTTCATCCACAACGGCATCTTCATGCAGGCCGGGCTGGCGGAGTAGCGACCAGCGATCAGCCTTTAGCGGTCAGCCGCCGGCGTTCAGCGGTCAGCTTCGAACTCCCATTGGTCATCCGCGGCGCTGTCGCCCCCGCCGCTGCTGGCTGACCGCTGACCACTGACCGCTGCTTCACACCGCCATGCCGCGCAGGCCCAGGAGGCCGCGCACGTGCGCGATCTCGCCCAGGTGGGTAAAGCCGTGGGTCAGGCACATGTTGCCGATGGCGTTCTGGATGGGCATCTCCCCCAGGGGCTTCACGATCGTCTTCTCCAGCAGGAATGCGTCGTCGGCCGCGCCCAGGAACTCGTCTGTGGCCCGCCAGACCGCGCTCTGGTAGCCCAACCACGTCTCCTTGGAGTTGATGCGCAGGCTCTGGGCGTCCTGCAGGCTCATTCCCGTCCCCTGCGAGATGCGGTCCAGGCCCAGCTTCTCGTTCCAGCCGCCCTCCAGCCAGACGGTAGGCTTGTGCTGCAAGACGAACTGGATGATGTTGTCCTCCGTCCGCACGTAGTGCCAGAGGATGAAGGAGATGGGCAGGCCCGTCTCATTGGCCCGCCAGTGGAGCTGGTCCGGGCTCAGGTCAGCGATGACCTCGTCGTAGGTGTTGTGCAGCTGCCGCATGCTGCCACGGATGAAATCTACTGTGGACATGGGGCTCCCCTTTCTGTTGCGGGGTAACTGTATGGGGAGCCTGAGGGGGGTGTCAAGGAGCGCGGGCCCGCCGTGGGATAGTGGACAGTGGACAGTGGAAAGTGAATAGGGGACAGTGGACGCTGGACCGCACGAAACGGGAGGGTGCATGGCGAATCGGCAACGGGGGCGGCGGCCGCATGGCCGCATGGGCCGGCGGGCTTTCCTGCGGCTGGCCGCGCTCATGGGCGGCGGACTCACCGCGGCGGTGGCCTGCCGGGGCTCTGAGGAAGGCCCGCTCACAACGACGGACGGCACGATAGCGCAGGCCGCGGACGGGTCACTGGTGTTGGGCCCCGGCGAGCCTCATACGGTGCGCACAGAGCTGGCACAGGCGCAGGCGGACCGCGCCCGGCGGCGACGCTCCCTGGCGGTCTTCCATCACCTGACGGACTTCCGGATCGTGGACGAGGAGTCCCCGCTGCGGAGCGAGTGGCTGGAGTCCTGCCCCAGGCCGCTCTCCACCAGCGCCTTCCGTCCCCAGGAGTCGCTCAGCCTGCAGGCGGCGGACGCCATGATCGCCCGCGCGAACCGCATTGACCGGAGCCAGGTGACGGGACGGCGCGTGGACTTCGCCTTCCATACGGGCAACGCCGCCGATAACGCCCAGTACAACGAGCTGCGCGCCTTCCTGGACCTGCTGGATGGGAAGACCGTGCACCCGGACAGCGGCTCCCCGGGGTACAGCGGCGCGCAGAAGGAATCGCCGGAGGCGGCGTACCCGGACCTGCTGGTTGCGGCTCAGAAGGAGTTCGTATCGGCGGGTCTGGCCTACCCGTGGTACGCGGCTGTGGGCAACAGGGACGTCCTCATACAGGCGAACTTCCCGGTGACGGCCGCCGCTACGACCATCGCCGTGGGGAGCGAGAAGATTATCTCGCTGGGGCCGCAGGCCAGGGCGGAGGTGTGCGAGAGCTCGCAGTCGCTGCTGGAACCGGACGCCTCTGGCCGCGTGGTGAACGACCCCGACAGCGTCGTCCAGAACGTCAGCCCGGATCCCGAAAGGCGGCCGCTCAGCAAGGTGGAGTGGCTGGAGGAGCACTTCAACACCCAGGCGCGGCCGGGACCGGCGGGACACGGCTTCAGTGCCGGGAACGTGGCTGCGGGGTCAGCCTACTACGTCCTGGACCACGGGCCAATCAGGTTCATCGTCCTGGACACCGTGAATTACGGTGGCTTTGCGGCCGGGAGCATGGATGCGGCCCAGTTCGCCTGGCTGGAGGAGCAACTGAAGGCCGCCAGCAGCAGCTACTTCGGAAAGGGAGCGGGCAGGGTGAGCACCGGCAACCAGGACCGGCTTATCGTCATCGTCAGTCACCACGGCGCCGATGCCATGACTAACCCGTTCCCGGGCCCCGCGGGCGAACAGCGCTTGCGGGGAACGGACCTGGAGGCGCTGCTGCACCGCTTCCCCAACGTTATGCTGCACGTCGCCGGGCACAGCCTGGAGCACCGCATCACCGCCAGGCCCGACGCTTCCGGCGCCACCAAGGGCTACTGGCAGATCACCACCGCCTCACCGCTGGATTACCCAATGCAGTCCCGCCTGCTGGAGATCGCGGACAACGGCGACGGCACGCTCTCCATCTTCAGCACGACGTACGACACGGCCGCTCCTCTTGCGCCCGGCGCGGCGAAAGACCCCACGCCGGACGAGGACGGCGTCAACCAGCGGCTGCTGGCCTCCACGGCCCGCCGCGTGGGGATGGGCGACCCGCAGTTGAACCGTCAGGCCACCGGGCTGTCCGCCAGCGACCGCAACGCCGAGCTGCTGCTGCCGGCGCCGTTCGCCCTGGCCGCGGTCCCGACGCCGGCGCGGCACGAGCCGGCGGGCGACCCGAGCGGCCGTAGCTGAGGGTCTTCCACCCTCTGCTTTCCTGCCCGCAAACAGAAAAGGGGCCGGAATCTCCGGCCCCTCTTTTCTGGATTATGCTAGAGGTTTGGCTAGGCGCCGCGCCGGCCGCGCTGCATCAGGAAGTACGCGCCGCCGCCGAGCACCACGATGGCTGCGATGACGCCGACGATAATTCCGACGATCAGGCCGGTGTCAGAGCCACCGCCGGTCGTGGTACCGCCGCCGCCGTTCGCCTGGCCGGACTTGTAGCACTTGTCGCAGGACGTGGGCGGGCCGCCCGGGCCCGTGCCGTCGCCGATGGTCACCGAGGCCTTCAGTTCCTTCACACTCAGCTCGCCGTCCGCCTTGTCCGGCGCGTTGTCACAGGCATCGCCTATCTGGTCCAGGTCCTTGTCCGCCTGGTTGTCGGCGTCCTCTCCGTTGGCCTTCAGCGTGCAGTTGTCCTGGCGGTTCAGGTAGCCGTCCAGGTCCTCGTCGGAGTTGGTGTCGTTGTCGTCGGGGTCGCAGGCCGCATCCAACCCGTCGGAGTCGTTATCGCCGTCGCCCGCGACGCGCGGGTTGCCCACGTTAGCGGTGAGCTGGCAGGTGTCCAGGTTGTTCTCGTAGCCGTCGCCGTCCGTGTCGCGCAGGCCCACGCCCACGGTCACGAAGTCGTACTTGCCGTTCTGCGGGTTGACGAACAACTGCGTGCCGTCCTCCGCCGCCCCAAGCGAGGTATTGACGGAGGTCAGGGCGGAGCAGAAGTCTGTGATGGCCCCAGGGGCCGGCGCGGCGTCTGTGTCGCCGGCGTTGGTCAGCACCGTGACCGTTGGGAAACCAAGGCTCTCATCGTGCGGGATGTTCTCATTGATTTCCGTGCCCGGGGCGAAGATCAGGAACTGGAGCATGATGGGAAGGCCGGCCACGAGAGTGAGACCGGCAGAGCGCCGGATAGGCTTGATCTCCTTGAACACCCTGGCCAGGAAGTCCGGATACTTGTCTACGGCGTCAAAGTTGCCGTTATTGTCCTTGTCCTCCGCGAAGTCCGGCGTGGTGTCGTCGTCATTGGCGGGATAGTAGGCCACGGTGTCCGAAGTGTCGAGGCTGGAGTTCTTGAAGTCGAAGTGCACCGGGAGCACGCTGTTGCAGGCGCCGTTAATCAGGCCCAGAGTGGCTTTCGCGTCCAGGCCGCCAACTCCCGTTCCAATGGGGAATGCGTCCCCCGGGACGATGCCCCAGTCCTTCGGGATGAATGACACAACGCCGGCAAAGTTCACATCGCCCTTGGGTATCCCGAAGTCGACGACGTAGTCAGATGGGGTGTCAGGCGTGGTCTTGGCTACGGTGACTTTGAGCGTAGGTGTGAAGGTTCCGGCGGAAGCGCTGTCCGCGAAACCTATCAGGGCGATTATGGCCAGGACAGCTACGGCCGATATCGCTAACGTCATCCTTCTGCGATTCAACCCGTCCTCACTTTCTTGCTGTTGGCAATGCTAAGAACCCCAACGTGGAGCCACTGCGGGGATGCTCTGACTGGCCCCTCTTATATACTCTGGCCAGAGTTAATGTCAACACCCAGCGCCGTTTCAGAGCTTCGGCGGTGACAGCCAGGTCCGTATTGGGGCGGGCGACCGAACGCGGCCGTGCGGCTGCTGTCGTTGAAGGCAGGCGTGACGTCCCGCCGGCAAGGCCTCAGGGCACGCGCGCCGCAGCCTTCCTGGCCAGATCAGACTCTCTCTCAAGCTGGATTTGGCCGGTGATATCGGGGCTGAACACCGTGAGCCTGAAATAGACGTCTTTCTTGAGGACGCTCAAGTAGGGCTCCAGCCAGAAGGCCTCATCGCCGACGCCGGGCACGGCCTGCGGGGTTCTCTGCAGCAACGCCGCGGCCTGGTTCACGAGGCTCTCGAAGTCTGCCTTGGCGACGCCGCTAGTAATGGAGATGAGGACGCCGCGGTCCGACGATGGCTGGTAGCCGCAGGAGATGGTCCCCTGGAAACTCCCCGTCTGAGCGTTGCCCAGGGGTTCGCCCAGCGCTGCCTCAGCCTCTTGCTTAGAGATCAGTATGCAGGTCATATCGCCGCTCGGCGTCCCGGCAGCGGTGGTCGCCGGACCGCCCGACGGGGATGGGGCTCCCGGCGTGGATGGTGAGACCGACGCGGCTGCGGATGACGTTGCCGGCGCGCCGCTGGCGGCGGTGGGCGAAGACTTGGCGCTGTCGTCGCCTCCACAGGCTGCCAGCAGCAGCGCCGAGCACGCGGCCAGCATAATGGCCAGGCCCGCCGCCCGCGCTCTCGCCGGCGAGCCATATCGTCTCCGAAGGTTCGTCCCTGTCCGCATCGGTCTCTCTTTCACAGAGTGGGGGTCTGGATACATTTTGCCTTGATAAACGTTGCCGTGTCGAATCCGTTGCGCTCTGGGGCCGTTCGGCGGGCGGTGGATGCGCCTTCGTTCGGGCTCGCAGTACAATACGGATACGATTGCCTACCGTGAAAGGGTGTATATGAGACTCGGTTGGATTGCGCTCATGGGTGGGGGGCTGCTGTGCTTGCTTGCAGCGGCTTGCGGCGGCGGAGACGACGCCACGCCCTCGGATGATACGCGGGCCCTCCTGCAGGCTGTGGCCCTGACCACTGCGGACCTGCCGCCGGGCCTGCAGTTGGCGTCCGTCTCAGTTTCTACAAACCAGGATGTGGCTGATGCGTCTGTGGACAGTGAAGGGACGCTGGCTAAGCTGGAATCCCGCGGCCGGGTGCTGGGATACGACTGGCAGTTCGAGCCTGCGCCGGACGCCCCCTCAAGCCTGGTTGTCAGGGGGCTGCAGAGCACCGCCAGCCTTTACAAGACCGCCGCCGGCGCCGGCGAGGCCCTGGCGGAGGGAATAGCCGGAGCGCGGAACACAGATTGGAAAGCAGTCAACCCGGACGAATCGGACGTCCAGGCGGCCGAGTTGCCGCTGCCCAGCCGCGCCGACGAAGGAACGTGGTTCCGCATCACTGGCACTGACGGCAAAGGCAACATGGTCATTGATGATCAAGTCGCTTTTCGCGTGGACAACGTCCGGGGGTTCCTGCGGGTTCTGACCACCTTCGTTGCAAGCACAGACCGCAACGGCTATCACGACGAGGTGGCCGGTTGGGTGACCCTGGTGGCGAACCGCATCCGTGACCGGCTGCAGCACGGAACTCCCGCCGTCAGTGCCGCCCCCTGATCGCGGCACGTAACACCGGTTTCCTGCGGCCTGCGGCGCAGCCATGGGCTCGCTAGACCCCGTGGCTCCCTGAGACGTACAATTTTGGCGGGAAGTACCTCCTGATTCTGGCAACGGGCTTCCAGGGAGAGGGGATCGTTTGCGCATCCTGGTCATAGAGGACGAACGAGACATCGCGGACTTCATCAGGCGCGGCCTGATCCTGAAGGGGTATGAGGTTGACGTAGCCCGTAGCGGCGAGGTGGGCCTCAGCCTGGCGCACGAGCGACCGCCGGACCTGGTGATCCTGGACCTCATGCTCCCCGGCATCGACGGCATAGAGGTGTGCCGGCGTTTTCGCGCAGCCGGTGGCGTGCCCATCATCATGCTCACCGCGCGCGACTCTGTGGCGGACAAGATTGAAGGCCTGGACGCCGGCGCGGACGATTACGTGACGAAGCCGTTCGCCTTTGACGAGTTGTTGGCGCGCGTGCGCGCCGCCATGCGCCGCAGGGAACCTGCCGGCGAGGCCATTGCTGTGGGAGATCTGACCATCCGCCCTCCCAGCCGCGAAGTGCAGCGCGCCGGCCGGGAGATTGAGCTGACGGCGCGTGAGTTCGACCTGCTGGAGTTCCTGGCCCGCAACGCCGGCAGGGTGATGGACAAGCAGACGATCTTCTCCAAGGTATGGGGCTACGACGACGACATGGAGTCGGACGTTATCAAGGTGTACGTGCGGTATCTGCGCCGTAAGCTCAACGCCCTGGGGGAGCCAGACCTGATTCACGCCGTAAGGGGCGTGGGATACGTCCTGAAAGCTTGAAATGTCCCTGAGCATACGGCGAAGGTTGGCCGTATCCATAGCCATCGCCCTCATCCTGACGCTCACCGCCCTCTTCTTCACGCTCAGATTCACCCTGCGCGGCATACTTAACTCGGATATCGACAGCCAGCTTGCCGCTGACCTGCAGCGGGTGTCCGCCCCGGTGGCGGCCGCAGGATCGCTGGAGGCGGCGGACCTGTCTGGGATCGTGGAGCACAGCTCATTCATCGCCGTCGTGCGGGACCTTGACGGCCGTGACCTGGCTGCCACCCGGCGTTTGGACGCCGCATCTCTGGCGTTGAGCGAGGACGAGATATCGCGCATCCTGAACGGCGATAGCATCGAGCAGAGCACTGAGGTGGACGGCGAGCCGTTCACCGTCCGCAGCTCGCGCTTAACGGCGGGCCGGCGTGTGATTGGTGTGGTGCAGGTGGGAGAGAGCTCCGCGGCCGTGTCCAGCGTCACCGATGCGCTGGCAATCGCGTTTCTGGCGGCGGGGGCGGCGGCGGCGGTGCTGTCGCTGGCCGTCGGCTACTGGCTGGCCCGTAGCGCGCTCAAGCCTATCGACGACGTAACGGCAGTGGCGCGGGAAATAGAGGCCTCAGACCTTAGCCGCCGCATTGCATCCCGTGGCAAGCCCGAGGAGGTGCAGCGTCTGGCCGATACGTTCGACGGTATGCTCCAGCGCCTGGATACCGCCTTCCAGCAGCAGAGGAACTTTGTCCTGGACGTCTCGCACGAGCTGCGGACTCCGCTGACGGCGCTGCGTGGTAACCTGGACGTCCTGCTCATGCAGGAGGGCCTGGATGAGGAATCGCGGGAGCAGCTCCAGCGGATGTCTCTTGAGGTAGGGCGGCTGATCCGGCTCACCTCCAACCTCTTGTACCTGGCGCACGTGGACGCGGGCCGTGGATTGGACCGCCGGCCCGTGGCCATGGATGACCTGTGTCTGGAGGTGTACCGCCAGGCGAAGGACCTGCGGCCGGAAGTGAAGCTTCGTCTGGGCGAAGAAGACCAGGCAACGGTGATGGGCGACCGGGACCTGCTTAAGCAGATGATCCTGAACCTCGTGGACAACGGCCTCAAATACACCCCTCCCGGGGGAGATGTAACGCTATCTCTCTACACGGACGACTCCTCCGCGCGAATTGTCGTAAAGGATACAGGCCCCGGGATTCCCCCCGCAGATCTGCCGCAGATCTTCGACCGCTACTACCGCGGCGAGGGCAGCGGACGACGCGGCGGCAGCGGCGCGGGGATTGGTCTGGCGATTGCGGAGTGGGTGGCGCGCGCGCACGGAGGCCGCATAGAGGTGGAGAGCGAGGCGGGGAAGGGCAGCACGTTCACAGTGCACCTGCCGTTAGACTCCGGCCCCGCCCACTGATCGCGGGCGGGGCCGGAGATTAGTCCCCTTTTCTCTGTGTCAGATCACTCTGACAAGGTGGCTCCTACTGTCTCCTGCGGCGGGCCGCCACGCGGCGCGAAGCCATGGTGACGATACCGCCCAGCAAGCCGAGGCCTCCCACCGCTGTGGCCAGCGCCGCCCAGGCAGGAACGTTGGTAGCCACCGGTGAGAGGGTCCCGATGCCGGTGTCCGCACCACCGGGAAGGCCGCTGGAGGTGGTGGTACCGCGGGCAGTCGTCGTGCCGGTTGTAGGGGCGGGTGTTTGGCCGGGCGCGAGGGTGGGGGTTGGGGAGGCGCCGGTGGTGCCGCCACCACCGTCAGCTACGCCCGCGCCGCACGGCAGGCGGTTCAGAACCTGCGCGTCTGCATTGCCGCCCGCACCAATCTGGATCGCTTGCGAACCGCAGATAGCGAGGACATCCCCGTCCGCCACCGTCGGGCCCTTGCCAATACCGCCTGCGCCGGCGAGGTCACACGCGTCGCCGATGCTGTCGCTATCGGAGTCCTTCTGGTTGCCGGAGCCGATGATTGTGCCCTCCGAGTCGATGCCGTTCGGTAGCTGCGGGCAGTTATCGCCGGTGTTCAAGTAGCGGTCCTGGTCAAGGTCGATCTGGGGGTAGGGATCGTTGGGGCTGGAATCGCAGTTGTCAGGGATGCGGTCCCCGTCGCTGTCGCCCGGCTGCGCGCTCTCGAACGAGCCAACTCTGGGGTCCCAGATGTCCGGGTTGAAGGGGCAGGTGTCCAGGCCGTTCTCGAGGCCGTCGCCGTCCGCGTCGCGCAGGCCGGAGGCCCAGGTCACGTAGGTGTAGGTGCCGTCCGCCGCAGGGTTCTTCCGGTAGAGCTTGCCGCCTTCATTGGCGGGGGTCTTGGTGTTGTCCTGCGTCGTGCCGTAAACCGTCGTCTTTGAGGTCAGCGGTGAGCAGAAGTCCGTGATGGCGCTGGCCGCCGGCTGCACGTCCGGGTCCCCAATGTTTTGGAGCACTGTGACGGAAGGGTAGCCCAGCTTGGGGTCGGTCTGGATGTTGCGGATTGTTGTGCCGGGCTCAAAGATCAGGAAGTTCAGCGATACATCCACGCCGCTAACCAGCGCCTGGCCGTACATTCGGGCCCTGGGCGTGAGGCCGGCGAAGGTGCGAGCCAGGAAGTCCGGGTACTTCGTGACGGCGTCCGCAACGCCATCGCCATCCGCGTCCTTGAAGCCATCGGTGAACGTCACGGTGGAGGCGGCACTCGTCGTCGCGTCCATCATGCTGAAAGATGGGGTGAGCTGTCCGTTGCAGGCGCCGCCCAGCAGGCCCAGGGTGGCGCCTGCCTCCAGCGTTGCTACCAGTGCGCCATCCGTGATCTCCCCGTCCGTGGCGATGGTCCACCCGGGCGGGGTGAAGTTGATGGTTCCGGAGAAATTGACGTCGCCCTTGGGGAGGTTGAACTCCGTCGTAATACCGGAGGTCGCACCGGCAGCGGTGGTGCCGTCGCAAGCTGTTGCGGTGGTCTCGTCGTCCGGGCAGGCGGACCCCGTTGGGTTGAAGGTTGTGGCGGCAAACGTCTGGTCCGCCCTGGCGAAGACCATGACCGCCGCTACCAGCACCAATAGTGGGGTGGCGGTGCCCAGCCAGCGAAGATCCCTTAGAATTCTGTGCAATGTGCGCCTCCTTGTGGGGCAAGCACTGCCGCCCCAATCCCAGTCAGGTTCAAAGGTTAGCTAATAATGGTCATCCCAGTTGCTAGTTGTCAAGTTGAAGTCAGGTTGCAAGGTCGTCGAATAATTTGCTACCTGGATTGGGCCCGCGCGCGCCGGCGCGACAGCAGTATAACGGCTCCCAGCACGGCTACGGCTGCGGCCGCCAGGCCGGGCGCCACAAGGTAAAGAGCATCTACCCCGCCGGCGCCGTCGCTACCGGCGCTTGGGTGCCCCACTTGTGAGTCCGGCGGACAGGCCTCGTCAACTGCTACCTTGGCGCCGTGTATTTCGCCGCCAAAAAACGTGGTCCCGGGCACTGTCGGTCCTATAACGTTGGTGTCTGCGTCGCGCAGGAAGGGGCCGCGGTCCTGCTTGCCGTCCCCGTCCAGGTCCTGGCTGCCGAGTGAGACGTCGCTCGTGCCTGTGCCGATAGCACTGAGCGTCAACTCGGTTAGCACGCCGGAGCCGGAGTCCGCGCTGGGCGGGTATGACGTATCTGCAGCCGAGACCCGGTAGAAGCCGTCCGTGTCTGGGACCTTCTCGGAAAGGTCGTAAACGGAGCTGTCGCCATTCGCTTGTTGGAAGAGCCGTACATCGCGCTGGGTTACCTCGAGTATCGCCGGGTCGTACTGGAAGTAAATCTCCCACGCCAGGAGGTCTTTGACGTCTTTAATGAGGACATCCACTCTGAAGCTATCCCCTTTGGCCAACGAGACGCACGTGTCTATGGTTCCGATGCTGGTGGGCGTGTTGCCGGCGGGGTCTACGTCGATCGCCAGGACCGGACCGTCTGCGTAGGCGGTCGTAGCCGCGCCCGCCACCAGGACGAGGACAATGGCGCACAGGGCAGTTCCGAGCGAGAACACGGCCATCACTGCCGCCTGCGCCCGGGGGCACCTGGAGGGTTTGATCATTAGCCTTGTAAAGGAAAAGGGACACAGCCCCTGGCCCTGTCCCCTCATTTCCTGGTCTCCGTCAGTACTCATTGGCCCAGCGTACGAATTGCAGCAGCGCCGCCGGGCGGGAAGGTCGGCACGTTGAATTATAACATTGGGGCTAAGGCAGAGGCGAAATGCGCGAAGACTTGCCGCGTCTGCGCAGGACGGCGGGCCGTTAGTGCCCGGTGGCGCCGCGACGCCGCAGGAGCACGGCGACGAGGATGAGGACTGCCACAGCCGCAAGAACGGCCACAGCCACCACGGCGATCAGAGTCGTGTCTGTGCCGCCGTCCGAGCTATTGGCGCCGGAACCGCCGGTCTGACCTGGAACGCTTGAGTCGCCCGCGACGGTCTGTACGAGGTTGCCGGCATCCGCACCGCTGCACGATTCGCCAACGCGGACCTCAGCGTCTTTGGCGGGGCCATCGAAGAGGGAATCCCCGCTTGTATCGCCGATGGCGTCTCCGGCGGCGTTACGCAGGAGGATGCCGCGGTCCGGCTTGCCATCGCCGTTCAGGTCTACGGGGGCAATGCTTATCGGGCTGGCGCCATCGCCTTTGGCCCTCAGCGTCAGCGTGGCTAGAATGCCGCTGCCGTTCTCCGGCGCAAGCGGGTCCGCCGTGTCCACAAACTGGATCTCGTAACGGCCGTCGTCGTCCGGAACCTTGCCGGAAAGGTCCAGGATCTGGCTGCCGGCGCTCGCGGCCTGGAATTGCTCCACGTCCCTGCCGGTCACCTCCAGGACGTCCGGGTTGTAGGAGACAGCCAGCTCAGAGGCCAGCAGGTCCTTCACATCGCTGATAACTATGTTGACGATGAAAGAGTCGCCCTTCTGGGCGGAGGCGCAGGCCTGGATAGTCCCAACGGACGCGGCCGTATTGCCGGCCGGCACTACATCTACGCTAACACTGGTGGGGGCCTGCGCCTCGGTGGCAGAGGGCGCGTAACCAGGAGCCAGCGACATAACGAGAAGAGCGGCCGCGCCGGCGACGCCGAGTAAGGCCAGCTTCACGAAGGCCGCGATCGTCTCCAGGCGTACCAGGCGCCCGCGCCCAGCGCGCCGGCCGCGGCGACGGCGCCAACCACAATAGCGGCGATGGCGACGGCGCTGAGCCCGCTATCACTCTGCGACTGCGGCGTTTGGGCGCCGCCTGGGGTAGCGCTTGTCGAGCCGATGCCCGAAGTACCTGAAGCGCCCGGCGTGCTGGTGCCCCCGCCCGCAGGTGTTTCGCCGGGGCTGCCGCCGGGCGTTTCGGTGGCGCCGGTCGTCTCCCCTGGGGTGCTGGTGGGCAGGAAGACCGGTGAGGGGGCCGTGCACGGCTGCCCGGCGCCCATGGCCGCGTTCTGAACCGTGGCGATGTCGTACTTCGGATTGCCTGCCGCTCCCAACACATCAGGTACGCCGTCTGCCTCGTCGTCACCCACGATGAGGGTGCTTAGCCCGGGCCCGACAGCCTGCAGCGTGAGGCGGAGGAGGACGCCATCCCCGGATTCGAAGTTCCGGCTCAGGTCCGCTTCGTCAATCCGGAAGCTGCCGTCGCTATCCGGAAGAGGATCGGCGACCTCAAACGGGTTGCGGGGACCTGCCCCAGAGAGCATGAGGTCCGTGTTGATGGCGGTGACCTTGATGATGGCGGGGTCGTACTTCACGTTGAAAGCAAAGCCACTGAGGCCGTTTGATAATCCGGCAGCGGGCGGGATGCCTTTGGCGAAAACGTCCACCTCGAAGGAATCTCCCGGCTGCACCACGCGGCAACTCTCGATCGTGCCCAGGGAGAGCGCCTGATTGTCCGTGGGATCAGTGTCTATGCCGATAGTTATGGCCGGTGCTTGGGCCAGCGTCTGCGTGGCGGCGGCGGCCGCGCTGAGAATCAGCACTGCCACCGCCGCGACCAACAGTGTTCGCATAATCTACTCGCCGCCGCGCAAGTGTGCTTGCTTCCGTGTTGCTACGCGACCAGCACGTCGCTGTTGATCGTTGGGCATCCGGCGTTCTGCGTTACAGACAGGCCAACCAGGCTGCGCGCGACCTTCTGCGCGTCGCCTATCGTCACGGAGCCGTTGCAGTCGACGTCACCCCATTTCCGGGTCGTGCCGGCGACCAGCACGTCGCTGTTGATCGTTGGGCACCCCGCGTTCTGCGTTACAGACAGGCCAACCAGGCTGCGCGCGACCTTCTGCGCGTCGCCTATCGTCACGGAGCCGTTGCAGTCGACATCACCCCATTTCCGGGTCGTGCCGGGTGCCCCGCTGGGTGTCGGGGAAGGCGTCGGCGAGGGGGTTGGAGTCACGGTGGGCGATGGAGTCACGGCGGGGGTCTGGCCGGAGGGAGTGGGCGTCACCGAGGGCGTCGGCGTAACGGTGACCGTCGGCGTAACGGTGACCGCCGGCGTAGCGGTGACCGTCGGCGTGGGGACGTCGGCGCACGAGCCGCCGACGACGATCTGTGCGTCGCCGTTGCCACCGTTGCCGATGGTGAAAAGGGCGCCGGCGTCGTCGCCCAGGGTTGGCGCTGCGCTGGCGCCGTCCCTCAGGTTCAGCGTGGTGACGCCGGCGCCTACGGCCTTAACCGTGATGCGCTCCAGGACACCGCTCTTGGGGCCTACGGCGAAGCCAGACAGCTTGAAGTATGAGGAGTGGAAGTCGCTCCAGGTCGCCGTGTCGAATCCGTTGCCTTTGCTGAAGTCATTGGCGCCGTTGAGCAGGAAGCTGGTGTTATGGCCAATGGTGGCGCCGATGCTGTTGGGGTCGTCGTTGCCTTCCTCGCCGTCACTGCCGTCGCCGTCCTGGTCGCCTGCGGGCGGGAACTCAACCAGGGTGTCTTCGTCGAATAGGCCGTCGGTGTCGTCATCGTTGCCGAGCTTGACGATGGCGCCGTCGTAGTCGATGTCGTAGTTAACCCCCGCAAGCCTGTCTCCCGGGGTCGCCGGCGCCGGGTCGGCCGGCAGGCCGTGCAGCACGACGTCAATCTCCGCGGTCTGACCCACGGTCATTTCTTTACAAGTCTGAATGGCGCCGACGGCGCTGGCGGTGTTGCCGGCGGTTTCCGTGTCGATTGCGACAGTAGTGATGGTCCCGGCCGCCTGGGCGTGCGGGATCAAGCCAGAGCCGAAAGTAACAATGGACAGGGCGAAGACAGCAACGGCGACTGCGCCGCCGCCCCAGATTAGTTTAGGCATCCGTTCCTCCTGTTGGACCAAACGCGCATTATCACTGGGCCGATTTACCGCCTATTCGTATCACAATGGAGACGGTGTGCGCAAGACGCGGCAAGACAGTCACGATTTGTATCTGATGACGAAGGCGAGAGTGCCCGCAGCGCCGGCCGCAAGGATTGCTGCCGTAATGGCGCCCGTGAGCAGCCAGGGGAACCCTGAAGAGTCTTGCCGGCCTGCCGTGGATGCGCCGTGGGAGTCAGGGTCGTCGTCTTGGGGTGCGCTCCCCCCGGTCTGACGCACAATTCCGGGCGGCGCCGGCGTGGCGCCGGGGTCGTCCCCACCAGATGCTCCGGCTTCCCCTGAGGAGTCCGGTGTCGTGCCGGGGCTATCGACGATAACGACGGGGGCGCCGGGTCCGGGGGTGGCGGACGACACCGGGGCGCCGGAGGGGCTAGGCGTGCCGGAGGGGCCCGGCGTGTTGTTGCTCGGCCTCGGCGTTGATGCGGGAACCACTGTGGGGGTGGGTCCGCTGCAGGGCCGGCCGACGGATATCGCGGCCTCCGCCACAGGACCGGAGAAGAGGCCGGCGCCGCCGGTCTTCGTGAGGTACGGGGCCAGGTACCCCGGACTAACGACGATCTCGGCCGGGCTCGTGCCGGCAGCTATGGCCTTGAGCGTGATGCGGGCCAGGACCCCGGAGCCGGTGTCCGGGGTGCCGCTGATCTCGGCGGCGGCCAGGAAGTAGCGGTCGTCGGATTCCCGATCAAAGAGGGCCGGGAGTATCGAACCGCTGGGGGCCGTGCTCAGCAGGAACATATTGTAGTTGTGGTCCACGATCTGGACGACATTGTGATCGAAGGCGAAGCGCAGCTCCCACGCAGCCAGTCCCTCAATGTTATCGGCGAAGACGTCCACCGGGAACTCATCGCCCACCGCCACTTCCTTGCAGTTCTGAACGTCTGCCACGTGGTTGGCCGTGTTGTTGGCAGGGTCCACGTCCACGCCCAGGGCAGTGCCGGCGGTCTGGGCATGAACGAATGAGCTTGCTGCGGGCCAGGCCAGCGCAAGGCCACTGATGAACGCGAGCGTGGTGATGGCCAGCAATGCGGCGGCTGCGCGCCTCGTCACCGGGCTACCCATCATACAACGGGCCCCGCGTAGAGCGCGTGATGGGGTTCATCTCATCTATTGAGTATACGTGCATCCACCACCGCCCCTGTCCCGGTTCCTCTGGCCGTGCGATAGTCGGCGTCTCTGCAACCCCCCTGCTCAGCAGGACAGGTTGAACACTGGAATAAACATGAGGACGTCCTGAAGGGCTACCCTGTTGTCCGCATTGAGGTCGTATCGCTTGTTGTAGAGGGGGTCCGGGTAGATCCTGTTGAACACCGCGATGTACTGCAAGACGTCCTGGAGGGTCACATTCCGGCTATCGTTGAAGTCTGGTGGCCACGCGTCCGTGGCTTCGTCGTTCAGTGTGGTTGTGAGCGGGCAGTAGACTCCCGGCAGAGTGCCGACGTACACCTCTAGCGCGTCGCCGAACGTGGTCTGATCGGCGTCGCTATTCTGGCAGGCGTCGCCAATGCCGTTGAGGTTCCAGTCGGCCTGGGTGGCGTTGGGGATGCTGGGACAGTTATCGCAGACGTCACCGGCGCCATCAAGGTCGGAGTCTGCCTGTCCGTCGTTGGTAATGCCCGGGCAGTTATCAACGGAATCCAGGAAGGAGTCGCCGTCGGAGTTCTGGCAAGCGTTGCCGATGCCGTCGTTATTCCAGTCGTTCTGGTTCGGGTTGGATGTCGTGGGGCAGTTGTCCGCGCCGCTCGCGCCGGCCGCGCAGCCGCCTGCGATAGTGCCCGGAGTGCCGTTGGGCTGGGGTCCGCCCAGATCGCAGATGCCATCATTATCGTCATCGGGATCGCATGGGTCGCCCCTGCCGTCGCCCTCGTTGTCAGCCTGGTTGGCGTTGGCCACGCTGGGACAGTTGTCCAGCCCGTCCAGGATGCCGTCGAGGTCGGCATCTTCGCAGGCATCGCCCAGGCCGTTGGCGTTCACGTCCTCCTGGCCGGGGTTGGCCACGCTGGGGCAGTTGTCGGCGGCGTTGAGCACGCCGTCGTTGTCAATGTCAGTGTCGCAGGCGTCGCCCACGCCATCCGCGTCAGCGTCTGCCTGGCTGGCGTTGGAGACGCTGGGGCAGTTATCGCAGGTGTTGGAGATACCGTCACCGTCGCTGTCCGGGACGTCTACCGCGATCTTGCCCACCCGGTTGATAAACGGGCCGTCATAGATCTTGTCGCCGTTTGTATCTCCAAGCGCCTGGTTGGCGTTGTTCTTAAGCGTCACGCCCTTGAGCGGGTCGGTCGGGATCTCGAAATTGATCACGCGTCCGCCGGGCGGTGGTAAGAACGCCTGCGCTTGCAGGCGGACAAGGACGCCGGAGCCGCTGAGGAAACCAGCCATGTTGAACGCCAACGCCGCGTATGAGCCGCCGCCCAGGGGTGGGCTGACTGCGATGCCCGTGAAGGCCGGGCTGATATTTTGCGAGATGTTGTTCACGTCGGGAGATAGCCCGAGGAACTGGAAGACATCCGATTGCGTGATCTGCATCGTGCCGCTGTCGAACTTCACGTCAGCTTCGAAGGCCTGGAGCTGCGAGACGTTGAGGACAAAGACATCGATGTAGAAGGCGCCGCTGTTGACCGCGGTGCTCACGTCCACGCAGGGCTCGAACGGAGGCAGCACGGAGCCGTAAGTTCCCGGCTCCGGGAAGAGCGCGCTGGTGGTCATATCCAGGCCCACGTGAAGGCCCACCGGTGCGGCAGACGCGGTAGAGGCGCCCCTGGATGTCCCGCTCCATAGGCCGATGGTTAGCGCCAGCGCAGCCAGTGCGGCGATAAGGATGATCCGTCTCTGACGAAGGATGCTCGTCTTCACTGCTCACTCCTCCTTGCCTGAGCGCTCCTGCTGAGGAGCACCGGCCGTTGCCTGGTCGCCAACTTTCGTTTGGTAGTTTCGCATTTTTCTCGATTATTCCTCTGTGAACGCAAACGAGCGGGAGAGGCGGTCACCCCTCCCGCTCGTTTGTGTTCATCTTATTCGGTTGTCCAGGGGAGTGGGAGGGCGGTTAACCCCTCCCACTCCTCTGGGTTGCTATTCGGTTGTCAGCGGGACCGTTTCCCGTTTACTGGATGATGATGGTCTTGGTAACGGTCTTGCAGTTGTTGGCCGGGTTGCCGTCCACTCCAGGCGCGTTGTGGATGATGCAGACGGTGACCGTCTGGTTGATCGTGCTGATGACGGCCGCCGGGCCGTGGCACTCGTAGCGGAGACGGTAGACCACGAACTTCTGCTCCAGCGGCGCCATCTCGAAGGTGCTCTGGCCGGGCAGGATCAGCGCCTCGTTAAGGAAGCCATCGGCAGGGGCGTTGTCCAGCGGCGTGCGGGTGCAGCCGCCGAGACCGCCTGTGACGGTCAGGTTAACGGTGACGTTGTCGATGTGCGGCGGTCCGCCGGAGTGGTTGCCGATCTCCGCGATGATCCACATGTAGCGGCCGTTGGTGTCGGACAGGTTGATGGCGGCAGGACCGATCGCTATGAAGTTCTGGTCCTTCACGACGTCATCGTGCGGCGGGCGGAGAGGATCGGGGTCGCACGCGTCGCCGATTCCATCGAGGTCCGTGTCAGTCTGGCTGGGGTTGTAGACGGTCTGGCAGTTGTCCGGCCCCGGGCAGGTACCCGTGGCGCTGTCTGTGTAACCGTCAGCATCAGTATCGCGGCACACTTCGACGACCTTGGTCCAGGTGTTGTTCGCCGGGTTCGAGTCGATGAAGTGTAGTGGGACGGTTAGGGTCTTGGCGATAGTGACTTCGCACCGGCTCTGGCCCACGGCGGTTGAGAAGTGCCAGAGCTCGGCCAACCAGACATCTATGGACACTGGCAGGCTCTCGGTGAACACCACAGTGATTGATGTTGGGTTGGGTCCAACCTGGTTCCCAACCGGCCCAGCCGGCGGAGTGAGGGGTGTAGTATCACCGTTCACAGAGGACTCCTCACCGGAGACTTCGTAGGTCACGACGCAGCCGGTGGAAGGCGTGGCGATGATGGTGATGGTGACTGGGACTGGGCCGTAAGGACCGTTGTTGTGGACCGCTTCCTTCTGGTGACCCTCGATCGGGCAGCCGTCGTTGATGACGCCGTCGCCATCATTGTCGACGGAGTCGAGACAGGCGTTGCCGGTCTCGGGGGCGCCGTTGGCGGGCACCCAGATGGCCTGCCAGTTGTTGCCACCCACGTTGGCGAGGTCAAGGAAGAAGTCTGTGACGATCTTGGGGTCAACCGTGGCGTAGATGGCTTCCACGAAGTTAACGGGTGTCGTGACGGTGGCGTAGTTGATGTGCGGGTCGTCCTGAGGCGACTCCGAAGTCACGGTCGTCATCGTGAAGGTGTGGAAGCTGGGCGTGTAGCAGTGCTTGTCCCAGTTCTCCACCAGCGTGATGCTGCTGGTGAAGGCCACCTGGTACGTTATGCTCACGCTCTGGCCTTGCTGGCCGCGGATCACGTCGGACGCTTCCCAGCCGGCCGGTGTTGGCGGCTGGACAACGACTCCGTTGACCCTGACCGTCAGGCCGTAGCGGCCGCCGATGATGTTGGCCAGGAACACGCTGGTTGGGTGGAACGAGAGCGAGCAGTCCGCCGGCCCGGTAAGCGTCTCCGTAACCAACGGGGACACATTGCCTGCGACCATCGGGCTGTGGCAGTCGTTCACGTCGGCGTAGTCGGCCCCGTCGGGGGGTGAGCCGTTGTCCGTGCCGTCGGCGCAGGGGAAGAACAGGGATGTCGGGACCGGGCAGACGGTGTCCTCGCACATGCCTGGGTTCCAGATCAGCGGCGTGGTCTGGGTGATCGTCTTCGTAACGTCGAAGAACTCGTCCTCAGACACGTTGCCGATTGCCGCAGCGCCGATGGTAGTGCTCGATGTCACGCTGGTCGTGCCGTAGACCGGCAGCGTGGTGACCACGGTGGTGATGTTGTTGGCCGGGTTCGGGTCCTTAATGTGCGTGCCGAGCACCTGGAAGATCACGGTGTTGATGAACGTGTGGAAGCTCGGGCTCGTGCATGCGATTACGACCAGACCCGGTGTGAGCGGAGTGACGACGGTCACGCTGGCGGGCACCACTGCAGGCGCTGCAAGCGCAGTCGGCGGCAGGGTGAAGCCAGGCGGCACTACGATCAGACCGCCAGCCAGGATAAACCAGCAGTCGGCCGGAGCGGTGAAGCTCGCGAGAGTCACCACGGTCGCCGGGGACAGCGGGCCGTTGTTGTGCAACGAGATGCTGCCTGAAACGAAGCCAGGCACGCCAACTGTCAGCGACGCGGGGCCGGTGATGGTCAGGAGGGACTTAATGTCGGCGTTGTCCCAGGCGTTGATCACCGGGAAGTTCTTGTGGACGTTGTTGTTCGGGTCCGTCGGGTTGGTGATCGGGTCGGTGCCCAGGTTCTCTTCCTTCACGGGAGATGCCGGCAGGACGTCCACCTGGATCTCGATGCCCGGCTGCCAGCCAGCAGGCTGCCCGGTCCAGTCGATGCCGGGACCGTGCGTGCTCCTCTGGTAGCAGTGGACCACGTAGCTCCGTATCAGCACTACCGAGGTGTTGGCGGCCATGGGGCCGGTGCCGATCGTCAACTGCGAGTTCACCGTGTCAACGATGCCGTCCGTACCGGGGACTGGCGCTGGGGCCGGACCCGGCGGAGGGGCGTCGATGAGCTCGTCCGTGTTGTACGTAGAGGCAACGTCGCCGGGCAGCGCCGTCCAGCGGGCTTCGCAGAAGCCGATCCGCGAGACGGCCAGCAGGTTGACGTTCATGTTGGTCACGGCGGCGTTGCCGTTGTTGACGGTGATGGTGACGGTCTTGCTCTTGCCCTGGCTGACGTCCACGTCGTAGGTCTCGTCCTTGACGACCCCGACGCTAGCGTTGGTGTCGCGGCAACCGTCGAAGTCTATGGCCGGAATGTACGCCAGTGGGTTGGGACCCAGCGGGTACGGCAGGCCGAATACGACAGTGCCGTCACCGTCTTCCTGCCAGAGGGCCAAGCCGCCCTGTGCGGCCACCTGAGCGGCCGAGAGGTCGGGACCGGGCAGACCAGGAGAGCAGGCGTCTGCGACATCAACGATGCTGCCGGCGCTGAAGTAGACCACCGGCGACGCGCTGACCAGCAGCGGGTAGAAGTCGTTGTCGTCGTTCGTGTCACAGGCGTTGCCCTGGCCGTCGCTGTCGGCGTCGTTCTGGTTCGGGTTCGGCACGCCCGGGCAGTTGTCTGCCGGTGAGGGCACGCCGTCGCCGTCGCCGTCCGCCACTACCGTGATAGCCACGTGGTTCTCAGCCTGGTTGTTCGCCGTGTTCGTCTCAGCCAGGGGCGGCACCGGAGTGACGTTGGCCGTGATCTGAAGCGAGTAGGCTCCTGCCGGGCTGCAGTTGATGGTGTACTGGGCCAGGAAGGGAGAGGGGAGTACGCCCAGATTCACGGTAAAGGTGGAAATCTGAGTGGTGGGATTCAGCAGGGCCGTCGCGCCAACCGGGCTGGTCCACTTGGGGTCACACTCCGGTGGGCCGGTGAGCGTCATGTAGAGGTTCATGCCCGGCGGGCCCGCGTAGTTGACCGTGACTGTGCGCGTGGCCGCCACTCCCTGCTGTACGCAGTCGTTGAGCGGCAGCGGCAAGCAGTCGTCGCCAAGAATCTCGTCCTTGACCAACGTTACGATGGCGTCGGCGGGCACGCAGCTTGACGTGTCGTTGTAGGCGGGGCCGCTGTAGCTGCCGCCGGTGTCGTCGCGGATCCAGGTCGGCGCGAACGTGTGCGCCCCAGCATTGTTGCAGACGCGCAGGGTGTTGGCCAGGAGGTCAACGCCGAACATGTCGATGTCGATGCTGCCGGAGCAGATGACGCCGAGGCCGTTCACGCTGTCCGTCGGGTCGGTGACGATGCGCAACTGCCGGTAGGTGGCGCCGTTGTCGATTATGACGACGTGGAGGTTACCGGCGCCGCCGCCGTAGGTCGGAACGATCGCGCCGGTTGCCTTACCGTAGTCGACGAGGATGCCGCCGCCGCCGTTGGCTGCTACCAGGCCGGCCACGTAGGGTGACATGGCGCCGCCGGAGACGATGGGCAACAGGGCGTTCGGGTCGGCAACGGGGGTGGCGCACGTTGGAGCCACATAGTCGAGAACGCCGCCGACGACCTCACCGATGGTTGTGCCCGGAATCGAGGGATTGATCGTGTAGCCGGCTGCGCCCGCGGGGAAGTCAACCCACATCAGGCTGGCGAACGGGTCGGCCGGGCCCATCGTGGTGATGAACCGCTGCTCGCAGGAGGGCGCGGGAACGAAGCAGATGTCCGCGGGCAGAGGCAGTACGGCGCTGGTGGACGGGCCGCTACTGGATGACTGGTTCTGCACGAGCGTCGCCACGAACGGCTCGATCAAGTTGATGACCGTGCAGGCGTGGGTGACCTCGGCGAGGTCTGACCCCGCTGTGGCGGCGACAACCGCCTCAGGCGGAGCGGCGGACGCATCGCCATCGTTGGAGCCCGCGTCCAGGTCGTCATCGTGGGCGTTGACCGGGATCAGCGAGTTCCTGAAGCAGACCGTCACGACGTTCACGCCACCGCTCGAGCAGTTGATCGTGAAGGCCAGCGGGACGGTCAGCACTTCCGTGTCCGGTTGGGAGGCGAAGCTCACCGTATTCGCAACGCTTGCCGGCGCGGTCACACACGTGGCCCCGGTAACCGAGCTGATTGTAGTTGTCAGGTTGTAGTTCACGGTTCCGGAACCGGGCAGTATGAACCGGTCGATGATCGGAGGGGGACCCTTCAGGGTGATGGTCTTGCTCTCTGTGATGGTCTTGGTCTCACCCTTCTTCAGCTCCACGCCGGCTATGCCGGTGTCCGTGTCGGTGAAGTTGTTCGTGAATCCCGGCAGGTCGGTATCTGCGTCCATCGACTGCTCGATGGCGACGGTGACGCCGCCCGCAGTCGAACTCAGAGGACCGTTGTTCGCAAGGGCGGTCTCAAAGCGCAGTATGTCATTGAGAGCGACGGTCGCGGACACTGGTCCAAAGACGTGGTTGGACGAGTTATGACAGGTCACATTCCAGGTGAAGGGTATGTTGGTTCCGGGCGCACTGGGAGGCCCGGCTACGACGCCGCCAACGGTCTGGGTCAGCGCTTCGGGCGCTGTGCAGTCAGCCGGCAGCGCGGGCAGCACGAAGGTAACATCCACGGTGTCCGGGCTGGCGCCGCTGACCCACTGCACGTTGGCGCTGGCTGTCAGCGCGAAGGCCGTGCTGGCGGGCTGCGGTGACGCCGCAGCCAGGGTGACTGCCGTCAGCGCGACATCCGTAACCAGCGGGCACGCAAACGGCGTGATCGCCAGGTGGGCGCTGCTGGTTGTAAGGATGTTGTAGTCGCCGGCGGACGACGAGCCGAAGTTGACGTTGAACAGGGTCAGGGCGTACACGCCGGGCACGAGGCCCGCGGTAGCCTTGATCCAGTCCGCGGCGCCGTCCTTGGGGCCGACCGTGAAGGCGCCGGTCTTGAACGCAACCGTCCGCCAGACGTTCCACAGGCCGGCGTTCTGGCCGTTGGCGACCGAGATGTCGTTGTTGGCGGGGAGGATGACGTCGGCGGCGGTGTGGCCGGGGAAGTCTGAGGTATTGGCGCCGTCCACGTCGTGACCGATGTACGGCGGGCTGCCGCCCTCTTCGGCGTCAAAGCCGTCGATATCCTGGTCGAGGGGCTCGAGCTGGGTGTCCTCGTCGTAGAGGCCGTCGGCGTCGTCGTCGTTACCGAAGACGAGACCAGCGGCAACCAGGTTCGGGGGAGCCCCAAACGCCGGCGAGGCCGTCGAGTACCCGATGTCGAAGTTGAACCCGGCGAGTCTGTCAGCGACGGTTGGCGTCGCCGGCAGGCCTTTCATGACGACGTTGATGTCGAACACTGCCCCAGGCGCAACTACGATGCACTCATCGATTGGCCCGAGCACACTACCCGTGTTCGTGGTAGTGGTGTACGGGTCCATGTCGATGGCGACTTCTGTGATATTCGGGTTAGTAGGGACCGCGTAAGCGGTATTCTTCCCGAATCCCCCAGTCATCAGTAGCAACGCCGCAATGGCGAGCGCTACTAATGCTGAGCCTGACATGATGCTGCGTCTCATCGCCGCACCCCCTTCTTAACTAGACCTTGCTTCTTGCCGCTAAAGTTGTTTCGTTTGCGCTCTTACTTGAAGCTTCGTTCATTCACGCTCCCCTCGCTGCATTATTGCCGTGCTTAGACACAGGTGACGTTGAAGTAGGGTATGAACATCAGAATATCCGAGAGGTCGATCTTGTTGCTTGAGTTCATGTCGTAGCGCACCGACCCTTCGGGATGGTTGGCGATCGCGGTCGTGGTCGGAGTGGTGCCGTACACGGGGATGTAGGCCAGGATGTCGGACAGGTCGGCCTTCATGGAGTCGTTGTTGTCCGGCGCCCAGGCGTCTACGACCTCGTTATGGAGCGTGACGTCGGCGTTGCAGTTGTCGGCCGGGGTCGTCCCCGAGTAGACCTCCCAGAGCCTGGTGAAGCCGTCGCAGTCGGTGTCCTCCCAGATGCCGTTGGCGCAGCCCAGCGCCCCGTTGCCCTTGTGGATGGTCTTGGGGAAGGTCTGAGTGTTGATCATGAAGGTGCCGTTGGGCGTGTTGGGGTCGCCGGTGTTGATCACCACGAAAGGACTTCCGGTGTTAACCCCGCCCAACGTCCACTGGGCTGTGACAGAAAGACTTGTCTGGGGCGCGCAGGTCGTCACGATAACGGTGACCACTCCGCCGGGCGGGACCGTTGTGCCCCCGGTGGCGGTGTAATCGACGGTTTCATCTGCGGCGTGTGTCGCGCAGTCCGCCGCGTTCGTGTTCAGGGCGTGGCCGTCGATCTGCCAGTCCCAGGTGCCAGGGGCCGTGCCGCCCAGGATTGCAAACACCGAGAAAATTCTTTTCCCCGTGGGGAAGACGAGGTGAAGGTCGTTAACTGTCGTCCCCGTGTTGTTGGTGAAAACATCAGTCCATGTGGTGGTGGCCTCACAGGTGTCGCCGATGCCGTCGGACTTGGGGCCGCCGTCCGCCGGGTAGGCCAACTGGCTCAGCTCACTTTCCCTCTGGCCGTCGCCCGCCACGTGTATCGGCGGCCCGCCGTTGGCTACCAGCGGGCAGTTGTCCTGCTGGTTGCTGAAGCCGTCGCCGTCGTGGTCATTGGTGCTGCAAGTGAGGGGGAGGCAGGGGACCACGGGGCCCGGGTCGCAGCTGTCGTAGATGCCGTCGCCGTCAGAGTCAAAGGTGACGGGGGCCAGTGGCTCAGCGGTCATGGGGCAGGTGTCGAAGGAGTTCTCACGGCCGTCGCCGTCCGCGTCACGCAGGCTCCTGGCTTCGTTGGTGCCGGTGTATATGACGTCGGCAGGGGTGATAGGAGTCTTGAAGCGGGTGTGGCCGCCGACGATGGGGCCGAGGGCGTCCGGGTCCTTGCCGATGCCCAGCAGCATGGTTGTGGAGCGCACGTGGGAGCAGAAGTCCAGGATGGTGCCGATGGAGGACTTGATAGCCGTCGGGTCGTTGAGAATCGCGAAGTTCGGGGCGCCAAGGCCGGCTGTGTACCCGAGGTACGGGTGTGTGCCGGTCCAGAGGCCGGCGCCGTTGGCGAGCTGGCCGGGGGCGAACTGCACGAAGTACAGGGGCACCCAGTCAGCGCTGGCGGGGTCCGGAATCGTCATGCCGCCGTAGACGGCGATCGGCACTGCCGCCGGCAGGTTGGCGGCGCCGCCCGGCAGGGCGGCGTCGGCGTTGTCACCGATGCCGGGGATGTAGTCGGGGTCGAACAGGTCGATCAGGTAGCTTGGGTACTGCTGGACGGAGAGCGTGTCGTAATCGGCTTTGAAGTCGCCGGGCCCCGAGACGTTGTTGGGGATGCCGTCGATCGGCGGGGCGCCGGTTGCCCAGGCGCCGAAGCGGTTCGGCTGGCCCTCGTTGCGGGGGAAGGCGATGTTGGCGGAGGTGCGCGGGTCCGGGTTGCCGGCGACGCTGGGCTCGCCGACCAATCCGATGCCGGGCAGCGCGACGTTGAAGAAGATGAATGGGACGGGGAAGGTGCTAAGGCAATCGCCCGGTGTGGCGGCCTGCAGGTGAACGCTGTTGTCGCCGCCGCCCGCGAGCTCACCCACGGCCAGGTCGGCGCCCAGCAGGGTGTCCGAAGGCATGGTGGCCGGGCAGGCGCCCTTGCAGTTGATCTGGTAGCCGTTCGGGATGAAGTTGGCGACGCTGCTGAAGTTCATCGCGCCGAGGTTAGGAGTGCCCGCGGAAGCAGGGCAGTCAGGGACGGCGCTACGGCCGGGTACGCAGAGGCGCGTGGTCAGGTCCGTGATGGTGTTGGCGGTGAGGATCTCATTGTCGGGACCCTCGCCGGGGTTGCAGTCCGCGACGGTGTCGCTGTCGGTGTCGGTGCCGTTGATGAGGAACCCCGCATCTGAGAACGGGGAAATCCGCGGCAGGGCATTACAGTTCTTGACGGTGAAAGTGATGTCGAAGAAGCTTGCGGCCTCGGCTTTTGGAGTGTCCGAGCTGGCTACAAACAGCGCTAGCGCCGCAGCCAGCACTGCGAAAACAGTAGCCATAAGAATCGGGCGGCGTCCCGATAGTTCCATATTACCCCTCCCTTTGGGCTAATTCGGATCTAGACTTGTGTGTGGCGGGCGTTATGTATTCGTATTCGCGCCGGTCAACTCCTTATGTCGATTCGTCAGGGTCATCATATGCCTAAGAGGTGTTTTGTCAAGCCCCCCGGCTATCGACAGATTTAACCGCTCTGTAACCGTTGCGCTTATTCTGCCCCCCATATAACGGCCTGTCAACTACCTGCCGCTGAAGAATTCGCCGCCAGGACGACATAATTTCTTCACTTATCCCCGCTGCCGCGGCGGCGGCGTTGCGTGGCCCCAGGGCGGCAGATATGATACCGCTCGATGGCCAGGTGTAGTTCCCACAGAGGTTGTTTACGGCGAGATGAGTCTCGCTCAGCGGTGCGGGGCTTCCACCCCGCCCCAGCGTTCCGCAATCGAGATGCCGTGCGTCCCACCCGCCCGCCCGGGATGTTATCTGGGGGACACCCCCAGACCCCCGACAGGGGGCGGGGCCCCCTGTACCCCGTGCTACGCGAGAAGGCAGCCTGGCGCGCCACCGCCTGGCGACACCCGTAACCAACGTCCGTGGGAACTACAGCCAGGGCCCGCACCCCCAGCCGCAGCCGCGCATACATTACTTATGCGAGCGCGCTGGCGGCGCTCGTCTTCGCAGCCGCCGCCTGTGGCGGCGGCAACGGCGGCAACGGCGGCAACAACGGTAACAACGCTGGGCCCTCCGCCACCGCCCCGTCTCAGACGCCGGCGCCCACCGCCGCCAGCCCGGCCGCCCTCTCGCCCGCCCCCACGGCGGCAGACGCGGGGCCGCCCGGGGGCAAGATCGCCTTCGTCACCTTCCGCGACGGCGACCAGGAAGTCTACATCATGAACGCGGACGGCAGCGACGAGCGCAACGTCACCAAGAGCCCCGCCAGCGACGACTTCGACCCGGCCTTCTCCCGCGACGGCAAGCTGCTGGCCTTCGTCTCCAACCGCCTGGGTGTGCCGCAGGTGTTCGTGATGAACGTGGACGGCAGCGGCCTCTACCAGTTGACCAGGGACGGCGGCCAGTCCCCCCACTTCTCCAGCGACGGCCGGAAGATGGCCTACAGCAACGGCGGGGACGTCGTCGTCTCGAACGCGGACGGCACGGACGCCAGAGTGGTGATGCAGGCGGAAGGCAGGGCCGAGGCGGCGCCTGCCTTGCCGTCAGGCAGGCCCTGCCGGGCCGGCAGCTTCCCGGGCACCTGGTCGCCGGACGATACCGAGATCAGCTACTACTCCGCCACCACCACGCCGCCGGAGGCACAGCTCTGCACCGTGAAGGCCGACGGCTCGGACATCCGGGTGCTGGTGGCCGACGCGGGGGCGTACGACGTCGAGCCCATGTGGTCCCCGGATGGCCAGGACATCCTCTACCGGGCGATCATCGACGGCGTGCACGACATCTGGATTGTGAACGTGGCGAGCGGCCAGAGGACCAACGTCACCAATAGCCCGGAACTGGACGTAGAGCCGGACTGGTCGCCGGACGGGCGCTGGGTCGTCTTCGCCGCGCTCCAGTCGGGCATGCCCAACTTCGACATCTACATCACGCCCCGGGAGGGCGGCGAGCAGATACGCCTGACGGAGGCGGACGCGAAGGACGCCCACCCGAGCTGGGCGCCCTAGCGGTAGTGCATCTGTCCCGTCATCGTAGGGATAGAGCTTTAGCTCTGTCCAACCGGGGCGGGGTGTGGGGCCACCCCCCATGACCCCTCCGTGGCCAGACCTGAAGGTCTGTCCCTACGCTGCTTACCACGGCGCACCCTTGAAGTGAGAGATGGTACACGAGGGGTTCGGGCGCGCCATCGTCCCTCGCCCGCAGGTCTGCCCCACCCCAGATCCCGCGCGAAGCTACGCAGAGCCACGTGGCAGATGTCGTCGCGCTCGGGATGACAGATGGGATGGGGCCACGCTCAACGTACCACGGGATACAGTCAAGGTATTTTTGGAGACGGTACACTACGGGCCCAGGGAGAGCACGTAGACGCGCCCGGCGCCGGCCCGCGAGCCGCCGGGGCCGTCTGGGCCGGACGCCCCCTGGGCCACGGTGACAAGGTCCAGGCGGCCGTCTCCGTTGAAGTCCGTCGCCGCCAGGTTAGACCCGAGGTACGCATCAGTCTCCGCGCCCTCAATAATGGTGCGCAGGGTGCCGCCGTTTACGGCGTTGAGACTGCCCCCTGCGGGCGGAGAGGAGATGTATACCGCACCCGCATTGCTGCGCGACATCTCCCCCACGTTGCCCGTCCCCATGACGAGGTCGTTGTGGCCGTCCCCGTCCACATCGGCGACCAGTTCGCAGATGCCCAGCAGCGCTGAGGTGACCGGGCCGTAGAGGGTGGCGACGTAGTCCGGCGGTGTGGCCAGGTCCACGGCGCGGGGCAGGTCCGTGCGCCCGTAGAGGACGTACACCTTCCCGGCGCGCGTCACCGCTGCGCCCGCCCCTGCGGCGAAGCGGGCGCCCATGACGATGTCGTCGATGCCGTCGCCGTCCACGTCGCCTGCGGCCAGGGAGAAGCCCAGGGTGTCGTTCGCCACAGCGCCGTAGATGGCGACGTCGTCCTCGTTGCGGCCGATTTGGAAGGACCCGTGGAGGTCCGGATGCCCGTAGAGGACGTGGACCTCCGCAGCGGTGATCCGCGAGTTATCCGGGCCGTCCGCAGCCTCCGCGGTGGCGATGACGTCGGCGATGCCGTCGCCGTTCACGTCTCCGCTGGTCACGAAGTCGCCCAACTCGTCGCCGTCATCGGCGGCGTATAGCGAGACGTCGGCGTCCGCCGCGCTGAGAGTAGCGGGCCACTGACGGCTGCCGAAGTACACGTAGGTCGCGCCGCCACGGGCGAAGGTCGCCGGCGTGGAGTCGAAGGGGGCGCCGATGATCAGGTCCGGCACGCCGTCATGGTTGATGTCCCCCGTCGCCAGGGAGTCGCCGAAAAAGGCCCCGGCGCCGTCGCCGCTTATCGTCACGTCCGCAGGAGTCGCCGCCAGGTCTATGGCGGCGGGGAAGACGCTCCGGCCGAAGAAGATGTACGCGGAGCCGCCCACAACGCTCAGCGGCCGCGTGTTCTGGTCCGGCGGCGGAGCGAATGGTGCGCCGAGGATCAGGTCGCCCACGCCGTCGCCGTTGACGTCGCCGGCAGCGACAGCGTAGCCCAGGCTGTCGCCCGGATTGGCGCCGGCGATCGTGACGTCCTGCTGGGCCTGGGCCAGGTCCACCGAGGCGGGCGGGCTCTTCGCCCCGAAGATGATGTACGCTTCCCCGGAGTCCGTGCGGCCGTTCGGGCCGTCCGCAAACCGGCCGCCCACAATCACGTCACCAATGTGGTCTCCGTTGATATCACCCGCGGCGAGGCCCGGCTGGTCGGAGCGCAGGTCACCCTCGCTCACGGCGTAGATCACAGACATAGGCGACGTGGATGCCAGGTCAACCGCCGTGGCGCTGGCCTCCGGGGATGAGGGCTGGGCCGTGGCTCCTGCGCTGCCGGCCGGCGTGGCGGAGGTGCTTGCGGCAGATGGGCTGGGGCTGGAGCCGCCGCCGCCACACCCTGCGAAGATAAAGGATGCCGCCACGATGCAGACAGCAAGCAGCGGCCAGGGGCGGTATCTCATCGTTTGCCTCATCGCGGTTACCCTCTGGCCCACAGGTTAGAGGAAACGCGCATCTGCGGCCAGCGCGCCGGCTACGGCCGCCGAAGGTCTACCCGGTGGTGATGACGCTGCCAATGCCCGGACAGCCGGCGCCCTGTGTGGTAGTGAGCCCTACAAGGTTCCGCGCGACCTTCTGCGCATCGCCGACCGTCACCGTGCTGTTGCAGTCCACGTCGCCCCAGGTCAAGGCCGTTCCATCGGCGGTTACCGTGGCGCCGATTACGGAGCACGATGGCGCCTGGGTTATCGGCAGACCGATGAGGTTTCGGGCGACCTTCTGCGCGTCGCCGATCGAAACGCGGGCGTCGCAATCGACATCGCCCCAGTAATTGGATCCCGGAGCCAAAGTGGGAGTGGGTTCCGGACCCGGCGTCGGGACCGGGCTCGCAGTGGGTTGCGGACTCGGCGTCGGGACCGGGCTCGTGGTGGGTTCCGGACTCGGACTCGGGGTTGGAGATGGACTGGGAGTGGGTTCCGGGCTCGGTGTAGGGATCGAGCTGGCCGTAGGCTCCGGCGGTGGCGCGCCGGCGCAATCCGTTCCGATCGCGATCCGCGAGTTCTCGATGCCGTCGACCGGGATGTCCGAGCCGGGGTTGAGGAGCGGCGGCGCCGGGTACGCCGATATGTTGGCGGGGCTGAAGCCGGGCGCCAGGGCCTGCAGGGTGAGGCGGGCGAGTACCCCGGAACCGCTGGCGGTGGCTCCCAGGGTGAACGCGCCGAGGTAGTGATGGCCGTTGCTGTCCGGCACCGGGTCCGAAACGTCGCGTGCGCCGGCGCCCAGCATATAGCGGACGTCCTGGCCTACCACCTTGAGCAGAGCCGGGTCAAAGCCGAAATACAGCTCCCACGCGCGCAGGCCTGCCACGCCACGGACGGTCAGGTCAACGTCAAAGGTGGTACCGGCCGCGACGCTGCGGCAGCTATCTGTGGGCCCCAGCTGAAACGCCGCATTGCCGTCTGTCACGTCATCCACGGCCAAAGACGCGCCGGCCGCCTGGCCCGGTGTAATGGCGCCACCATACGTCAGGAAGAGAGCCAGCAATGAGAGGAAGAGGGTGAGGCCGGCGGTCCATCCCAGGCCGCGGACCAGCTTCTCAGTCCTCAGTATGCACCACATCAGTGCCGCCTCCCGCATCCAGAATCTGGCATTGGTGCTAGTTTACTATAACGGAACCACGATGTCGCGGGGCCGTGACGCTTCGGTTCTACAGTCCTACAAGGGTAGCTTGTAACCCCGCTTGCGCGCCATAGCTACGGTGATTCCGCCGAGGACGGTCATGCCGAGGCCGAGGAGTATGAGTAGCCGCACCATGCCCGAGCCGTCGTTGAAGAACCCACCCGTGGGCGGCAGGCCGCCGGGGGCCGGGGTCGAGGAGGCGGGCAGCGGCGGCGGCGGCGTTGGCGCGCCCGAATCGGGCAGCAGCGTCGGCGGCGTTGGCGACGGACTGGGGCTGGGCGACGGCGAAGGACTGGGAGTCGGGGTCGGCGTTGGCGTCTGTGTAGGTGTGGGGCTCGGTGACGGTGAGGGACCGGGCGGCGGCGACGGCGAAGGCGACGGCGACGGACTGGGGCTCGGCGCAGGTGATGCGCTCGTGCTCGGCGATGGTGACGGGGACAGAGACGGAGACGGGGATGAGCTTGGAGATGGTGACGGCGATGGTGGTTGTGATGCACTGGGCGTTGGGGTTAGCGACGGCGTCGGCGCTGACGTCTCTGTCGGGGCTAGTGTCTGTGTAGGCGTCGGGCTCGGTGACGAACTGGGGGTGGGCGACTGCGTAGGAGTGGCGGTGGAGGTAGGTGTAGGTGTCGGGGTGAGTGTTGGGGTTGGCGCCACGGTCGCGGACGCGGTGGGCGTGGGGGTCTGAGTCGCTGGCAACAGCGCTGGTGACGGGCTCGGCGTGGGTGTAGGAGTAGGCGTGGGTGTAGGGCTCGGCGACGGGCTAGACGATGGCGTCAGGCTCGGTGTGGGGGTTGGCGTTGGCGACGGAGACGGGCTAGGCGATGGCGTCGGGCTCGGTGTGGGGGTTGGCGTTGGCGTTGGCGTTGGCGACGGAGACGGGCTAGGCGATGGCGTCAGGCTCGGTGTGGGGGTTGGCGTTGGCGTTGGCGTTGGCGACGGCGACGGCGACGGGCTGGGTGACGGTGACGGCGATGGTGATGGGCTGGGCGATGGTGACGGCGACGGCGACGGGCTGGGTGACGGCGACGGTGACGGCGACGGCGATGGCGATGGTGATGGGCTGGGTGATGGCGATGGGCTGGGTGATGGCGACGGCGACGGGCTGGGTGACGGCGACGGTGACGGTGACGGGCTGGGTGATGGCGATGGCGACGGCGATGGGCTGGGGGACGGCGACGGTGACGGTGACGGTGATGGCGATGGCGATGGTGATGGGCTGGGTGACGGCGTGGCCGTGGGCGAGGGAGGCGTCGGACAGATTGGGTTGGCCGGAGAAGACGTTGGGCCTGGCGGACCGTTGGGGTTGTCAATGATTACGACAACCATAATTTCGTCGAAGTTGTTCTGTTGTGCAGCGTCCGTCTCATCCCCGTCTCCCGGTTGCGGGATAAGATCGACAGATGGGCAGACCCTGATGATGATGACTCCGGGTGGCGCCGGGGCGTGGCACTCGAACCGTGCGCGCCAGACCACGTTCAGGCTCTCGTTTGGGTCCAGCAGGAACAGCGTTTGGCCCGGCACGATGAGCTCAACTTGCGTTTGGCAGCCGCCAGGCAAGCTGTCAATGGCGAAGGCTATTTTGACGAGTTCTGGCCAATTTCTATTGTTGGTCACGGTCAGGAGAATCCAGAGGTAGCGGCCGTTTGTGTCGGATGCGTTTATGGCCGAGGGGTCGAGTTGGGCCGTAATTGTCAAAGAAACGTCGTGGTCAGGCGTAGGGTCGCATGAATTGGCAATCCCGTCCCGGTCAGTATCTTGGCCGGATGTTGGGCTGCAAGAGGGTGTAGTCGTCGGTGACGGCGACGGGCTTGGCGAAGGTGACGGGCTCGGTGACGGGCAAGGCACGTCTACGGCGATCTGTGCGTCGCCGTTGCCGCCGTTGCCTATCGTGAAGTTGGCGCTATTGATGTCACTGAGAGTGGGTGCTTCAGTGCCAGACCCGTAGAAGTCCCTCAGGTTCAGCGTGGTGACGCCGGTACCTACGGCCTTAACCTGGATGCGCTCAAGCAGGCCGCTCCTGGGCCCAGCGGGGAAGCCCGACAGCTTGAAGTATGCCGACGCAAAGTCGCTCCAGGTGACGGTGTCGCCGCCGTTCGCCTTGCTGAAGTCGTTGGCGCCCGTGAGCATGAAGGCGGTGTTATGGCCGATGGTGGCGCCGATGCCGTTGGGGTCGTCGTTGCCTTCCTCGCCGTCGCTGACGTCGCCGTCCTGGTTGCCGTCGCCGATCTGCGTGTCCTCGTCGTACAGGCCGTCGAGATCGTCGTCGTTGCCAAGCTTAACGATGTTGCCGTCGTAGTCGATGTCGTAGCCGACGCCGGCCAACTTTTCGGTTGCTGGGAGGCCATCCAGAACGATGTCGATGAAAAACGTCGAGCCGCTAGTCACCTGGATGCAGGTCTGCACATCGGTGCTGATCACCACGAGATTGCCGCCGGCGAACGTGTTGCCGTGGCCGTTGATATGCGTGGCGTCGTTGCCAGTAGTGACAACATCAATGCCCACGAAATTGATCGTGCCGGCGGCGGAAGCCTGCCACGGGACTGAGAACGCCCCGATCCAGAGACCGGCGGCGGTCGCGATGATGGCTGCGGTGAGAAATGCCGGGATCTGTCGTGTCAGGATCGTGTCCTCGCGGGGCGCGTGCGACTGGGAGAGCGGCACATTATGCTACAGACGCCTTGGCGGCTGGACAGGCTGCGAGACGGTGGTTCTACAGGTAATAACAAAGAGTAGTGGGGAAACAATACAATGGCCCGACAGCATGCCAGGTAGGTTGAGTTATCGTAAAGCTATCGTAGCTAGGGGCCTCGCACGGTGTCCACCCGAAAACCGTAGCTGTGGCAAGCTAGGTCGCATATGTTCACCCAGGATTAACCGTCCTGGACGCCACACCGGCGAAGCCCTAACAAGAGCCAAATGGGGCGAGGGCAGGACCGCACTCACCTTGAGCGCTGCGTTGCCCGCCTCACGAAAATAGGTGGACCGGCCGCTTAGCTACACCGGTCGAAAGGTTATGGCGTGCAGGTAGCGTTGTAGAAGGGAATGAACATCAAGATGTCTAACAGACCCACATTGCTATCCGCATTCAAGTCGAAGCGGTTACTGTAGGGTGGCCCCGGCGCCGTGGTATTAAACACAGGGATGTACGCCAGAACGTCCGCCAGACCAACCTGAAGATCGTCGGTGATGTCCACCGGCCAGGCGTTAATCCCGCAACCCAGGCCGGGGTCCGTGCCTATGGGCGTCTCACGAGCGGTCGTGAATCCGTCGCAGTCGTCATCGCCTGGTGGTACGGCCCAGGAAACGCCGACCTGGGTTCCATCTGATCGCAGGCAAGCCGGGTTGGTGGTGACGGTACACGACGCACTGCTGCCGGCGGCAATACTTATGTTGTCGCAGTTATCGCTCCCCACGTGGCCAGCGGGCACGCTCGCCGCCCCGGAGCACGTCGCAGTAGCACTGAAGCCGACAACCGTGAAGACGGTGGGGGGGCCGGGGGCGACGCTGGCGGAGGCTGGGAAGACGCTGCCCGAGGTGCAGGTGACGGTCACGGTCACCGGCGTGATGTTGGCCTTGGCGACGGTGAGGGTGGCCTGGGCGTTGTTGGTGATGGTGCAGGACCGGGCGTCGCCGGGGGCGACGGCGAGGGCCGTGCAGTTGTCGGTCGCAGTGTAGCCGGCGGGCACGGGGCTCTCGCTGGCGGAGCAAGAGGCGCCTGAACTGAAGCCGGTCACTGTAAAGGAAACGGGGGTTCCAGGCGTGACGCTGGCGGAGGCGGGGGAGACGGTGCCGGAGGTGCAGGTGACCGACACGGTGACCGGTGTGATGTTGGCGTTGGAGTAGGCCTTGGCGACGGTGAGGGTGGCCTGGGCGTTGTTGGTGATCGTGCAGGACCTGGCGTCGCCGGGGGCGACGGCCAGGGCCGTGCAGGCCGCCTCGTTCTTCGAGTAGCCCGTAGGCGCTGCGCCCTCGGTGGCGGAGCAGGAGGAGCCCGAGCTGAAGCCGGTCACTGTAAAGGTAACGGGGGTTCCGGGCGTGACGCTGGCGGAGGCGGGGGAGACGCTGCCGGAGGTGCAGGTGACCGACACGGTGACGGGGGTGATGTTGGCGTTGGAGTAGGCCTTGGCGACGGTGAGGGTGGCCTGGGCGTTGTTGGTGATCGTGCAGGAGCGGGCGTCGGCGGGGGCGACGGC
>JAUSFE010000029.1 GCA_030649945.1 Dehalococcoidia bacterium | reverse complement strand
CTCGGCCAATTGGGCGGGGGCTAACTGATGGCTGACAATATCGCAGTCAAAGACCAGGCAGGCACGACGCGCACCATCCGCGCGACGGACAACGCCGCGGTCCACGTCTACCACAGCGTGCCCTCCAGTGCGGGAGGCGTGGCGCTTTACCCGGCGGCAGCGGCGCTTTCCGACTCCATCGCCAACCCTACCGTACCGCCCCAGGCCGCCCTCGGTCTGCTCTGGGACCCCGTCGGGGCGGTGTGGGTGCGGGAGCGGTGCAACCACGAGGGCACGCTGCTCGCCAGCGCGGCGCGGACGGTGGATACCGACGCTGCCAATCTGACCAACCTTAACCACCGCGGCATCATGGTCATTCTCAACGTGACGGTCGCCAGCGGCACCGGCGGGTTGACTCCGAAGGTCCGCGTGGTGGACGTGATCTCCGGCCTAACCTGCCAGATCAACCCCAACATCACGGCCATCATCGGCACGGGGCGGTTCGGGTTCGAGGTGTATCCGGGAGCGGATGGCCCGGTCGGCGGCAGCGGCACCGGCTGGGTGATGCAGCGCACCGCGGCCTGCCTGGCAGGTCTGACCATCCAGGTGGGGATTACGGTCGGGGACGCCAGCAGCTACACCTACAGCTTGAGTTACTGCCTACTGGTGTAGGCGAGGGGCAAACATGGCTATTCGCACCGATGATGGCAATACCGCGCCCGTCGTCACCACCTCCCCCGACGTCGCGGGTGGGCATCGCCCCGATGTGGTGACAATCCCCGTGGCCGGCTCGCAAACCGACCGCTCCAGCACGATCACCACTGGCGGCACGTCCCAGCAGGTCATGGCCGCCAACAGCAGCCGCAAGTACCTGTTCTTCCAGAACGTCTCTGACACGGACATGTGGATCAACTTCGGCACGGCGGCCGTCGCCACGCAGCCATCGATCTACGTGAAGACCCTGACCGGCTACGTCCTGGAGGGCAGCTTTGTGGACACGCAGGCGCTGAACGTGCTTTGCGCCACCACGGGCAAAGCCTACACGGCGAAGGAAGCCTGACGTGGACCCCTTTGTCCCACAGCACCTCACGCGCGAGGAGACGGAAGCGCTGTACCAGCAGGCCCTGAAGGCGGCGGAGCGGCAGCTCTTCGGGCACCGCCTGGACTGCGTACTCGACGTGAAGGATGACGCCTCGCATCAGCAGCTCCGGAAGTGGCGCGGGCAACTGGAGCGATTGCGCGCCGATTACGCGGCGTGGCGAGCGGCATATCCCGACAACGCGGAGGGCGAGTAGATGGGTTTCTTTGGCGGCGGCGGGGCGAGCAAACTCTCGGAGCTGACAGCTGTGAGTGGCGAGCATCTCATCACCACGGCCCCCACGGCGTCCGCCACGAAGGCCCTGGTACGCCTGGGAGCGGCCATCAGCGGCGGCAGTGCAAACGGCACGTACCTCGGTATCAATGCCGCAGCGGGGTACGGTGGGAACTTCCTCGATTTCCAGGTAAACGGCGCCGATTACGTCTACGTCACGGGGACTGGAAAAGCCCTCTTTCGGGAGGAGATAAGAGTTTCCCGAGACACAGACGGCATTACTACCGCGTATTCCCGTCTACAGAACGTTTTCGGCGGGAACCTGGGGCTCACTTTCGGCACTGGGACCTCGGACCACTACCTGCTGAATTTGTCGTCGGGGGCAATGGCTCTCTACACCAAGAGGGCTGGCTCGGGCTCCAACACTGGGTTTCGGTTCTGCAGCAACAACCTGCTTGCGGGATTGACGAATACCGATAACACGATTGTCTCGTACACGGAAGATAATACCGCCAATTTCGGAGACCCTTCGCTCCGTTGGGCTTCTTTACATGCGACAACGTTAAGGCTGACCGCGGCGGCGGACGCGGATATCCCGGCGATCACCAAAGGCACCGCGACGCAGTCGGGCAATTTGCACGAATGGCAAAACAGCGCGGCGGGTATCCTGCTCAGCGTGAGCAGCGGGGGGCATCTCACGTTTGGCGAAGCCATTAATCTCATCTTCGGCACCACCACCGGCACCAAGATCGGCACCGCCACCACGCAGAAGATTGGCTTCTGGGCCGCCACGCCCGTCGTGCAGCCGATCAACATCGTCGATGCGGACGGCACGTTGGCCGACATAACAACAAAATTCAACAGCCTGCTCACCAAGCTGGAAACCATCGGCCTGTTGGCCGCGTAAAGGACCGCCACATGGCACAGATCACCGTGACCATTCCGGACGCGCAGGCTGTTCGCGTGCGTGATGCCGTCTGCACGCACTACGGCTATCAGGCGACGATCAACGGCGCCCCGAACCCCGAGACCAAAGCGCAGTTCGTGAGCCGCAAGGTGCGCGAGTTCCTCGTCAGTATCGTGCGCGGCGAGGAAGTGAAGGCGGCAGTGAACACCACCTCTGCCACCACCGCTGCGGCAGTGGACGCAGACTTCGTTTGAGGACCCAAACAATGGCAGCACGTATCCAGGCAGCAGAGCAGGATGGCGGGTTCTTCCGGGTGGAGGTCTGCCCGAACTCCGCGCGCGGTGTCTGCAAATGCAGCGATCCGGCGACCCAGCACCGGTTCTTCGAGTACGCGGGCGCGCCGCCGGCCGGTGCAGCGCGCCAGGCATGGCAGGATGACCACGTGGTGGAGGCGGGGCGGCTGATTAAAGCGGAAGCACCCGTTCGCGAGAGTGTCACGCGCCTGGTAGGCAGGGCGCTCTAAAACCGTGGCTTCCTACTCTTCGCCCTCCTCCGCCAACATCCAGGATTGGACGGGCGTCAACGTCCACGTGCTGGCGCAGACCAGCGCGGCGCTCACGACGCTGCTCACGAGCCTCCTCACGCTGGCGGAAGCCGAGACGGCGCTGGAGGTGACGAGCAGCCGGTTCACGAGTACCGGGCTCTCCAGCTACGAGGTGTCGGCGCTGCAGCAGGCAGTGGCGTACCGCGTGGCGGCAAGCTTCCTGGTGGCTCCGGCCGTGCAGGACGCCACAGGGACGGAGCAGCCGCTCCTGATGGACGGCCGCGACATCCTGGAAATGCGGAGTGAACTGCTCGGCCACGGTGACAAGCTGGCGATCCTGGTTGCCGGCGGCGAGGGCAGCATCGAACAGCGGATTTTGACCAGTTTCGACAGCGACACGGAAGACCAGCGGGTCTTCACGCGCGACATGGACTGGTAACGACTCGGAGCAGCCGCCGCCTGGGGCCGGGGGCCTCGAATCTCAAGAGCCGGTTGGCACCGGTGACAAAGAGTGTAAGACAATGCCAAATCTGATCACGAAGGGGCATGCGATCGCGGGCAAGCTCACCGTGAAGACGGGTGGCGCGGCGCTGAACGGCGCGGTGACCATCAACGAGGACGGGGGCGATTACGACTTTCGGGTGGAGGCCGACAACAACACCAACGCGATGAACGTGGACGCCGGGCTGTTCACGGGCGTCGGTGCGGTAGGGGTCGGCAGCGCGGCGGTGAACACGGCGGCGGTGACGGTGGACCCGCCGGCCCTCACGGCGGTCGCAGCCACGAATTACGCGAAGCTCCGGGTGGACAACACGGCAGCGGTGAC
>JAUSFE010000020.1 GCA_030649945.1 Dehalococcoidia bacterium | reverse complement strand
GACGCGCAGGTCCAGCGAGTCCGTCCCGTCCGAGAGCTGCAGGATGGCGGTCATCGCCTATGGACCCGCCGGGCGCAGCGACGCCTCGTAGTTCGCCCGCCCGAGGTTCTGCTGCACGGCGCGCGCGATCTTCTCCGCCGCCCCTTCGATCGTCAGGCCCTGCACGTTGACGTTGCTCGTGATGGTGATCGTGCGCGCGCCCGCCCCGTTGGGCTGGACTTGCGCGCCCTTCGGCAGATACACGGGCTCCGGGCCATTCTCCCCGACGATGGCCATGCCGCCCTCCGTGACGCGGCCGCCGCGCGCCATCTTCGGCAGGCCGCCGAACTGCGCCTGCAGAGCGGCCGCCTTCGATATCGCCGCCAGCGCTTGCGGCGACATGAGCGTCACGCCCTCGGCGGCGGCGCGTACCTGGCCGGAGCTGATGGCCACGCCCGTCGCCAGGCTCGCGCGGGACTGCTTCGTGCGCGCGTTCAGGGATGCAATGGCCTGGCCCAGCGCTTCATTGCTGATCTCGCCGCGCTGCCCCTTCGCGATGAGGGCTTGCAGCTCCGCCCGCCGCGTCGCGTCCAGCGCCTCGGACTCCACCTCCGCGCCCGAGATGCGCCCGGTCATGGTCGCGCCGGCCTGCGCCACCGCCATCTGTATGTTTTTCGCGACCTCATCGTTCAGCCGTTCCGTGGCCGACCGCATGCGGTCGACGGCGTCCTTCTGGTCGTTCATCGCCGACGTAGCGGCCCGCGTCGCGGGCTCCAGCAGGCCCTGCAGCACGATCATTCGATCTATCTGCTCGGCGGTCAGCTCATTCTCTCTCGAGAGCTGCCGCAGCACCGCCAGCTCGTCCTCCAGGCTCTTCTTGAAAACGCGGCCTGTCTCGTTTATCCGGCGCGTGGCGTCTTCCAAGCCCAACTGCATGATGTCGTTCCAGGTTTTCAGCGCATCCTCCCCAGGCAGCGCTTTCGACATGTCAATCTGGAAGCCCTTGCCAAGTTCATGTAGGAGCTTATTTACGTTGCGGGCGTAATCGGCCACATCTTCGTCTGCCGCACGCAGGGCCTTCGAGCCTTTTTCAAGCGAAATGGCAACGTTGTCTTCTGCTCGTTTCAGGTGCTCCAACACGTCTACTGACTCGCTGCCTGGCGCCGCAAACGCGGCGAGGAGCGCAGAGGCATACCCCAGCGGCAGCAGCAGCCCGGTAGCTGCCACCTTTATCGCAGCGAAGCCCGCGACTATGCCCGGCACCTGGGCGATGAATAGGAGG
>JAUSFE010000012.1 GCA_030649945.1 Dehalococcoidia bacterium | reverse complement strand
CGCGATCATCGGCTGAGACGATTCAGACATATGTAAGTAGTTGGATTTAAAATACTTCGGACCTTTGCCGGTTCGCGCTGGCGGTTCTGCCTTACCTTGGCCTGCGAGCCCACATCTACAGGTAAGCGCCATGACCCTTCCGAGCGATGATGCGTCTCTCTTAGCCGCCTGGCATGGACGGAACGATGCCGAGAGCTTCCGCGTGCTGTGCGAACGGCACGCCGGCCTGGTCGAGGCGTTGTGTCGGCGCCACGGTTCTCCCGATGCCGCGGAGGCCGTTCTGTATTGCCCTGGGATATCCGGAATCGCGCTCAGTGGCGTGAGGACGTAGGCCGAGTTGCATAGAGGGCGGCGTGTTGCCGCATCGCGGTCGACGTCCAGCGTCGCCGGCCCGGGCCGGGGGAGGGAACTGCGCGCGACATCGACGCTGGTCGTTCCAGGCCACGTCGTCGTCACGCTTGCCTCCCTCCCCCGCCGCACGGCGGCGGCGCCCCCCCCCACGCTCTTCATCATTCCAGATGAGCGCTCATCCTCCGGACATCGAGGACGACATGCCCAAGCACAGCCCCCATACCCCTGAGCAGCGCGCTGAGATCGTGCTGGCCTACCTGCGCAAGGAGGAGCCAGCCGAGATCCTCTGCCGCCGTCATGGCATCTCCGACAGCACCTTGGCGCGGTGGCGCGACGAGTTCCTCTCCGGCGGCACGGCCGCACTCGGGGCGGGAAAATGCACGCAGAATTCCCAGGCCCGCCGCATCGAAGAACTGGTGCAGGATCTCGCCGATCGTGATCAGGTGATCGGCGAACTGACCATCGCGAACCGGATCCTAAAAAAAACGGTCGGCCCGAGCTGACGGTCGTACTTCAGGCCGAGATCGTCGGCGCCCTCGGCGTGGAGCCATTTCCGCGCCGAGGGAAGCTGCTGGAAACGCTGGGCTGGCCTCCGTCGGCGTGGCACCGCACACGCGTGCCGGTGGACGCCAAACGCAAGCCGGGCCCGAAGCCCAAGCCGGTCAACGAGATCTTGGCCGAGGCCATCGCCGGTGTGGCCATCGCCCACCCCTGGTGGGGCTACAAGCGCATTGCCGTGGTCTGCCGGCGGAAAGCCATCGCCGGCGCGACCAACAAGGTCGTCTACCGGGTCATGAAGGAGCGCGGCCTGTTGCATCGCTCGCCGCCACGCGCACCAGAACTGCACCAGGCGACCAAGCTGTTCGAACTGCTGCCGCAGCGGCCCAACGACCTGTGGCAGATGGACGTCACCTACATCCACATCCCTGGCCACGGCTGGTGGTACGCCGTCACCGTGATCGACTACTACTCGCGCTACCTGCTGGCCTGCCACCTTACCGCCAGCTATTCGGCCGCCGATGTCGCCACCGGCCTCGACCTGGCCCGAGCCGAGGCCGAGCGCGTGAGTGGCCCGCTCGCCAAGCCACCGTTCCTGGTCACCGACAACGGCTCGTGCTTCCTGGCCCACCGCTTCCGCGACCACATCGCCGACGCCGGCTACAGCCATGTCCGCATTCGCTACCGGACACCGCAGCAACTCGGCTTGCTAGAGCGGTTCCACCAGGTGCTCAAGGAGGAAGAGGTCTATTGGCGCATGTACGACAACCCCGGACACTGCCGCACCTGCCTGGCCGAGTTCCATCGTCGGTACAATGACATCCGGCCGCACTGGGCGCTCATCCCCGAGGCCGGCGGCGACGTGGTCACCCCGACCGACGTCTACACCGGCAAGGTCAGGACCAAGCTGCCGCGCTGGCAGGGCTGGGCACGAGAGGCCAAAAAGCGACTGGATGAAATGCTGTTGAAATCAGCTTGATCAACCTCCCCGCAAAAACGGCCATGTCGATTCCGCTGGACTCGGAGGCAAGACACCTGGGCCCAGGACTCTGATGACGTCGCCGAGGACAACACGCTGCAGACGACGCTGATGATGAAGCGCGACATCGAGAATCCCTCGTGGTATATGGTCTCGGATTTCGGGGGCGGACGGCTCACCGCCAGCCGGCAGATATCCGATGCGCGGGGGCGCTTCATCGAGGTCAACTACCACAACGTCACGCGGCCGTTGCCGTCCACCAATCCGCAGCCGGTCGTCCCGACCAGCTTCCTCGGCGCGGCCTCCACCCCGGAACGGGCCTCCGGCCTGTACCTGGACGCCGACCTGCGCCGCCTCACCAGTGGGACGGTGGCAGATCGGCGCAGCGCGGCGCGCTACCGCCTGCGCTACGCCGTTGGCGTCGAGGACCTCAGTGGACACCTGCTGCTCAATCCGCGTGGTGACATGAACACCGATTGGCGGGATGCGGCCAACGACTACCGCCGGCTGCCGCCCTGGCTCGACCACCACGCCTACGCCCTCCACAACATGGCCCTGAGCTGGGCGAGCAACTATTGGTTCTCATACCGCGCCGTCCCGGCCCGGCTGGGTCACGTCATGCGCGGTCGGGGCAACAGCGCCAACGCTGATCGCGCCTGGGCCGGACGCGTCGGGCTGCCCGCCGCCTTCCCGATGATGTTCCGCTGGAGCGGCCCGCCATGGACGGAAATCGGGCGCTGGCACGGGCTGTTCGCCGATCCCGATCCCAACGAGGGCGGACGCCTCTACAGCTATGGGGGGAGCGCCACATGGGAGAAGATCCTCAGGACGCCCCCCGGCGGGCACGTCCTCACCCCCACCGGCCAGAGCCCCAGCCGGCCCTACGTCCACGCCCTGCTCGGCCCGCAGCTCTCGTGGTTCAACCTCATCGCGGCCATCCGCGGGCCGACCATATCGTACCCATACAAAGACGAACTGTGCGAGCCCCATTACCAATACTCGAGCGGTTGGGGTGACTACTGGTCAGCCTACACCACCCTCTATTCCCTCTACGGC
>JAUSFE010000008.1 GCA_030649945.1 Dehalococcoidia bacterium | reverse complement strand
TGGATCGGGGGGAGCATTGGATCTGCGGGGTCTTCCCCGATCACTGGCACGTCAGCGAGGCCGAGGCACAGGCGTGCATCGTGCGGTACATCAGCCCGCACGAGCGCGCGGGGTTCCTGGCGCGGCGAGAGGAGGCGGCATCGTGAGCGCCCTGGTACTGTCGGTTTTCCCTGGAATCGGGCTGCTGGATATGGCATTCGAGGGGGAGGGATTCTGCGTCGTGCGCGGGCCGGACCTGTTCTGGGGCGGGGATGTCAAGCGCTTCCGCCCTCCAGCCGGGTGTTTCGACGGGGTGATCGGCGGGGACCCGTGCCAGGCACATAGTAAGTTGGAGGGTTTTTGTCTTTCACGTGGCTGTGTCCCACACGAGGATCTAACTCCCGAGTACCGCCGGGTAGTGATCGAGGCTCAGCCCCGCTGGTACCTGCGCGAGAACGTACCAGGCGCCCCGGCGCCGGCGGTGCCCGGTTACGAGGAAGGTTCGGTCCTGCTCAACGCGCGGGATTTCGGCTGCGAGCAGAACCGGCAGCGGCGTTTCTGGTTCGGCGTGCGGGGGGGGGGCTATCCGGTGGATCTGTGGCGCTATCTGGAGATCGAGCCGCTGCGTCCGGTGGTGTGCGAGAGGGCGGTATTGGCTAGCGGGGGGAGGCGGATCGCGATGCTGCGTACCCGAGCCGAGATGGCTCGCAACCTCCCCAGTCGGCGGGAAGCCGACTTCCATCGTGCCCTGGAGCTGCAGGGCTTACCGTCGGATTTCCTGTCGGGCGCGCCATTTACGAAAGAGGGGCGGTACCGGGCAGTCGGCAATGGCGTGCCCCTGCCGATGGGTCGCGGCGTGGCGCGGGCAGTGCGGCTGGTGCTGGAGGCTATGCCGTGAGCGACACCCAGCCCCGCCAGTACCGCCCGCAGCGCGTAGGGCCGCAGCAGGTCACGCGGATACCGCCCTACCCGCCGGGGACGTGGGTGCGCGTGAGGCGGATACCGGGTGTGCAGTGGGAGCGCATATCCGGCAAGGTGCGGCGCGTGAAGGCGCTCGGCTGCAGCATCACGTCGGGCGACCAGAAGATCGCCGCCTGGTGGGTCCACTTCGAGGTGGGTCACTGCGTCTGCCCCGCGCAGATCGAGAGGCTGGCTACCGAGGATGAGATCGTGGCCGCGGAAGCGGCAGAGAGGAGATTGAGAGAGGTATGAACATCTTCGAGCCCAGTGAGCGTCCGTCCAAGCGCTGGATACACCACTATGGCCCGATGGCGGATGAAGCGCTGAAGCGCGATGCACAAGACCAGAACCCCTGCGGGCATCCCCCCGGATCGATGGTGGCGAATGTCAATGGCATGGTCTGGT
>JAUSFE010000004.1 GCA_030649945.1 Dehalococcoidia bacterium | reverse complement strand
GCTGTCGTTCGCCCAGGCGCTGTTGAGCGGGACGTTGTCCACCAGGCACACCGTCTTCAGCCGCCTGCGCCCCGGGACGATCGTCGCCTTCGCCAGGTCGCAGGCCAGGTGGCTCGCGGTGGAGGCCGAGCCGCCGTTGCCGGCGGTGAATACCGTGCCCTCTCGCTGCCAGCAATTGAACAGCACGTCCACCGCCCGCGCGATCTCGGCGCGAGGTAGGCCGCGGCCCACCTCTTCCATCGTCCGCAGGTATTCGTCGATCACCGTTGCGGCCTGGACAACCATGTCCCCCCCTTTGCTAGAAGTTCACGAGCACCTTGGCGCCGTCGAAGTCGATTCCCATCCTCATCTCTTTGAGGCCCTCGGCGGTCAAGGCTTCACGGAGGCGGCCTTTCGTGCCGTTCGGGCAGTAGAACATGAAGAACCCGCCTCCGCCTGCTCCCATGACCTTACCGCCGAGGACCCCGTGGGACTTGGCGATCTCATACCAGCGGTCCAGATCGCCGCCGCTCACCTTGTCAGAGAGGCTCTTCTTCACCTGCCAGTGCTCGTCCATAAGCGAGCCGTAGCGGTCCAGGTCGCCCCGCAGGAGCGCGGACCTTATCTCCCGCCCGATGTCCTTGATCATGTGCAGCGCCTGGGTGACCGGCCTGTCCTTCTCCTCCGTCGCCTTGCTCTGGTGCCGCAGGACCTCCGAGGCGCTGCGCTGGATGCCGGTGTAGAAGATCATGGTGTTGTTCTCGAGCTCCTGCACCGTCTCCTCCGGCAGATCCAGCGACGAATATCGGACCCCGCCCTCGCGGTCGATCTCCAGGCAGGTGATCCCGCCCAGCGCGGCGATGTACTGGTCCTGCTTGCCGATCGGCTCACGCAGCCGCTCGATCTCGATGTGACACGCCTCCTCCGCCAGCTCATCCAGCTGCACGTGCTCCCGCTTCATAGTGTGGAGGGCGTTCAGCAAGCCGACGGTGAAGGCGCAGGAGGAGCCCAGCCCCGTATTCGCCGGTAGGTCCGCGATGGAGACGATCTCCAGGTTGCTCTCCAGACCTGTGAACTTCAGCGCCTCCCGTACGATCGGGTGCTCTACGGCGTCCGGGCCGTGGACGATCTCCGTCTGCGAGTAGCTGACGCGGATGCTGTCTTCGAACCGGCGGTTGAGCATGACGTAGACGTACCGGTTGATGGCGGCGCCGACGACGAAGCCGCCGAACTGGCTGTAATACGAGGGCAGGTCCGTGCCGCCGCCGCCCAGCGACACGCGGAAGGGAGTGCGAGTCACAATCATGCCAGTTCTCCCACCTCCGCCAGGCGGCGGAACTCGTCCAGCCCCTGGAAGGAGCCGATTTCGTAGAAGCGCTGCGGCGTCTCGTAAGCCAGGAGCTGCCGCCGGCGGGCCAGCATCTGGAAGAGCTGCTCCTGCGTGAACGGGATTCCCGGCGGGATGAGCTTCAGGGAGCGCCGGCGAAGGACGGACAGCCCCTCGTTGATGAACACCATGCCGGGTAGCCGCGTGGTCTTGTCGTAGGCGACGACATGCCCGTCCTCGACGACGACGTTGCTGCGTTCCAGCCGGTCCTCGTTGCGGTAGACGACCATCATGGCCAGGGCGTCGGAGCGGCGGAAGCGGGTCATGATCTCCCGGTAGTCCAGGAGCAGGTAGGAGTCCCCGTAGGCGACGAAGAACTCCGGCGCCAGCAGCGGCTCCGCGTTGCGGATCGCGCCCGCCGTGCCCAGGAGGCCGTTGCGCTCCCAGGCGTACGTCAGGCTCACGCCGAACCGGTGTCCGTTCCCGAAGTACTCCAGCACCCGCTGGCCCAGATGGCCCACGCAGAGAACGATGTCCCTGACGCCGCGCGATGCCAGCAGTCTCAGTTGGTGCTCCAGGAACGGCTTCCCGTTCGCCGGCACCATGCACTTGGGCAGACGTTTCGTGAGCGGTCGCAGTCGTGTGCCCAGCCCACCGGCAAGGATCAGCATCTGCATATCGGTACCCCCTCAACAAGCCACCGCCGCCAGTGCCGTTCGGGCGTGGCGGTACCGGTCCGTCAGCTCCTCAAACTCAGTACCTCGCGCAAATCCGGTACACACCACGCCCGGCAACGGCGCCAATAGGGGTGGGGCGATGCCGTCACGCAGGGCCTCGGTTGCGGCTGCTTCCGCATCGACCACATCGACTCGCGGCGCGACGCCCTCCAGGAAAGCTGCCGCTCGTACGCTGACACCGCCTTCTCCCTCGAAGTTTGAAGCGCCGGCGCGATCCGGGAACGCCGCTGAGGGGGTCCCTGTTTCGACGCCGGCGGGGAGGCCCGCGGCGCTGTCCGGCAGACCGTGGAACGGAAAGAGGAGCGGCGCCAGCGCCGGGAGCTGTAGCCACTCCTCCTTCATAAACTGCCGTTCGAGCGCCATGATGCGGGCCGCTACGCAAGCCTCTCTGGGGCGCAGAAGTGCGCCCCGGTTAACACGCCGGACGGGACGGAAGACGCCGGAGAAGGGACGTTAGAGGCTCGCCGCGGCGGCTGCCCGCTGGGCTGGCGACGGGGCGTGTCGCCGCAGTGCGGGGCCGGAACTCGGCAGTGGACGGTCGATAATAGCAGCGGCCTCTCGCCTTTGTCAATGGGTGCGGCCGACAATTTCGTCAAGACCTCCCACGCCCGCGGCCGCGCCTCCGTGCTATAATCCCGCCTGACAATGGCTCCATCCGCAAGGGCCGCCACCGCCGCCGACAGGCAGCCCACTTCGCGCGCCTACGCCGGCCTCCAGCTTCGCATCGTCGCCTTCATTCTTGACGTAATGGTGCTCATCTCCGGCGGGATGCTGTTCGCCGCCGCCGCTGGCGCTTACCTGATCGTGGACAGCCGCTTCAACGACGGTAACCTTTCCGACCGCGCTCCCTACGTGGCGGTCGTGATCTTCCTCGTCTACGTCTTCGCCTTCGTGCCGCTTTACCACATCCTCCTCTGGAGCTCGCGCGGCCAGACGGTCGGCATGATGGCCGTCCACATCAAGGTGCTTTCCAAGAACGGCGGGCGCGTCACTCGCGGGCGGTCGGCGCTGCGCCTCTTCGGCTACGCCGCTTCGGTCCTGCCGCTGTTCCTGGGCCTGCTCATGGCGTTGTTCGACCGTAAGCGCCGCACCCTCCACGACCGCCTGGCCGGCACGGTGGTGGTGGAGGAGCCGTGACCAGGCAGCCGTCGGAGAATGGCTCCTCCATTGCGTCCCTGCTGCGGGCGGTCTCCCAGTGGCTCATCGGCGTCGCCCTGGCGGTGCTGCTCACGCTGTTCTTCGTGGCGACCAGCGCCGTGCAGCTCAGCTCTGAGGGCACCGGCCAGCGGCTGCTGCGGCGGAGCGTCGCCGTCAGCACCCAGATCGATGCGGTGCTGCCGGACCTCCAGATCGCGCTGCGGGAGCGAGCGCGGGAGGGGTCAGGCGAGACGGTGCGCGTGCCCGACTTCCCGGTCCCCGTGGACCTCACGCGGGATGAGGCCCTCCGGCTGGAGGGCCCCGCGCTGCGGGAGCGAATCCTCTCGGAGGCCTCCGTCCGGCTCTACGAGGACGGGATGTCCGCCTGGTCGGCGGCCGACCCCGACGCGCGGCAGAGCATCGAGACGATCTCCGTACCCGGTGCCCTGAAGCGCGGCCTGGGGCTGATAACGGCCGCGAACCACGACCGGATGGTCATCGCCGCCGTCGTGCTGGGCGTGCTCTCGGCGATGTGCGCGGCGCTACTTGCAGCGTCCGTGCGGTCCTGGGGGCGGTTGGTCGCGCTTAGCGCGGCTACGATCGTAGCGGCGCTGCCGCTGCTGGCAGCGGCGGTGGCCGTGCGCTTCGCCTTCCGGACGGCGCAGGAGGAGGCGGACCCGTTCGGGTGGGGGCTGCTGGAGCTGGGGGTGGAGGCGATGTGGGTGCCGATCCGGAACTACCTGGCGCTGACGGTCCTGGGGTTCACGCTGCTGATGCTGACGCTACTGTTCATCTGGGCTGGGTCCCGCTGGCCGCCGCGCTCCGCGGGGGCGCGCGGCGTTGACACCCCAGCGGCCTGATCCCTACAATCGAAACGCCGCGCCGGAGCGGGCGTAGCTCAGTGGTAGAGCATCTGCTTCCCAAGCAGAGGGCCGTGGGTTCGATCCCCATCGCCCGCTCCAGATACGATCCCCAATCTGGCCCGACTTTCTGCCTGAAAGGCAGGGGGTCGCGCCGTAGGAGCTAATGACCCTCTGCTTCGTCGCACGCGCCGTCACAGTTAGGTCACGGCGGCTCACGCCGAGGTCACGCCCGGGTCACGAAGGAAGCCATGGCCTTCTCTGGCCGCCGGCAGCTCATATGCAGTGGCAGCACGAAGATCGCCACGCCGAAGGGCTGCTAGTTGGGCGGCTGGCGGACTACTGAGAGCCAGCGCTTACGTAGGCCGCAAAGGTATCCGCGATCTCCAGCCCTTCGTCCTCGATTTGCTGGAAGTCCGTCTTCTCGGCCCGGAACGTCAAATAGAAGGTCTGGTTAGGGGTCGGAACTATCACCATGATGACCTCATGGTCCACTCCGGCCTCGTCCGTCTGCAGGTAGTTTAGCTTCACGGCATCGTAAGGCCCTACAGACACAACGCTTCCCCGGAGCAACTCGAAGCTCTCGATCTCGGAGCTGAGGGCTGCTTCCGATTCGTCGGCCAACTGATTGAGGTCGAAGTCGGCAGGCAGCCTCGTGATGACCGTGCGAGCCAGGAAGGACGCGTCAGGCCGTTGCCTCTCCAGACTCAGGACGAGACCGGCGTTCCGGTCGGCTTCGGTGAGGGATTGCTCATCCCACCCGTTGGGATAAGGAAACTGCACCGCTGTCACTACGCGGACAGACTCCCCGCCATCGTCTTGCAGCCAGAGGTACAGTCCGGTCCCCAGGCCCGCAGCCGCCGCCACCAGTACCACCAAGATGACAAGATACCTTATCCGGAACCTGCTTCTCTTGAGGCCAATTGCTTCTTGCATGCAATCCTCCCTGTTTTTTCCTTCCAGTCTGAAAGAACTGTGGTCTTTAGTGGATTAACGTCAAGTGTGACGATTGGTTAACTCAGGCAGTCTGACGGCAGTCGTCGAAGCGGGTCCCGGGGATGGGACCCCGGGACCCGCACAACCCACTAGTGCTTCCAGGCGTCCACCCGGTAGGTCCCGCCCGCCCCATCGGGGTCAGCTGCGGCGCCAGCGAACTGACACCAGCGGATGGAGACCGTGCCCGCCGCGGAAACCCAGGCATTCAGCATGAAGCTGGCGGGCATAGTCACGGGCGTCCCGACCGTCACCGTGTCCCCCATCGCAGCCCCTGCCACGGCGATCGTCAGATCGGCCGAGCAGCCGGGAACGGCGGCCGGGGCGGCGGCATTCAGAGCGGAGGCCGCAGAGAGGTGTCCTGTGATGGCTGTACCGCCGCCGATGGTCAGGGTGGTTATGTTGATGGATGCGGCCAGCTTGGCCGAGGTGACGGCGGCGTCGGCCAGATCGGCCGTGACGATTGTGCCGTCGGCGATGTCCACCGAGTTGACGGTACCATCAGCGATGTCAACCGTAGTCACGGTGCCGTCTGCGATATCAGTGGAGTTGACTGTACCGTCGGCGATGTCGACCGTGGTAACAGTGCCGTCAGCGATCTTCGCGGAGTTGACCGCCCCGTCCGCAAGGTCTGCGGTCTGGATGCCGGTGCCAGCGACCGTGAAGTTCTCGATGTCGGCGCTGGTGACCGTGCCGTCGAGGATCTTGGCGCTGGTCACGGCGTCGGCGGCTAGCTTGGCGTTGGTGACGGAGAGGTCGGCCAGGTCCGCCGTGGCCACGCCCAGGTCGGCGATGTCCACGGAGGCCACCGTGCCGTCGGCGATCTTGGCCGAGGTAACGGCGCTGTCCGCCAGGTCGCCGGTCTGGATTCCTGTGCCAGCGATGGTGAAGTTCTCTATCTTGAGCGAGGTGACTGCCTCATCCGCAAGGTCAGCCGTGAGAACGTTGCCATTGGCGATCTCGGAGGTGGTGACGGCGCCGGCGGCGATGTCGTCGGCGGTGATGGTGTCCAGAGCGATCTTGTCCGTCGTCACCGCGTCCGCCGCCAGCTTAGCGTTGGTGATGGAGAGGTTCGCCAGATCAGCAGTAGCTACGCTGCCGTCGAGGATTTTGGCCGAAGTCACCGCGTCGTCCGCCAAATCGACGGTGAGGACGTTGCCGTTGGCGATCTCGGAGGTGGTGACGGCGCCGGCGGCGATGTCGTCCACCCCGATGGTGTCCATGGCGATCTTGTCCGTCGTCACCGCGTCCGCCGCCAGCTTAGCGTTGGTCACGGAGAGGTTCGCCAGGTCAGCGGTAGCGATGGTGCCGTCGGCGATATCGGCGCCGGTGAACGTGCCGTCGGCGATGTCGTCGGTAGTAATGGTGTTGTCGGCTACGACGCCACCCAGGCCGCCGGTGATAGCACCCGCGGCGATGTCGGCGGTGGCGATGGTGCCGTCCATAATTTTGACGGAGGTCACGGAGGCGTCGGCAAGGTCGCCGGTCTGGATGCCGGTGCCGGCGACGGTGAAGTTCTCGATATCGGCGCTGGTGACCGTGCCGTCCAGTATCTTCGCTGAAGTCACGGCGTCGGCGGCCAGCTTGGCGTTGGTCACCGACAGGTCGGCCAGGTCCGCCGTGCCCACGCCCAGGTCGGCGATGTCCACGGAGGCCACCGTGCCGTCGGCGATCTTCGCCGAGTTTACCGCTCCGTCGGCGAGATCCGCAGTGGCGATGGTGCCG
>JAUSFE010000002.1 GCA_030649945.1 Dehalococcoidia bacterium | reverse complement strand
CTTCGGAGACCTAGGTGTCAGCCCAGGTAGCGCGATCACTGGCTTTCCTCCGGGGAGTCTGACCGCGGGAGCAACGCACGCAGCGGATGCCGTCGCGCTTCAGGCCCAGAGTGATGTCACCATTGCCTACGATGATCTAGCAGGCCAGGCCTGCACCGGCGATATTACCGGTCAGGATCTGGGTGGCCAGACGCTCACCGAGGGCGTCTATTGTTCTACGTCGTCGTCGCAGTTGACGGGAACACTCACTCTCGACGCCCAGGGCAACGCCGCCGCGGTCTTCATTTTCAAGATGGTGAGCACGCTCACGACCGCCAGCAGCTCGTCTGTCAGCGTGATCAACGGCGGTACAGCCTGCAACGTATTCTGGCAGGTCGGCAGCTCCGCGACTCTCGGCACAACCACTAATTTCGCGGGAAATATCCTCGCGCTCACGAGCATCGCCCTGCAGAATAACGCGGATGTGGTCGGTAGGGCCCTGGCGCGAAACGGTGCGGTAACCATGGACACCAACGACGTTACCATCCTGGGCTGCCCCGGTGCGCCGGCGGCTCCGACCGCGACCCCGACGGGTACGCCGACCACACCGACAGTCCCTGGCTTCCCGAGTACCGGCGGGGCTCCTCTGCAGAATGGAGGTTTCCCTTGGATCGTGGTGCTGGTCGCCTCGGTCATGGGCGGCCTCGGCGCCGTGGTGTTGGTCTTGAGCGTCCTGGGCGTGAGCGCCCCGGTGCGCCGCCGCCGCGAGTAGCAGGCGAGGGCGAATAGCGTCACAGTGCAGAAGGGAGCATTCAAAAATGGCTGGCAAGAAAATCGAGGGTAAAATCGGGCAGGTTAAGGGTAGAGTGCGAGAGGCCGTCGGCAAGGTGACGGGGAAAAAGTCTACTACGCTGAAAGGGAAGGCGCAGCGAGCGAGAGGAAAATTAACGGAGAAGCTCGGCTAGCGGAGGGCGAGGGGTAGCGGTTCACATGCCGGGGACGCCTCTCCCGGCCGGCGGCCCGCGCCCGGCCACAAAATCTTACCAGAAGGGAGGTGAGTTTAATGATAATGGGCCAAAACATATGGCTGGTAATTATAGTCGTATTCATCATCCTGGTAGTTCTGGGCGTGGTGACTGTCGCAGTGTAGTAAGCGAGGCACGCCCTGCTCCAGGACCAGCCCGGTTTTCCCGGCCTACATGGGCCCAGCGTCTGAGCGAGCTACTTCGCCTGAATCGCGTCACGTTGGCCAAAGGAGAGTCCGGCAGGCCGCCACACCAAGGAGAGCAATAGTGGCCACGTCGAATCAGCGACACGTTGTGCAGCACCCGCAGGGTGGCTGGGCTGTGAAGAAGCCGCACGCCGAGCGGGCTAGCTCGCGCCATCAGACTCAGGCCGAAGCCCAGACACGGGCGAAGGAGATACTGTCGCATGACGGCGGCGGCGAGACAGTGACGCACAGGCGAGACGGAAGCATCCGGCAGTCGGACACCGTCTATCCAGCGGAGGTCGACTGGTCCCTCCTATCTCCCCAGGGACACGTTCTGTTCTATATTGCCCTCTGCCCGGACAGCACGACCAAAGACATCGCCCGTGCCATCGGGCATACAGAACGGCAGATCTGGAGTATCATCCAGAATCTCAGGAGCGGGGGGATGCTCCGTCTGCGCAAGCAAGGACGGCGCCATCACTATTCGATTGATCTAGATGCCCCGCTACTGCACCCAACTATTGCGGGACTGACCCTGCGGCCCGTTGTGGAGCCCTTGGTCAAACAGGGGCGCAGAGAGGCTCCGGACATCTGTGAGGAGATCAAGGCCCCAAGCCAACTTCCGGATCCCGACTGATCATGCTGGCGGCGGGCTGGGTTGAGTACCGCCACCGGCAGCGCGAGATCCCCCGCCGCACCGCCGACCTGTGGATCGTGCCGGCGCTGATCGCCGGCGGGCTGGAGATAGGCGTCTTCCACTTCCACGGCTCGTTCAACAGCTCCGGCAGCGTTCACCTCCTGCTGGGGCTAACGGCGGCCCTGATGGCGCCGGTGCGGGTGTACCAGACGCGGCTGCTCACCTCCATGCCCCGGCACGCGTTCATGGGCGTGATGGTGATCGTCCTGGCGTTCGAGCTTCTG
>JAUSFE010000139.1 GCA_030649945.1 Dehalococcoidia bacterium | reverse complement strand
GACGCTTTCTACATACTTAAAGACACGGCTATGCCCGTTATAACCGACGGCCAGCTCGGCGAGACCGACTGGCGCATGGACGACGCCGGCGCGGTCTACAACGTGGACTTTGCCGACGGGGTGTCCGGCCTTGGCGGCATCGAATACAGCGCCAGCCCTGTCCAGGGCACCGGTAACGCGGCAGCGCTGGCGTGGACGCCGGTTTCCACGTCGCCAGTAACCGGCTTAACTTCCTACACGGATAATTGGGCGGTAAATTTTGCGGCTTTAGCCAACAACGCCACCAACTTTATCTCCGTGCGCGCCTGGGACCTGGCCGGCAATATGGTGATTGACTCCGGTGTGGATGTATTTAAGATTCTTAAGTACGTAAGCGGTCCCGAGGTCGGCATAACCGCGCCCGGCACGGCTTACCAGTCCTCCGTCACCGCGATAAGCGGCACAGCCTCTGACGCGCGGTCGCACACTTTGGCCGGCACCGAGTTGAGTTTCCTGGACGTCGCGGCCGGGCGCTACTGGAACGGCGCTGATTTCCTGGCCACTTCCCCGGTCTGGCTGGCTGCGTCGACCAGTGCCGCCTGGAACTACACGCCGGGCATAGCCTGGGCCGAGGGCGTAGAGTACCAGGTCGTGGCGCGCTCCAGCGATACGGCCGGCAATTATTCGTTGGCCTATGCCACCCGCGCTTTCACTTTCGATGCCACAGCCCCGGTAATAACCTCGCTGGTCCCCGCCAACGGCGGCACGGTTAACTCTATGGCCGCTATTTCCGGCTCCGTAGTAGACGTCTCGGGCGCGGCCGCCATGCGCCTGATGTTCAAGCGGCTTTCGGATAATAAGTGGTGGGACTTCAGCGCCGGAACCTGGACAGTGGCCGGCTCAAGCGCTACTGTAGCCGCGGCCGCCAGCTGGTCTTACTCCCCGAGCGAACTTTTAAGAGCCTCGCTTGAGACCATGGCCAGCTATTACTTTACGCTTTACGCGGCAGACAATTCATACCCCGCCAACGCCGCGCAGTTCGGTGTTTACGGCTCCACCTTCGCCTTCCTCGACGACACCGCGCCCGCCGCGATAGCGGACCTTACCGCCTCCACCGGGAACGCGCCCGGCAATATAAGCCTCACCTGGCACGCCCCCGGCGACGACGGCGCGACGGGCATGATACTTTACGGCCAGTACCTGGTACAGTATGCCACCATGTCCGCCGCGCCCTTCAGCAAGGACGACGCGCAGGCGGGCGCTAATTTCACGGCGGGCAGCGCGAACGCGGCGCGTTCCAAAGAGATCACCGCGCTTGTGCCCGGGCAGACCTACTACCTGCGCGCCTGGACCCGCGACGACGCCGGCAACTGGTCCGCCATTTCGAACGAAGCCACCGCGCAGGCCGCGCCCTACCCCGACCGGATAAGCGGCCA
>JAUSFE010000131.1 GCA_030649945.1 Dehalococcoidia bacterium | reverse complement strand
CCTCCAACCTCCAACCTCCAACCTCCAACCTCCAACCTCCAACCTCCAACCTCCAACCTCCAACCTCCAACCTCCAACCTCCAACCTCCAACCTCCAACCTCCAACCTCCAACCTCCAACCTCTAACCTCTAACCTCTAACCTCTAACCTCTAACCTCTAGCCTCTAGCCTCCAATCTCCCACGTCGCTCCGGGAAGAGGGAACTTTTCGCGCCTCGCGCCCGTCTCAACAGCAGGATCCTCTACAGGAGGTGCGTGTCATGCGAAAAGCAGGACTTCTGGTTCTCGGGGCCGCGTTCGTCTTCCTCGCCGTCGGACTCGGCGTTTCCCAGCTCGTCAACGACTCCAACGCCGCGGACAGCGGGGTGCCGCCCGGCGAGAACGCGGCGCATACGTCAGGCCTGGCCGGCAATGAGGACGGCGGCAAGTCCGTTCAAGACGCAGAGCTGCCGGCGCCCGTGCCGCCGGGCGACGTCTACAGCAGGAGCGCGGAGACCCTGCCCGACAGCGCGGCGACCTACGGCGGCGGCGTGGGCGGCGCGCCGTCAGTCGGCGGCACGGCCACCGGCGGTACCGGCGGTGCGGGCAACTCCCTGCCGCTGCCGCTGCTCGCCAGCCGCAAGATCATCCGCAACGCCACGCTGGAACTGACAGTGGAGGACGTGGGCGCGGCCGTACAGCGCGTGGAGAACGCGGCGACCGCCGCCGGCGGGTTCGTCTCCGGCTCCAGCCTCTCCATCGAAAATCCGCAGGCCACGCCCGGCCCGGACGGCCGCCAGCCCCCGCCCCGTCAGCGAGCGGCGATCACGATCCGCGTCCCGGTCGAAAGCTACGCGGCGGTGATGTCCCAGCTGCGCGGCTTCGCCAAAGAGGTGCGCGCCGAGAGCAGCGACACGTCCGAGGTGACGGAGGAGTACACGGACCTGCAGGCGCGTCTGCGCAACCTGCAGGCCGCCGAGCAGCAGTACCTGGAACTGCTGGCCGTCGCGGAGAGCATCCCGGACATCCTCACGGTGCAGGACCGCCTGAACCAGGTGCGCCTGGAGACGGAGCAGGTGCAGGGGCGCATCCAGCTCCTGGACAGCCTCACCGACATGGCCACAATCGCCGTGAACCTGGACCTGCCGCCCATCGCTGTGGACCAGCTTCAGCCGCAGACCGAGCCGGGCTGGGCGGAGGAGGCGTGGGACAACTCCTGGCAGGCCTCCGAAGACTTGCTGCGGGCGCTGGGCACGGCCGGCATCACCGCCGGCGTGGTCGCCGCCTGGCTCATCGTCCCGGGTTTCGCCCTGCTCATCCTCTGGCGCCTCTTCTGGCCGAAGAGCGAACGCAAAGGGGCGGCGTAAGGTCTCGCTCCCAGGCGGATCCCACGGGCGCGCGGCGTTCGGGCTATAATTGGCGCACCGTGGCCGCTTACAAGCTCATCGCCCTCGACCTCGACGGCACGCTCCTCGATAGCAGCCTGCGCCTCTCAGATGCCAACGCGGAGGCGTTGCGGCAGGCCATCGCCGCGGGCGTGCAGGTCGTGCTCGCCACGTCGCGCTGGTACGGGCTGGCCAAGCGCACGGCGGACCGCCTCGGCATCAGCACGCCGCTCATCTGCTCCAACGGCGCCATCGTCAAGCGGCCGGCCGACGGCAAGGAGCTGCTGCACCTGTACCTGGACCGGGAGCTGGCCCGCGCGGTGACGGAGATGGGCGACGACGCGGGCTGGGAGATGTTCACCACCGTCGGCGACGCCACGTACATGCGCATGCGGCCCGGCGTCATCCCGGAGAAGCTGCCGGCCGGGCTGCGCGTCGCCGAGCGCCAGTCGGACCGGCTGGACGAAGCCGAGCCGACGTGCGTGCTGGTCTTCGGCGAGCCCGCCGTCAACCAGATCGAGGAGCGCTTCCTGCCCCTCTACGCCAAACGCGCTAGCTTCTCCGTCAACCGCCCGGTCTCCCTGCCCCACTACGTGGTGCTGACGCACGCCGAGGCGGACAAGGCCGGCGCGCTGGACCTGGTCTGCCGAGAGCTGGGGATACCGCCCGAGCAGACGGTGGCGATGGGCGACTCGGAGTCCGACGCCGACATGCTGCGGTACGCCGGCCTGGGGATAGCGATGGGGAATGCCCCGGACGCGGTGAAGCGGGAAGCCCTGCACATAGCGCCGTCCAACAACGAGGACGGCGTGGCCTGGGCAGTCGGCCGGTTCCTTCTCTAGCGCGGCCCGGCCCGCGCGTCCTTCAGGCAATCAGCGGGAAAATCGCCGCCATTTTGTGCCGACAGCGACTTGACAAGTTATTGACGGTTGATAAAGAATATAATCAGAGGTTATTGATAAGGCAATTGCCGCTGGAGGGTCGCCGGTCCGCCCGGGCCGCGATCCTTCAGCCCCCTCCCCCCCGACCCGCCGCCGGCGCTGTCCCCTCAGAGCCGGCGGCCGGTGTTTACCGGGCCCGGGTGTAGTTGCCACGGACATTGTTTACAGGCGCCGCTAAGCGGTGCCGCGCCACGCTGCCTTCGCCTGCTAGCCGCCGGCCAGGCGCTCCCCCTCCGCCTGCACAATGCGATAGACCTCCGCCAGCGGCAGCCCCGTCGTCTCGGCCAGGCGGCGGCAGGCCTCGTACTCCGGCGCCACGGAGGGCGGCTCTGCCGCCAGGCGCTTCACCTTCACGGCCGCCGGCCCCAGGGAGGACTGAAACTCCAGCGTCTGCCGGTCTGCCTCCCAGCGCCGGACGGGGCGCACCCTGACGCCCAGCGTGGACGTCTCCCGCAAGAGCATGCGGGCCAGCCGCTCCTCGTCCGCCTCGCTGCAGATCAGGGACAGGATCACGGCGGGCCGGCCCTTCTTCATCTGGATGGGCGTCAGCCAGGCGTCCGCGGCGCCCGCCGCCAGCAGCTTCTCCTGCGCGTAGGCCAGCATCTCCCCCGTCATGTCGTCGATGTTGGTCTCCATCACCACCATCCGGCCCACCTCAGGCGGGGCGGCCGTGCCCAGCCAGAGGCGGAGGACGTTCGGGCGCTCTGCCGGGTCGCGTGAGCCCGCCCCGTAGCCCACGCGCTCCAGCGTCATCTCCGGCCGCTCGAACTTCGCCAGCGTCGTCACAATAGCGGCGCCGGTGGGCGTCACCAGCTCGCCGGCAGCGCCGTCCGCCCCGCGCACGGGCGCGCCGGCCTGCGCCAGGAGCGCCAGCGTGGCCGGCGCCGGCACGGGCAACCTGACGCCGGACCTGAGCGCAGCCGAAGGGTGGGGGCCAGCGATCTCTCCTTCTCCCAGCGCCAGCGGCGAGGAGAACAGGGCCGTCACCCCCAGCAGCCGCAGCCCGGCGATGGCGCCCATCACATCCACGATGGCGTCCACGGCGCCCACGTCGTGCAGGTGCACGGTCTCGGCCGTCTCGCCGTGGACGGCGGCCTCGGCCTCAGCCAGGCGCTGGAAGACGCGCGCACCCTGCTCGCGGTCCCCGGCGGGCAGCCGCGAGCCGTGTACGATCTTTAGCACGTCCGCGAGCGTGCGCGGGGCCGGCTCGCCCTCTACCTGCACGGTCGCCTGCATGGCCGCGATCCCCGCTCGCTGCACCCGCCGCGCGGAGATGGCGTAGCCCTCCAGCGGCAGCTTCGACAGTTCCTCCCGCAGCGTCTCCAGCGGCAGGCCGGCGTCCAGCAGCGCGCCCAGGAGCATATCGCCGCTGATGCCGGAAAAGCAGTCCAGGTAGGCGGTGCGCGCCATGCCTACTCCGGCGCTCCCTGCCAGGCCTGCCGGTTGATGACGGCGGCCAGGTAGCCGGCGCCAAAGCCGTTATCGATGTTCACCACGGCCACGCCGGCGGCGCACGCGTTGAGCATCGCCAGCAGCGGGGCCAGGCCCTTGAAGCTGGCGCCGTAGCCGGTGGACGTGGGCACGGCGATCACCGGGGCGGCGACGAGCCCGGCCACCACGCTGGGCAGCGCGCCCTCCATCCCGGCCACCACCACCAGCGCCCTGGCGGCGCGCAGCGCCGCCATCTTGTCCAGCAGGCGGTGGATGCCGGCCACGCCCACGTCGTACAGGCGCTCGGCGGCGCTGCCCATCAGCTCCGCCGTCACCGCCGCCTCCTCCGCCACCGGCAGATCGGAAGTGCCGGCGCAGCAGACGGCCACCCCCGGCCGCTTCGCCTCGCCGCTGCGGTCCAGCGTGATCGCCCGGGCCGTGGCGTGGTAGACGGCGTCCGGCACGGCGTCTTTGACCGCGCGATACGTCTCCGGCCCGGCCCGTGTGACCAGCAGACGGTCGTTGCGCGCGGCCAGCTTGCCCGCTATGGACGCCACCTGCTCCGCCGTCTTCCCTTCGCCCAGGACGACCTCCGGGAAGCCGGTGCGCAAGGCGCGGTGGTGGTCCAGCTCCGCGAAGCCCAGGTCCTCATAAGGCAGGTCGCGCAGGCGTTCCAGCGCCTCGTCCACCGAAAGGGCGCCCTGCCGGATGCCCTCCAGCAGCTCTCTCAGCTTCGACTCGTCGATCTTGCTCCTCCTCCAATCGCGGCGTGCGGGCAGACGCTAATCTTAGCACCCCGCGCGTTGCCCTGGACGGCCGGCCGCTGGCATGATGGCCCCGCCATGCCTTTGCCGTCCGCCGGCTACGTCTTCGCGGAGTTCCCCTGGCAGGCCCAGCTGCCGGACCCACGCAGCCACCGCCTCTGCGCGGCCGGGGGCGGCCGCCCCGCGTCCGCCGCGGGCGGAGACTGCGCGCTGGAGGGCGCCTCGTTCATCCGCGCGGAAGCGCCGCCCGGGGACGAGATCGTGGTCCTGGCCTACAACGTGGAGCGCGGGTTCCGGGCGGCCGCGCAGGTGGAGGCGCTGCGGCGCGACGCGGCCCTGCCCGCTGCGGACATCCTGCTCTTGAGCGAGGTGGACCGCGGCTGCAGCCGCACCGGATACCGGAACGTGGCGGCGGATTACGCGCGGGCGCTGGGGATGTGCTACGTCTTCGGCGTGGAGTTCGTAGAGCTGCCGCGCCGCTGCGGCGCCGGCGGGCGCATCGCCGCGCCGTGCGAGCATGGGAACGTCATCCTCTCCCGCTATCCCCTGGGGAATGTGCGGCTGATCCGGCACGCGGCGAGCGTCAGCTGGCGGCGGCGCATGGTCCCCCTGCTGCGCCTGGGCGAGCCGCGTCTGGGCGGGCGCGTGGCGCTGGCGGCCGATGTGAAGATCGGCGAGCGCTACCTGCACGTCTACTCCGTCCACTTCGAGTCCGGGCGGCGGCATGGGGGCTACCGGCTGGCGCAGGCGGTGGAGCTGGCCGCGGACGCCGCCGCGCGGCCGTTTGGGGCGGTGATCGGCGGCGACATGAACACCGGCGGCTATCTCGCGGACCTGCGGGACGGCGCCGGCCACAAGGCCGCCACGCGGGCGCTGCTGGAGCGCGGGTTCGTGGACGCGCACTCGCGGCTGGCCCCGGCGGACCGCGCCACGACGCAGTCGGGCGTGGCCATCGACCTCATCTTCGGCAACGGGGACTTCTTCACGGACGCCGGCATCGGCTCGCCGGCCGTCTGGGGCGGCCTGTCGGACCACCTGCCGGTGTGGGCGAAGGTGCGTCTGGGCTGAGTTCATTGTCCAAACCGGCGGTGCTGGCGATAATGGGGTACAAATGCGCCCGCTTCCCGCGCTGTACGCCGTCCTCTGGGTGGCGGCGTGCCTGGGTTTCGCGGTGCTGGCCGCCTTCGCCGCTGCCAATGACACCTTTCCCGCAGACGTCTGGCTGACGCACCGCCTGCAGGATGTCCACAGCGCGGCGTTCGCCGACGTTCTGAACTGGACGGAGGACATGGCGCAGGTGCCGGCCATCGCCTTCATCACCCTGGCCGCGGCCCTGGGCGCGCTCTACGCCGGCGGCCGCGGGCCGGCTGTGCTGGTCGCCGCCACGCTCATCGCGCGGCCGCTGAACAGCGTGATCAAGGAGATCGTGGAGCGCCCGCGGCCGTCCGCGGAGCTGGTGCGCGTGCACGACCAACCGTCAGACTTCTCGTTTCCCAGCGGGCACGCCCACAACGCCCTGCTCCTTTACGGCCTGCTGTTCTACCTGGCGGCGGTCTACGTGCCCGCGGCCTGGGTGCGCCTGCCGCTGCAGGCCCTCTGCCTCTGGCTCATCATCGGCAACGGGCTGGAGCGGGTGTACGCGGGTGACCACTGGCCGAGCGATGTGCTGGGCGGCTTCTACATCGGCGCGCTGCTCCTGGCGGCGCTCATCGCCGTGCACCGGCTGGTCATCGCCCCGCGGCGCGGCGTAACCGGCGGCGCCGCCGGTCGTTCTTGAAGGCGTCATGAACTGGCTGGACTTCGTCATCATCGTCATCGTCATCTTCTTCGTCGTGTCCGCGTACTCGGCGGGCCTGATCCGGGAGGTGGTGACGCTGCTCGCGGTCATCTTCGCCATCATCATCGCCGGCTTGCTGTACGACGATCTGGCCAAGGACGTGCTGGTCTTCATGCGCAGCGAGGACGTGTCGCGGGCCGTCTCGTTCCTCATCCTCTTCGGCTGCGTCTACCTCTTCGGGCAGATCGTCGCGTACATCCTCAAGGGCGCCGCCCAGATGGTGATGCTGGGCTGGGCAGACCACACCGGCGGGGCGGCCTTCGGGCTGCTCAAGGGGCTGATCGTCGTGCAGGTGCTGCTCATCCTCTTCGCCGCCTACCCCAGCCTCAAGCTGGACCGCGCCATCGCCAACTCGGAGATCGGCTCGTACTTTGTGGACGACGTCTCGTTCCTGCTCGTGATCCTGCCCGGCGAGTTCGGCGACCGCGTGGACCGCTTCCTTTCCCCGCAGACGGCAGATATCGAGTCGTCAGGATTGCGGGGGTTAGCGGCGTCTGATACTATGGCCCTCGGTGGTGACTGTAAGTGGGGCCACGTTTACCCGTCCTGGTGCTCAATCAGAACTACGAGCCGCTGAACGTCTGCAACGTCCGGCGCGCTTTCGTTCTGCTTGACCGCGGCAAGGCGGAGACCATCGAGAACGGCCGTGGCTATCTGCACAGTCCAACCGCCCTCTTTGAGATCCCCTCTGTCATCCGCCTTGTCTACCTGATCCGCCGTCCCCGTCCCCAGGGCCGCCTGACGCGGCGCGATGTCTTCCTGCGGGACCACTTCGCCTGCCAGTACTGCGGGAAGCAGACCAAGGAACTGACCCTGGACCACGTCCTCCCGCGGCACCGCGGCGGCGGCCACCTGTGGGACAACGTCGTCGCCGCCTGCAAGCCCTGCAACCACCGCAAGGCCGGGCGCACGCCGGACGAGGCGCATATGCACCTGCACCGGCTGCCCTTCCGGCCCACGTACAGCTACTTCCGCACGTTCTTCCCGTACCTGGAAGCGCAGGCGGACTGGCGCAAGTTCATCCCGGGCATCGAGGCGGAGTTCGGGTTCGCGTAGCGGCGGCGGCGGCGCCCCGCAGTCCGCCTGAGGCGGAGCACGGCCACCGGTATATGCGCGTCTGCGATGCGGCCGACGCGCGCCAGACGGCCCGCTTGAGCACCGGCCATCGAATTGCGGAAAGCGACTCGTTGACCAGCAGCGATGCGTCATAAGCGCACCGCCCGGGGCGTCTCATGGGCGCCCCGGGCGGTATCGTGTCCCCGTCCGTCCCCGGCTAGCAGGTCTGGTTGAAGAAGGGGATGAATAACAGGATGTCCGCCAGCCCGATTTTGCCGTCCTCGTTGATGTCGTACCGGACCTCCCCCGGAGGCAGAGGCGCCGGAGGCGCCGGATGGCCGTACACCGGTATGTAGGCCAGTACGTCCGAAAGGCCTGCCTTCCGGTCGTCGTTGTTATCCACGGGCCAGGCGTCGGGAAGTGGCTCGTTGTTGAGCGTGGCGTCTACCGCACACGCCGTATCGGGCAGCGTCCCGATGTACCCCTCTGATCCGCGACTGCCAACCTTCACTACGGATGGGAACCCGTCGCAGTCGAAGTCCCCCGCCGGTGTAAGCCACGGCATGATGGTGACACAGACCACCGACTTGACGGCGGGCACGCACAGCCACTCGGGCTCGCCGATGGTCCTGTCCAGCTCATCGCCAAATTGGGTACGCAGGTTCACGTTGATGGTTGGCGAGGGCGGAGTGTCCGTTATCTGGTAGCACTTGAGATGTGGCGCGTTTAAGTCTCCGTACGCGACGTCGCCGTTGCCGGCGACGGTCTTGAGGGCGGGCGCGCACAGACGTATCGCAGGACCAACCGGTACCGTCTCGCTCGGCTGGGTCGGGCTGTGGCTGAACTGGGTGAGGAGGACGACGGTGAAGCCCGGCGCCGGCCCAGTTATGTCGTAGCACTTGTAGTGGGGCACCGTTGGCGGCTGTACCCCCACCGGCAGCGGGTTGGGGACGATGGTCTTGAGGGCAGGCGCGCACAGCTCTCGGGCAGGGCCGACGGTTACGTTCGAGCCTAAGGGGATGAACTGGTCAGTCAGCTTCACAACCTTGTTTGGGTTATCGGTTGACTGTATGTTGTAGCACTTCAGGTGCGTCGCGCTCAGATTTCCTTCAGGCCCATGCCCGGGGGGTGGACTGATGACAGACTTGAGGGCGGGCGGGCAGAGCGATGTGGGGTCCAGGACCATGACGTTTGTCTCGTCGCGGAACTGGGTCTTCAGGCGCACTGTGATATCCAGCGGCGGCCCCACAATGTCGTAGCACTTGTAGTGCACCGGCGTTGGCGTTGGCACGGGCGTCGGCGGGGGCGATGGGCTGGGCGAAGGAGACGGTGACGGAGACGGCGACGGCGATGGCGTGGGCGCTCCGGTGATCGTCTTGACGGCGGGCACGCACAGCGTTCCGCCCTGCAGCACATCCAGGGGGCCCTCGAAGCCGAACTGGGTCAGCAGGTTCACAACGTGGGGCGGATCATCGGTGACTATGGCGTAGCACTTGAGGTGCGGCGCGTTCAGGTCGCCTGAGACAACCCCACCGTGCGTCTTGATGGCGGGCGCGCACAGGCGCATGGCGATGCCAACGGGCACACTCGTCTCAATACCGAACTGGGTCTGCAGCTGGACGACGATGGGGGGTGAAGGTGCAGTCCCATTTACTATTTCGTAGCACTTGTAGTGGGGCGTTGTGGGCAGCGGCCCCGTTGGCATGGCGGGGTCGATGCCCTTGAGGGCGGGCACGCATAGCTCCCTGGCCAGGCCAATGTCCACATCGTTCTCGGTGCCAAACTGGGTCGTCAGGCTGACGAGGAATGGTGGGTCATCGGTTGACTGTATGTCGTAGCATTTCCCGTGCGCCGCGTTCAAGTCTCCTGAGGTGACCGCATTGTGGGTCTTGAGGGCGGGCGGGCAGAGGAGCTTCGAGTTGAGAACTTGCACGCCTGTCTCAACGCCGAACTGGGTCCGCAGGTCCACAAGGGTGACTGCGGGAAGGGTCTGTGGGGGAATCCCGTAGCACTTGTAGTGCACCTGCGGCGAGACGACCGTCTTGAGGGCGGCCTGGCACAGCAGTTGGCGAGGGCCAACCTGCACCGTCTCGACGCCGAACTGGGTCGTCAGGTTCACCGTGATCGCCGGTACCGGGGCACTGCCGGTGATCTGGTAGCACTTGGCGTGGGGCGCGTTCAGGTCGCCGTACGCGACATCGCCGTTGTCCATGACGGTCTTGATGGCGGGCGCGCACATGGCGACCGCGGGGCCAACGGGCACGAACTCGTCGAAGCCGAACTGGGTCTGGAGGCCCACCACGATCGGCCCGTCCGGCGCAGGCCCGCTTATCGCGTAGCACTTGTAGTGGGGCACCGTTGGCACTGTTCCTGTCGCCGGCGGATTGGGGACGATGGTCTTGAGGGCGGGAATGCATAACGTTTGGGCCGGTCCGACCTGCACGTTTGACTCGGTGTGGAACTGGTCTTCCAGGTTCACGACATGGATTGGGTCTTCCACGGGGGGTGGTATTAAGTAGCACTTGAGGTGCGGCTGACTCAGGTCTCCCACGCCGTTCTTGAGGGCGGGCGGGCACAGGAGCGTCGGCGCCCCAACGGCCACGTTCTCCTGGACGCCGAACTGGGTCTCCAGTTTCACCGTTATCGGCGGGACCGGCGCAGGCCCGGTAATGGCGTAGCACACGTAGTGTATCGGCGGCAGTCCCAATTGCGCCTGGCTGGTGTCGCCGCCTCCACGTAAGAGGAGGACCAGGCCTAAGCTGGCGGCCAGAATCGCGGCTGCCGCGACGAGCCCGAAGGGCAAGTTCTTGCGTGCCATGTCTGTCATAGCGCACCCCCCTAATGAACTTCCCCGCCGGCGACCTGCCGAACATTAGCGATGTCCCGGGCGGGGATAGGATACAACCCCACTACAACCACCGCCCCAAGAAAACAACCGGCTCAACACTGGCTCAGTGTTGCACGCCTTTCAGTGGCCGCTACGGAGCACTCGAAACCGCGTACGGGGGAACATCACCCCCGCAACGCAACCTTGATGCACTCATTCTATGCACCTCATAACATTTGTCAAGTCTTTTGGCGCGGAAATTGCATAGAAATTGCGCGGGCCGCACCGGCGGCTGCCCGCGCCACTGTTCCCTGCTCCCGTTACTCCTACACCTAGCAGGTCAGGTTGAAGAACGGGATGAATACCAGGATGTCCGCCAGCCCGATCTTGCCGTCCTCGTTGATGTCGTACCGTGGGGGGCCGGGAGGAACGTTTTGGCCGTACACCGGTATGTAGGCCAGAATGTCCGCAAGGCCCGCCTTCCGGTCGTCGTTGTTGTCCACCGGCCAGGCGTCGGGAAGCGGCTCGTTGTTGGGGGCGTTAGTGGCGGCGCAACCGTCGTCGGGATCCGTGCCCATTAGCGTCTCGCGGGCGCTGGTGAACGCGTCGCAGTCCGTGTCGCCGAGAGGCCTCCGGGCGCCGCGCCCCTCGTGGTGGCCCCATCATTAGCCCCGCGGCGGCGCTGTCAAGGGGTTTCGGCAGCTTTTCTTCGCTTTACTTCGCGCCATCTCCCTCTTCCACCTCTCACCGCCGCCGCGCTACGCTGGGCCCGCAGCACCTTAACAAGACAGCGCTTCGCCCATCCGTTAATCCCTGCCTGCCGGCAGGCAGGCGTTCCCCCATCCGTTGGCAGACTGCCGCCTCCAAAACAACCAAACAAGCACGCCGCATCGCCTATCTGAAACCAGCCCCAAAAGCAACACTTTGCAGAAAACGACCAAACGCCAGATACGCCCCGGCCAAACAACCAAACTCTGTCCTGAGCCCATCGAAGGAGCCCGCACCTGCCCCTTCCCCCTTCCCTCTTCCCTGAGGGGCTGGGCGGCTGCGGGGCCGTATCTGTCCACTGCCCACGCTCCCACTGCTATACTGTAACCACCCCCTCGAAGGAAGGTGAGCCCCATGGCTATCGAAACCGGAACCGATACCGTAAAGCGCGGTCTGGCGCAGATGCTGAAGGGCGGCGTCATCATGGACGTCGTCACCCCGGAGCACGCCAAGATCGCCGAGGAGGCCGGCGCCTGCGCCGTCATGGCCCTGGAACGCGTCCCCGCCGACATCCGGTCCGCCGGCGGCGTCGCCCGCATGTCCGACCCGGACATCATCGTGCGCATCATGGAAACGGTGAGCATACCGGTGATGGCCAAGGTGCGCATCGGCCACTTCGTGGAGGCGCAGATCCTGGAGTCGCTGGGCGTGGACTACATCGACGAGTCCGAGGTGCTGACGCCGGCGGACGAGACGCACCACATCAATAAGCGCGACTTCAAGGTCCCCTTCGTCTGCGGCTGCCGGGACCTGGGCGAGGCGCTGCGGCGCATCGGCGAGGGCGCGGCGATGATCCGCACCAAGGGCGAGGCCGGCACCGGCGACATCGTGGAGGCCGTGCGCCACATGCGGGCGGTCTGGGACGCCATCCGCAAGCTACAGAACATGCCGGACGACGAGCTGATGGCCGAGGCCAAGAACCTGGGCGCCCCCTATGAGCTCCTCCGCGAGACGAAGGAGCTGGGCCGGCTGCCGGTGGTGAACTTCGCCGCGGGTGGCGTGGCCACGCCCGCGGACGCGGCGCTGATGATGCAGTTGGGCGCCGACGGCGTCTTCGTGGGCTCCGGCATCTTCAAGTCGTCCGACCCGGCGCGCCGGGGCCACGCCGTGGTCCAGGCCGTGACGCACTACAACGACCCGGCGATCCTGGCCGAGGTCTCGCGCGGGCTGGGCGAGCCGATGGCGGGGCTGGACGTGCGCTCGCTGCCGGAGGGGGAGCGCCTGGCGCCGCGCGGGTGGTGACAGCTGTCACCTGACCGTCTACACGCCCCTTCCCGCTCATGGTGAGGTACTCGTACCATGAGCGGAGGACAGCTCCCGGCACCTGACCGTTGGCCGCTGACCGCTGACTGCTAAAATAGAACCGTGACCACCATTGGCGTCCTGGCCCTCCAGGGCGACTTCATTGAGCACGAGGCGGCGCTGCGCCGCCTGGGCGTAGACGCGCGCGAGGTGCGCACGCCGGAAGAGCTGCGCGGCCTGGACGGCCTGATCATCCCCGGCGGCGAGAGCACCACCTTCTGCCGCCTGATGGCGGACTTCGCCCTGTACGAGCCGTTGCGCGCGCTCCTGGCCGCCGGCGTCCCGGCCTGGGGCACGTGCGCGGGCATGATCGTCCTCGCCTGCCAGGCGCCCGGCCTGGATTTCCCCACGCTTGAGGCGCTTGACATCGAGGTGCTGCGCAACGCCTATGGCCGGCAGGTGCAGAGCTTCGAGGCGGACCTGGATGTGCCCGCGCTGGGAGAGCAGCCGTTCCACGCAGTGTTCATCCGCGCGCCCGTCGTCGCCGGCGCCGGGCCGGGGGTAGAGGTGCTGGCCGGCGTGCGAGACGAACGCAGCGGCCGCGAGACGCCGGTGGCCGTGCGGCAGGGATGTGTGCTGGCCACCTCTTTCCACCCGGAGCTGACGGACGATACGCGCTTCCACCAATACTTCCTGGAGATCGTGCGGGGCGCGGGGAGGGCTTCCAGCCCGAAATGACTTCCGCGCGCCGTCCGCTGCCCACCGATATCGTCGCCCTCGTCTCCTTCGACGGGCGCGTCTATCCGAACGAGGCGAAGCCGCTGGATAGGCTGGGCCTGGACGACCGTCCGCACCCGCTGGAGACGGCGCTGGAGCAGTGGTTCTCCTTCGCCACCGGCAAGCACACCTGGGTCAGCGTCCGGGGAGCGACGATCCGCGGCCTGATCTCCGCCCGCAAGCGGGCCAAGCGCACGGCGTGGGAGGTGGAGGTGCTGATCGACGCCGCGGACGACGAGAAGACGGTGCTTTCGCTGTTCGGCCGCATGGTGGCGGGCGTCGCCAGGCTGGGGGCGGAGCGCGTGTTCCTGCGCCTGCGGGCGGATAGCCCGCTGGTGGACACGGCGCGCGCGGCGGGGTTCTTCCAATACTCCCAGGAGACGCTGTTTCGCGGCCGGGCCGGCGGGAGCGCGGAGGCGCAGGTGCCCGGGCTTCGGTCGCGGGGCAAGCACGACCTGCTGGGCATCTATCAGCTGTACAACCACACGGCGCCGGCCACCGTCCGCGCCATTGAGGGCGCCACGTTCCGGGAATGGCAGGCGGCGCAGGAGGCCTGGGGCGGCCGCACGACCGACCTCTTGCTGGAGGCAGACGGCGTCATTGACGCCTGGCTGCGCTTGCTCCCCGGCCAGACGGGACGTTTCCAGGTGCTTTCGCAGCACGGCTACGACGACATCGACGATCTGCTGGCCGCTGCCCTTGCCCGCCTGTCCCAGAGCGCCAGCGTCTTCAGCCTCATCCCGCATTACAATGGAGCCGCGACGGCCGCCCTTTCCCGGCACGGGTTCGAGCCCGCAGGAGACTATGTCATGCTGGCCAAGCGCCTGGCGAAACCGGCCGAAGAGGTGGTGCAGGAAACGGCGGGTAAAGCAATACCGGTGAGTTGACGCATGCAGAACATCACTGATGACCTGGACACGCTCCTGGACGTGCTGCCGGCGCGGGTGGCCGAGGCCGTGCGCGCCCGCCACAACAACTACGCGCTGCTGGAGATCGTCCTGGACCTGGGGCGCTTGCCGGAGGCCCGCTACCCTCACGAAGAGGTGATCTTGGGCGACGCCGAGGTTACGGAAGACGACATCGACTGCGTGGTCTCGCGCATCGGGGAGTTCACCTCGGACAACCGGGCGGGCATCGAGCGCACCCTGCACCGCATATCGTGCATGCGCAACCGCAAGGGGCGCATCGTGGGGCTGACCTGCCGGGTGGGCCGGGCGGTGTTCGGGACGATCCGCATCATCGGGGACCTCGTGCGGGACGACAAGAGCGTGCTGCTGCTGGGCCGGCCGGGAGTCGGCAAGACCACGATGCTGCGCGAGGTCGCTCGCTTCCTGGCCGACGAGCTGAACAAGAGGGTGATCGTAGTCGACACCTCGAATGAGATCGCGGGCGATGGCGACATCCCGCACCCGGGCATCGGCAGCGCGCGGCGCATGCAGGTGCCGAGCCCGGAGCTGCAGCACCAGGTGATGATCGAGGCGGTGGAGAACCACATGCCCGAGGTGATCATCATCGACGAGATCGGCACGGACCTGGAGGCGGCCGCAGCGCGCACGATAGCGGAGCGCGGGGTGCAGCTGATCGCCACGGCGCACGGGAATGCGCTGGAGAACCTGATCGTCAACCCCACGCTGTCAGACCTGGTGGGAGGCGTTGAGTCCGTGACCCTGAGCGACGAGGAGGCGCGGCGGCGCGGCACGCAGAAGGCGATCCTGGAACGCCGCGCGCCGCCCACGTTCGACATCCTGGTGGAGATACGGTCCTTCACCCAGGTGGCGGTGCACAAGGACGTGGCGGAAGTGGTGGACTCCATCCTCCGCGGATATGACGTGCCGCCGGAGGTGCGCGAGCTGGACGCCGAGGGGAGCATTAGCCTGGTTAAGTCCGCGGCGCCGCAGGGCCGTCAACGGGGGCCGGCGCCCGCCTTAGGCGGGGAAGGGCAGACGGCGCCGGCGCCGGGACGCGAGCGGCGCATCTACCCGTTCGGCGTTTCGCGCCAGCGGCTGAGCCAGGCCATGCGGCAGACGCATTTCCCGGGCGAGATGGTAGACCACCTGGACGACGCCGATGTGGTGATCACGCTGCGGCCGTACTACCGGCGCAAGCCGCAGACGCTGCTCGACGCAGAGTCGCGGGGGATCCCCATCTACGTCGTGAAGAGCAACACCATCCTGCAGCTCGAGCAGTCGCTGCTGACGATGCGGCAGGAGAAGGCCGGAGACCCGGTGGTGGCCGCGCTGAGGGAGGCCGAGGAGGCGATTGGCCAGGTGCTGAACGCCGACGGCCCGGTGGACTTGAACCCGCAGAACGCCTATGTGCGCCGCCTGCAGCACATGTTGGCCCAGCGCTACAACGTGGCCTCACGCAGCCAGGGCCAGGAGCCGCACCGGCACGTGCGCATCATGCCCGGCCAGGCGGACCGGTAGGCGTGGCCGCGCCCCCCCCACGCCATCCGCCTGAGGCGGAGGCAGGCGGGGTCTTCATTACGCTGGAAGGCGGAGACGGCTCCGGAAAGTCCACACAGGCCCGGGCGCTGGCGAAGCGCCTGCGCCGGGGCGGGTACGCCGTTGTCTTGACGGGAGAGCCGGCCGGAACCGGCCTCGGACGGACGGTTAAGTCGCTACTGGAGTGGCTGGGGAGCCCGGCCGCAGCCGCTGCCATCAACCCCAGGACGGAGATGTTGATCTTCGAGGCGAGACGGGCTCAGCACGTGGAAGAGGTGATCCGGCCCGCCCTGGAGCGCGGCGATGTGGTGCTCTGCGACCGCTTCACGGACTCGACGCTGGCCTACCAGGGCTATGGCCGCGGCCTCGACCCGGCGGATATCGAGAGCTGCAACCGCATCGCGACGGGGGGTCTCAGGCCGGACCTGACGCTGTTGCTGGACATAGCGCCCGAAGAAGGCCTTGCCCGAGCGGGTACGGCGGACGACGCCATTGGCCGGGAGCCGCTCGCCTTCCACGAGCGGGTACGCCGGGGCTTCCTGGAGCTGGCGAGGCGGGAGCCGGAGCGCTGCGTGGTGCTGGACGCCGCCTTGCCGCCGGACGTGGTGACGCGGGCGGCCTGGGACCGGGTGCAGGCGCTGCTGCCGCCGGTGTAGCCAAGCTGTGAGCCGAAGTTGCTTGACACGATGCCCGAGTTGGCGCTAACGTTGGGTTGTTCGTGCAGGTGCGCCTCACGAAACTAAAACTGGCTAACCTACGGGTAGCCGAAGGAGTAACGGCATGCTCAAGCACATTCCGGTCTCACCGGATAACATCCGCTCCCTGAAGAGCCCCCACGATCAGAAGGTCAGAACGCAATACGCCTACGTGGCGCTGGCCGACTTCCCCACCGATCTTCCGCTCTCTCCCGATCCGCGCGTCCCCAAACCGAACGACGTCATCCGCCGAGTCAAGGTTTCCTTGGAGTCGAATGACGGGATATTCCACATCCTCAACAGAGGTATCACGATTAGCGCTCGGACAGCCGAATACGACAACGCAGCAGGTGAACTAACGCTGGACATTCCCGACGGCGAGGAAGAGTATGGCATTCTCGATGGCGGCCACACCTATTACGTGGTGCGTGAGCTGGTGGGGGCCTCGCCCAAGGCCGACTCCCAATACGTCAAGATCGAGATCTTGACGGGCGTCGAATCAATCCTGCCCGCGATCGCGAGCGCCCGCAACTTTAGCAGGGCTGTGAAGGAAATCTCGCTCGCGCACTACCGTCGCGAGCTGGATTGGTTGAAGACCGCCCTCGGAGACACATCCAAGAAGCTGCGGTGGCGGGAGAATGATGACGAGCCATTTGACGTCATGGAATACATCCAGGTCATCGCAGCCTTCGACTTGAAGCGCTACAGCGATCAGTCCCACCCGCTTGAGTCCTACAAGAATTCCGCGAAATGCCTTGATGCGGCAGCTGGTGGAACGCTGACCTACCTCGCACCGGTGGTGCCGGATATCGTGCGGCTTTACGACACCATCAGGTTTGACTGGTGGCCGATGTACACGAAGCCAGACGAGGACGGGCGGGGAGGGCGTCCTGGCAGACGGCGCGAAGTGACGGCCCGTCAGCGTGGCACCGCGCGTCTGCTGCAGTTCCCTGCACTTAAAGACGTTGACCCGCGAAAGGCCATGTATCACGTTGAGAAGGGTCTCGCGGTACCGCTGGCAGCGGCGTTTCGGTCTCTCCTGGTCATCGACGAGTTGAAGGATACGCTCAGGTGGAAGACCGATCCGTTCGAGTTTTGGAGGCAGAACGGGCCATCGCTGGTCCGCAAGGTGATGGAAGCGTCCGACCAGCGCGGGTCTAATCCTCAGGTTGTGGGCCGTGACAAGACTGTGTACGAGGCCCTTTACGAATCTGTGGAACTCATGTACCTGAAGGCAAGCCACTCTAGCTTAGTCTCCAAGCAGGCGTCAGCGTAAGAGTTACCCGGCAGTAGCGTTGAGGGGGTGGTAGATTGGCGCACCAATCGTTCACCCCCTCTTCCGTTGTCACATTCCGGCGCCTTGACTTAGACAGTGCTGCGCATCGGCACTCGCTGGACACCACTATCCGTGCCCGATAGAATGATATCTGCCCCGGCTTGAGTACCTGCTCGGACCGAAACGGGTAAGGAGGAACATGGCAACGCGATCCGCCGCCAAAGCCCACCGCCAGTCCCTGAAGAAGCGCCTGCGCAACCGCGCCGTGAAGAGCGCGACGAAGACGGCCGTAAAGAACGCCGGCGAGGCGATCGCCGGGGGCGACCTGGCCGCCGCGCGCGAGGCCGTGCGCGAGGCGATCAGCGCCCTGGACCGCGCCGCCCGCAAGCGCGTGTTGCACGCGAACAGCGCCGGCCGGCGCAAGTCGCGCCTGCTGCTCAAGTTCAACGCAGCCGTGGCCGCGGTGCAGGTGACCGCGGAGGCGCCGGCGGAGCCGCCGGCGAAGAAGAGGGCGACCAGGGCGGAGAAGCCGGAAAAGAAGGCAGTCAAGGGATCCACGGCCGCCAGGAAGCCCAAGAAATAGGCAGCGCTCCCCGGCGCCAATACTGAAGGCCGGTGCCCGGCCTCTGCCCCAAACATAGCCGCCGTCCGTGCCGCGCTGCGCGCGACCGGCGGCTTCACCAGCAGGGTGTAGACGAGGTGTGGTTTTTGGTGCTATCCTATGCGCGGATTTGCTCTGGATTAGCAAACGCTAAAAGAAGGAGGTCGCAAATGGTCCAAGAGCAGCAACTGCCCAACTCTATCAAGGAGGTCATGCAGGGCATGCCCGGGGCGTTCCAGCCGGAGAAGGCCGCTGGCGTCAACGCCACCATCCAGTTCAACTTTACCGGCGCCGAGCCCGGCAACTACACGGCGAAGGTGGCCGACGGGAAGTGCGATGTGACCGAGGGCACCGACGACAGCCCCACCGTCACCATCAACTCCCCCTCCGACGTGTGGCTGAAGGTCATGCGCCGCGAGCTTGACGGCGCGACGGCTTTCATGAGCGGCCAGTTCACCTTCACGGGTGACATGGGCGTGCTCATGCAGATGGGTACCTGGTTCGGCCAGGGCTAGTCCCGAAAACAGAACACAGCGCAAGCGATCGGCGGCTGGAAATCAGCCGCCGATTTGCGTTGCCACCCGCCTGAGGCGGGCCGCGTCCTCGCCGGGCAGGCGCGCGTCTGTGCCCAGCACCACCACGATGCTGGCGGTACGGTTGCGGAACGGGGCGGCCAGCGCATCGCTGCTGGAGAGAATGCGGCCCTTGGGCAGGTCCAGCCACTTGGCCAGCCTCTCCGCCGTGTAGCTCTTGCCGCCCAGGTCCACGATCAGCGTGCTGTTGTAGAGCTCACCGTCGGCGTACTCGTCCACGGAGAGCTGCTCGGAGCCCAAGCCCTGGCCGCGCAGGAACGTGGCGAAGTCGCCTGCTAGGTCCGGCGTGGCGGTGCCGTTCAGCACCTCGACGACGGCGCTCTCGCCCTGGAGGCGGCCGTCGCTGAAGACCTGCGCTTTCAGCTCCTCCACCTTGTCGCGGTTCCACTCCAGCAGCGCCGCCGTGCAACTGGTGCAGGGGTACGTCGCCGCCGCCATGGAGACCATGCGGATGTTGTCCGGGCCTATCTTGTGGCCCAGCAGCGCCAGGGCCCCCGCCGAGAAGTCACTGATGTCCGTGCGTACGGCGTCCTTGTAGTCGCCGTACAGCTTCAGAGGGTTGCTGCCGAGGAGCACGCCGAGGTCGGAAGCCTTGCGGGCGACGGCCTTCATCACCAGCTGCTGGCGCTCAATGCGCTTGAAGTCGTTGTCGCTCTTGCGGATGCGCGCGTACTCCAGCGCCCGCTGGCCGTCCATGTGCTCGGGCCCGGGCTCGAACTCCACCGGGTAGTCGACACCGCAGTAGTTGCAGTCCGTGTAGGCAGGATCATAGGCGTACTCGGGGACGGCGATGTCGACGCCGCCCAGCCTGTCGATGAGGCTGATGAAGTTGATGAAGTCCAGGACGACGTAGTGATCGATGGGGATGCCGAAGTTGCGCTCGATCGTGTCCATGGCCAGGCGCGGCCCGCCGCCGGGGTAGTTCCAGGTATCACCGTACTCATAGGCGACGTTGACCCGGTCCTCTATGTACCCGCCGTCCACCGTGGGGATCTTCACGAGCGTGTCGCGCGGGATGGAGAAGGCACCGCCGGTGTCCGTGTAAGGGTCCAGCGTGAAGACGACGACGCTGTCCGTGCGGGAGGGCGTGTTAACCGGGTCATCAACGCGGCGGTCCAGGCCCAGGAAGAGGATGTTGATACGGTCGTTGATGGAGACCTGGTCGGCGTCCTTGCCGGGGAAGGTGCCCGGCAGCTCCTTCACGAAGCCGTTGCCCAGCAAGTCGTTCCCGAAGACGCTGTCCCAGACGGGGAACAGGGTGGGATGGGCCTCCACCACCTGGCTGACGACGACAAGGGAGGCGTAGAGGGAGAGCAGGGCGAAGAGCGGGATGCCGAAGACGAGCCAGGGGTTGAAGTGCCTGCGCACCGCCGGCCGCGCCGGCAGCGGAGGCCGGGGCGACCGCTCAAAGGGCGGCAACTCGCTGCTCAACCAATCCTCCCGTTAGGCGACCCGGGGCCGCGAGAAATCCGTTATTCCAGGCCGACGCGCAGAGCATCCCCGCCTGAGGCGGGCTCGGACGCTTGCGGCCGGCGGTTCGAGAGACGCAAAGGGCTGCCCCGAAAAGCCGGACGGCCGGATATGCAGAACAGCCCCTCCGTCTCTACAACGCGCGCGACTCCGTAAAAGTTTCTCCAGGCGCGCCCTCAGGGCACCAGCGCCCACTCCTGGGGCAGGCGGTAGCTGAAGACGGCGCCGGTAGGGCCGCTGCCATCGAAGATGCGGCCGCGTCCGGTGCGGCGGATCTCCCGATAGCTGTTGACCATCTGGATGATGCGCTTCGCCCTCAGGTTGAAGATCACCGCGCCCGCCTTCACCGGCCTCAGGCTCGCCTCGCGCGTCAGGTCATCGACGATGCGGAAGATGGGCTGCTTGTGCCTGGGAACCCTGGTGAGGTCGCGGTGGACCGCCTCATAATGGCCCTGGGTGTTGTGCTCGTCAAAGACGGCCAGGCCGGAGAAGACGTAGTCTGAGAGCTTGTGGTAGTACGGCTCCGCGCGTTCCAGTAACTGGGCGAGCGTCCGGGGGTTGGCGGCGCAGGCGGCGACGAGCGCCGGAAGGGCATCGCCGTGAGTGAGGAAGCTCACGCCGCCGGAATCATCAATGACGGTGCAGCGTAAGACGTTCATGGCCGGCTGATAAAGAAGGGACGTTGACCCGCGCTTGATGCTAGCGTAGCATCGCCTTCAGAAGGGTGTCAACGAAAACCGAACCCCCTGTTCCGCCCCCCCGGAGCAATTGAGCAAGAGAGCAATAGAGCAACGCGTTCCCGCCGTTTGCTGCGCCGCCTGACCCGCCTCTGCCCGGTCTGCGTCCTCTTGTCCGGCTTGTCGCTGGTGGCGCTCACGGCGGCCTGCGGCGACGGCGCGCCCCGGCAGACCCTCGTCTCGCCCGCCGTCTCCCCGGCGCCGCCGGACGTCGTTGTTGACATGGCACAGGCCGACCGTCTCTACCATGACGGCTCCTTCGAAGAAGCGGTCACGATCTACTCCGCCGCGGTGCTGCGCGGCAGCCCGGAGCAGCGGCAGGAGGGGTTGTGGCGGCTGGCCAGGGTGCAGTACAAACGGGGCGACAGCAAGGCGGCGGAACAGAACCTGAAAGTGCTTTTGCAGAGCGGCCCAACCCCCGCCCAGAGGCCGCCGGCACTGCTGCTCCTAGGGATGGCGGAGCTGGCCCAGGGGAAGACGGGCGAGGCGCGCGAGCACCTGCGCCAGTACCTGGACGCGGGCGGCCCAGCGGCGCCCTACGCCCACCTGCGGCTGGCGCAACTGGCGGCGGGCGAGGGGCACCCGGACGCTGCCACGGAGGAGATAGACCGGGCGCTGGCGGCCGCGCTGCCCGCGTCCACGGAGGCGGAGGCGAGGTTCGCGCTGGCTTCGTACCAAGAGCAGGACCACGACGACGCGGCGGCGATGGCCACGTACGATGCGCTGGCCGCGGACGCCGCCGGCGAGACCGACCGCGCGGAGGCCCTCTGGAAGCTCGCGGGGCTGGCCGATCGCTCCGGCGAGGCGGAACGCTCGCGCCTGGCGCTGGTGCAGCTGGTGCAGCAGTACCCGTGGCACGACCGGGCGCTGGAGGCGCTGGGCCGGCCGCACGTAGCCTTCGCCTTCAGCACACGGGAGCGGGCGCTGGTGCTCTTCCGCCAGCACGAGGACGATCTGGCGGCGGCGGCGTTCCAGACCGTGATCGAACAGTCTGCTGCGGATGCGGGCGAGGCCCATTACTACCTGGCGATCCTGGCGGAGCGCCGCGGCGACTACGCCGGCGCCCTGCCCGAGTACGACCAGGGGGTGGCCCTCCTGCAGCCGGGCGGCGATACGCCGTTCCTGGGCCAGGTGCTGTGGGACCGCGCGCTGCTGCACGAATCGGAGGGCCGGCTGGAGGCAGCGGCGGGGGCGTACGCGGAGATAGCGGACCTGGCGCCGTCCTCTCAATACGCGGCGTCGGGGCTCTTCAAGGCGGGGCTGCAGCGCTACCGGCAGGGGCGCTTCCAGGAGGCGTTCGACGCCTGGGCGCGTTACCTGACGGAGGCGCCGGAGGCGGAGGGCCGGGCGCAGGCGCACTTCTGGCTGGCCCGGGCGGCGCAGCAGCTGCCGGACCCGAAGGACGCGGCCGGCCTGCACCTGGCGCAGGCAATGGCGCAGGCGCCGCTGGACTACTACGGGCTGCGCGCCGCTGCAATGCGATCCGGCCAGGCCGCATTTCCGGACGCCGGCGACCCTGAGCCGCCGGCCCCGGACTGGAACGCCGTCGAGCAGTGGCTCGCGGGGTGGGCCGGGCCGGAAGACGTCGCCGCGCGCGGGGACATGTTCGCCGGCGGCTACTGGACGCGCGGCCTGGCGCTGCTGTACGCGGGGCTGGAGAAGGATGGGGCCGCAGAGCTGGAGGCGCTGCTCTCCCAGGCTGAGGGTGACCCGTGGCTGCTGTACCGGCTTTCGCGCGCGCTTGCGGAGGAGGGCCTCGCCTCGCTCTCGGCGCGGGCGGGTGGGCTGCTGCTCCTGCTGCGCGCGGACGCTCCGCCGGCCGCGGTGGCGCTGGCATACCCGCTGGAGTACCTGGAGCTGGTGCAGAAGTTCGCCGCGGACAGCCATGTCTCGCCGCTGCTGCTGCTGGCGCTGGTGCGCCAGGAGAGCCTCTACGACCCGGACGCCGTCTCGCCGGCCGCGGCCACGGGCCTGACGCAGGTGATCCCGGGGACGGCGGCGGAGATAGCGGGGCAGTTGAACGAGCCGGGGTTCCGCAACGCGGACCTGCTGCGGCCCCACGTTAGCCTGCGCTTCGGTGCGCACTACCTGGGCGCGCAGCTGGAGGGGTTCGGCGGGGACGTGCCCGCGGCGCTGGCGGCTTACAACGGCGGCGCCGGCAACGCGGGGCGCTGGTACGACGCTGCCGGCGGCGACCCGGATGTCTTCCTGGAGAGCATTGACTTTACGGAGACCCGGGCGTACGTGGAGCGTGTGCTGGAGAACTACGCTCGCTACCTGTACGCCTACGGTCTCATGCAGACGCCCTCATTGCCCCTGTAGCCTGGCGCCGTACGCCGCCCCTTCCCGCTCATGGTGCTCGCCCGCCTCCGGATGGAGGCTCTCGAACCACGAGCGGAGCCACCCAACGCTCGCCCCGTCGTCCACCCGCGTAGGGGCGGACCCCCGTCTCCGCCCTCGCACCACGCCCGTCTCGTTCCACCCACGTAGGGGCGGACCCGCGTGTCCGCCCCCGCACCACGCCCCGTCGCCCATCCGCCGTAGGGGCGCCGACTGCCCGTCTGGGCTTCGCCGTGCCCCTGTCGATAAGCTTTAGTTCTTGCCCGTGCTTGGTAGTCAGTGCGTCCGGGGCCAAAATACAGGCCGCGAATCTTTGACAACATCGAGCAACGGCTCCTCCCGGCGCTTCAGCAGACGCTGGAGCTCTCTCGTTGCGCCGATTTCTGCGTCGGATACTTTAACCTGCGCGGGTGGGGCGGGTTCGCGGATCAGGTCGACAAGTGGGCTGGTGGAGAAGGTCAGCAGTGCCGTGTTCTGATCGGGATGCAGCGGACGCCCGATGAGGAGCTCCACTCGCTGTACAGCCTCGCTGCATCCGGCAACGGCATAGACAACCAGGAGGCGCTGCGCCTCAAGAAGAAGCTGGCCGACGAGTTCCGGAGGCAGCTCACCATCGGCGCACCAAGCAACGACGATGAGGCAGGCCTCAGGAGGCTCCGGCGTCAACTCCTCGACGGCAAGGTCGTCGTGAAGCTCTTCCTGAAACACGCGCTGCACGCGAAACTCTACTTGGCGTACCGAGACGACCCGAACAACCCGATCATCGGTTTCGTTGGCAGCAGCAACCTGACCATCGCTGGTCTATCGAAACAGGGCGAACTCAACGTCGACGTTCTGGATCATGACGCCTGCCTGAAGTTGCAGGCGTGGTTCGAGGATCGCTGGAACGACCGTTGGTGCGTCGACATCACCCAGGCACTCGCAGAGCTCATCGATGCCAGCTGGGCCCGCGAAGAGGTCGTTCCGCCGTAAAGCGACGAACCGCTCCGCGTCGGAATTCTTCCGGCAGTTGAACCTGTAGTCGAACTCTCGCAGGTCAAGTGCCCCGAAGTTGCCACGCGCGGCCCCTATAGCTTATACTTTACTCAACATTAGTACTTACACCGCGTCCCCAACCACCACCCACCATCTCTCATTTCGCCCGCGAAAGGAACCCTTGTCTTGACGTCCTTCCATAACTTCCGCCTGCGCTCCACCAGCCAGCAGGCACTAGCCAAAATGAACATCCACACACCCACCTCCATTCAGGACCGCGCCCTCCCGCTAATGCTGGAAGGCCGCGATGTCATCGCCCAGGCGCAGACCGGCTCCGGCAAGACCCTGGCCTTCGGCCTGCCCATCATGGAGCGCATGGACAACCAGCAGCGCGACGTGCAGGCTCTTGTCCTCACCCCCACGCGCGAGCTCGCCCGCCAGGTGGGCGACGTCATGAAGTTGCTTACCGAAGGCTCCGGCGTCCGCGTCACCCTTCTCTACGGCGGCGTTGGCTACGGCCAGCAGGAGAAAGACCTGGCCCGCGGCGTACACATCGTGGTCGGCACGCCCGGCCGCATCCTGGACCACCTGCAGCGCCGCACCCTGCGCCTGGACCGCGTCCGCGTCCTCATCCTCGACGAGGCAGACGAGATGCTGGACCGCGGTTTCGCCCCGGACGTCGAGCGCATCCTGGCGATGACGCCTCGCAGCCGCCAGACCGCCCTTTTCTCCGCGACCACGCCGCCCTGGGTGGAGAAGATCGCCGCCAGACACCTCACGGACCCCGAAATCCTCCAGTCAGACGAAGAAGACGTGGTGCCGGACATAGACCACGTGGTCATCGAGGCCTACCGCGAGGACAAGTTCCAGGTGCTCTTGCGGCTGCTGCGCGAGACGGTGGAAGGGACCACCCTCGTCTTCGGCCGCACCAAGCACGGCGTGCGCAACCTGGGCCGGCGCCTGGAAGCCATGGGCTTCAGGGTATCCGTCCTCCAGGGCAACCTGAGCCAGGAGCAGCGCGACCGCGCCCTGGAGCGCTTCCGCTCCGGCCAGGTGCAGATTCTCGTAGCCACGAACGTCGCGGCCCGCGGCCTGGACATCCTCCACATCGGCCGCGTCATTAACTACGAACTGCCGGAGACGCACGAGCTCTTCACGCACCGCGTGGGGCGAACGGCGCGCATGGGCCAGTCCGGCCAGGCCATCACGCTGGTAAGCGCCGTGGACCTGCCGAAGTGGCAGGCCATAGAGCGCGGCCTGGGCGTCAAACTGCCCAGGGTCAGCGCCAGCGGCGAGACCCTCCACGCGGCGCCGGTCACCGCGGCGCCGAAGGCGAGCAGCAGTTGGGGCAGGCGGCGCTGGTCGCGGCGGCGGGCGACCGCCTAGAGGAGGTGTAGATGAGCAAGCTCTACGTCGGCAACCTCGCCCACGAGACTACGGAGGCTGACCTGCGCACGGTCTTCTCGCCGTTCGGCGAGATCTCATCCATCAAGATCGTGAGCGACCGCCGCGGCCGCGTGAAGGGCTTCGCCTACGTGGACCTGGCCGACGATGACGCTACCACACGGGCCATGGAGGCCCTGCGCGGCACGCAGGTGAACGGCCGCACCATGGACATCGTGGAGGACTACTCCTCCGGCCGCAAAAGCGGCGCTTTCCGCGGCGGCCGCCGCGGCAGGCGCTAGCTGCAGTTCCCACCAAGGTTGTTTACAAGGCAGCGTCATAAGAGGCCGCGCTTCGCCAGTGCGGAGTGCTCGGTCCTTCGGGTGAGGGCCTCATGGTACGAGTACCTCACCATGAGCGGGTCGCGGGCTCTTTGGCTGGCTGCGGATTCGGGCCAACCCCCGTCCCGCTCGCCCTGAGGCACTCGTAGGGCGAGCGGCGGACTACACCGCGATACGAGCGTAGCCCCCGCCGCCTCTCAGGCGGGTTCCGCAGCCGCCTCCATCAGCTCGATCTCGCCGAACGGTTCCGGCTGGTCGGCCCATAAGCGGCCGGACTTGATGAGCTCCAGCACCGCCAGGAACAGTACCACGATCTCGGTCCTGGTCTGGCAGCCCGCGAGCAGCGGGCGGAACGGCAGCCGGCCCCTGCCCCTCGCGAGCGACCTGGTGATCTCCTCCATCTTCTCGTTCACCGTGACCGGTTCAACGTGAAGGACCGCCTCCTCTGCCTCCGGCGGCCGGCGGGCCAGCGCCTCCTTCACGGCGGCCAGCAGCGTGTCCAGCGTGACGCCCTCCAGGCCCGGCGGCAGGAGGACGTTCTTTACCGGCGCCGCCCGGGCGAACGTGCGCCGCCCCTCCTCCTCCAGCTGGCGGAACAGGTCCACCGCATCCTTGAAGCGCTTGTGCTCCTCCAGCAGGTCCGTTAGCTCGCCGGCCGCCTCATCGATGCGCTCTCGCAGATCTCCCGCGGGCGGCTCGGCGCTGGGCAAGAGCGCGCACGACTTCACGTACAGCAGCTTCGAGCCCACCGCGATGAATTCCGCCAGGGTGTCCGCGTCCAGGCCCTCTTCGGCGCCGTCGATCTCCCGCCAGTACTGGTCTGCGACCTCGGCGAGAGAGAGCGCGGTTATGTCGAGCTTCTTGTGCTCGATCAGGTCCAGCAGCAGATCGAGGGGCCCATCGAAGCCTTCGACCTTGATCTGAACCATTTCGCCCATTATAGCGATGCGAAAGGTCCTGGGCCAAGAGGATCTGCTAAAAGGAGCAGACGATTGTTCCTTTTTCCCGGCACCCGCGCGGCGTGTCATGGCGGGGGATATTATAAGGCGGACGGGGCCTGGGAAGTGGGAACAAGGACCTGGGGGCGGGGGATTCCAGTTCCAAGTTCCAAGTTTCGAGCGTTACGGAACCAATCGGTTCCCGGCGCTGTAGTTAGTGCAGGAGACACCGCTCTGGATGACGCAGAGTTGATCGCCCGGGCCGGGGAAGGCGATGCCGGCTCCTTCGGCGAGCTGGTCCGCCGCTACCAGGAGGCCGCCTTCCGCGCCGCCTTCCTGGTGCTGCGCGACGCCCCCGAGGCCGAGGACGCGGCCCAGGAGGCCTTCCTCAAGGCCTATCGCGCCCTGCATCGCTTCCGCACCGGCTCCGCCTTCCGGCCGTGGCTCCTCAAGATCGTGATGAACCAGGCTCTGACAATGGCGAAGGGCAGGAGCAGAAGGGCGGCCGCCGCCGAGAAGCTCGGCCGCCGTCAGCCCGCGAGCTACAGCATCGACGAGACCGTGATGGACCGCGAGCGTGCCCGGCTGATGGCGGCGGCCCTCGCCGCCCTGCGGGAGCAGGAGCGCGTCATCATCTACCTGCGCTACTTCCTCTCGCTCTCAGAGAAGGAGCTGGCAGAGTACCTGCGCTGCCCGCCGGGCACCGTCAAGTCCCGCCTGCACCGCGCCCTCGTGAACCTGCGCCGGGTGGTGGAGCGAACGTGCCCGCAGAAGTTGGGGGAGACAGGCTGATGCAGATGGACACTCAGCGCCTCGAAGACGACCTCTCGCTGCTGGCCGCGGCGCTCGTCTACCCGCCGGCGCCGTCCCTTACCCCGGCCGTCCTCCGCCGCCTGGCCGGGCCCCAGCCCGGGCAGCGGCCCGCCCGCCCCTGGGCGCCCGCCCTCGCGGCCGCTGCCCTCGCGTTCGTCCTCCTGGCCAGCCTCCTCGCCTCCATCTCCCCCACCCGCGACGCCGTGGCGGACCTGCTGGACAGAATCAACATCTTCGAGACCGAGGAACCTATCTCTGGACTGCCAGCCGAGATTACCGGCACGCCCGTCAGCATCGAGCAGGCAGAGAGCGCCCTCGGCTGGCCCCTGTTCCTGCCCGCGTACCCGGCGCCGTCGCAGCCGGAGCGCGTCCTCCTTCAGGACTTCGGGAGTGTGCGGGCCGCAGCGCTCTTCTTCCGCCACCCGGACGGTACGCCGTTCGTGCTCTTCGAAGTGACCGGGCTCGTGGTCAAGGGGCTGCCGCGCGAGACCGCGACGGCTGAGCCGGTGGCGGACCTGGGGCGAGAGGCCTACTGGATCGAGGGCGAGCACGAGGTGCAGTACCAGGACGAGCAAGGCGGGCCGATACCCGGCTCCCGGCGGCGCACCGCGCAGCACACGCTGGTCTGGGATCTCGATGGCCTGGTCTTCCGCCTGGAGGGCGTCCTCGAGCGCGAGGAGGCGGTCCGCATCGCGCAATCCCTGCGCTGACGGCGGCGGTCCCCGTAGAGGCGCACCATGGCGCGCCCCTACATCCGCCTTCCCTCGGCAGACCTAACCGGGCCAACATCCGGTTGTGCCCACTCGGACGCGTAGGGGCAGGTCTCAGACCTGCCCCTACGACGTTCCATGTCCGTACCGCGCCCCGCTAGCTCGCCTTGCGGGCGCGGGCCGGGCGCGATTCCGCCTCCAGTTCAGCGATCGGCGGCGCCACCGGCCGGCCCATCGCCGCCCCCAGCACGCGGGCCTTCTGGACCAGCTTCGCGAAATTCGCCGGCGTCAGCGACTGCGCCCCATCGGAGAGGGCGTGGTCCGGATTGGGATGCACCTCTATCTGCAACCCGTCTGCGCCCGCGGCCAGGGCCGCCAGGCCCACCGGCTCCACCAGGTACCACTTGCCCGTCGCGTGGCTGGGATCGCCGATCACCGGCAGGTGGGAAAGCCTCTTCACCAGCGGGATGGCGTTGACGTCGAAGGTGAAGCGCGTCGCCGTCTCATAGGTGCGGATGCCCCGCTCGCAGAGGATCACGTCGCGGTTGCCGTGCGAAAGAATGTACTCCGCGGCCAGCAGCCACTCCTCAATCGTGGCGGACAGCCCCCGCTTGAGCATCACGGGCTTGCCGGCACGGCCCACCTCGTCCAGCAGCGAGAAGTTCTGCATGTTGCGCGCGCCGATCTGCAGGATGTCCGCCAGGCCGGCGACCAGCTCCACGTCCCGAGCGTCCATCACTTCCGTGATGATCGGCAGCCCGGTCTCCGCGCGCGCAGCCGCCAGTATGTGCAGCCCCTTCTCGCCGTGGCCGCGGAAGGCGTACGGGCTGCTGCGCGGCTTGAAGGCGCCGCCGCGCAGGATGTGCCCGCCGGCCGCCTTCACCGCCCGCGCGGTCTCCATCACGTTCTCCTCGCTGTCCACGGAGCACGGACCGCCCATGATGATGACGGTGCCGTTGCCGATCGCCAGCGGCCCCACCTTGACGACGGTGTCGTAAGGGTTGACTTCGCGGCTGGCCAGCTTGAACGGCTTGCTGATGCGGACGACGGTATCGACGCCGTCCAGCACCCCCAGCTCATCCACCAGCTCCGGGTAGACGTGCCCCAGGACGGCGACGACGTTACGCTCTTCGCCGTGGATACGGTGGTCCTTGAACCCAAGCTCTCTTACGTGCTTCTGCACCGCCACTACCTGTGCCTCCGTAGCGCCGGTCTTCATTACGACAATCATGGTTAACTCCTCTTCCAACTTCACCTGTTAGCCCGATTTCCCCTGTCACCCTGAGCGCGGCAAATATCCTGCGCTTGCGCTCTGGCCGGCCGGGACACTTGCAGATTCTTCTCTTCTCTCAGAATGACGTTTGGGAAGGCCCGTATTAGCTGATCTGGCTCTCCATGTCCGGCCGGAGGACGCGGGCGCCGCGCAGGTAAACGTGCCTGATCTCCTGCGCGGGCTTGTCTGTGTTCACGTGGAGCAGAATGCGCAGGCACATGGGAAGCGAACCCGGCTTGTTCATCTCGTGCCCGCAGAGCAGCGCCACGTGGTTCCAGCCCATCTCCCTGGCGGCCAGGGCGGGGAATTCAGCGTTCAGGTCCGGCGTGGCGGTGAAGAAGGCGGACGCAATGCAATCCACGTCCAGCTCGTTTGCCTTCACCATCGCAGCGAGGAGCTCTTTGGTGGCGTCGAGGATCGCCTCTGCGCTATTTGCCTCGACGGTGGTGGCGCCCCTTACGCCTCTCGTTAGCATGCCGAAACCCTGCTCCGGCGGGGGAGCCCGCTGGGACCGGCGGGACTAACCCGAGCCAAAGATACCGGCCCGGGAGCCGCCACGATAGACACGGCCGACGGTGTCCTTCATCTGAAGGACCCGAGCGGCCTTACGTAGCTGCTCCCCGCCGGCCGGTGACCACCTCCGCATACTTGCGTAACCTCGCTGCTTGTTCTGACGGACCAGCCCGGCTGATCTCGTCGATGATCGCGCTCCCAATGACCGCGGCGTCCGCGATCTGCCCAACGGCCCGGAAGTGCTTAGGGGTAGATATACCAAATCCCACGGCAAGTGGCAAGGGGGTGCACCCCCGCACACGCTTGATAAAGGCGTCCAGCCCCGGCGGCAGCTCCTCACGCGCGCCCGTCGTGCCCGTCACGCTCACGCAGTAGACGAAGCCGGAGGCCCGCCTCGCCACTTCCCGGATCCGCTCGCCGGTGCTCGTCGGCGCCAGCAGGTAGATCAGGCGCAGGTTGCGCGCCAGGCAGGCCTCGTGCAGGGGCCCGGATTCCTCCGGCGGCAGGTCCACCACAATCAGCCCGTCGGCGCCCGCGGCCGCCGCATCTCGGGCGAAACGCTCGATGCCGTAGGCCAGGACGGGGTTGTAGTAGCCCATCAGGATCAGCGGCGCCTGCAGACCGCCGCCCCGCAGCCGCGACACCACCTCCAGGCAGACCGCCGGCGTCACACCGTTCTCCAATGCGTGGAAGGAAGCCGCCTGGATCGTCGGCCCCTCGGCCAGGGGGTCGGAGAACGGCACGCCCAGCTCAATGACGTCCGCGCCGCCCTCCACCAGGGCAGGGACAAGGCGCAGCGTGGCCTCCACGTCCGGGTAGCCCACCGTCAGGAAGGCCACGAAGCCGGTGCGGCCCTCCGCCTTCAGCCGCGCGAACGTGGCCTCGATGCGGCCGGCCGCCGCCGGTCCGGCGCCGCTCACGACGTGGCGAACCCCACGCCGAAGCTCGCGAGGTTGAACAGGAAATGCGCGGCGATGGGGGCGAGGATCGAGCCCGAGTAAGCGTACCCCCAGGCAAACAGCGCGCCGACCAGGCCAATGGGGATGATCAGGTAGAGTGAGCCGGGGTTGCCCAGGTGCGCCAGGCCGAAGAGCAGCCCGCTGGCCAGCGCCGCCGGCAACATCCCCCAGCGCCCGCGCAGGCCGCCGAAGACAAACCCGCGAAAGAAGACCTCCTCCATCAGCGGGGCAAACCCCAGGGCGAGCACGCCCAGGATGCTCGCGGGCACAAGGTGATGGAACGCCTCCTCCGGCACATCCTTATCCGGCTTCACCCCGAAGAGCGCCAGCGCGCCGAAGTACGCGAAGACGATGGCGAAGCCGGTAATCATGAGGCCAATGGGGAACAGCCAGCCGCCCCGCTCCGGCCGGCGCAAGCCCAGCGCCCGCAGCGGCAAACGGTACTTGCGGACGCTGAAGTGAAGGGCGGTGAACAGCAGCAACAGCTCCAGGCCCAGGCTCACCGAAAGGACAATCGAGAGCGCCGCCGGGTCCTTCTCCAGTTCCCCGCTGCCGGCGACGGCGTCCGCGATCAGCGCCGCCGGCACCGCCACGGCCAGCGTTCCCGCGACGACCAGTCCGACCGCCTTCAGGATATCGGCGATGCCCCAGGGCGCCGGGCGCCCCGCCGGCTGCTCCGGGGCGGCCGCCGCCCTGGCGCCCGGCTCCACCGCCACCGCTGCCGTCACCGCCGCCCGCCGGGCGTCGTAGGCGCCGCGTTCGTCCGCATCGCTCAACACTGCGTAGGCCGCGTTGATCTCGCGCATGCGCTGCCCGGCGTCCGCATCCCGGTTAACATCCGGGTGATACTTGTGCGCCAGGCGGCGGTACGCGGCCTCAATGACCTCCGGGTCAGCGGCGGGGTCTACCTGCAGGATCTTGTACGCGTCGAAGTCTGGCGACATGCCGCAACCCATCGTAACAAACGCCTGCCTCCCGCGCAGCCAGATGTATGCTGGGGGCGTGAGCGAGGATACCGCCGCCTCCTGGGATGACCGCTACCGGACGCAGGAAGCCGTCCCCGAACGGGGGCCCGCGCCGTTCCTCGTCGAGAACATCGGCTTGCTGCCGCGGCGCGGACACGTCCTGGACGCCGCCATGGGCGCCGGGCGCAATGCGCTGTTCCTGGCGGAAAAGGGCTACACGGTGACGGGCATCGATATCTCCCCCGTCGCCGTCGAGCGCTGCCGGACCGAGGCCCGCCTCAGGCGGGGCGTCAGCATCGAGGCCGTCTGCGCGGACCTGGAGTCTTACCCGCTTCCCGGCGGCGCCTTCGACATCGTCCTCGTCTTCTACTACCTGCAGCGGGACCTCTGCCCGCGGCTGGCGGCGGCGCTGCGGCCCGCCGGCATCCTCGTCTTCGAAACGTTCACCACCGCGCAGCGCGCCTGCGGCTGGGGTCCCACCCGGGACGATCACCTGCTGCTGCCCGGCGAGCTGCGCACGCTCTTCCCGGGGACGGACGAACTGCTGTACCGGGAGGGCACCGTGCCAAGCGAACGAGGCCCCAAAGCCGTGGCCAGCCTGGTCGCCCGCATCGGGAGTCAGGGCGCGTCATGATGCGCCGAGAGTAGGGGCAGGTCTGAGACCTGCCCCCACGGGGCGGGGCGGGGTGGGGCGTGTAGGGGGCGCACCATGATGCGCCCCTGTCTGCCGCCGGAGGACCGGGACCGGCCGGCCTCAGCGGGAGCCCAGGAGGCCCAGCGTCAGGAGCGCGGCAGCCGTGGCGCCGGACGCCAGGCTGAGGCCCAGCGGCTGACCCGTGAGCAGGAAGAACACGGCCGTGGCCATGGATATGAAGGCGACCGGCAGCAGCGGGTGGACGTTCACGGGCGTCATTGTAGCAGGCGGCGGGCGGCCGCGGCACGAGGGTCGGATTGCCCGCCCGTGGTTGCCATGCTAACCTGAGGATGTCCCCTCTCAGGCGGACTGTGCGGTGGGCGTAGTGTAGCGGTTAACACGCCAGGTTGTGGCCCTGGAGATCGTGGGTTCAAATCCCATCGTCCACCCCAAACCCCTTCCTCCCGCACCGCGCCAGAACCTGGAACCTAGAACCAGCACGCCCTTGGTCGCCGGTTGTCGGTTCTAGGTTCCAGTGTAGCGTCTCAAGAACAGCCTTGCCACGGCGCACCCTTGAAGTGAGAGACGGTACACGAGGGGTTCGGGCGCGCCATCGTCCCTCGCTCGCAGGTCTGCCCCACCCCAGATTCCATTCGGCTACGCTCAGGACAGGCCTTCGCGAAGCTGCGCAGAGCCACGTGACAGATGTCGTCGCGCTCAGGATGACAACAGACGGGATGGCGCCGCGCTCGACGTACCACGGAATACGGTCGAGGTAGCTTGGAGACGGTTCACTGGGTTCTCGGTTCTTGGTTCTTGGTGTCCTCGGTTCTCCCCCTCACGTCAGCTGACCGATCAGTATCGTCGCCAGCCCCAGCAGGAACAGGAACCCCAGCACGTCCGTGAACGTGGTCAGGAACACCCCCGAGGCCACTGCCGGATCCAGGCGGAAGGCCTTCATCCCCAGCGGGATGAACGTCCCCATGAGGCCCGCGACCAGCATGTTCAGGAGCATCGCCACGCCTACCACCACACCCCAGCCCCACTGCCCCTTCCACGCCATGGCGGCGACGCCGACCATGACGCCGAACAACACCCCGCGGATGACGCCCAGCGCCAGCTCCTTGCGCAGTACCCGCCACGCGTCGCGCGGTTCCAGTTCGCCCAGGGCCATGCTGCGGACCACGATCGTCACCGTCTGTGTTCCCGCGTTGCCTCCCTGACCGGCGACGATGGGCATGAAGACCGCCAGCGCCGCCGCCTTCGCGATGGTCCCCTCAAAGATCGCCACCATGCCGCCCGCCATGAAGGCCGTGAGCAGGTTCACCACCAGCCACGGGATGCGCTTGCGGGCGGACACCGCCACCGGCGCGAAGATGCTGTCGTCGCCGGGCAGCCCCGCCATGCGGAACATGTCCTCCGTGGCCTCCTCGGTGATGACGTCGATGATGTCGTCGGCGGTGATGATGCCGCGCAGGACGCCCGCGTCGTCCACCACCGGGATCGCCCGCAGGCGGTAGTGCTGGAGCAGGCGGGCGGCCTCCTCCTGGTCCGTGTCCGGCCGCACGGAGACCACGTCGCGCGTCATCACGTCTTGCATCTTGTCTTTCGGGTCGGAAACGACGAGCTGCCGCAGGTTGACGATCCCCTGCAGGTGGTTGCCCGCGTCAAGCACGTACAGGTAGTACGCCTCTTCCGCCAGCGGCCGCGTGGCGCGCAGGAACGCCACAGCCTCGCCCACCGTCATCTCCTTGTGCAGGGCCACGTAGCCGCGCGTCATGATGCCGCCGGCGCTCTCGTCGGAGTGGCCCAGGAGCGGCGTCACCTGAGCGGCCGTCGTCATCTGCGATAGCGTGCGCACGGCCTCCGACGGCGGCAGCAGGCGCAGGATGTCCACCGCGATGTCCATCTCCGTGTAGTCCAGCACCCGCGCCAGCGTCGCCCGGGGCATCTGCTCGACGACCTCCCCCAGGACGTCCTCGTCCAGATGCTCCAGGAGGTCGGCGATGCCGTTGGCCGAAAGGAGCGCGAGGACGGTCTGCCGCTCACTCTCGTCCAGGCGTAGGAAGAGGTCGGCCTGGTCCGCCGGGTGGGTGGCGTCCAGCAGCTCCACGGCGCCCTGCACGTCGTCGCGGCTGAGAAGCTCTTCCAGGCGCCTTGCCAGAGTGGCGGTTTCCTGCTCGGTGGTCATAGGAATACCCGGCCCTGCGCTAGAGGGAGATTGGCTGACGGTAGGGCGACGCGTCGCCCTGATAGCAACTTACCCTCGCCCGCTCTCGGGGTCAATCAGACGCCCCAGCGTCTCATCGTGAGAGGGGAGGGGACAGGAACCAAGTCCGTCCGGCGCAGCGACGGCCTTGGCGGAGCCGCCGGCATCCCGGGGACGCGGTGGGGAAGCGCCACAGGCCGCAATGTTATACTCGGAATCGGTGCCCCCGTAGCTCAATTGGATAGAGCGCCTGGCTTCGGACCAGGAGGTTGTGGGTTCGAGCCCTGCCGGGGGCGCCAGATTTAGTGGACAGTGATTAGTGGATAGTGGACAGTGAGCCCAAGGCCCCCATGATGGAGGTTGTGGGTTCCCGTACGGGCCCGTCTGGGCGAGTCCTGCCGGGGGCGCCAGTTTTCAGATATCAGGCGACCGCCTGTGGCGGGGGCTCTGCGGCTCACGGCGCCTGAGGGCCACGCGCAATGGCCGCCAGGCAGAATTTACGCCACAGCGAGCCGCAAGGGGGTTAGCTACAGTGGGCCAGCGGTGGTGGGACCGGCCGGTTCTTCCCTATCTGGTGCTGGCGGTGTCGCCGGTGCTGACGCTGCCCATCAGCCTTCTGATCCTCGGGTCCATACCCGAATGTGCCGGCGACGAGCCCTGGTGGGAACTTCGCCACTTCGAGATTGCGCTCCTGCCCGGCCTGGCAGACCTTCTGCCCCTCCTGTGGCTTGCCTCTGGTACGCCCGGCGTGAGGGGGGCTGCGATCGTCGCCGGTCTCATGGGCTCCGCTCGCTACGCGATTCCTCAGGCCGCCACGTTGATCTATAGCACGTCGTATGGGGATGGGGAATGCACGATATCCGTCTTCTTCGTGGCGGCGGCATTGGTTCCGGTCATGCTCATCCTCTGGCTCGTCTCGGCACTTATCGTTGCCGTGATACTGCTGCGGGCCCGGCGCGCGGCTGGCGGTCCGGACTGAAACCTCATGGTACAATAGGTCATGATGACCAATTCGGCCAATCCACGAGGTACAGGCATGACCAAGAGAATCAGCGCAGCGCAGGCGAAGGCACACCTCTCGGACCTGATGGCTCAGGTCGCCTACGGCGGCGAGCACTACGTCATCGAGCGTTGGGGCAAGCCCCTGGCCGCCCTGGTGAGCGTGGACGATCTGGAGCGGCTGGAACAGGGGCGCGCTGCCTCGGCACGGCCACAGGGCGCCCTCGCCATCGTCGGCGCCTGGCGCGAGGTCGATGACCGGGACCTGGACGCGCTCGTCGCCGACATCTATTCCGAACGCGCCAGGGATACCGGCCGGCCGGTATCCCTCGGGGCCTGATGTACCTCCTGGACACGGATATCCTGAGCAACCTCCTCCACCGCGCTCCGTC
>JAUSFE010000127.1 GCA_030649945.1 Dehalococcoidia bacterium | reverse complement strand
TGTGCACCAGGAACCGCACCGGGCCGCCGACCGCCCGCAGCGCGGCGCGCAGGGCCGGCGCGGCGCAGTCGGCGAATATCTGATGGTAGGCGGCCCCCCAGACCGGGACAGAAATCAGCCACGTGGACCGGAGCTTGGGTGGGGCCCCGCTCCGCCTCCTGACCGCGGCCGGCGGCGGGGGCGGGGGCGGGGGTGCCAGCACCGTCGGGCGCGCGCCGACAGCCACAAAAGAAGAAGGTGCCGCAGGAGAAGCAGGTGCCACGGGGCCGATCGCCAGCACCCTGTGGTTCCTGGATGGGAACTTGGATGGGCGGGGGCCCTTAGTGGTGGTCGACCGCATCCTGCACCTCAGCGCCCCCCAGGAGCCACTCCCGGGTCGGGGGCTGCCCGCCCAGAAACTCCATCGTCCAGCCCGACATGCTGCGCACCCTGCCCGCCATGCGCCCCGCCACCCTCACCCACGCCCCCCGGTACACCAGGGCCTCCTTCCACTCCCCGGCGGCGTCGTAGTGCCCCCGCGCGGGGTCCATGGGGATGCCGGCGAGCGCGACCCGGTCCGCCCCCGCCCCGTCCCCGTCTAGGGCCACCAGCACCCCAACGAGCCCGGACGAGCCTCCATCGCATCTCATGCGCCGCAGGGGCGGGAAGGCGGGCTCCCCCCCGACGCGCCGGCCGCGGTACGTGGTGGCCCAGTAGTTGGCCGCGTCGGGGAGGCCGCGCGCCCGCCGGAGCTCGGCCCAGTGGGCGAGCAGCCCGGCGTGATACGAGACCCAGTGGTCCACTTTACCCGGGTAGTCAACCGCCGCCCGGTTGACGACCACCGTGGCGTCGAACTTCGCCATCGCCTGCAGCGCGGCGACCTCCTCCCACACGCCGGCCGCGCGGCCGATCACGATGGCGTTGATCAATGCGGCTCCGTAATCTTTGTCGCCAGCAAGACCTGGACTCCAGCGCGCCTGGCCTGCTCCACCATATTCGCCGTACCACGGCCGCCCTCAAACGCCACCACCAGGTCCGGCCCGCCCTCGACGAGCATCTGCCGATTGCGGATCGGCCCAGCTGACCGCCCATGCTTCGCCCAGTCAGCCTCGAATGTTCGCACCGGGATGCCCTTCCACTTGGCAAACCCGCGCGCCATGCGGTCCGCGCCCCGGGCGCCCCCCTCAATCAGCAATGTAATGCCATGATCCTTGTGCACGCCGCCGAGCCAGGACCCGAGCGTCAGGGCATCATCAAAATCGCGCCCACCGCAGACTAGGACGCGCACACCAGCATCTCTTCGACCCCCCGCACGATATTCTCGCGGGTGTCTTCCTCCCACACCAGCCGCTGGTGCGGGGGGCTGGTCGGGAGCTGGGACCCGCGCGGCAGCCCGCACCGGGCGTAGAACCGGTCGTCGTAGCAGCCGGAGGCCGCGTTGGTGGTCGGCCGCAGCATCAGCACGGGCGCGTCCATGAAGATGGCCATCCACATCGGACCGTTGGAGATGCCGATGTTGAGCGCGGCACGCGTGTACAGCGCCGCCCGCGCCGCGAGCTCAATCGGCTCTACACGATGGTCCCTGAGGATAATCACATCCCCCCGCCCCCGCATACCCAGGACGCTCGCCGCGTCCTGCCACTCCGCCGTGCGGCTGTTGCGCAGCGAGTGGTGCTCGGCCTCGCGCAGCGTGAACGTGAGGAGCCTCGAGTCGAGCTCATGTTTTAGCAGACGTTCGCCGCGCAGGGGCCGCGAGCCCCCACGCAGCGCCCTCAAGATGGCGGGCAGCCCGACGAGGTACTCACCCTTACCCCAACCGTCTACTTTCCTATCCAACCGCACCTCCACCGACCGCACCGACGGCAGCAGGCGGCACAGCGGCACCAGGACGTTCTCCCGCAGGTGCACTCGCTCCTCAATCGTGCGCGGCCAGTGCGAGTCGGCCCTGAACCCGCCCGCCGGGCCGGGCAGGATGTGGAGGTCTACGTGCTCCTCCCCGAGGCGCAGCCTCTCGATCTCGAGGAGCGCCAGGAACGCCACCACGTCGTACGTAGGCGGGCAGCGCGCGAGGTCGTAGCAGGCGATCATAGAATTCAGTGCCTCCAGCCATTACAATGTGCGAGTTCGTGTCTGCGGTATGCTGCTAGATCTCTGACCGGACCATCCTTTGGGATCACGATGTAGCAAACCCCTTTGGTGCGCCACGCACACGCGTCCGCCCAGGCACCCTTACCCCCGCAGAGCTTGCGTGCTTCAGCTACCGACAAGACCCGCTCAATCACTGTACCCGGGAACGGGTGCACGTACTGCGCAGGAGGCTCCAGAACCAAAAGCACTACAACCCCCCACTGAGACTAAAATCTTCCTCAGTCGCAGATTTCCCATCCATGAGCCGTCGGAGCACCTCCGCAGCGCGCGCCCTGTTCGCGGGCCGGTTGAACCAATGGTTGCGACCGGAGGGATGCGGGAATGGGATCCAGTCGAACGTGACCTTTCGCCGACCGACCGAGGCGAAGGTCTTGAGCATTTCCAGTGGCTCAGACCCCGGGAGCCCCAGCGCGGCGCGCACCCCCGTCCCCAGGACGACGACCAGCCGCCCGTCCAGCTCCGGCAGCAGGGCCTCCGCGGCCTCCCTCGCCTTCTTCAGGTCCCACTCTCGCGCGCGCAGCAGGTTGCGGCGGTCGAACGCCTCCAGGTACTGCTGGCGCGAGGTGCCCTCCGGCAGCATCTTCCACAGGCGCCAGCCGGTGCAGCCCGCCGGGTACGGGTAGAGGTCGTACTCCGGGTCGTCGGAGAGCGGATTGTTCATGCCGAGCAGGAGGGGTTTACTACCGAGTAGGCGCACGAGGTCCTGTCCCCCCAGGGATGGCGTTCCAATAGTTTCCAGACCTGACCCACTGACCCGCCGCGGTCTGCACAAAGCAGCCCCCGGCCCAGAGGCTGTACCGATGGGGCCGCTCCGTCGCCTGGCCGAAGGCCGGGCAGGTGATGTTCTTCCCTATTAGGTAACCACCAAAAGTAAGGCCGCCCACCACCAGGATAAATAGGCAAACCGATGCCCCCACGATGGTGATAGCTACCCGAAATTCACTCATGCCGCACCTCCCTGCAACATACCGCGCCGCGCATCATCCCGTGGCCGCCCCCGCCCAAACCGCGGCGTCCCCGACCGCAACCGGGCCGAACTCCTTCTCAGGGACATACTGCTCGGGCGTGACGCCGGCGACCAGCGCCGCCCCGTACTCGGCCTCGAAGAGATCGACAAGACGCGCGCAGTAGTGCGGGAGACGGACCCCATCGTGGCAGTGCGCCTGGCCCGCCCGGCTGAGCCGGGCCAGCGCGCGGACAGCGTGGGGCTGGATGTAGGGGGACGGGAAGTGCACCGAGCCCCCGAGCGAGGCCCGGGCCGGGCGCAGGGCGACCTCCGCGTCGATCGAGCCCCAGTCGCCCGGCAGCGGGCCTACGAGCTTCGGGTGTCG